>NZ_JBBMQQ010000006.1:0-253644 GCF_038900095.1 Hoeflea sp. AS16 | reverse complement strand
CCTGGCGGCAGCATAATCAGGGCGGAAATCCACTTAAGCAGACGCCCGAAACTGTTCAGACAATCCGAACCACCTCTTATATCGCGATCCTCGCAAACACTCAGCCTTCACGTGCCGTAGATACTGATCGAGATAACGGCAACAAGCAGCGCGATGCAAATGCCAACAACAACTCCTGCAAACACACCAGCGGCTAGCCCCGTTCTCCTGCCAATGACGACGGTTCCTATAGGTGGGCCTATCAGCATGCTCAATGTCGCCACCACACCCAATGTCGTGAATGGGCCGGAGCTTTCATTGAGATAGAACTGAAGCGCTAGAATCCATAAGTAAATGCCTCCAAAGACGATGACGGCCGCATAGATGCCGAGAAACCAGCCGTGGCGTTTTCCTACTCTTGTCAGTTCCCAGAGAGCTGGTGGCAGCGCAAAAGCCCAGGGTATGAGATCAATCAACATCTAAGACTTCACAAGGTTGAAAATGATTAGGTTGGCGTTGGTGGCTGTTCGTGCTCGTTTCCGCTCAACGACATCTGGAACAATTTCTAGGCGCGAGAAAACGATGCTACACGCAAAACCGATTGTGAGCCCATCGCCATTCAATCGGGCTGGTTAACAGGGCTAGCCGGGTGGTATAATCTGGGCGAGTCTCAACGTATGTGGCGATGCTCATTTACGCATCATCCGAAAACACCTGTAACCCCGCATCCGGCCCTTTATCCATCGTGATGGCTGCGAGAGGCTACGCTCTGTCGGCCCGATATTGCCGATTCCGGTCGCTTCGCGGGCTCAGCCGGTCTTGCGTGGCGCCATCTGCCGGTAGCTGGCCATCAGGTCGTTGAAGCGCTCGCCCTGGATGGCGACGTGCTGCCGCAAGGTTGCCGCAGCGGCCTTGCCGTCCGATTGCTCCAGCGCCGCATGGATCGCCCGGTGCTCGCGCATCGACTGCGGCATGCGGCCGTTGACCCGCAGCTGCATGCGCCGGTAGGGCTTGAGCCGCTTGTGCAGCCGGGTCGCCTCGCGGGCGAGGAAGCTGTTGCCGCTGGCCTCGTAGAGCAGGTGGTGAAACGTCTCGTTCTCGCGGTAGTATTCGTCAAAATCGCCCATCGCGATCGCCGCTTCGCAGGTTTCGATGGTGCGGCCGATATCGCGCATCTGCTGCTCGCTCACCCGCCGTGCGGCACGGAAGCCGCACATCGCTTCGAGCTCGGCCATGACTTCGAACATCTCGACCAGTTCGACGAAATCCGGATGCCGGATGAAGGCGCCGCGGCGGGCTTCCAGCGTCAGCAGCCCGGAGGCTGCCAGCGACTGGAACGCTTCGCGCAACGGCGTTCGCGACACCCCGAACTGCTCGGCCAGCTTGACTTCGTCAAGGCGTTCGCCATCGGCGAACTCGCCGGTGACGATCATCTGTTCGATGCGTTCGCGAATGGTGTCTGCGATCCGTGTGCCCATGGCTCGCATCATGCTCAATCCGTTTGGAAATGCAAATTCATTATTCTTGTATACAAGAGGTTTGACATTGCATTCAGAAAATGATCCCTTTCGGTGTTGCCGGAGCTTGAGGAGGTTCCGCGAGCACATTTTTCTGGGAGGAAGACATGAAACTATTATCAGCGTTTGCAGGCATGCTTGCCGCATCCATCGCTTTGACGGGCCTCGCGCAGGCCGAGACATTGAAGGCATCGCACCAGTTTCCGGGCGGCAAGGGCGACGCGCGCGACGAAATGGTTCAGCTGTTCGCCAGGGAGCTGGCAGCCGCCAATGTCGGGCTGGATGTCCAGGTTTATCCGGGCCAGTCGCTCTACAAGGCGAAAGAACAGTGGGGCGCGCTGACCAAGGGCCAGCTCGACGTCACCTCGTTCCCGCTCGACTATGCCTCGGGCCGCGTGCCGCAGTTCTCCGCAACCCTGATGCCCGGCCTGGTGCGCAACCATGACCGCGCCAAGCGGCTCAATTCTTCGCCCTTCATGACCGAGATCAAGAAGCTGATCGAGGACAATGGCGCCATCGTCATCGCCGACGCCTGGCTTGGCGGCGCATTCGCCTCGAAGAAGAACTGCATCACCTCGCCCGACACCATCAAGGGCCAGGTCACCCGCGCTGCCGGTCCTGCGTTTGAGCAGATGCTGGTCGGTGCAGGCGCTTCGATCTCCTCGATGGCGTCATCGGAAATCTACACCGGCATGCAGACCGGCGTGCTTGACGCCACCAACACCTCGTCGGGGTCGTTCGTCTCCTACCGCATCTATGAGCAGGTCAAGTGCCTGACCGAGCCGGGCGAGAATTCGCTCTGGTTCATGTATGAGCCGATGCTGATTTCCAAGGAAACCTATGACCGCCTGACGCCCGAGCAGCAGGCCGCCGTGATGGCTGCCGGCAAGAAGGCCGAGGAATATTTCGACAAGGAAGCCGCCGGCCTCGACGACAAGATGGTCGAGACCTTCAAGAAGGCCGGCGTCGAAGTCGTGTCGATGTCGAAGGACGATTATGACGCCTGGTTGGCGATTGCCAAGGAGACGGCCTACAAGGAATTCGCCGAAAAGGTTCCCGGTGGCCAGAAGCTGATCGACCAGGCACTCGCCGTCGAATGATCATCTGATCGGGGGAGGGGCTCCTCCCCCTTTCAGCCTTGCCTGTCCTGTCTTTCAATCCGGGGATTGCCCAGAGATGAAACGCTTTGTTTCGATCATCGAGACGCTGTCGCGGCTGTGCGGCCTGGCGTCGATGCTGCTGATCGCGGCTTCCACGCTTGTGGTGTCGCACATGGTATTCATGCGCTACTTTCTGGGCGCCTCCACCATCTGGCAGACCGAGTTCGTCGTCTACGCCATGATTGCCTCCACCTTCATCGGCGCGCCCTATGTGCTGATGCTCAAGGGGCATGTCTCGGTCGATCTTCTGCCCAATCTGCTCGGCGGGTTGGCCAAGCGCGTGCTGGATGTGCTCGCCGCCAGCTTGAGCCTGGCATTTTGTGGCCTGCTCGGCTGGTCGGGCTGGCATTTTTTCTATGAGGCCATGTCGAAGGGCTGGACCACCGACACGGTCTGGGCGTTGCCCTTGTGGATCCCGCTGCTGCCGTTGCCGCTCGGCGTCGGCATCCTGTGCCTGCAATACATCGCCGAGATCTACAAGAACTGGACCGGAACCGGGGAGGGCCTCGCATGAGCCCGCTGGAAATCGGCCTTCTCATTCTCGTCGTGCTGATCGCGCTGTTTGCCATCGGCATGCCCATTGCCTTTGCCTTGGGCGCCGTCTCCATCGGCACCCTGCTGCTCATCGATGGTTTCCGCTCGCTCGACATTCTCGGCGAGACATTTTTCTCAGGGCTCAATTCCTTCACCCTGGTCTCGATCCCGATGTTCATCCTGATGGGGGCCGCGGTTTCCAATAGCCCGGCGGGCAAGGATCTCTACGAGGCGCTCGATCGCTGGCTCAACCGCGTGCCCGGTGGCCTGGTGCTCTCCAACCTCGGCGCCTGCTCGATCTTCTCTGCACTGTCGGGGTCTTCGCCCGCCACCTGTGCCGCCATCGGCAAGATGGGCATTCCCGAAATGCGCAAGCGCGGCTACCCCGACGAGATTTCGGCTGGCTCGATCGCCGCCGGCGGCACGCTCGGCATTCTCATACCGCCATCGATCACCATGATCGTCTATGGCATCTCGACAGAGACCTCGATCGGCCGGCTGTTCCTCGCCGGTGTCATCCCCGGCATGATGCTGACAGCCATCTTCATGGCATGGACGCTGTTTTCCTGCTGGCGCAGCGGCCTGAAACTGTCGGACGTGACCCGGCATTACTCGCTCAAGCAGAAGCTCGAGATCCTGCCCCGCGTGCTGCCGTTCCTGGCCATCGTCGCCGGCATCCTGTTCGTGTTGTACGGCGGCGTTGCCACACCATCGGAAGCCGCCGGCGTCGGCGCACTGTTCTGCCTGGTGCTGGTGGTCGTGGTCTACAAGATGTTCTCGGCCAGGCCATTCATCTCGATGTTCCGGGATTCGACGAAAGAATCGGTGATGATCATGATGATCATCGCGGCCTCCGAACTCTTCGCCTTCACGTTGTCATCAACCTTCGTCACCCAGTCCATCGCCAACTGGATTTCCGACCTCGAAGTCAACCGCTGGGTGCTGATGGGGATCATCAATGTCTTCCTGCTGATCGCCGGCTTCTTCCTGCCGCCGGTGGCGGTGATCCTGATGACCGCGCCGATCCTGCTGCCGATCATCACCTCGGCCGGGTTTGACCCCTACTGGTTCGCCGTCATTCTGACCATCAACATGGAAATCGGACTGATCACCCCGCCGGTTGGCCTCAATCTCTACGTCATCAATTCGATTGCGCCAGACATTTCGCTCGGCACCATCCTGCGCGGTTCGCTGCCTTACGTGATGTGCATGATCCTTGCCATCGTACTCTTGTGCATCTTCCCGTCGATCGCCACCTTCCTGCCGGAACTGGTAATGGGAGGCGCGCTTTGAACCGCTCCGGCTTCTTCTATGATCTGCTGTCGACGCTGTTCGAACGGCCCAATCTCTCACGCGTCAAGGGGGACGGGCGCACGATCACGGCGCTTTGCGAGGCGCTGATTGCCAGCTCAAGCGAAGGTGCTTCGCACAGCATGGGCCAGCAGATCCTGTCGCAGTTCAGCGAGCTCACGCCGGAGGCTGAAGTCGAGTTCTTCCGCTATCTCACCGATGAGCTGGACATCGACATCGAACGGCTGCAGGCGCTGACTACCGCCTATCAGGCAGACCGCTCGCCGGAGAACTTTGCCGACCTGCTGAATGCCGCCGAGCCGGGTCGCCAGGAACTGCTCCGCCGGATCAACCGCGTGCCCGGTGCCACGGGTGAACTGGTCAAGATGCGGGCCCGCCTGATCAAGCTGCTTAAGGACAACCCGTCTTTCCGGCGGACGGATATCGATTTTCAGCACCTGTTCGGTTCATGGTTCAACCGCGGCTTCCTGGTGCCGCGCAGGATCCACTGGCAGAGCCCGGCCAACATTCTCGAGAAGATCATCAAGTACGAGGCGGTGCACGCCATCGATGACTGGGATGATCTGCGCCGCCGGGTCGAGCCCGCCGACCGGCGTTGCTATGCCTTCTTCCATCCCTCCATGCCGGACGACCCGCTGATTTTCGTCGAGGTGGCGCTGGTCAAGGGCGTTCCCGGTTCGGTGCAGGCGATCCTGGCGGAAAACCGCGAGATTCTCGATCCGGCAAGCGCCGATACAGCCGTGTTCTATTCGATCTCCAACTGCCAGGCGGGCCTGCGCGGTGTCTCCTTCGGCAATTCGCTGATCAAGCAGGTGGTCGAGGACCTGCAGGCGGAAGTGAAGTCGATCACCACCTTCGTCACCCTGTCGCCGATCCCCGGCTTTTCCGGCTGGCTGCGCCAGGCCATTGCCGAACAGCCCGGTCAGGGTGTCGCTGCGGCTGACATCATGCTCGCCATCGAGTCCGGCGATCTCGGCGGGCTCTCGGATCAGTCGCAATGGCTGCGCCGGCAGGCGGCCAATTACCTCATCAACCAGAAGGACCGCAACGGCATGCCACTCGACCCGGTGGCGCGCTTCCATCTCAACAACGGTGCCATGGTGCACGACATCCACGCCGGTGCCGACCTGTCGCCAAACGGGGTGCGGCAGTCCTGCGGGTTGATGGTCAATTATCTTTATGATCTCAAGAAGATCGGTCAGTTCCACGAAGGCTTCGCTGAAAATCACACGGTGTTTGCCTCGCGCGAAGTCAAGGCGCTGGCCGATGCGGCGGCCACAAACAGCAACGGCAGGAAATGAAAATGGCTGAAAATTATCTCTTCGACGGACTGCTCGCCGGCAAGCTGGCCACTCCGGAAGGCCGCAATGCGCTGTTTGCGACCCTGCCCGAGGACGGCCGCCATTTCACCTATGGCGATGTCGAGGATGTGTCCGGCCGGTTCGCCAATGTGCTGGTGGGCCTGGGCGTCAAGCCGGGCGACCGGGTCGCAGTCCAGGTGCCAAAATCCATCGAAGCGATCATGCTCTATCTTGCCGTGGTCCGCGCAGGGGGCGTCTTCCTGCCGCTCAACACCGGCTACACGCCGGCCGAAATCGAATATTTCCTCGGCAACGCCACCCCGCGCATCTTCGTCTGCGATCCGAAGAAGCGCGCCGACTACGAAGCGCTGACAGCCAGCCTCGGCATAGGCCTTGAAACCATGGGCGTCTGGCAAAACCACGAGACCAGCGCAGGCTCGCTGCTTGACGCCGGGCTTGCAGCTCCCACGGCCTTCGAAACCGTTGCCCGGTCCGCGAGTGATCTTGCCGCCATTCTCTACACCTCAGGCACCACCGGGCGCTCGAAGGGCGCGATGTTGACCCACGCCAACCTCTTGTCCAATGCCGAAACGCTGGTCGATGTCTGGCGCTTTACCAAGGACGATGTGCTGCTGCACGCGCTGCCGATCTTCCACACCCACGGGCTGTTCGTCGCCACCAACGTCACCTTGAGCGCGGGTGCATCGCTGATCTTCCTGCCCGCTTTCAGCGCCGAGGCGATCATCGCCAACATTCCCGGCGCCACGGCCCTGATGGGTGTGCCGACCTTCTACACCCGCCTGCTTGATGATCCCGCCTTCACCGGCGACCTGGTCAAGCACATGCGCCTGTTCGTCTCCGGCAGCGCGCCGCTGCTCGCCGAAACCCATGTCCAGTTCGAACAGCGCACCGGCCACCGCATCCTCGAGCGCTACGGCATGACCGAGACCAACATGAATACCTCAAACCCCTATGCGGGCGAGCGCCGCGCCGGCACAGTCGGCTTTCCGCTGCCCGGCGTCGACTTGCGCATCGTTGACGCCGAGACCGGCAAGACCCTGCCGCAGGGCGAGATCGGCATCATCGAGGTCAAGGGCTCCAACGTCTTTGCCGGCTACTGGCAGATGCCCGAAAAGACCAAGGAAGAATTCCGCGATGACGGCTTCTTCATCACCGGCGATGTCGGCGTCATCGATGCCGACGGCTATGTCCAGATCGTCGGCCGCTCCAAGGACCTGATCATCTCCGGCGGCTACAACATCTATCCCAAGGAACTCGAATTGCTGCTCGACGAGGAAGACGGCGTGCTCGAATCGGCCGTCATCGGTGTCCCTCATGCCGATTTCGGCGAGGGCGTTGTCGCCGTGCTGGTGCCAAAGCCCGGCGCCACCTTGGACGAAGCGGCGATCCTCGACAGCATCAAGCCGAAGATTGCCCGCTTCAAGCAGCCCAAGCGCATCGTCGTGCTCGACGAGCTGCCGCGCAACACCATGGGCAAGGTCCAGAAGAACGTACTGCGCGATGCCTACAAGGCATTGCTGGCCGGCTGAAATGGCGCTGAAGCCGGCGGCCCGTTCCTTTCAGGTCCGGAACCGAAGCTAAGTTGCGGCCCGGGCGGCAAGTCCGGGCAATCATCGGCCATGCCTGGCCTTGTCCGGGCAGGACAAGCGGTGACCGCGAACGCGTGTCCCTCCCTCACATTCCATCTATTGCCGTTGATGGCGGCAGCCAATATACCGGCTTGCGAACAGCTTTGAACTTGGGGCTCACCGCGTCAGCGGCTGGAGCGGGCGTCACATGACCGGTTTGCGCCGGTCAGGGCCTGCCCTCAACCGGAAGAATTGACGATGCTCAGGAAATTCTCCCTTTTCGCCAGCGGCTCGGTCATCGGTGCGGTCATCGATTATATCTCGACGCTGGCATTGGCCCGGTGGATGGATCTTGATCCTGCCATTGCACTGGCCTTGACCATGATCATCAGCGCGACGGTGGTGTTCCGCTTTCACAGCCGCATTACCTTTCATGAAGCCAATGACGACCTGTTGCGGCGCTATCTCATGTTCATGGCCTGGAGCGGTTTGGTCTTTCTTCTGCGCGCCCTGCTGCTAAAATTCTCGCTCTATGCCGGTCTGCCCTTGGCCGCCGCGCTGCTTGTGGCGATAGGTGTGGCCTCGATCATCAATTTCGCTGTGTCATCAGCGGTCATTTTCGCAAAGAAGCAGTCATGACCGGAAAAACCCTGTCGATTGTCGTTCCAGTCTACAACGAAGCCGCTGTGCTGGGCGAACTGCTCGAACGGTTGGAAGCCATTGCCGGCAGTCTTTCGGTTGAATTCCAGCTCTCCGTCGGTTTCATTTTTATCGATGATGGCAGCAGCGACGACAGTTTTGCCATTCTGAACGCCCATGATTTCGGTCCGCGCCCGGTGAGGCTGCTGCAGTTCTCCCGCAATTTCGGCAAGGAAGCTGCCCTGTCCGCAGGCATAGACGCGGCCCAGTCCGCCGATGCTGCGGTCCTGATGGATGCCGATCTCCAGCATCCGCCGGAGATGATCACCGAGTTCGTCCGGATCTGGCTCGATGAAGGCGCCGACAGCGTCTATGCCTACAAGGCCAGCCGCCGTTCCTCGGAGGGATATCTCAAGGCCGCAGCCTCCAGATTGTTCTTCTGGGTCATCAATCGCAACCTCCGCTATCAGATCCCTCCGGGTGCGGGCGACTTCCGGCTGATCAATCACCGGTTCATGAAGGCCCTGCGTTCGCTTCCGGAAAGTGACCGCTTCATGAAGGGCCTGTATGGATGGGTGGGCTTCCGCCAGACAGGCCTGCCGCTTGAACCGCCCTTGCGGGAGCATGGCAACAGCAGTTTTGGCGCGTTCCGCCTGCTCTCGATGACGATGGACGCCATTACCAGTTTCACCACCACGCCGCTGCGGCTGATGGCCATGGCAGGCATCGTCATTGCCATGTTCAGCGCGGCCTATGGCCTGTTCGTCGTCATTGAAACCCTGTTCTTCACCGGTGTGACCAACGGCATCGCCTCGGTTCTGACGCTGATCGCGTTCTTCGGCGGCGTCCAGATGATCTTCCTCGGGCTCTTGGGCGAGTACATCGGCAAGTCCGTTCTGGAAGCCAAGAAGCGGCCACCCTACATCCTGGCGGAAGACATCAGCCGCAAGGGGGATACCGTTGAGGGTCGCTGATGATTTCGGGCTTGGCCGCAAGCATGACCGGGTTATCCTTTCGCTGATGGAGGCCGGGCGGCTCGATGCAACCTCGGTCATGGTCAATGAGGCCATCGACCTAGGTGACATTGCGAGGCTCAAGGCCTTGAGGGATGCGGGCGCGCAGGTTGGCCTTCATCTCAATCTCACCCAGGCATTGCCCGGACACGCTGGAGTGTGGCCGCTTTCGCAGCTTCTCCGCCCATGCTTGTCCTCGCGGGTGCGCAGCTCCGCTGCAGCCTCGTTCGCGCGGCAGACGGATGCATTCATTGCGCTCTTGGGCAGCCTTCCCGATTATTATGACGGCCATCAGCATTGCCATTGTTTCCCCGGCGTGGCGCCGCTTGCCGCGCAATTGCCATTCGGGCCGGAGAGCTGGATCCGGGTGCCGCTGCCTGAAACCTGGTCTGGGCGATGGCGCAATCTTCGCGCCGGCGGCGCAAAGGGTGTGCTGATCATGCTGCTGGCTGCTCGCGCGCGGTCGGTATTCAGGCGTGCGGGACTTGAGGTCAACAGCGACTTCTCCGGCTTTCTGCGTCTTGACGATCCGGCCAGTGTTCGTCACTGGTTGCCTCGCCTGTTGGCAGCGGCAGGCACGGACTGCCTGATGATGGTGCACCCCGGTGATGCCGCTGACGAGATGCAATGCACCGGTCATGCGCCGGAAAGCCGTGACTGCGAAACCAGGATCCTTCTGCAAGGGGCATTGAATTGACCAAAAGCCGTGCCGTCCTCTGGGGTTTGTTCCTGCTGCTTGCCGTGCGCGTGGCGGCGATGATCTGGGTACCGCTGACCGACCCGACCGAGGCGCGTTACGCCGAAATCGCCCGCAAGATGGCCGAAACCGGCAACTGGATTACCCCGCAGTTTGATTACGGTGTGCCCTTCTGGGCCAAGCCGCCGCTGCACACCTGGTTGTCCGCGATGGGCATTTCTGTCTTCGGCGTGACGCCTTTTGCAGTTAGGTTCGGGATTTTCCTGTCGGCTCTGGCCACGCTGGGAATTCTCTGGCTTTGGGCGCGCACCCTCACCGACCGGGTGACCGCAGGCGTCGCCGTGCTGGTGACGGCGAGTTCGGCCCTGTTCTTCGTCGCCTTGGGCTTCGTTCAGACCGACATGGCGCTGACCCTTGGCGTCACGGCCTGCATGGCGGGCTTCTATGGTGGCCTGCAGGGAGACCGCCGCTGGGGCTGGCTGTTCTTTGTCGGGCTTGCCATCGGGCTTCTGGCCAAGGGCCCGGTCGCGACGGTTCTGTCCATGATGCCGATTACCGCCTTCATGATCTGGCGCGGCAACTGGAAGGATCTCCTCCGTCTGCCGTGGATCGGCGGAATCGTCCTGGTCGCGGTTCTGGTCATCCCCTGGTACGTGGCAGCGGAAATCGCCACGCCGGGCTATCTCTATTATTTCATTGTCGGCGAGCACATTCAGCGCTTTCTGCAGCCGGGCTGGTCGGGGGACCTCTACGGTGCCGGCCGCGCCCATCCCAAGGGGATGATCTGGCTGTTCTGGATCCTGGCGACCTTGCCATGGAGCACGCTGTTGCCGATCCTGGTCTGGCGGCTGCGCAAGGGCATCCCGCAGGAGCAGCCCGGCGATGGTGGCCTGTATCTGTACCTGCTCATGTTTGCCCTGGCGCCACTGGTCCTGTTCACGCCTGCGGCAAACATCATCGTCACCTATGTCCTTCCGGGCGTGCCGGCGGCGGCACTTCTCGCCGTGATACTCTGGGCTCGAAGCGGGCCCATGCAGACCAAGTGGGTGCATATCGGTGTGGCGGAAGTCCTGCTCGTGTCCGGAGCGCTTACCCTTGCGTCGTTCCTGGGGCTGGGCAGCTCGGCGGTGCCGTCGGAAGCGCAGCTGGTCGAGGCATTCCATGGCTCGGGCCGCCTCGCCATTCTCGATGCACGAAGCTTTTCCGCCGAGTTCTACACGCAGGGCAAGATCACCCGGTTGAAGACAATCGACGACGTGGGCACGTGGCTCTCTCCCGGTAACGGGGTCCTGGTGCCCAAGCGCTACCAGGATGAATTCCTCGGCCGCTTCGGCGACAGGGTCAAGCCGGTGGCGGAAAACCGCAAATACCTGCTTTATGTTCCCTTGTCCTGAACCGGCTGACGGGGAACCTGCACCGGTTGAGCATGGCGTGAAGTGTGCGGTTTCCCGTTCTATGCGTCCGGCGGGATAACGCCCTTGCGCAGCATGAAGCAGCCATAGAATCGCCGTTCGCCAGTCTGGATAACCGCATAGGCTTGGCTGGCCAGATCGTAAAACGCGAAGCGCTCGATGCCGACCATCGGCCGCGGCTTGCCTTCCGCTGCATCAATCACGGCCTGGACTTCCGCCTGCACCGGAGCGATCTCGTCCGGGTTGCCGACGATTTCCATCCGGCCGGCAAAATCATCGACGAAGGTGTCGAGCGGCAACACGGAAAGAACCGCTTCCGCCGCCTGGGCAGAGGTCAGGTTGTCCATCCGCAGCAATTCGCCGAGCACGGTCTTGCGGGCAATCGTGTCGGATGGAAAATTGGCGTCTGCGATGATCAGCGTGTCGCCATGACCCATGGCGCGAAGCGCGTAAAGCACCTCGGCATTCAGGCGTGGATCCAGTCCCTTGAGCATGAAGGTCTCCCGATAATGTCATGCGCGCCCATACCGGTGTCGCGCTTTTGCCTGATCCTGCAGCCGGGCAGTCCGTCATTCAAGCCCTATCGGCCACTGACGCGATTATCTCACTGGAAAATGCCAAAGCCTGGCAATGCGGAGGGTGCGATCTCTGACAGGATCGGCTAACCTGGCGGCCGGACAGGGAGGACGACATGCAGATGAAAACGCGGCATTGGGACCGGATCGGAAACGGCGGCCTGACATTCACCGAGCTCGGTTTTGGCACCGCGCCCCTGGGCAATCTCTATCGCGCCATCTCGGATGACGAGGCCCATGCGGTACTGTCGAAAGCCTGGGATCTTGGCGTCCGCTATTTCGACACCGCACCTCTGTATGGATTGGGCCTTGCCGAAACCCGGCTCAACCGTTTCCTGCGTGGCAAGCCGCGTGGCGATTACGTGCTCTCGACCAAGATCGGACGCCTGATGCGCCGTTGTGAGGCGGGCGAGGAACGCACCGGCGAAGGCAAGTTCTTCGATGTGCCGTCGCGTGTCGAAGTCTACGACTACAGCTATGACGGCGTTATGCGTTCACTCGAGTTTTCGCTGGAGCGGCTTGGCGTCGACAGCATCGACATTCTTTACGCTCATGATCTCGACGTCTTCACCCACGGCAGCGAAGCGGCGCGTGATGCCAAGCTCGAGGAGCTGATGGCCGGTGGCTACAAGGCGCTCGTATCCTTGCGTGACCAGGGCGTGATCAAGGCCTTCGGCGCAGGCCTCAATGAATGGCAATCCTGCCAGTGGCTTACCGAGCACGGCGATTTTGACCTGTTCCTGTTGGCTGGCCGGTACACGCTGTTGGAACAGGAAGCGCTTGAAACATTCCTGCCGCTGGCCGAACAGCGCGGCATCGGCATCATCATCGGCGGGCCTTACAATTCGGGCATCCTCGCGACGGGGCCGAAGCCCGGTGCGTTTTACAATTATGATCCCGCGCCGCAGTCGATTCTGGACCGCGTTGCCCGCATAGAGGCGGTCTGCAAGCGCCATACTGTGCGTATGGTCGATGCCGCTTTCCAGTTTCCGCTACGCCACCCGGCCATTGTCTCGGTGATTCCGGGCGGGCAGGGCGTGGCTGAAATGGAGGCCAACGCGGTTGCCGCCAGCGCGAAAATCCCGCCCGCGCTCTGGGCCGACCTGAAAGCCGAAGGGCTGATGCGTGAGGATGCTCCGGTCAGCGCCTGAAAACAGTGGCGCCATACTTCGCGTATGGCGCTCTATCCGCTGGTAAACAGCTCCGGACGCGCGTCGACCAGCGGCTCGAGCATCAGGACCAGCTGCCTCAGATGATGCCGCGTTGCCTGGCGCGCAGCCTCCGGATTGCGCGCCTCCAGCGCCGCGACGATGGCCTTGTGCTCGTTGAGCGTTGCCTGCATCCGGCCCGGCATCGGCAGGTTGAGATGGCGCGCGCGATTGACATGGATCCAGGCGGTTTCCGCCAGCGATGCCAGCCGCCGGTAGCCGGTGAACGACAGGATAAGCTCGTGCATCTGCGCGTCCATCTGGTGAAAGCCTGCCGTATCGCCATCTTCCATCAGCGCTTCCTGAATCCGCAGATTGCGCTTGAGCAGCACCAGTTGCTCTTCCGTGATCGTGGCCGTTACCGATTCCACCGCCGCCAGTTCCAACGCCTCGCGCAGGAAGGCGCCCTCGCGGATCTCCGCCATGGAAAACCGCGTCACATAGGTTCCCGCCTGCGGCACGATGTCGGCCAGTCCCTCGCTTGCCAGCCGCGTCATGGCTTCCGTCACCGGTGAGCGCGAGACGCCGAGCTGCTTGCAGATTTCCGATTTCTGCATCAGCTCGCCCGGGCGGAACGCCAGCGACAGGATCGCCTGCTTGAGCGACATGTAGACTTTCTGGGAAAGCGAGCCGGCAAAATCATCAAGAGGTTGAAGCACGGGCAGGGATTTTTTTGCGTCTCGCAGTGGACTATCCTCGTTTACTGGCATACTAACATGTTAGTAAAGATGTCCGCCTGTCAAGCCGCGATCCGGCTTTCCAACCATGAAGTGCTCTGACCGATGACAAACGATCTCCCGCAGACAATCCGCCTCAACCCGGCAGACAATGTGATCATTGCATTGAAGGATCTCGCCTCCGGGGCCACGGTCCTCGGTCTCGACATCCCGCTTGCAGGCGCTGTGGCGCGTGGGCACAAGATCGCAACACGACCGATTGCCGAGGGTGAAAAAGTCATCCGCTATGGCCAGACCATCGGCGTCGCGACCCAGGCCATTGCCCCCGGAGAGCATGTGCATGTCCACAATCTCGGCATGGGTGGTCACGCCGAGGCGCAGGAGTTTTCGACCGAAGTCCGGCCACTTCCCGAGCCCGCCGAAAAGCGCCATTTCATGGGTTATCACCGCGCTGACGGCAGCGTCGGCACCCGCAACTATCTCGGCATCCTCACCTCGGTGAATTGCTCCGGCTCGGTGGCCCGCTTCATCGCCGAGGCATCCGAGAAACAGGGCTGGCTCGACGCGTTCGAGAATGTCGATGGCATCGTGCCGATCGTCCACGGCACCGGTTGCGGCATGTCGGGCAATGACGAGGGTTACGACACCCTGTTCCGTACCTTGCAGGGCTATGCCCGCAATCCCAATTTCGCAGGCATCCTGTTGTTGGGCCTGGGCTGCGAAGTCATGCAGGTACCGGATCTGGTTGGCCGCGGCCGCATGCGCGCCGATGGCAATATTCGCTACATGACCATCCAGCAGTCCGGCGGCACCCGCAAGACCATCGAACGCGGCATCGAGCAGCTCAAGGAAATGGCCGAAGTTGCCAACAAGATCACCCGTGCGCCCGCAGGCCTCGAACACCTGATGATCGGCATGCAGTGCGGTGGTTCCGATGGTTATTCCGGCATCACCGCCAATCCGGCGCTGGGCGCGGCGTCCGATCTGCTGGTCGCCCATGGCGGCACCACCATCCTGTCGGAAACCTCGGAAATCTACGGCGCCGAGCATCTGCTGACCCGCCGGGCGGTGACGCCGGAAGTCGGCAAGAAGATCGTCGAACGGATCCACTGGTGGGAGGATTATGCCGCGCGCAATGGCGGCGAGATGGACAACAATCCTTCGCCCGGCAACAAGAAGGGCGGTTTGACCACGATCCTTGAGAAATCGCTCGGTGCTGTGGCCAAGGGCGGCACGGCGCCGCTGACGCAAGTCTACAAGTTTGCCGAACAGGTGACCGAACGCGGCTTCGTGTTCATGGACAGCCCCGGCTACGATCCCTGTTCGGTGACCGGACAGATCGCTTCGGGCGCCAATCTGATCGCATTCACCACCGGCCGCGGTTCGGTGTCAGGCTACAAGCCGACACCCTGCATAAAGCTGGCCACCAATTCGGAAATGTATGGCCGCATGTCAGAAGACATGGACATCAATTGCGGCGACATCATCACTGACGGTGTCAGCCTCGAGGCCAAGGGCCGCGAGATTTTCGAGCTGTTCCTGCGCGTAGCCTCCGGCGAGGAAACCAAGAGCGAGCAACTGGGCTTCGGCGGCGCCGAATTCGTGCCCTGGCAGATGGGCGCGGTGATGTGATCATCGCCATGCTGCGCGGGATCTGATGCGAACGACCGGATGGACCTGGCTCATCCGCTTTGAAGCCGTCTGTCTGTCCTCAGGACCCGCTGCCTGAAATCCACCACTTGAAATCTGCTGCCCTAAATCTGCCAATTGACTCTCGCGCCGAGTCCGGTGTTTATTAGAACATAACAGGAACAAAATGGATCAAGCATGAGTCTCTCGAGGCTGCAGACCGCGACCGATATCTTGAAGGCGCGCACCCGTGCGTATGAGGCCCAGGCATATCAGGCGCACCGGGGGATGGCGCTTGGCGATGGTGGCGAGACCTCGCCATTGCCTCTGGGTGCCAGCGCGGTTGATTACTGTCTCGAAGGTGGGTTGGCCTGCGGTGGGTTGCACGAGGTGCGCAGTCCGTTGGCGCGGGACATCGGCGCGGCAACAGGCTTTGCGCTGGGGCTCGCGGCCCGGGCCATGCAGGGAGATCGCAGCGGACGCCGGGGCGTTGTCTGGGTCACCGATCCCGCCACCCGCGTCGATGGCGGCGGGCTTTTTCCCGCCGGTCTTGCCCAGTACGGACTGGACCCGTCATCCGTGACGATGGTCGAACCGGGCGATCTGCAGGGCGCCATGTGGGCGGCTGACGAGGCGACGGGCTGCAACGGCCTGGCGGCGCTGGTCTTCCAGATCAAGGGCAATCCGGCGCGCTTTGACATCACCGCCACGCGGCGTCTGATGCTACGGGCGCGAACGAGCGGGGTGCTGGCGCTGGTCCTGCGCCAGAGCGGCGAGGAGGAGGCCAGCGCGGCGGTGACGCGATGGCGGGTGAACACTGAAGTGTCCGGGGCGGACGACACCTATCAACGTGGCGTGGGGGCAATGCGGCTGTCCCTGACGCTTGAACGCAATCGCGCCGGACGGACCGGCCAATGGCTTTTAGCCTGGAACCCCAAAGTAAGAAGTTTCAATCATGCCGCTCCCCATCCAGCATCCCGCGCCAACCCGCCAGCGCATTCTCTCGATCGCCTTCCCGCATCTGCCGACCGACAGGCTCTACCGGACAAGATGGGGCAAGTCCTGGATCGCCGGCAGGATTTTGGACGCGCATCCTGAAACGCCGCCTGTCGTTGTCACGGATACGGTTCGAAATGCCATTCGCATCGTGGCGCTGGATCAGCGCGCCCGTGCCCGCGGTGTGCGGCTCAACCAGACGCTCAGCGATGCCCGGGCGCTGGTGCCCGATCTCGATTGCCATCCCGCCGATGACCAGGCAAACCGGGCGCTGCTCCTGAAAATCGCCGGCTGGTGCGAACGCTATACGCCATTGGTTGCGCTTGGCTCGGACCCGGAGGAGGGGCACGACCATGGCCTGTTCATGGACATCACCGGCTGCGCCCATCTGCTCGGCGGCGAGGCGGCGTTGATCGCCGATCTCGAGGCAAGGCTGCGCGCGCAGGGTTTCCATGTCCGGCTCTGTCTGGCCGATACGCCGGGCGCCGCCTGGGCCATGGCGCGTTACGGCCAGGAGCGGATCATTGCCGAAGGTGCTCATGCCGGGGCAATCCTGCCGCTGAGCCTGAGCGGGCTGCGTCTTCCGCCTGCCATGGTCGCTTCGCTCGGCCGGGTCGGCCTCAAGACCATCGGCTGTATCGCCGGCCTGCCGCGTGCGCCGCTGGCCGCCCGCTTCGGTGCACGTCTGATGCAACGGCTGGATCAGGCGCTCGGCCGCGAAGAAGAAGCCATCTCGCCGATCATGCCGGTGGCGGAGCTCTCCACCGAGCGCCGGTTTGCCGAGCCGGTCACCCATCAGGACGAGATCAGCCGCGTGATCGCAGCACTCGCCGCAGGTATCATAGAACCGCTGGAACGCCGCGGCCTCGGCCTGCGCCGCTGCCGGCTCAAGCTGTTTAGGGTCGATGGTCATGTCGACGAACTCGGCGTGCAGACAGCCCGCCCCCTGCGCGACGCGAAGATGATCGGCCGGTTGTTCGATGAGCGCATCGCCGGCCTGCATGACGATCTCGACGCCGGCTTCGGCTTCGATCTGATCCGGCTTGACGTGGTCCATGCCGACCCGTTCGATGCCGCGCAAACCGAGATGATGGCGCATGATGCAGCCGGGCAGGGCCATGATGCCCTGATCGACCGGCTCGGCGCGCGGCTTGGCCTCGATCGCGTCCAGCGTTTCGTGCTTGCCGATACCCATATTCCCGAACGCAGTTTCGGCCGTCAGCCGGTAGCCCATCTTGGCACTCCGGGCTTTGGCGCTCGAAGATCAGGCTTGGGCAATACGGCGCTGGCGCTGGCTTCCGATCCGGAGGCTGACGGCGAGATCATCACCCGGCCGCTGATCCTGTTCGACCGGCCCGAACTGATGCAGACCATCGCTGAGGTGCCTGACGGCCCGCCCTTGCGGTTTCGCTGGCGCGGTGTGTCCTATGAGATTGTCCGCTCGGAAGGCCCAGAACGCATTGCCTGCGAATGGTGGCGCGACGGCCGCGGCGCCCGCACCCGCGACTATTTTCGTGTCGAGGACCGCCAGGGCTACCGCTTCTGGATGTTCCGCCACGGTCTTTACGGGCGCGAGACCAGTGACCCTGCCTGGTACATGCACGGGCTTTTCGCATGAACCCGCCCCTCTCCGGACCGGCCTATGTCGAACTGGCCGCCGCCAGCAATTTCTCCTTCCTGCGCGGCGCCTCGCATGCCGAGGAACTGGTGGTGCAGGCTTCAAGGCTTGGCCTTGGCGGCATCGCCATCACGGACCGCAATTCGCTGGCCGGCGTGGTCCGCGGTCATATGGCAGCCAAGGAAGCCGGACTGGCCTACGCGCCGGGCTGCCGGCTGGTGTTCATGGATGCAACGCCGGATATTCTGGTCTGGCCCGAGGACCGCGCGGCCTACGGCCATCTGTGCGAGCTGCTGACCACCGGCAAGCGCCGCGCCCCGAAAGGCGAATGTCATCTGACGCTCGATGATCTGCGGGTCCATGGCCAAGGCCTGCTGATGGCAGTTGTCGCCCCTGCCGGAGCCGCCGGAACCGGGCTGAACTCCGCATTGGAACAACTGCGTGAAGCTTTCCCTGATCATCTTTATCTGGCGCTGTCGCGCGCCCATGGCAGCACGGACCAGCGCCACATGGCGATGCTCGCCCGGCTGGCGCGCAAGCACCGCCTGCCGCTGGTGGCAATCGGCGATGTGCTCTATCACGCGCCCGAACGCCGCCCGCTGCAGGATGTGCTGACCTGCATCCGCGAGGGCAAGACGCTGGCGACAGTTGGCACAAGGCTGCAGGCCAATGCCGAACGGCATCTGCGCTCGCATGCCGAGATGCTGCATCTGTTCAGGGGGTACGAGGAGGCGGTGGCGCAAGCGGCCACGCTGTTCCGCCGCATCGGCTTTTCGCTCGATGAATTGCGCTATCAATACCCCGACGCGCCGATGTTTCCGGAACTAGGCCCGGACCCGCTGCCCGCGCAGGAGGCGCTGGAAAAACTCACCGCCATAGGCCTGAAAAAACGCTACCCCGACGGTGCGCCGGAGAAGGTGCTCAAGGCCATCGCCCATGAGACCCGGCTGATCAAGAAACTCGATTACGCGCCATATTTTCTCACCGTCTACGACATTGTCCGCTTTGCCCGCTTGCAAAACATTCTCTGCCAGGGGCGCGGCTCGGCCGCCAATTCCGCCGTCTGTTATTGTCTCGAGATCACAGAGGTCGATCCGGGCAAGGTCGACCTTCTGTTCGAGCGCTTCATCTCCGAAGAACGCAACGAACCGCCCGACATCGATGTCGATTTCGAGCACGAGCGGCGCGAGGAGGTGATCCAGTATATATACTCGAAGTATGGACGCGAGCGGGCAGGGCTGGCGGCCACAGTGATCACCTACCGCGCCCGCTCGGCCATCCGCGAAGTCGGCAAGGTCTTCGGCCTCTCCGATGACGCGATTTCCGCCATTTCCGGTACCAAATGGGGCGGCTGGTCGCGCGAGGTCGATGCCGAGGACGCGCGCCGCGCCGGCCTTGATCCGTCCGACAAGCACCTGGCCCAGATGCTGGATCTCGCTTCCCAGATTGTCGGCTTTCCGCGCCATCTTTCCCAGCATGTCGGCGGCTTCGTCATCACCCGCGACAAGCTCTCCTCGCTGATTCCGATCGAAAACGCGGCGATGGAGGACCGCACCATTGTCGAGTGGGACAAGGATGATCTCGAAAGCCTCGGCATGCTCAAGATCGACGTGCTGGCGCTCGGCATGTTGACCTGCATCCGCAAGGCCTTTGCCCTGCTCGACACCCATTACGGCCGCCGCGAAACCCTGGCTTCGCTGCCCGACGGGGATGTTCCGACCTATGACATGATCTGCCGCGCCGACACCATCGGCGTCTTCCAGATCGAAAGCCGGGCGCAGATGTCGATGCTGCCGCGCCTCAGGCCGCGCTGCTATTATGATCTGGTGATCGAAGTGGCGATCGTCCGCCCCGGCCCGATCCAGGGCGATATGGTCCATCCATACTTGCGCCGCAGGCAGGGCAAGGAAGATGTCTCCTTTCCCAAGGAGGAATTGCGCGCCGTGCTCGGCAAGACCCTCGGCGTGCCGCTGTTTCAGGAGCAGGCGATGAACATCGCCATTGTCGCCGGTGGTTTCTCGCCGGGCGAGGCTGACAAGTTGCGCCGTGCCATGGCCACCTTCCGCCGTGTCGGCACCATCGGCTCGTTCCAGACCAAGATGGTCGAGGGCATGGTCGCAAACGGCTATGAGCGCGCGTTTGCCGAACACTGCTTCCGCCAGATCGAGGGCTTTGGCGAATATGGCTTCCCCGAAAGCCATGCCGCCAGTTTCGCGCTGCTGGTCTATGTTTCCTGCTGGCTCAAGTGCCACTATCCGGATGTCTTCTGCGCTGCCATTCTCAACTCCCAGCCGATGGGGTTTTATGCCTCCGCCCAGCTCATCCGCGACGCCCGCGAACATGGCGTCGAGATCCGGCCCGTCGACATCAATTGCTCGGACTGGGACGCGACGCTGGAGCCGGACCCGGCGCCGCAGCCGCTGTCCAGCCGGCACCGCGCCATGAAGGGCGTGATGAAGCACACCCACGCGGTGCGGCTGGGGCTGCGCCACGTCAAGGGGTTCGGGCAAGCCGAAGCCTTGCAACTGATGCAAAACCGCGGCCGCGGCTATGACAGCGTCCGCGACCTGTGGATGCGCTCCGGCCTGCCGCGCCGCGCCATCGAGCAACTGGCCGAGGCCGACTGCTTCCGTTCCATCGGGCTGGACCGGCGGGACGCACTGTGGGCGGTCAAGGCGCTCGATCCGCTTTCGAGCGCCGAGCGGCTGCCGCTGTTTGCCGCCGCCGACACCCAGGATCTGCAGAAAGAACCCGATGTCGACCTGCCGCCGATGCCGCTGGGAGAACAAGTGATCAATGATTACCAGGCACTGTCGTTTTCATTGAAGGCGCATCCGATGTCGTTCCTGCGCGAGCGCCTGGCCCGCAACGGCTGCCGGCCCAATTCCGATCTGCAGGACATCCGCTCCGGCAGACAGGTCAAGGTCTCGGGCCTTGTGCTGGTGAGGCAGCGGCCGGGTTCGGCCAAGGGCGTTGTGTTCGAGACCATCGAGGACGAGACCGGTGTTGCCAACATCATCGTCTGGCCCAAGGTGTTTGAAAAATTCCGCGCCATCGTGCTTGGCAGCCGCTGTGTCGGCGTGCGCGGCAAGTTGCAGAACGAGCAAGGCGTCATTCATGTCGTGGCCGAGTATCTCGAGGACCTGACCCCGATGATGGCGCAGATTTCCGACATGGCGGGCGAGATGGGCGGGCTGGCCAATGCCGACGAAGTGCGACGCCCGATCGAGGACATGCGTCCGCGCACCAAGCCCGTTGCCCGCATCATCAGGTTGATCCGCGATGCGCCGGAACTGCGCCAGGACTACGAGGAACTGGCAAGCGCCAGGGCCGCAAGCCGCGCCTTGCCGAAAGGCCGCAATTTCCATTGAAAGGGTAGGCGGGATTGTTCAGGCCTGCGGATCAGCCGGCGGTGGTCCGAGTGTGCCGCGTTCGACTATGGCCGTCGGAATTTCGATCTGCCGTTCCACCGGCTGCTTGTTGATCAGCTTGACCAGCATTTCGGCGGCGGCGTGCCCCATCCGCCGGTGCGGCACCCGCACGGTAGTCAGTTTGGGCGCGACCACGCCGGCAATATCAATGTCGTCAAAACCGGTGATCGACACGTCTTCCGGTACCCGCAAGCCCAGTTCACGTGCTTTCTGCATGGCCCCCACGGCGAGCACGTCATTGCCGCACATCACCACTGTCGGCCGTGGCGACAGGGCCATCAGTTCTCCGAATGCGCGGGCTGCGTCGTCAAAGCTGTAGGCGGCCTCGATCACCGGCAGTTGGTCCCGGCCGATTCCAGCCAGTTCGGCGGCGGCCTGCACACCTTCTTTCCGGTCGGTGGCGCGGTCGTTCATGTGGGTGATCCCGGCAATCATGGCGAGGCGGCGATGGCCCTGGGCCAGAACCTTCCCGGTCAACCCGGCAGCGGCGGCATGATTGTTGAAGCCGACGAAGCAGCCATCCCCGTCACCCAGGTTCCAGGCCCCGAGAAAGGGAATGCCGCGCCGGCGCAGGAATTCGACGCTGCTTGCCGGCCGCGCCGAACCGATCAGCAACAACCCGTCGACGCCGCGGCTGGCCATGACTTCCATCTGCTCGCGCTCGCGCGCCGTATCGTAGCCCGAACTGGCCACCAGCAGCGTCTTGCCGAACTTTGACAACGCCTCCTGAAACGATTGCAGCCCCCGTGCAAAAATGGCGTTGTCCATGGTGGGAATGATGGCGCCGATCGTGTTGGTCCGCCGCGAAGCCAGTGCCCGTCCGCCGAAATCCGGCGTGTAGCCCAGCTTTTCGACAGCCTGCATCACCCGCTCGCGCGTTGTTGCAATCACCCGGTCAGGCGCGTTCAGGCAGCGCGATACCGTCGCCGTCGACACTCCCGCCGCGCGCGCAACATCATCCAGCGTTGGTTTTGTGATTTCGCTCATGGCCCCTCTTCGCCTCCCTATACCCGCAAGGAACCGAATGCACTATGTAAGCGCTTGCATCATCAAATGTAAGCGCTTACACTGATTTTTGTTGGAACCTTGGGAGGGGGCCATGACGCAAGCGGAAAAACCGGCATTCTGGATGGCAGCCCTGTTCATGGCGTTGTTCGCTGTCGATGTGATGGCCGGCGCATTCTTTCGCGCCGCCTTCCTGTCCGACGTGATGCAGGCTGCCCTGCTGACGCTCTCCTGCGGTTTCTTTGTCGCCGGCTTGCTTCTTATCGAGGCAAGGGAGAAGCGCGGCGAGGCATCACTGCCAAACAGGGAGGAGGAAACCCGATGACAGACGATACAATCAGGAATGAATTGGCTTCGGCCGAGAGGCGCAATTTTCTCAAGCTGACCGGTGCGGGCGCGTTTACCGCGGCCATGGTAGTCGGCGCCGCGGGTGTGCTGTGGTCCGACAAGGCCGTGGCCCAGACCGCCAAGGAAGAGAAGGACCGCGAAGCCGCAGCCGATCACGTGATGACGCTGGCCACCGAATATGTGATCGGGACCTCTCGCAGCTACCCGATGATGCAGCTCGATGTGAAGGAAAACATCCAGAACGCCTCGAACGGCAAGATCTACGTCAAGCTCGCTCCGGGCGGACAGTTGGGCATCGGCTCGGCGCTGGCGCAAAAGGTACAGAGCGGCACGGTCAATGCGGGTCAGTTCTCGCTGTCCAATTTCGCCCCGTTCGCGCCCGCTGTCGACCTGATCAACATGCCCTATTTCTGTGGCGCCAATCAGCGGTTCGTCAACCTTGTCAGCTCGGACATCTGGAAGAAGGAAGTCGATGCGCTGGTCGAGGCGCGCGGTTTCAAGCCGATGTTCTATTTCTGCATTGATCCGCGTGTAATGGCCGTGCGTCAGGGCGGATCGGCGATCATCACCCCGGCAGATCTTCAAGGGGTCAAGTTCCGGGTACCGGGCTCGAAGATGCTGCAGCAGTTCTATCGCATGGGCGGCGCCAACCCGACGCCGGTGGCCTGGGGCGAAACGCCTTCGGCGATCAAGCAGGGCGTGGCGGATGCACTCGATCCGGCAGTCGGCGCACTTTACGCCTTCGGCTTCAAGGACATCCTGAGCCACGTGACCTTTGCCCAGGCGGTGCCTGACAGTCAGACCTACGCCTGTAACCTGGAATGGTACAACAGCCTGCCCGGCGACGTGCAGGATGCGATTGCCTGGGCGTCGGAAATGAGCTTCCACCAGAATCTGGCCAAGGTGCCTTCGGCCCGGACCTTCGCCATGGCCGAGATGGCCAAGTCCGGTGTGGAATTCCATTCGCTCACAGACGATCAGCTGGCCGAGTGGAAGGATACGGTCGGTTACCAGCGCGCGGAATGGGATGATTTCAAGACCGAACTGGCCGGGTCGATGGACACTTTCGAAAAGCTGGTCGAGGCCGCAGGCACACGTGGGAAATACTACGTCCACGACGCTTGAGCATCCAGCAAGGCTCCGCCGCCGGATTGATCCGGGGCGGCGGAGCATTTCTCCATCCAACATCTCAGGCGGATGGGCTTGAACAGGCCCGGGCCGCAAGGGAGGCGTCGTGTCGAAATTTCTAAGCGCACTGGACAGGAATGCCGAACGCTGGGCCCTGCTCATGTTCTACGTTCTTCTGGTGGTGACCATGGCGGTAGAGGTGCTGCGTCGCGAGATCTTCTCCTATTCATCGATCTGGGGTGAAGAGCTGGTGCGCTACGCATTCATCTATCTGGTCTGGATCGGGGCCGCGGCGGCGGTCCGCGAGCGGGCCCATATCCGCATCGATGTGGTGATGCATTACCTCGGACCGCGAGCCAAGGCGCTGCTGTACGTCTTTGGCGATCTGGTGATGTTCGTCGTCGCCATCATCGCGCTCTACTGGTCATTCGAAACGGTGCTGGTCTCGGTGAAATTCGGCTCTGTCAGCGCCGGGCTGCGGATTTCAATGGTTTGGTTCCTCATGGCTGTGCCGCTCGGGTTTGCGCTCATGCTTTGGCGCCTGGCCCAGTCCCTTGCACGCGATCTGCGCAGCTTTCGTGACGGCACGCCCGTCTACGAAGGCGACAAGCTGTTTGATTGAGGAATAGATCATGCTTTGGCAAACACTCAATCAGAGCGTCGAACTGGGCTGGGATTTCTATGGACCGGTCATCCTCTTTGTCTCGCTGATTGCCTTGGCCGTGCCGGTCTGGGCCGCCATCGGGGCGTCGGCGATCCTGATGCTGGTGATGTCCGGGGACATGCCGCTGAGCGCGGTGGGCGAAAGCCTGTTCACCGGGATCGACGCCTTTGCGCTGACCGCGGTGCCGCTGTTCATCCTGACCGGAGATGTGCTGGTGCGCACCGGGCTCAGCCGCAAGTTTCTTGATGTGGCCGAAGCGCTGACCTGCTGGACCAGAGGCGGATTCGGCTCGGCGACGGTACTGGTCTGCGGTATGTTCTCGGCCATTTCCGGCTCCGATGCGGCCGGAGCGGCAGCCGTCGGACGGATGACCATTGAGCGGCTTGTCGAAAGCGGGTATCCGCGTCCCTATGCCTGTGCGCTGGTCGCAGCCGGTGCCTGCACCGGCATCCTGATTCCGCCGTCGATTGCCTACATCATCATCGGGCTGGTGCTCGGCATTTCCGCTTCGACGCTGTTCCTGGCAGCGCTCATCCCCGGGCTGTGCATTCTCGTCTCGATCCTGATCACCAACATCGTCGTCAACCGCATCTACAAATACGAGGGCGGCGAGCCGATGACGCTCGGCCAATGGGGCTCCAACCTGGGCAAGGCGCTGAAATCGGGCTGGTATGCCTTCATCGTGCCGGGCATCATTTTCTACGGCATCTTCTCGGGGCGGCTGACCCCGACCGAGGCCGGCGCCACCGCGGTTGTCGTCACGATCCTGATGGGCTTCATCCTGCGTACGCTCAGCCTGGCGGATTTCCCGGCCATGTTGCTCAGCTCGGCCAAGGTGAACGGTGTGATCCTGCCGATCATCGCCTTTTCCGCTCCGCTGGCCGAGGCCCTGGCGATCATGGGCGTGCCGCAGGGCTTCGTCGCCGCAGTCACCTCGTTCAGCGAGGAGCCGATGGTCATCATCATCATGATGATCTTCATCCTGATCGCGGCCGGCTGTGTCATGGAGACGACGCCCAACATTGTCATCCTGGCGCCGATCCTCAAGCCGCTTGCCGACAATATCGGCATGAACGAGATCCAGTTCTGCATCATGATGATCACAGCACTCGGTGTCGGTTTCATCACCCCGCCGCTCGGCCTCAACCTGTTTGTCGTATCCGGCATTACCGGTGAATCGATCCTCAAAATCGCCTGGCAGGCCATCCCCTTCGTATTCTTCATGCTGATCGTGGTTCTGTTCATCGCCTTCGTTCCGGCGCTGTCCACCACGCTGCTGCCCGCAATCTATCAATAGGAGGACCGTGGACATGTCCCGTACCTATCTCAAGAAAGCAGCCAAAACCTCGACTTCGGATTCCGGGTCCGTCCGCGACACAGTCCAGGCGATCCTCGACGAGATCGAAACCGGCGGCGAGGCGGCGGCACGCAGCTATGCCGAGAAATTCGACCGTTACACCGGCAACATCTCTGTCACGCGCGATGAGATCGAGGCTGCCGCGGCAAGCCTGCCGCAAAAACTCAAGGACGATATCCGCTTCGCCCACGACAATGTCCGCAAGTTCGCCGAAGCCCAGAAGAAGACCCTGAGCGACATCGAGATCGAAATCGTTCCCGGCCTGGTTGCCGGACAGAAGACGATTCCCATCGAAGCTGCCGGCTGCTATGTGCCCGGCGGTCGCTACAGCCATGTCGCCTCCGCGATCATGACCGTGACCACCGCCAAGGTGGCTGGCTGCAGGCACATCACGGTGTGTTCGCCGCCGCGTCCCGATGTCGGTGTCCATCCGGCGATACTCTACACCGCCGACATCTGTGGCGCCGACACCATTCTCGCCCTTGGCGGTGTGCAGGGCGTGGCCTCGATGGCCTTCGGCCTTTTCGATGTGCCGCCGTCGGGCATCCTGGTTGGTCCCGGCAACCAGTTCGTTGCCGAAGCCAAGCGTATCCTGTTTGGCCGCGTCGGCATCGACATGTTCGCCGGCCCCACCGACAGCCTTATCCTCGCTGACAAACATGCCGATCCGGAAATCGTTGCCGCCGACCTGGTCGGTCAGGCCGAGCATGGCTACAATTCGCCGGTCTGGCTGGTCACCAATGACAAGCCGCTGGCCGAGACCGTGATGACATTGGTTCCCAAGCTGATTGCTACCCTGCCCGAGGTCAATCGCGACAATGCCGAGGCCGCCTGGCGCGATTTCGCCGAGGTCATCCTCTGCGACAGCCGCGAGGAAATGGCAGCCACCTCCGACGACTACGCGCCCGAACATCTCACCGTGCAGGCGGCGGATCTGGACTGGTGGCTGCACCGTCTGGGCTGTTACGGCTCGCTGTTCCTGGGCGAGGAAACCACGGTGGCCTTTGGCGACAAGGCTTCGGGTACCAACCACGTGTTGCCGACTTCGGGTGCGGCGCGCTACACCGGTGGGCTCTCGGTCCACAAGTTCATGAAGATCGTCACCTGGCAACGCGCCACCCGCGAAGGGGCCAAACCGATTGCCGAGGCCACAGCCCGGATCTCGCGGCTCGAGGGCATGGAAGGCCATGCCCGCACCGCCGATATCCGTTTGCGCAAATATTTCCCGGGTGAGAATTTCGATCTCTCCGGCACAGGGTAGGAGACCTGAGATGAGTGAAGATGCATTGTTCGGCCTGAAAGGCCACGTCGCGCTGGTTACCGGCGCAAGCTCCGGGCTTGGCCGGGCGGCGGCGACTTTTCTGGCCCAGGCCGGTGCCCGCGTGGTCGGCCTGGCCCGCCGAGCGGAAGCGCTTGACCAGTGGCGCGCGGAGACGGACGGGGAAACCGCTGGCCTCGCCGCCGACCTCGGCCCGGGAGCCGACATAACGGCCATTGCGGAAAGCGCCTGCGAACAGTTTGGCCCGCCGGATATCCTGGTCAATGCTGCCGGGCTCAATTTCCGCCAGCGTGCCGATCAGGTAACGCCTGACAGCTGGGACCGCACGATCGCGCTCAATCTGACGGTGCCATTCTTTCTTGCCCAGGCGCTTGTTCCGGGCATGCAGCAGAAGCGCTGGGGCCGGATCATCAATTTCGCCTCGCTGCAGTCACGCCGGGCATTCACCAACGGCATTGCCTATGGCGCGTCGAAGGGCGGGGTCGAGCAGATGACCCGCGCCATGGCCGAGGCCTGGTCACGCGATGGCATCAACGCCAATGCGCTGGCGCCCGGTTTCTTCAAGACGGAACTGACAGGTCCGGTGTTCGCCAACCCGGAAGTTTCAGCCATGCATGCCGCATCCACCTGCATTGGCCGCAACGGCGAGATGGCCGATATCGAGGGACCGCTGTTGTTTCTGGCCTCCGAGGCTTCGGTCTATGTGACAGGGCAGATCCTTTTCGTCGACGGGGGCTACACCGCCAAATGAAAGCGCTTGTCTACACCGCGCCTGAAAGCCTGGTCTATCGCGACGAGCCAGGACCCGATATGCCATCCGGCGAATGTCTGGTCCGGGTTGAAGCCGTCGGCATCTGCGGGTCAGACATGCACGCCTATCTCGGCCATGACGAACGCCGCCCGGCGCCGCTGATACTCGGCCATGAAGCCGCAGGCGTCGTTGTCGAAGGCCCCGGCCCGGGCCGGCGGGTCACCGTCAATCCGCTGGCCACCTGTGGCACCTGCCGCGCCTGCAAGGCCGGACGCAACAATCTGTGCCCGCAGCGCCAGATCCTGTCGATGGCGCCGCGCCAGGGCGCTTTTGCCGAGTACATCGCCATCCCGCCTGAAAACCTGGTCGAGATGCCGGATCATGTGTCCTTCGAAAAGGCCTGCCTTGCCGAGCCTCTGGCTTGCGGCTGGCATGCGATGCGGCTGGGCGCGCGGGCCCTGGACGGTCCGCTGCCGGACGCCCGCTGCCTTGTGATTGGCGGCGGGGCGATCGGTCTCGGCGCGGCATTGGCGCTCGGTGCCAACGGTGCCAGCGACATTACGATCAGCGAAGCCAACCCGCGCCGGGTTCCGGCCCTGAAGTCTGCCGGCAAATTCAGGATTGCCACACCGGACGATGTCATGGCCGAGGATCCGGGCGGTTACGGTCTGGTGATTGATGGTGTCGGTTTTGCCGCCACGAGGGCGACGGCCAGCCGTGCAGCCCGGCCGGGTGGCGTCATTGTCCATATCGGTCTGGGGGATGCGTCCGCCGGTCTTGATATCCGTCGAATGACCCTGCAGGAAATCACCTTTATCGGCGCCTACACCTACACGCCTGAAGATTTTCGCGACACTGCGGCGGCGATCTTTGATGGCCGTCTCGGCACGCTCGACTGGGCGGAACTTCGTGCGCTGGAAAATGGCGCCAGTGCCTTTGCCGACATTCAGGGCGGGAGGGCTTCCGCCCCGAAGATCATTCTCAAACCCTGAACACTGAACACTGAACACTGAACCCTGAACCCGGGACCGCTTGTGGCTTAAGTGCAAGGCCTGTTCATGCCGGCGATATGAACAGGCCCGCGCGATCTCCTTGTGTCATGGTCTCTTGCTGCTCCATGGAAGACACGGAGCAACTCGCTCGGGCACAGACACCCGGGCATTTGTTTTCTGGACGTTTTGAACTGCGGAGCTGCACCAATGGCCTCTCTACCCAATCTGCCGGCGCGCGCACGAAGCCTGTTTCCCGGTTTGCTGCTGGCTTTGACCATCGCCGCTGCGGCACGCTTTCTGTCGGAGCATTATGCCGCGCCGGTGATGCTGTTTGCGCTGCTGATCGGCATGGCCTTCAATTTCATGGCCGATCAGGAGCGGACCTCCGAGGGCGTGGTCTTTGCATCGAAAACGCTTCTCAGGCTTGGCATCGTGCTGCTCGGGGCCCGCATCACGCTTGGCGACATTGCCGGGATCGGAACCTCGGGACTGGTGACTGTCGCGAGCCTGATGGCGCTGACCATCGGTTTCGGTTTCATCTGCGCAAAGCTGTTCTCCCGCGGCTGGCGTTTTGCCATTCTCACCGGCGGTTCTGTGGCCATCTGCGGAGCGTCGGCCGCACTGGCGCTGGCAGCGGTGATCCCCGCCAACGACAAGACCGAGCGCAACGTGCTGTTCACGGTGGTTGCCGTCACCACGCTGTCGACCATCGCCATGATCATCTACCCGGTGCTGTTCGGTCTCGCCGGTCTGAACGATCAGCAGAGCGGCTTCCTCATCGGCGCGACGGTGCATGATGTGGCGCAGGTTGTCGGCGCCGGTTACTCGATCTCGACCGAAGCCGGCGACACAGCGACCATCGTCAAATTGCTGCGGGTCACGCTGCTGCCGGTAGTGCTGATCATTGTTGCCCTGTCGACGGCGCGCCGCGAAAGCGGTTTTTCGCAGGTGCGCCTGCCGCTTTTCGTGGTTGGCTTCGGCGTGGTCACCATCGCCAACAGCATCGGGCTGATCCCGGCAACCGTGGCGGTCTTGCTGGTCGATGCATCCTCCTGGCTGCTGGTCATTGCCATCTCGGCGCTTGGCGTGCGCACCAACATGAAGGCCATGATGGATCTGGGGTGGCGGCACGTGGCGGTGATCGTGCTGGAAACACTGTTCCTTCTGGCGCTGGCTTGGGGGGCGGTTTCATTCGGTCTGGCAGGGGTGTGAACTCGGGCGAGGCAGGCAGCCGAAAGCCAAATATCTCATATATTCCGATGGCTTGATTATCCTGGTGCAATTTTTTCTTTCGGAATTGCGGCGTTTTCGGCCAGTTCCGCTTCGGTTCGGTCGCAGGCCATACAAGGACTTTCCCGTGGCGCTTGACAGGCCCATGGGGCTGTGACCTGATTGCTGCTTCCGAAGGGTGACAAGGGTCAAATTCCCGCGCCCTCCAGCATGCCAAAGGGAAGACTTTTAACCGGGAGCTTTAACGTGAAACACATTCAAAAATTTGTGGCGGTGGCGCTGATGTGCACGGCTGCAGCCTTTGCGCCGGGCACGGCGAACGCCGAGACGCCAGCCGACACGCTGATTCAGGCCTGGGCGATCGACGACATCATCACCCTCGACCCCGCCGAAGTGTTCGAGTTCTCGGCCTCCGAAATTCTTGGCAATGCCTATCAGGGACTGGTCGGCTACAACGTCAACGACGTCTCTGAGATTTTCGGCGTCATCGCCGAAAAATGGGAGATCTCCGAAGACGGCAAGACCTTCACCTTCACCATTCGCCCGGACATGAAGTTCGCTTCCGGCAATCCGATCACCGCCGAAGATGCGGTCTACACGCTGCAGCGCGTCATCAAGCTCGACAAGTCGCCGGCTTTCATCCTCACCCAGTTCGGCTTCAATGCCGACAATGTCGATGCGATGATCCGCAAGACCGGCGACATGACCTTCGAATTCGAGATGGACAAGCCCTATGCGCCGACCCTGGTGCTCTATTGCCTGACCGCAACGGTGGGCTTCATTGTCGACAGCGAACTGGTCAAGAGCCACGAAGTTGATGGTGATTTCGGCTACAACTGGCTCAAGACCAATTATGCTGGTTCCGGCGCTTTCACCATTCGTGACTGGCGCGCCAACGAGGCCGTCGTGCTTGAGCGCAACGACAATTATTCCGGCAAGACGCCGCCGATGGTCCGCTCCATCTACCGGCACATTCCCGAAACCGCGACCCAACGCTTGCTGCTTGAGCAGGGCGACATCGACATTGCCCGCAATGTCAGCGCCGAGGAAATCACCGCCATGTCGACCAATGCCGACATCGTCATCGAAAGCGGTGTGAAGGGATCGATCTACTATCTCGGTCTCAACCAGAAGAACGAAATCCTGGCCAAGCCCGAGGTTCGCCAGGCGATGAAGTATCTGGTCGACTACGCCACCATCTCCGACACCATCATGAAGGGCAAGGTGATCCCGCATCAGGCCTTCCTGCCGCGCGGTTTCCTGGGCGCACTGGAAGACACGCCGTTCTCGCTCAATGTCGACAAGGCCAAGGAACTGCTTGCCGAAGCAGGCCTGCCCGATGGTTTCACCGTCACCATGGACACCCGCAACACGCCTGAAATCACGGCAATGGGTCAGGCCATCCAGCAGACCATGGCGATGGCCGGCATCAAGATGGAACTGATTCCGGGCGATGGCCAGCAGACGCTGACCAAGTACCGTGCCCGCAATCACGACATCTATATCGGCCGCTGGGGCCCGGACTACCAGGATCCGCATACCAATGCCGATACCTTTGCCCGCAACCCCGACAACTCCGATGATGCCGCTTCCAAGCCGCTGGCCTGGCGCAATGCCTGGGATATCCCGGAAATGACGCTGAAGGCCGATGCGGCCATCCTCGAAGCCGATGCAGCCAAGCGGGCCCAGATGTATGTCGATCTTCAGACCGAGCATCAGCAAACCTCGCCGTTTGTCATCATGTTCCAGGAGATCGAGGTTCTGGCGCGCCGCAAGAACGTCGAGGGCTTCATCATCGGCCCGTCGTTCAACGACAACTCGTTCAAGGCAGTGACCAAGTAATTGTCTGCAACATCCGCTCTCGCGGAAGGGCGCTCACGCGCCCTTCCGGCATTCCTCGGCAAGACCGCCCGGCTGCTTGCCACCATTGCCGTTACCATTTTCGGCCTGCTCGTTGTCACCTTCCTGATCGGCCGTGTGGTCCCGGTTGATCCGGTGCTTTCCGTTGTCGGCGACCGTGCCTCGCAGTCGACCTACGACAAGGTCTATGTCGAACTCGGCCTCGACCGCCCGCTCTATGTGCAGTTCGCCATCTATGTCGAAAAGGCGGTGACCGGCGATTTCGGCGAAAGCCTGCTGACCAAGAAACCGATCATCGACGACATTGCCCGGGCTTTCCCCGCAACGCTTGAACTGGCGACCGTCGCCATCCTCATAGGCACGCTGTTCGGCATTCCGTTCGGCGTCTGGGCCGCCGTCCGGCAGGGCAGGCTGGTCGATCAGGTGGTGCGCATTGTCGGCCTGATGGGCTATTCCGCGCCGATTTTCTGGCTTGGCCTGCTAGGGCTTCTGATATTCTACGCCAAATGGGGCATCGTCGCCGGTCCGGGCCGCATCGATATTTCCTACGAATATGCGTTCACGCCCACCACCGGGCTGTTCCTCATCGATACAGCGGTGCAGGGGCAATGGGCTGCATTTCGCAATGTGGTCTCGCACATAGCCTTGCCCGCAGCGCTGCTCGGCTATTTCTCGATGGCCTATATCGCCCGCATGACCCGCAGCTTCATGCTCAACGAGCTGGCGCAGGAATATATTGTCACCGCGCGGGTCAAGGGTGTCGCCGAATGGCGCATCATCTGGGTGCACGCCCTAAGGAATGCCGCCGTGCCGCTGGTCACGGTCGTGACCCTGTCCTATGCCAGCCTGCTGGAAGGCTCGGTTCTGACCGAAACCGTCTTCGCCTGGCCCGGCCTCGGCCAGTACCTGACCAACTCGCTGCAGAACGCCGACATGAACGCGGTTCTTGGCGGAACACTGCTGATCGGCATCATATTTGTCGGCCTCAATCTGCTCTCTGATTTCCTTTACACCGTGCTCGACCCCCGGGTCAGGAGACGTGCATGACCACCGGCGCACCCCGTCAAAGCCTCAGCGAATGGCTGCAGAGCGAGCAACCGGCCTCGCGCCGCCAGGCACGCCTCGGTCAGGCCTGGCGAACCTGGGTCCTGTTCACCGGCAACCGGCTTGGCATGATCGGTCTCGGCATTGTCGTGCTGCTGGTGCTGGTTGCCATCTTTGCCAATGTGATTGCGCCTTACGACCCGGTGCTTGGCGGAGATCTGCGCACGGAACGGCTGCTGCCGCCGTCGATGGCCCACCTGATGGGCACCGATGATCTGGCCCGCGACATCTTCAGCCGCGTCATTCACGGCGCGCGGCTGACATTGCTGGTGGTGGCGCTGGTCGCCATCATCGCCACGCCCATCGGCCTGCTGGTTGGCACCGTCTCGGGGTATTACGGCGGTTGGGTCGACACCGTGCTGATGCGCATCACCGACATCTTCCTGGCCTTTCCGCGGCTGATCCTGGCACTGGCCTTTGTCGCCGCCCTGGGACCGGGCATCGAAAACGCCATCATCGCCATCGCCATTACCTCCTGGCCGCCCTATGCCCGGCTGGCGCGGGCCGAGACGCTGACCATCCGCAATGCCGAGCACATTGATGCCATCCGCCTGCAGGGCGCGTCCTCGGGGCGCATCATCTGGGGCCACGTGGTGCCGCTGTGCCTCTCCTCGGTGATCATCCGTGTCACCCTCGACATGGCAGGCATTATCCTCACGGCTGCCGGCCTCGGCTTTCTGGGTCTGGGCGCACAGCCGCCACAGCCCGAATGGGGCGCGATGATTGCCGGCGGTCGCCGCTTCATCATCGATTACTGGTGGGTCGCGACCATGCCCGGCATTGCCATCTTCACCGTCTCGCTCGGCTTCAACCTGCTCGGCGATGGCCTGCGCGACGTGCTTGACCCGAAGGCCGAGAAATGAGCCCGCTGCTATCCGTCGAGAACCTGCGCATTGCCTTTCCCTCGCGCCATGGGCCGGTCGAGGTTGTGCGTGGCGTCAGTTTCAGTCTCGGCCGCGAACGGCTGGGCATCGTCGGCGAAAGCGGATCGGGCAAATCCCAGACCGGCCGCGCCATTCTCGGTCTCACGCCGGTCACCGGAACCGCCACCGCCGACAAGCTGGAATTTGACGGCATTGATTTGCGCAACGCAACGCCAAGGCAATGGCGGGGATTGCGCGGTGCCCGCATGTCCATGGTCATGCAGGATCCGAAATTCTCGCTCAATCCGGTGATGACCATCGGCAAGCAGCTGATGGAGGCGGTCAAGCTGCACGGCGGCAAGTCGGAGGCCCGCGACAAATCCATCGCCATGCTCGAGGCGGTGCAGATCCGCGATCCCGAACGGGTGATGGCGGCTTACCCGCATGAACTCTCCGGCGGCATGGGCCAGCGCGCCATGATCGCCATGATGCTGGTTACCGAGCCGGATCTGCTGATCGCCGACGAACCCACTTCGGCGCTCGATGTGACCGTGCAGATCGAGGTCTTGCGCATTCTCGACCGCCTTGTCACCGAGCGCGGTATGGGCCTGATCTTCATCAGCCACGATCTCAGGCTGGTTTCGACCTTCTGCGACCGGGTGCTGGTCATGTATGCCGGCCGGGTGGTCGAGGAACTCGACGCCCGCCGCATGAGCGAGGCCAGCCATCCCTACACCAGGGGGCTGCTCAACTGCCTGCCGACGATTACCGGCGACAGCCGCCCGTTGCCGGTGCTGGCGCGCGACGATGCCTGGCTCGAGTAAGGAACCACCGATGGCTTATATCGACATCGAAAATCTCGAAGTCACTTTTGAAGGCGGCGGCCGCCAGGTGCGTGCGCTCAAGGGCGTGTCGCTTGCCGTCGAGGAAGAGGAAAGCTTCGGCATCGTCGGCGAGAGCGGCTCCGGCAAGTCCACCGTGTTGCGGGCGCTGTGCGGCCTGACGCCTGTTACCGGCGGCCGGCTCAGCGTGCGCGGCGAGCCGGTACAGACACCACGCGACCAGGCTTTCTACCGCCGCGTCCAGATGGTGTTTCAGGATCCCTACGCCTCGCTGCATCCGCGCCACACCGTTGACCGGGTACTTTCCGAACCGCTCGCCATCCACGGCTTCGACCGCGCCGAAGAGCGGGTCGAGCAGGCGCTCGATGACGTCGGTCTCGGCGCGGGTTTCCGCTTCCGCTATCCGCACCAGCTTTCCGGCGGCCAGCGTCAGCGCGTGGCCATCGCCCGCGCCCTGATCCTCGAACCACGGATCATCCTGCTGGACGAGCCGACATCGGCGCTTGATGCCTCGATCCAGGCCGAGGTGCTCAACCTGCTCGACCGGCTGCGCGCCGAACGCGGCCTCACCTATGTGCTGGTCAGCCACGATCTGGCCGTCGTCTCGCACATGTGCGACCGGCTGGTGGTCATGCAGTCGGGCGAGGTGGTCGAGGAACTGACCCGCGAAGCGCTGCAGGACCACGCAACAACCAAGGACTACACCCGCAACCTGCTGACGGCGAGCGAGGGCTTCACCCGCGATCCCGCACGTCAGCGCTGATGGAGCCTGCCATGGCGACGATGCCATTTATCGATGGTCACAATGATTTCCTGCTGCGCCTGCTGCGCCAACCTGAACGCCGTCAGGCGATGTGGCTGCAAGAGGGCCTGGAAGGCCATCTTGATCTGCCGCGAATGAAGCAGGCCGGTTTTGCCGGCGGATTTTTCGCCATCTACATTCCGTCACCGCACGAGGAAAACGCGCCCGATTACCAAGCGATGATGGACTCTCCGCCCTATGATCTGCCGCTTCCGGACCTGATGACTGCCGACGAAACCCAGGCCACCGCTCTGCAGATGGCGGGACACCTGATGTGGATGGAACGGGCATCGAAAGGCGCACTCAGGATCTGCCGCACCGCGGCCGACCTCAACGCCTGCATGGCGGACGGCACCATTGCAGCGATCATGCACATGGAGGGCGCCGAGGCGATCGATCCCGACCTTGACGCACTCTATGCCTTTCACGCCATGGGCCTGCGCTCGCTCGGACCGGTGTGGAGCAGGCCGACGGTGTTTGGCCACGGCGTTCCGTTCCGCTTCCCCGGCGATCCCGACACCGGCCCGGGCCTGACCGATGCCGGCAAGGATCTGGTCAAGGCCTGCAACGAGCTCAGGATCATGATCGACCTGTCGCATCTCAACGAGAAAGGCTTCAATGATGTTGCCAGCCTCTCCGATGCACCGCTGGTCGCCACCCATTCCAACGCCCACGCAGTCACCGCTTCAACCCGCAACCTCACCGACCGGCAACTGGCGATGATCCGCGAGTCGGGCGGCATGGTCGGCCTCAACTACGCCACCGTGTTCCTGCGTGCCGATGGCCGCAAGGCAACCGATTGCGGCTGGGACCCGGTGATGCGCCACCTCGATTACCTGGTCGAAAAGCTCGGCGAAGACCATGTCGGCTTCGGCTCCGATTTCGACGGCGCCGATCTCCCCGACGTCATCGGCGACGTCACCGGCGTCCAGGCGCTGATCGAACAGATGCGGGAGCGGCAGTATGGCGAAGAGCTGATCGAGAAGATCGCCCGCAAGAACTGGGTCGCGCTGCTGGAGCGGACGTGGGGACACTGACTCAGCCGGCGCATCTTCCCCTCATCCGTCTCCGGTCGTTCACGGAACGCCCGTATCCACCTTCTCCCACAGGGGGAGAAGGAAGGTCTTCCTCACATATTTCGCTTCAATCCCGAAATCCGCGCCAGCACGGCATTCGCGGCATCCAGCACATTCGAGCCCGGTCCGAAAATTTCGGCGACGCCCGCCTCACGCAAAAACGCATAATCCTGTTCCGGGATGACGCCGCCGACCACCACCTGGACGTCGGCGCGGTTCTTGTCTTTCAGACGGGTGATCAGTTCAGGCACCAGTGATTTGTGCCCAGCAGCCAGCGACGAGACGCCGACTACGTCGACGCCGAGCGCTATCGCCTTGTCGGTGACTTCCGCCGGGGTCTCGAACATGTCGGTCAGATCGACCTTGAAACCCATGTCGGCAAACGCCGTGGCGATCACCTTGGCGCCGCGATCGTGGCCGTCCTGGCCCATCTTTGCCACCAGCACATGCGGTGCACGGCCCTTGTCAGCGGTGTAGTCCGCGATGCGCGAGCGGATTGCCTGGTACTCGGGATCGTCGTGATAGACGTCTTCATAGACGCCGCCGATTACCTTGGTCACGGCGTGGTGGCGGCCACCGAAGCCGCGTTCCATCGCGTCGGAAATCTCGCCCAGCGAGGCCCGCGCCCGCGCCGCATCGACGGCAGCTGCAAGCAGGTTGCCCTTACCGGAGCTGGCCACCTGTTCCAGCGCCGCAATGGCTGCTTCATGCGCCTTCGGGTCGCGGCTGGCGCGCATCTTGTTGAGCCGTGCCACCTGGCCGGCGCGCACCTTGTCGGTGTCGATGTCGAGAATGTCGACCTGCGGCTCGTCGGCCAGCCGGAAGCGGTTGACCCCGACGATGACGTCCTCGCCGCGGTCGATCCGCGCCTGCCGCCGGGCTGCGGCTTCCTCGATGCGCATTTTCGGCAGGCCCTGTTCGACAGCCTTGGTCATGCCGCCCAGTGCCTCGACCTCGGCAATCAGCTCCCAGGCTTTCTCGGCCAGGTCGGCGGTCAGCTTCTCGACATAGTAGGAGCCGCCAAGCGGATCGACGACATTGGTAATGCCGGTCTCGTGCGCGAGGATCAGCTGGGTGTTGCGGGCGATGCGGGCCGAAAACTCTGTCGGCAGCGCGATTGCCTCGTCGAACGAGTTTGTGTGCAGCGACTGGGTGCCGCCAAGCACCGCGGCCATGGCCTCAAACGCGGTGCGGACCACATTGTTGTAAGGGTCCTGTTCGGTCAGCGACACGCCCGATGTCTGGCAATGGGTTCTGAGCATCTTCGAGCGCTCGGACTTGGCGCCGAAATCGGTCATGATCTTCGACCACATCGCCCGCGCCGCGCGCAGTTTCGCCGCTTCCATGAACACGTTCATGCCGATGCAGAAGAAGAACGACAGCCGGCCGGCAAAGGCGTCGACGTCGAGCCCCTTGGCCTGTGCCGCACGGACATATTCCATGCCGTCGGCCAGCGTGTAGGCCAGCTCCTGCGCCAGCGTCGCGCCGGCTTCCTGCATGTGGTAGCCGGAAATCGAGATCGAGTTGAACTTCGGCATTTCCCTGGCCGTGAACTCGATGATGTCGGCAACGATCCGCATCGAGGGCTCGGGCGGGTAGATGTAGGTGTTGCGGACCATGAACTCCTTGAGAATGTCGTTCTGCACCGTGCCGGTCAGCTTGGCGCGCTCGACGCCCTGTTCCTCGCCGGCCACGATGAACATCGCCAGCACCGGGATGATGGCACCGTTCATGGTCATCGACACGCTCATCTCTCCGAGCGGAATGCCGTCGAACAGGATCTTCATGTCCTCGACAGAATCGATCGCAACGCCGGCCTTGCCGACATCGCCGGTTACCCGCGGGTGATCGGAATCATAGCCCCGGTGGGTGGCCAGGTCGAAGGCGACCGACAGGCCCTTCTGCCCTGCTGCGAGGTTCTTGCGGTAAAACGCGTTCGATTCCTCCGCCGTTGAAAACCCGGCATATTGCCGGATCGTCCACGGCTGGCCGGTGTACATCGTCGCCCGCACGCCGCGGGTAAACGGCGCGAAGCCCGGCAGCTCGGTGGCCGCCTGCTCGGGCAGGTCCTCGGCCGTGTAGAGCGGCTTCAGCGTGATGCCTTCCGGGGTCTCGGTGTTCAGGCTCTCGATCGGCTTGCCCTTGAGATCCTTGGTGGCAAGATCGAGCCAGTCGCGGGTGGTCTTGCTCATTTCGCAAACTCCATGATGATCTCGTCGACGGCGAGGCTGTCCCCGGCCTTGACCGGAATGCGCGAGACCACGCCCTTGCGTTCGGCCTTCAGCACGTTCTCCATCTTCATCGCCTCGACGATCGCCAGCGTCTGGCCTTCCTGCACCTCGTCGCCCTCATTGACCGCAATCGAGACGATCAGCCCCGGCATCGGGCAGAGCAGCAGGCTGGAGGTGTCCGGTGCCACCTTTTCCTTCATCAACCGGGCGAGCTCGGCCACGCGCGGGCTGAACACCTGAGCGCGGACATCGACGCCCAGTTGCCGCAGCCGCCATCCGGCGTCGGCTGGTTCAACCTTGATTGCGTGCGTCACGCCGTCGATGTCGAAAATTGCCAGCTTGGCCCCCGGCATCCAGTCGGTCGCAACCGCCATCGGTTCACGGCCGGGCAGGCGCACCATGAACACATCATCGGTGTCGTCGATATGCCCGGTGATCTCCTGACCGGCGATCCGCACCACCTTGTCCTCATGCGCCCGCTTGTCCGCCTGGCTGAAGCGCGCGCCGGAAATTTGCGCATTGCGTTCGCCTTGGATGTGGCTGAGCAGCAGCGCGGCGATGGCGAAGCGCTCGACGGTCGCCTCATTGGGCGGCACCGGGCCGAAGCCGTCGGGATATTCCTCGGCGATGAAGCCGGTCGACAGCCGGCCCTCGCGCCAGCGCGGGTGCTGCATCAGCGCGGACAGGAACGGCAAATTGTGGCCGATGCCCTCGACCTCGAACCGGTCCAGTGCGTCGGACATGGCGTCAACGGCTTCCATCCGCGTCGGCGCATGGGTGCAGAGCTTGGCCACCATCGGGTCGTAAAACATCGAGATCTCCGAACCTTCGGTGACGCCGGTGTCGTTGCGGATGGTGATGCCGTCGATGGTGCCTTCCTGCGGCGGCCGGTAGCGGGTCAGCCGCCCGATCGAGGGCAGGAAGTTGCGGTAGGGATCTTCGGCATAGAGCCGGCTTTCAACCGCCCAGCCCGTGAGCTTCACATCGGCTTGTGAGAAAGCGAGCTTTTCGCCGGCAGCAACGCGGATCATCTGTTCGACCAGGTCGACGCCGGTGATCAGCTCCGTCACCGGGTGTTCGACCTGCAGCCGTGTGTTCATCTCGAGGAAGTAGAACTTGCGGTTCTTGTCGACGATGAATTCCACCGTGCCGGCCGACTGGTAATCAACCGCTTTCGCCAGCGCCACCGACTGCTCGCCCATGGCCTTGCGGGTTTCAGCGTCGAGGAAAGGCGAGGGCGCTTCCTCCACCACCTTCTGGTTCCGCCGTTGGATCGAGCATTCGCGTTCGCCCAGGTAGATGACATTGCCGTGGCTGTCGCCGATCAGCTGGATCTCGATATGCCGCGGTTCCTCGATGAATTTCTCGATGAAGATCCGGTCATCGCCAAACGAGCTCGCCGCTTCCGATTTCGAGCGGGAAAACCCTTCGCGCGCCTCGGCGTCGTTCCAGGCAATCCGCATGCCCTTGCCACCGCCGCCGGCGGAAGCCTTGATCATCACCGGGTAGCCGATCTCGGCGGCGATCTTGGCCGCGTGCGCCTCGTCATCGATCAGGCCCATATGACCGGGCACTGTCGAGACGCCAGCTTCGGCTGCAATCTTCTTCGAAGTGATCTTGTCGCCCATCGCCTCGATGGCTTTGACCTTCGGCCCGATGAAGGCGATGCCTTCCTTCTCCAGCGCCTCGCAGAACGAGGCCCGCTCGGACAGGAACCCGTAACCCGGATGCACGGCCTGAGCGCCGGTCTGCTTGCAGGCCTCGATGATCTTTTCGGGGATCAGGTAGGACTGGTTGGCAGGCGGCGGGCCGATATGCACGGCCTCGTCGGCCATCGCCACATGCACCGCATCGCGGTCAGCGTCGGAATAGACGGCCACGGTCTTGATGCCCATGGCCCGTGCGGACTTGATGACCCGGCAGGCAATTTCACCGCGATTGGCGATCAGGATCTTGGAAAACATGCACTTCTACCCCCACTGACGGACCTCAGGTCCATGGCTTCCAGTCGTTTCGCCCGGGCCGTACCCGGGGTATTGCAGGCATCCGCTGTCCGGTTGCCTGTTGGCGGCTCTCCCCTCGCAAAAGGGGAGAGCCAATCCTCACACTTCCAGCACATCCTCGAATGCGGCGGGGTAGCTTGCCCGCCCCACGCGCTCGTCAATCCTGAGCAACGCCTGGTAGGACTGCGTGTCAAAAGGCTCTTCCGCCGGCACGATTTCGCGTCCGAACAGCCAGCTGATCCGCCCCGCATCGAGATTGCCGCGCTCGAACGGCTCGTCGCCGAACCGGTGCCACAATGCATGCAGGAATGCCGCGTCGGCGAGCTTTTCCGTTGGTGTCCTGTCCGCCATCCGGCGGCGGTTGATGATCGCCGTCACGCCGCGCGGATTCGCGCGGCGGATGGTGAACTGGAACCCCGTGCCGGGCAGGCCGGACGGGATTCCGCGGTGCTTGGTCATTTCAGGCAGTTTTGCCATCAGTCCTTGCTTTCGTTCTGTGCGTCGAGCTTGTCCTGGGTCCTGAGCTCGAAGTCGCTGGCGTCATGACGCTCGCGCAGCTGCTCGGACGGTTCGCCGAAGGCGCGGTTGACCATGCGGCCACGCTTGACAGCGGGGCGAGCGGCGATCTGGTCGGTCCAGCGCTTCAGGTTGGTGTAACTCGCGGTGTCGAGATAGGTCGCTGCGTCGTTGTAGACGTTGCCCTGCATCAGCGTGCCGTACCAGGGCCAGATCGCCATGTCGGCAATCGAGTACTCGTCGCCGGCCATGAATTCATTGTCGGCCAGGCGCTTGTCGAGCACGTCCAGCTGGCGCTTGACCTCCATGGCGAAGCGGTCGATGGCATATTCGATCTTCATCGGCGCATAGGCATAGAAATGCCCGAAACCGCCGCCGAGGAACGGGCCGGAACCCATCTGCCAGAACAGCCAGTTCAGCGCTTCGGTGCGCGCATGGTGCTCCTTGGGCAGGAATGCGCCGAATTTCTCGGCCAGATAGAGCAGGATCGAGCCGCTTTCGAACAGCCGCGTCGGCTTCGGTGTCGAATGGTCGACCATTGCCGGGATCTTCGAGTTCGGATTGATCTCGACAAAGCCCGATCCGAACTGGTCGCCTTCGCCGATATTGATCAGCCAAGCGTCATACTCCGCGCCGGAATGACCGGCCGCCAGCAGTTCCTCGAGCATCACGGTCACCTTGACGCCGTTCGGTGTCGCCAGCGAGTAAAGCTGCAGCGGATGCTTGCCGACCGGCAGTTCCTTGTCATGGGTCGGGCCGGAGACAGGCCGGTTGATATTGGCGAAACGGCCGCCATTGCCCTTCTTCCATTCCCACACCTTGGCAGGCTGATAGCCGGCGGGAAAATTCTTCTCGGGCGGGAATGTGGTGTCATCAGTCATTAAATCTGGTCCTTGTTGGCGAGAAATGTCTCACCGCAGCATATAGGCCGAAAGTCGGACAATTGCAGCCGCTCCCCGTCCCGGACATCCGGTCAAAATGACGTGAGTGCGCGCCATCTGTTGCTTCAGCCAAGATAATCGGCATCTTCCACCTTCTCGAGCCAGTCCACCGCCACGCCATCAAGCGCTTCCTGAATGGCAATATGCGTCATCGCCACCTCAGGTGAAGCCCCATGCCAGTGCTTCTCATCTGCTGCGAACCAGACCACATCACCTGGCCGGATTTCCTCCACCGGCCCACCCACGCGCTGTGCCCGGCCAACGCCGGAGGTAACGATGATGGTCTGCCCCAGCGGATGCGTGTGCCATGCGGTCCGCGCGCCCGGCTCGAACGTCACCGACGCGCCCTGAACCCGCCCGGGTTCCTCGGCCGCAAACAGCTTGTCAAGCCGCACCGTGCCGGAGAAATAATCTTCCGGCCCTTTGGCTGAAGGCGTCGCGCCCGCGCGTGTAATCTTCATGGTGTGGTCCTTTGGGTGACGGAACGGCTCACAACGGAATGTTGTCGTGCTTGCGCAAGGGCTGGGTCACTTTCTTGGTCTTCAGCATCTCGAACGCCCGCACCACGCGCCGCCGGGTTGAATGCGGCATGATCACCTCGTCGATGAAGCCGCGCTGGGCAGCGACGAACGGGTTGGCGAAGCGGTCTTCGTAATCGGCGGTGCGCTGTGCGATCTTGTCCGGATCGCCAAGTTCGGAGCGGTAGAGGATCTCGGTCGCGCCCTTGGCGCCCATCACCGCGATCTGCGCCGTCGGCCAGGCATAATTGACATCGGCGCGGATGTGTTTCGACGCCATCACGTCGTAGGCGCCGCCATAGGCCTTCCGGGTGATCACCGTCACCTTCGGAACGGTGGCTTCGGCATAGGCAAACAACAGCTTGGCGCCGTGCTTGATGATGCCGTTGTATTCCTGGCTGACACCCGGCAGGAAGCCCGGCACGTCGACCAGCGTCAGGATCGGAATGTTGAAGGCGTCGCAGAAGCGCACGAACCGCGCGGCCTTCTTCGATGAGTCGATATCGAGGCAGCCGGCCAGCACCATCGGCTGGTTGGCGACAACGCCGACGGTCGAGCCGTTCAGGCGGATGAAGCCGCAGAGAATGTTCTTGGCGTGATTGCCCTGGATCTCGAAGAAGTCGCCCTCGTCGCCGACCCGGGCGATGACTTCGCGCATGTCGTAGGGCTTGTTCGGATTGTCCGGGATCAGCGTGTCGAGCGCATTCTCGATCCGGTCCGGAGCATCAGCGGTGGGGATCACCGGCGGGGTCTCGCGGCTCGACAGCGGCAGGAAATCGAACATGCGGCGAATTTCGATCAGGGCCTCGACATCATTGTCGTAAGCGCCGTCGGCGACGGAGGATTTCTTGGTGTGGGTCGAGGCGCCGCCGAGTTCTTCCGCCGTCACGATCTCGTTGGTCACGGTTTTGACCACGTCCGGGCCAGTGACAAACATGTAGCTCGTGTCTTTCACCATGAAGATGAAGTCGGTCATCGCCGGCGAGTAGACCGCGCCGCCCGCGCACGGTCCCATGATCACCGAGATCTGCGGGATCACGCCCGAGGCCTGCACGTTGCGCCAGAACACTTCGGCATAGCCGCCGAGCGAGGCCACGCCCTCCTGGATGCGGGCGCCGCCGGAATCATTCAGCCCGATCAGCGGGGCACCGTTCTGTACTGCCAGATCCATCACCTTGCAGATCTTCTCCGCGTGCGTCTCCGACAGCGAACCGCCGAAAACGGTGAAGTCCTGGGAGAAGACGTAGACCGGGCGGCCATTGATGGTGCCCCAGCCGGTGATCACGCCGTCGCCGGGAAACACCTGGGCTTCCATGCCGAAATCGGTGCAGCGGTGGGTCTTGTACATGTCGTATTCTTCGAACGAGCCTTCGTCGAGCAGCACTTCCAGCCGCTCGCGCGCCGTCAGCTTGCCCTTGGCATGCTGCGCATCGATCCGGTGCTGGCCGCCGCCGAGCCGCGCCTGTTCGCGCTTGTGTTCAACCTCTTCGATAATATCGCGCATCACAGGCCTCCCTTTTTGGCAATCATCGCCCATGTTGCCGGAAATACGATCGCTGCCAAGGCTGCTTTGGTCGCATCCCCCAGAATGAAAGGCGTCAGCCCCCAGGCCAGGATCGGCTGATCCCAGCCAAACAGTGCCCCGAGCCACAGGACGCCGGGCACGTAGATGACGGCGCTGGCGATGAGTGCTGCAACGAACGCGGTCAGCGGTGAGCGGTCCATGCCGCGTTCAGCCAATGTGCCTGCCACGAAAGCTGCCAGCAGATAGCCGAGCAGGTAGCCGCCGGTCGGTCCCATCATGTAGGCAAACCCGATGCCCTTCTCAGGCGTACCGGCAAACACCGGCAGGCCCAGTGCGCCATGAACCAGGTACAGCGCCACCGCGGCAGTGCCGAGCCGGGGACCCAGCGCAAGGCCAAGCCCGATAACCACGAAGGTCGTCATGGTCAGCGGCACCGGGTAGAACGGAATGGAGATCCTGGCCGACAGCGTCAGCAGGATCGATCCGGCAATGGTGACTAGCGTGGCAATGGCCAGCTTTTCGGGCCGGGAAGCGGTCAGGGCGGCATAAAGGGTCAAGGCGGGCACTCCATGAAACCGGGAATTGATTGACCGGTGGTAGCGCGAATGGAGCTTCCGCAACAGGGTTGAAAAGGTAAGCATGTTGCACTAGCAATGTTTGCAACTGCATATTTGCAAAATTGCGAACATTCATGCGAACACGCAAACTCTTCGTCGGCGGCAAGATCCGCGCCATCCGTGGCGAGCACGGCCTGACCCAGGCCGGCTTCGCCCAGAAGCTTGGTATTTCGACCAGCTATCTCAACCAGATCGAGAACAACCAGCGCCATGTCAGTGCCTCGGTGCTGCTGGCGCTGGCCGAAGCCTTCTCGGTCGACATCACAACGCTGTCGGATCAGGACACCGACCGGCTGCTCGCCGATGTCGCCGAAGCGCTGGCCGATCCGGTCTCGGGGGGCGCCCAGCCGTCGCTGACCGACGTCAAGCTGGTGGTGCAGAACGCGCCATCCTTCGCCCGCGCCTTCCTGTCGCTGCACCAGGCCATGCGCCGCTCCGGCGACCAGCTGGCCGAGCTTGACGAGACGCTCGAACGCTCAGGCGCCCTGAACGAGCCGACGCCTTATGAAGAGGTCCGCGATTTCTTCCATTATGTCGACAACTACATCCACGAGCTCGATCTCGCCGGCGAGGCGCTGAGCAGGGATCTGGCGAAAAGCCGCGGCGTCAGCTTGAAGGCGCTGGCCGACCACATCGAACGCCGCCACCGGGTGCGCGTGGCGATTGGCGATGGCGGTGAGCCGGGATCAGGGCAGGGCGATAGCGATCGCGGCGGCCTGCGCCGTTTCGATCCGGTCTCCCGCGTGCTCTGGCTCAATCCGCGCACGCCCGCCTCGACGCAAGCTTTCCAGATTGCCTGCCAGATCGCGCTGATCGAGCATGATGCGGCGATGACCCGGATCATCGAGGAGGCGCGCTTCCGCTCCGCCGACGCAGCCGGTATCTGCCGCATCGGCCTTGCCAATTATTTCGCCGGCGCTGCGATTCTGCCCTACGGGGCTTTCTCTGCCGCAGCGCGTGAACTGCGCCATGATCTGGTGCTTCTGGCCGACCGCTTCTCGACCAGCCTCGAGCAGGTGGCGCACCGGCTGTCGACCCTGCAGCGGCCGGGCCAGAAGGGTGTGCCGTTCTTTTTCGCCCGCGTCGACAAGGCCGGCAATATCACCAAGCGCCACTCGGCCACCAAGCTGCAGTTCGCCCGTTTCGGTTCGGCCTGTCCATTGTGGAACGCCCACTCGGCCTTCGAGACCCCGAACCGGATCATAAGGCAACTGGCCGAAACGCCGGACGGCGTGCGCTATCTCTGTCTTGCCACCGCTGTTTCCAAACCGTCGGGCGGCTGGCGCGATCCGGTGCAGTCCTATGCGCTGGCGCTCGGTTGCGAAGTCGCCCATGCCGGTGAACTGGTCTATGCCGATGACCTGGATGTTGCCCGCGCCGAGGCCTTCGAGCCGATCGGTGTGTCTTGTCGGATCTGTGAACGCCGCAACTGCCATCAGCGCGCGGTGCCGCCGCTCAAGCGCCGCCTGGTGGTCGATCCCAATACCCGCAGGACGGTGCCCTACGGTCTCGAGTAAGCCTTGCCGACACTTGCCGGAACCATGCTGTCAGGCTAGGAATTTGCATCGCCCCGGTTCTCGGGGCCAAGTGACCTGACTCTCAGCGAAAGGCAGACCCGGTGACCGGCACGATCTATGTTCTCAACGGACCGAACCTCAATCTTCTGGGCAAGCGCCAGCCGGAAATCTACGGCAGGGAAACTCTCGCCGATGTCGAAGCGGCATGCATGAGCCAGGCGGAAAGCTACGGCCTCGCGGTCCGCTTCCTGCAATCCAACGCCGAGTATCAGCTCATCGACTGGATCCATGAAGCCCGCGAAGAGGCTGCGGCCATCGTCATCAATCCTGCCGCCTATACCCACACCTCGGTGGCAATCCTTGATGCGCTCAATACCTTCGAGGGCCCGGTGATCGAGGTCCATATTTCCAACGTGCACAAGCGCGAGGAATTCCGTCAGCATTCCTTCGTCTCGCTGCGCGCCGATGGCGTCATCGCCGGCTGCGGCACGCAAGGCTACCTGCTGGCGATCGACCGCGTCGCTCGTCTGACAGCCGCCGCCAACTGACCGGCTCCCGAAGCCGGTCTGAACCAGTCTTCTGCCCTCGATGTCACGGAGTGCTCAAGTGCCTGTTTCGATGATCTCTGCGGCCCTGGTGGCAGCTCTTGTTGGGTATGGCTCGACCATCGCGCTGGTGCTCGCCGCAGCCGCAGCCGTCGGCGCGGATGCCGGCCAGACCGCCTCCTGGGTGGCGGCCGTGTGTTTTTCCAAGGCCATCGGTTCGGCGCTGCTGAGTTCCTGGAAAAAGGTGCCGGTGGTGCTGGCCTGGTCAACCCCGGGTGCGGCACTGATTGCCGCGTCCACCGGGGTCGACATCCACCAGGCGGTCGGCGCCTTTGTCTTTGCCGGTCTGTTGATCGCGCTGACCGCGGCCATCCGCCCGCTCAACCGCGCCGTCAACGCCATTCCCACCGGTGTTGCGTCGGGCATGCTGGCGGGCGTGCTGCTGCCGTTCACCATGGCGGTGGCTCTTCATGCGGCCAGCGAGGCGGCGCTGGTGCTGCCGCTGATCGCGGTGTTTCTGATCGTGCGCCTTTTCAATCCGCTGATGGCGGTTCTGGCCGCACTGATCGCCGGTCTGGTGATCGCGTTTACCGTTGGCGGGGCACCGCTTCCTTCCACCGATGTCGACTGGACCTCGCTGACCTTCATCCGGCCCGAATTTGATCCCGCCGTGCTTCTCGGCCTTGGCGTGCCGCTCTATCTTGTCACCATGGCCTCGCAGAACCTTCCCGGTTTCGCCGTACTGCGCGCCAACGGATACGAGCCGCCGGTGACCGAGGCACTCGGCGTCACCGGTTTGCTCTCCGCCTTTTTCGCGCTCTTCGGCGCCCACACCATCAACATGGCCGCAATCACCGCCGCCATCTGTCTTGGCGATGATGTTCATCCTGACAGGAGCCGGCGCTGGAAGGTGGGGCTTGCCTACGCGCTGGTCTGGATCATGCTCGGCTTGTCCGGTCCGGTTATCGTTCCGGCCATCCTCGCCATGCCGCCTGAAATCATCGCCGTGGTCGCGGGCCTTGCCCTGATCCCGCCATTGATCGGCGCGCTGGTCTCCGCTTTTGAACTGCCTGCAACACGCTTCGCCGCTGCGGCCACTTTCGCCGTCACCGCTTCCGGTGTTTCGGCCTTCGGCATCGGGGCTGCGTTCTGGGGCCTGCTTGCTGGCCTTGCGATCCATGTTATGGACCACATCAAGCCCCGCTGATCCGTATCGCCGTCACCGCCAGGATGTTTGTTTGCGCAGAATTGACACGAGTCAAAGCCGGCAGAGGGTTTTGGGATCAGACTGTTCCCCTAACCGGAAAGGGGCTGCAATGGCTGATGCCGAGAGCGAACTCGAGACGAAATCCAATGGCGCAACAACCGGCCCGGACGTGGCCGATGGCAATGACGACGCCGGGCAGACCGGCGAGGCTGCAAGACCTGAACAATTGAACACGGCGGAAATCCGCAAGGATGATGCGGCGATTGCGCAATTGTTCGAGCAGGGCGTTTATCCCTACAAGACCAGGATGCGCCGTGCCGCTTACGAGCATGAAAAGGCCAAGCTGCAGGTCGAACTGCTGAAGGCCCAGCGCTGGATCGAGGAGACCGGCCAGAAAGTGGTGCTGCTGTTTGAAGGCCGTGACGCGGCCGGCAAGGGCGGCACCATCAAGCGCTTCATGGAACACCTCAACCCGCGCATGGCCCGCGTCGTGGCCCTCTCCAAGCCAACCGATCGCGAGCGCTCGCAATGGTACTTCCAGCGCTATATCGAGCATCTGCCGGCCTCCGGGGAAATGGTGCTGTTTGACCGCTCCTGGTACAATCGCGCCGGTGTCGAACGGGTCATGGGCTTCTGCACACCCACCGAGTATCTCGAATTCATGCGAGAAGCGCCGGAGATCGAGCGCATGCTCACCCGCTCCGGTATCCTTTTGTTCAAATACTGGTTTTCGGTCACGCAAGGCGAGCAGCTCAAGCGTTTCGGCCAGCGCGAGAAGGATCCGCTCAAGCAGTGGAAACTGTCTCCCATCGACAAGGCGTCGCTCGACAAGTGGGATGATTACACCGAGGCCAAGGAGGCGATGTTCTTCTACACCGACACCGCCGATGCGCCCTGGACCATCGTCAAGTCCGACTGCAAGAAGCGCGCCCGGATCAACTGCATGAAGCATTTCCTGTCGAGCCTGCCCTATCCCAACAAGGACCATCTGATCGTGCATCACCCCGACAAGCTGATTGTTGGTTCGAGCAGCCATGTCATCGGCGCCGATGACCACATTCTTGGCAAGACCCTGCACCCCGACATCCGCAAGCCGAAGTTGCCTGCGGGCTGAGCCGGAGCGGCAGCCATTTGCCTTGCTTCCTTGCCTGGACATTCAGGACCTGCAGATACATATAACCTATTGAATATGGATTATCGCTTATATATATGTAGGTCAGGCGCAACGACGCCGCGGCCGGAAGTCGGTCTGATCCAGGAGGGAAGCAACGATGGAAACAGAATTCACGCCTTGGATGTCGCTGGCAGGCGGTATCCTCATAGGCCTCTCGGCAATCCTGCTGATGATGTTCAATGGCCGCATCGCCGGCATGACCGGAATTGTCACCGGCATCATACCGCCGGTGTCGAGCGATTGGGCCTGGCGCATTGCCTTTCTGGCCGGCGCAGTGATCGGCCCGGTGCTGTTCCTGGCATTTGGCGGGACGATCCCCTATGCGGTTCCCGTGTCACTGCCCTTGCTGGCGCTTGGCGGCCTGATTGTCGGTGTTGGCGTCTATTACGGCGCCGGCTGCACCTCGGGCCATGGCGTCTGCGGCATGGCGCGGCTGTCGCCGCGGTCGATTGCGGCAACGCTCACCTTCATGATTTTCACCGGGCTGACAGTCTATGTCGTCCGCCACATCGCGGAGATCTGAGCCATGCAGAAACTCATTGTCTCCGGCCTGATAGGCGCGGTCTTCGGTCTTGGCATTGCCATTTCCGGCATGGCCAACCCGGCCAAGGTTCTCAATTTCTTCGACGTCGCCGGCAGCTGGGATCCAAGCCTGATCTTTGTCATGGGCGGCGCACTGATCACCACGGCGATCGGCTACATGGTGGTGTTCGGGGCACGCCGGAAACCGGTATTCGACGCGGAATTCCACCTGCCGATCAACAAGACCGTCGACGCGAGATTGCTTGGCGGTTCGGCCTTGTTCGGGATTGGCTGGGGCATTGCCGGCTTCTGTCCCGGTGGCGCCATCCCCGCGCTCGGTTTCGGTGGCTTGCACGTCTTGGCCTTCGTCGGCGCCATGGTCATCGGCATCGTTCTGGCCCGTACGCTCGACGGACTGCGCCACAAGCCTGCCAAGGCATTCTGAATGAAGCTCCGGGCCATGAAAAATGGCCCGGACATTTTAACCCAATCGTCGCAATGCAAGGCGGCGCGCAAAGCAGACCTTGCGAAAAGAGGAGATGATACAATGTCGAACTATCCAGTGGACATGTCGGTCACACCCGAAGTCAAAGCCTTCTTTGATCCCGACACCAACACCATCAGCTATGTGGTCAAGGACCCTGCCTCGAAGTCTTGCGCTGTCGTCGATTCCGTCATGGACATCGATTATGCGGCCGGCCGGATTACCTACGGCCATGCCGACAAGATGATCGAGTACATCAAGCAGAACGGCCTGACGCTCGAATGGATCATCGAGACCCATGTCCATGCCGACCATCTCTCCGCCGCCCCCTATATTCAGGACAAGCTCGGCGGCAAGATCGGCATCGGTGACAAGATCATGGTCGTGCAGGACACCTTCGGCAAGATCTTCAATGAAGGCACCGAGTTCCAGCGCGACGGGTCGCAGTTCGATGCCCTGTTCAAGGATGGTGACACCTACCAGATCGGCACGATGCAGGGCTTCGCCATGTACACGCCCGGCCACACGCCCGCCTGCATGGTCCACGTGATGGGCAATGCCGCCTTTACCGGCGACACCTTGTTCATGCCCGATGGCGGATCGGCCCGCGCCGATTTCCCCGGCGGCGATGCCGGCACGCTCTACGATTCCATCCAGAAGGTGCTGGCGCTGCCCGACGATATGCGCCTGTTCATGTGCCACGATTACGGCCCGAACGGTCGCGACATCCAGTGGGAAACCACCGTTGGCGACGAGAAGGCGCACAACATCCATGTCGGCGGCGGCAAGACCCGTGCGGATTTCATCAAGTTCCGCACCGAGCGTGATGCCCAGCTGGCCATGCCAAGGCTGATCATCCCGTCGCTGCAGGTCAACATGCGCGCCGGCGACATCCCGACCGACAAGGACGGGCGTGCAATGCTGAAGGTCCCCATCAACGCACTTTGAGTGCCGGTGGGTTGCCCCGGGGCATTTGCCGGGAAGGCGGGGGAGATCCCGCCTCCGGATGACCGGGCCTGAAATCGTCGGCCGAGCTGACGATAATTTTCTGAGACAATATCGGGCTGGCGCGCCGGAATGGGCGTTCGCGGTTTGCGGTATATCAAGACGCTGACGCTGTTTGCGCGGTAAGGACATCGACATGCTGAAAGCCCCCGTCCTCATCAATCGTCTCGCCCGCGTCATGCCGGTCTTCGACTGGGGCCGCCGTTACGATCGCGATGCGTTCGGCAATGATCTTGTCGCCGCCGTGATCGTCACCATCATGCTGATCCCGCAGTCGCTGGCCTATGCGCTTCTCGCCGGCCTGCCTGCCGAGACCGGGATCTACGCCTCGATCGCACCGATCATTCTGTATGCCATCTTCGGCACCAGCCGTGTGCTGGCCGTCGGTCCGGTCGCGGTTGTATCGCTGATGACCGCAGCTGCAATCGGCAATCTGGCCGAGCCCGGATCGCCAGAACTGCTCGTTGCCGCCGTCACCCTGGCCTTCCTGTCCGGGGCCTTTCTGATCCTGCTCGGCATCTTCCGGCTTGGTTTTCTCGCCAACTTCCTGTCGCACCCGGTGATTGCCGGTTTCATCACCGCGTCGGGCATTCTCATCGCCATGAGCCAGTTGCGCCATGTGCTCGGAATTTCCGCCGGCGGCGCCAACCTGCCGGAATTGCTGCGGTCATTGTTCGAGCATCTGGGCGAGGTCAACTGGATCACGTTTGCCATCGGTGCAAGCGCCACGGCGTTCCTGTTCTGGGTGCGCAAGGGACTTATGCCGTTGCTGCTGTCGACCGGCATGAAACCCAAGCTGGCCGGTGTACTCGCCAAGGCCGGGCCGGTGGCGGCCGTGGTTCTCACCACCTTTGTCACCTGGATATTCAATCTGAGCGAAACGGCTGGTGTGCGGGTGGTCGGCGATGTGCCGCAAGGCCTGCCGCCGCTGACCATGCCTTCCTTCTCTCCCGATCTCCTGGGCATGCTGATCGGCCCGGCAGTGCTGATTTCGATCATCGGTTTTGTCGAATCGGTGTCGGTCGCCCAGACGCTTGCCGCGCGCAAGCGCCAGCGGATCGTCCCCGACCAGGAACTCATCGGCCTGGGTGCTGCCAATGTCGGCGCGGCATTCACCGGCGGCTATCCGGTGACCGGCGGCTTTGCCCGCTCCGTGGTCAATTTTGACGCCGGCGCGGAAACCCCTGCCGCAGGCGCCTACACCGCCGTTGGCCTGATGCTGGCAGCGCTGCTGCTGACGCCGCTGATCTATCATTTGCCGCAGGCAACGCTGGCAGCCACCATCATCGTGGCCGTGCTGTCACTGGTGGATTTCTCGATTCTCAAAAAGACCTGGGTCTATTCCCGCGCCGATTTCATTGCGGTCTGCGTCACCATCCTGCTGACGCTCGGTTTCGGCGTCGAGGTCGGCGTCACCGCAGGCGTACTGATCTCGATCCTCATTCATCTCTACAAGTCCTCCCGTCCGCACATGGCCGTGGTCGGCCGGGTTCCGGGCACCGAGCATTTCCGCAACGTCAAGCGTCACAAGGTCGAGATCGACGACACGGTGCTCACGCTGCGTGTCGACGAGAGCCTCTATTTTGCCAACGCGCGCTATCTCGAGGACAGCCTCTACGACATGGTTGCCGCCCGGCCAAAGCTCAAGCACGTGGTGCTGATGTGCCCGGCGGTCAACGAAATCGACATGAGTGCGCTGGAATCGCTTGAGGCGATCAATGAGCGGCTCAAGGCGATGGGTGTCACATTCAATCTCAGCGAGGTCAAAGGTCCGGTGATGGACAGGCTTCGCCGGGGCGATTTTCTCAGCCATCTCAGCGGCAAGGTATTCCTCAGCCAGCACCAGGCAGCCGTTGAACTCAGCGGAGAAAATCCACACATAAGAGTCTCAAGTTTACAACCCCAGGAAAGGACTTCCCTATGAGTATTCGCATCGGTGATACCGCCCCGAACTTCAAGGCCGAAACCACCAACGGTCCGATTGATTTCCACGAGTGGATCGGCTCGTCCTGGGCGTTCTTCTTCAGCCATCCGGCCGATTTTACCCCGGTCTGCACCACCGAAATGGGCCGCACCTCGCAGCTGTCCGATCAGTTCGCCGCCCGCAACGTCAAGCCGATCGGCCTGTCGACTGATGGCGTCGAAGAGCACATGGCCTGGATCAAGGATGTCAACGACACCCAACACACCAACCTGACCTTTCCGATCGTTGCCGACAAGGATCTCAAGGTGGCTCAGCTTTACGAGATGATCCATCCCAACGAAAGCACCACCGCGGCCGTGCGTTCGGTCTTCATCATCGACCCGAACAAGAAAATCCGCCTGACGATGACCTACCCGATGAATGTCGGACGCAACTTCGACGAAATCCTGCGGGTTATCGATGCGCTGCAGCTGGCTGACGCCAAGAAGGTTGCCACCCCGGCCGACTGGCGTCCGGGCGGCAAGGTCATCATCCCGCCGTCGATCTCCGATGAAGAGGCCAAGGGCATCTTCCCGCAGGGGTGGGAAGAAATCCGCCCCTACCTGCGCGTGACCGACGTCAACTGACCGGTCCGCATGATAATGAAAACCGCCCGCTTTGCAGCGGGCGGCTTTTTATCAGCTCAAGCAATTCGGGCGCAGGTCTGTCCCGCCAGGATCAGCTCAGTGGCCGGATCCGCACGGCGAGCAGATCGATGCCTTTTCCCGCGCCGGAAATGTCGCTGTTGATCACCAGGTAGCCGCCATCATTGGGCGCCAGCGCCCGGTCGTAATCAAGGCTGAACAGGATGTCGGTGGTGTCATAGGTCACGTCAAAGCGGCGGCGGCCGCAATCGCCGAGAACCGAGAATTCGCATTTGACATAGATCTGCGTTGGTTCAGGCGACGCCGAGCGGACGGTAAGCGCCATCACGGATTTTCGTCCGGCCAGCGCCTGCATGACTTCCGCGCCAAGCGGGACCAGAACCTCGCCGTCGGTGCCGCCGGTGCCTGACGTGATCCGCAGCACATTGCCTTCGGCCTCCTCGATCACCTCGGCGCTGGCGTTGCCGCGAGCCTCGGCCGTGCCGTCGCGCCCCGGCGTGAACACATTCGACCATTCCCCGGAAAATCCGGAGCCGGGAGCGAGCTGCTGCGGCCCGCCGGCAAAATCGTCGCGGCTGAGCGAAGGCGGCGGATTGGGCACGCTGGTGTCGCGTTCCGCCGCACTCTTGAGTGCGCCGCTATCAATCAGCCACCAGACGCCGATGCCGAGAAACGACAGCATCACCGCAGCCGAGAACATCGAGGCAAAAACGCCGCGCCGGCGCTTTTGCTTGCGCGGCTTCGAGGTCTTCGCCTTTTTCGCCGGTTTGGCAGGCTTTGACGATGCGGCGACGGGGGCTTCGATGTGCGGTGGCCGTTCGCCCGCCATGTCCGGGACAGGGGCCTGTGCTGCAGTGTGGTCGCCCGCGTCCGGGGCGAAATCAAGGTCTGCGCCTGCAACGAAAGCTGCCCGGGCGGGGGTGTCCTGCGGGACCGCGGTAACAGCCGGAGCCGGCTGGTGGGGCGTTTTCGCCGGCCGCGCCATCTCGTCGAGCGACGGGGCATGGCCGGAAGGAATGTCATGTTCAGGCCCCAGTGCTGCCTGCACGTCATAGACAGGCCGCAACGGCGCCTGTGCTTCGGGCTCGACCGGTGCGGGCTCGCGGGGAGCTGCGACCGGCGGTGTTGGGCTGACAGCCGGAGCTGCGGCAACAGGTGCAGGTTGCTCCTCGCTTGGCGGGGTCCACTCTGCCTCGATGCTGGCGATCAGGACTTCGAGCTTGTGCCGGTGCTCGTCAACCCGTTCGGGCTCGATGATGCCTTGACGCTCGAGGCTGCGGTCGAGCGCGGCACGGGCGGAATCATAGATCCGGCGACGGGCCTGCGCACCCGGAATCCCGGCCTTGTCCAAGGCCCCGCGAATAGCCGCTTCCATGCCGGTCAATGGTCTGTCTCCGTGCCGCGTGGACTGGTTGTCACCTGTCCGGATCTGTCGGTTCTGGCGCTCTCGGGCCAATCTGGCTGCAACCTGGCAGGATGCAGCCGTCAGGCGGCAAGCCGCCGGCCCGTGCCGTTAACCTGTGCGTATCCGCTAAGCCGGTAAAACTCAAGCTTGCTGCAGAAGCAGGGGCTGTCCGTGTGTGGAATTGGAGCCGCAAGTCAAGTCTTTTCAGGTTACCGTCGCTCTGCTATGAAAATTGACGTTTGCGTAAACGTCATTGTGATTTGCGAGGCCTTATGACCCTTCCTGCCGTTCTCCAGAACAATTTCCGGCTTCCAGTCGTTGCCGCCCCTCTGTTCATCATTTCCCATCCTCCGCTGGTCATGGCCCAGTGCAAGGCGGGCATCATGGGGTCGTTTCCCGCGCTCAACGCCCGCCCCGAAGCCCAGCTGGACGAATGGCTGGCCGAGATCACCGAAGGTCTTGCCGATCACAACGCCAAGAACCCGGACCGCCCGGCGGCCCCTTTTGCCGTCAACCAGATTGTTCACCGCTCCAACACCCGGCTCGAGCACGATCTGTCGATGTGCGTCAAATACAAGGTGCCGGTGGTGATTTCCTCGCTCGGTGCCGTGCCCGAGGTCAACGCCGCGATCCACTCCTATGGCGGCATCGTGCTGCATGACATCATCAACAACCGTCACGCCCATTCGGCCATCAACAAGGGCGCCGATGGCCTGATCGCTGTTGCCGCCGGCGCCGGCGGCCATGCCGGCCCGCTTTCGCCGTTTGCGCTGGTCCAGGAAATCCGCGAGTGGTTCGATGGCCCGTTGCTGCTGTCGGGATCGATCGCGACCGGCGGCGCGGTGCTTGCTGCCCAGGCCATGGGGGCCGACATGGCCTATATCGGCTCGCCCTTCATCGCCACCGAAGAGGCCCGTGCGGTCGACGAGTACAAGCAGATGATCGTCGACAGCGCCGCCAAGGACATTGTCTACTCCAACTATTTCACCGGCATTCACGGCAACTACCTCAAGCCCTCCATCGCCGCATCCGGTCTGGACCCGGACAATCTGCCGGAAGCCGATCCGAGCAAGATGAATTTCGACAGCGCCACCTCCGGCCCCAAGGCCTGGAAGGAAATTTGGGGCTGCGGCCAGGGCATCGGCGCAGTCAAGAAGATCGGCCCGGTGTCCGATCTCGTCGACCGGCTCGAAAGCGAATACCAGGCAACCCGCAAGCGCCTGGCACTCTAGCCTGCGCCCGGTCTTGTAACGGGTTCCCGGATGCTTCCGTCGTCGAATGGCGGCATCCGGTCTTGCCCTGTGTCCAGTGACCGGCGCCCGGTGACTGGACAGAAGCGGCACTTTGGTTTCAACTCCGGATGTTGAGATTGCCGAAGGGGGCCGCCATGGATTTTCAAACCGCCGTCAGAACCTGCTTCCAGAAATACGCAACGATCGCGGGCCGCGCCCGGCGGTCGGAGTACTGGTGGTTCGTCCTGTTCATCTTTGCCGGAAACGTTGTTCTCGGACTGGTTGACCAGATCGTGTTCGGATCCGCTCAGGTCCTTTCCGGGATCTTCGGTCTCGCCACGCTTGTCCCGTCCGTCTGTGTCGCGGGCCGGCGGCTTCACGACACCGGCCGTTCGGCCTGGTGGCTGCTGCTGATTGTTATCCCGCTGATCGGCTTTCTGGTCCTGCTCTGGTGGTTTGTCCAGAAAGGCACGGATGGCAGCAACGAGTTCGGCCCCGACCCGCTGGCGGGTGAGCCTGCCCCGGTGCCGCGTTAAGCAGCGAACCGTACAGGTGATGGGGAAACGAGGTTTTGCGGCCTGATCAAGGACGGGGCCGAAAGCCCGCGTTACCCCTGAGCATCAAAAAGAACACCGCGATGGTCATGCCGACTTGAAATCGCGCGGCAATCACGGTATCTGCGCACCATTCCGCGGGAACGGACCTCAACCGCCAATCCCGCAGTGAACTGGTATGCCGCTTTAGCTCAGTTGGTAGAGCACGTCATTCGTAATGACGGGGTCACGTGTTCGAGTCACGTAAGCGGCACCATTTCCCACCTTTTCCCGCAGCTTCCAGCTTCTATGTCGTCGTCGCTGCCGCCACGGGCTTTCCGCGGCGCAGGTTGATCCAGTTGGCCAGGATGATGATGCCGCCGCCGAGCAGGATGAAGGCGTCGGCCTTTTCGCCGAACAGGATTGCGCCGACGATGACAATCAGCGGCAGCCGGGCAAAGTCGATCGGCATGACGAAGCTCGCCGGCGCCAGCGACAGCGCAGTGGTCAGGCAGTAATGCGCCATCAGGCCCGTGGCGCCGATCACCATGAGCCAGGGAAGGGTGGTCACCGTCGGCCAGGTCACCGATCCCGCCAGCACCAGGGCGACAACACCGAAGCAAAGCTGAAAGCCGGTCAGCCAGAACAGGATCGACACGATGCTTTCGTGCCGGGTCAGGGCCTTGGTCATGATGATGGTCGCGGCAAAGAACACCGCCGCGATTGCCGCCGTGATCAATCCGGGCTCCAGTGCGCCGAAGTCCGGTCTGGCGACCACCAGGATGCCGAGGAAGCCCAGGCCGGCGGCAAGGATTCTCGAGCCGGTCAGCCTCTCGCCGAGAAAGACGAAACTCAGAACGATCACCCAGATCGGCGTGGTGAATTCAAGCGCGAACACTTGCGCCAGCGGAATTGACGCCAGGGCGAAGAACCAGAGGTTCTGTCCGGTGAAGTGGAACAGGTTCCTGAAGAAATGCTGCTTCAGCCGCTCGCGCCGGATCTCGCCAAGCCTGCGGCTGGCCGCGCCGAGCGCCAGCACAATGAAAAGGCCGACAAGCGACCGGAATGCCATGATCTCGAAAGTCGAGTGAACCTGGGAGACATAGCGGCCCGCAACCGCCATCGCCGAAAACGATGTGATCGAGCCGCACATCCAAAGTGCTGCCTGGAGCGGCCGGTAGGTTTGGGGCATGTGCGCGGCTCTCCATTGAGTCAGGCAGGCTCAGACCTGCGTGGAAGCCTGTCTGATCAGGGAGTGGGCGAGGTCAACTTCGCCATGGCGACAATTACCCCGGACCGCAATCAACGGGATTCGCTCAGGCAATGCAACCGGCTCGCAAGGTTTCACCCGCCCGGGTGGCTGCATGCCCTGCAGCATGCCGGGTATGCTCCCCCGGCGTGGCCGCCACGTGGTCTCTGGCGTTGCCTCGATCGCGACCGCATTTCCAGCCGTCCGTGGTGACGGGCAATCCCGGTCGAGCCGCGCCTGCCTTTGTGCGGCTTGCTGTCATGCTGATTTCTGCATTTGCGCTCGGCTGCTTGAAGCCCTACCGTTCCGGCCGCAGCAAGCCGTGGGGGAGAGTTTGAATGCATGTCCTGGTAATCGGTGCGGCAGGAATGATTGGCCGCAAATTTACGGATGCGATCGCGCGCTCGGGAGCGTTGGGCGCTCACAACGTGAGCAAGCTGACGCTGGCCGACACGGTTGAACCGGAAACCCCGGCCGGCTTCTCCGGCGAGGTTGCGAGCCTGGCGCTCGACATTTCCGATCCCCGTTCGGCCCCGCAACTGGTTTCCGGACGGCCTGATGTGATCGTCCACCTGGCAGCCATCGTCTCGGGTGAGGCGGAGCAGGATTTCGACAAGGGCTACCGGATCAACCTCGATGGCACCCGCTACCTGTTCGATGCCGTCCGGCATCTTTCACAGACAAGCGCCTATCGCCCGCGGCTGGTGTTTGCCTCCTCGGTTGCCGCCTTTGGCGCGCCGCTGCCCGACGAGATTGACGACACGTTCCTGAATGCGCCGCTGACCAGTTATGGGACGCAGAAGGTAATCGGCGAGCTGTTGCTGCAGGACTATACCCGCCGCGGTTTTTTCGACGGCATGGCAATCCGCCTGCCGACCATTTGCATCCGTCCGGGCCTGCCCAACGCGGCGGCATCCGGCTTTTTCTCCGGCATCCTGCGCGAACCGCTGGCCGGCAAGCCCGCAATCTTGCCGGTTCCCGATACCGTCCGTCACTGGCATGCAAGTCCGCGCGCGGCAGTGGGCTTCCTCACCCACGCAGCAACCATGGACACCGGCCCCGTCGGCCACCGGCGGGCGCTCAACATGCCCGGAATATCCGCCACCGTGGCAGAACAGATCGAGGCGCTGCGGGCGATTGCCGGCGACAAGGCGGTGGCGCTCATTCGCCACGAGCCTGCCCCCGAAATCCTGCGCATTGTCTCCAACTGGCCGCGCGGCTTTGCAGCGGAAAGGGCCCTGGCACTCGGGTTCAGGGCCGAATCCTCATTCGACGAGATCATTCGTATTCATATCGAGGACGAGATGGGCGGCGAGATCCGGGTCTGACCCGCTCCCGCTCTCACGCCACCTGCGCGGTGACCTCGATCTCGATCAGCATTTCCGGACGGATCAACTGGCAGACAATCATCGTTGCCGCCGGGTCGATGCCGCCCAGATGTTCGGCCAGCACCGGCGCTACCGCTTCGAAATATTCGGGCTTGGTGACATAGTATCTCACCCGGACCACATCGCTCAGGCTGGCATCGAGAGCCGCCAGCGATGCGGCGATGGTGGTAAAGCAGTTGCGCGCCTGGTCGGCGACATTGGCCGGCATCTCCATCGCCTCGTAATCATAGCCAGTGGTGCCCGCCACGTGAATGAACGGCCCCTGCCTGACAGCGCGGGAATAGGCCGCCGCCTTCTCGAACGGCGATCCGGTGGAATGCTTGCGTCTGTCGCTCATGCTGATCTTCCTGTCTTCCGGCCCGGCGTCTCAGCCGTGGGCCCAGTCCATGTAGAGTTCCCTGGCCTTGCGGCCGGTCGGTCCGGCTTGCAGTTCGCGATCCTCGATACGGATCACCGGAACCACCTTGGAGTGGTTGCCGGTCGTAAAGATCTCGTCGGCATCCATGAAATCGGCAACGCTGAGCGTTTTCTCGATCACTTCCGTGCCTGCCTCGCGCAGAAGGTTCATGGTGCGCGACCGGGTGATGCCGGTCAGGAACGTGCCGTTCGGCGCCGGCGTGAACACCACGCCGTCCTTGACCATGAAGATGTTGGATGTGCCGGTCTCGGCAACATTGCCCAGCATGTCGAGCACCAGCGCATTGTCGAAGCCGCGTGACTTGGCTTCCATCACCGCCCGGCCGTTGTTGGGGTAGAGGCAGCCCGCCTTGGCATTGGTCGGTGCGGTCTCGTAGGTCGGCCGCCGGAACGGCGAGACAGTCACCGAAAATCCGGAGGAGGCGATCATCGGGCTTTCGAACAGGCACAGGCAGAACCGCGTCGAGTCCGGATCGGCCGGTACCGACATGTAGCCGCCGTGTTCGGCCCAGTACATCGGCTTGATGTAGACGGCAGTCTTGCCGTCGAATTTTTTCAGCCCTTCACGTGCCAGCGCTTCGATCGCGTCGGCTTCCATGGTGGCGCGCATTCCCAGCGCATTGGCCGAGCGGTTGACCCGCGCACAGTGCAGGTCGAGATCGGGAGCAACGCCATCAAACCAGCGTGCACCGTCAAACACCGTCGAACCCAGCCACATGGCATGGCTGACAGGCCCGATCAGCGGCGGATTGCCTTCAAGCCACTCGCCATCGACATAGGTCCAGGTCTTGGTGCGGGCTTGTGTGTTGACGGCCATGATTTCCTCCTGCCGGTGACGTTATGTATGAACCGACATTCGACCGCCGCTGCCCCTGCCGTCAAGTCATCGCCGCGCGACAAGCAGGCAGCGTGCGGTCAATCGCACGATCCTTGCGCATGGTGGCCGCGGCAGGAAATTTTTGGACCCGGCAGTTGTTCAGCCCGAAGCAGCCGGTTGATGCTTGACTGTTGCAGTGCAACACGGGCATCGTAGGGACCTTGCAAGAGGAATAATGACATGTCCTATGCCGCATACGTTTTTGATGCCTATGGAACCCTGTTTGATGTCCACTCCGCGGTGCGTCGCCATGCGGAGGCTGTCGGGCCGGACGGCCAGCTCCTGTCGGAGATCTGGCGTGCCAAACAGCTGGAATATTCCTGGACGCGGGCGCTGATGGGGCAGTGGCGCGACTTCTGGGCCTTGACCGAAGAAGCGCTCGATCATGCTTTCGAACGGGTCCCGAGTGCCGACAAGAGCCTCAGGCCGCAATTGCTCGACGCCTATTTCAAGCTTGATTGTTATCCGGAGGTTCCTGCCGTGCTGAAGGCGCTGAAAGCCACCGGTGCGCGCGTGGCAATTCTGTCCAACGGGTCCGTGAAGATGCTGGATTCGGCTGTCAGGAACGCCGCGCTCGACACCGTCATCGACGATGTCTTCTCCGTCGACGAACTCCAGACTTTCAAGACCGACCCGGCAGTCTATGACATGGTCACGACCGCCTACCGGCTCTACCCGGGCGCGGTGTCGTTCCAGTCGTCCAACCGCTGGGATGTCGCCGGCGCCACCAAGTTCGGATTTCGCACGGTCTGGATCAACCGGGCCAGGATGCCCGATGAGTATCGCGACCTGTCTCCGTCACTGATTCTGCCGGATCTCAATGGCGTCGAATAGCGGCGGTCATGGATGTTCTTCCGCAAGCCGGAAGAGCCTGAGTTGTACAACTGCCTGTCGATGCGCGACCGGATGCAGTTTTTGGAATGAAGTGGAACATTCGTCCGGTTTTGCCGTTGTTTTGTCAGATTTTACCGTTGTAAAGCATATCTGGAGAGAGCTTTTCAGCCATGTCAAACCAGTGGGACTACTACAGTATGGTCGGGTTTGTGCCCGAAACAGATCCGCCCGAAGACCTTGAGCGGCTGTCCATCAACGCAGATGAAACCGCTCTGTTTCTTGATTTCGACGGGACACTCGTCGATATCGCGCCGACCCCCGACACGATAAAGGTCGATGCGTCCGTGAGGTCATTGCTCAATGATCTGGTACGGGAGCACAAGGGTGCGGTCTCGATTGTCTCCGGGCGCAACCTGCAGGAGATCTCCGACCGTCTTGACGGCTTTGCCGGGACGATTTCCGGAGGACACGGAGCGGAAATCCGGCACGCGTCGGGGCATCTGCCGGTCATCGAATGTGACCTCGCGCGCCTCGGTCACATCAAGAAAGCGGCAAGGGAATTCGCCGTGCTGGAGCCGCGCGTGATTGCCGAGGACAAGAGGTTCGGGGTCGTGCTGCACTTTCGTCAGCACCCGGATATGGAAAGCAAGGTACGCGAATTCCTCTCCAGCCTGATCGGCAGTGATGATGAATTCGAACTTCAGTCCGCAAAAATGGCGGTTGAGATCAAGCCAAAGGGCATCTCCAAGGCTGATGCGGTAAAGCGGATCACCGGGTTTGATGAATTCGCAGGCCGCCGCATTCTTTTCGCAGGTGACGACGAGACCGACGAATCTGCCTTTTCCTGGGTCAATGAACAGGACGGCATCACCATCAAGATAGGCGAGGGGCCGACCTGTGCGCACTACAGGACCCACAGCCCCTCCGCTTTCAAGGACTGGCTCCGCACCCAGACCAAGATGATGGAGTCCTAGGGATGGGGCGTCTTGTCATTGTTTCAAACAGGGCGCCGTCCGTTGACGGGGCGAACGACTCCGGCGGACTCGTTGTGGCGCTCAAGGATGCGCTGGCCAGGAACGGTGGCCTGTGGATCGGCTGTGCGCCGGAACAGACCGACACTCCTGCCGCATCTCTTGTGTTTCATCATCGGCCGGAATTCGACATCGCCCTGTTCGAGCTGGAGCCCAATCTCTACCGTGACTACTACCTGGGCTACTCGAATTCTGTGCTCTGGCCGGCGCTGCACGGCCGGGTCGACCTGATCGATGTGCAGCCCCGCTATGCCAAGGCTTACCGCAAGGTTGTCCGGCGGCTGGCCCGGCTGATCGCCGATGAAGTCTCCGCCGATGACATGATCTGGGTGCACGATTACCACCTCATCCCGCTTGCGCACGAACTCAAGGCGCTGGGAGTGATGAGCCGCATCGGCTTCTTCCTGCACGTTCCACTCCCCGACCTGCAAACCTTCAAGGCCATTCCGGATTGGCAGGACCTTGCAGGCTGTCTGGCCGAATATGATCTCGTCGGCGTGCAGACGCAGCGTGATCTCGGTCACATGATCAACATTTTCCGCCACATCCTGCGCGGCGAACTGCGCGCCAACGGCAATATGGGGATCGACGGCCGTGAGGTGGTGATAGGGTGTTTCCCGATCTCCATTGACGTCAAGGGCTTCCGGCGGTTGGCCGAGGAAGGCTCGGTCAATGTTCCGCCGCCAGCCCTGCCGCGGTTGATTGGCGTTGACCGGCTGGATTACTCCAAGGGCCTGCCGCAACGGCTCGCAGGCTATGAGACATTCCTGAGCAGGTACCCCGGGTTCCACAACAAGGTTGGCCTGCTGCAGATCGCCCCGCCGACCCGGGATGATGTCGAGGCCTACAGGGCGATACGGTCGGAGCTTGAACAACTGGCTGGTCGCATCAACGGCCGTTTCGGCACCGTCGACTGGACCCCTGTGCAATATATCCACCGCGCGTTGCCGCGCGACGAACTGGCGGTACTGTTCCGTCTTTCCAGGGTCGGTCTGGTGACCCCGTTGTTTGACGGCATGAACCTGGTGGCAAAGGAATATGTCGCAGCCCAGGATCAAAACGATCCGGGGGTGCTGGTCCTGTCCCAGTTTGCAGGCGCGGCCGAGGAAATGTCACAGGCGCTGATCGTCAATCCGCATGATCCGCAGGATGTCGCGGAAGCGATCAGGACCGCGCTCGAAATGCCCTTGGGCGAGCGTGTCGAACGGCACCGCGCGCTCTACGCTCATCTGGATAAGCACGATATCGCCCACTGGAGCTCGACTTTCCTCAAGCGGCTCGGGTCGGTGGAGAAAATCGGCCCGGAATGGCTGGCGCTTTTTCCCGAACTGCAAATGAGGGCGAAAGCCGGCTGAACCGGTTACCGGGCGCCTGATCACGACATTGTCACACCATAAGCAGAGCCTGTGGCAAGTTCGCCACAAGCCAGGCGTGGGAAAGTCACAATCGGAACTCAAATGTGCCCCAGCGCGTTGAGTCGGGCCGGGGACTTTACCGGACGGATATCGGCGACGACTTCCATATTCTTGAGACTTGAGGACTTTCCGCGACATGACCGGACCAAATCACAAAGATCTGAACTCGACCGGCATTGCGGGACGTGAACGGACATCAGGCACCCTTTCGCGGCGCAGTTTCCTGGCGCTTGGCTCTGCGGCGACCGCCACGCTGGCCGGCTGCGCCGCACCGCAGACCACCCGCCAATTCATGGCCGAGACCGCGCCGGTCTTCCGTGCCACGGACAACCGCGGCTCCGGTCTGGCTGCCACTTCGTCCTATTACGACACCATGTACGGCCCCAAGCTCGACGAGCCATTCCCGTTGCCGGCCATTCCGTATCAGGAAATTGATCCGGCGTTTCTGCGCCAGGAGGTTGCTGATCCGACGGGCGAGCGGCCGGGAACACTGGTTGTCGACACCTCTCAGCGTTTTCTCTACCTGGTGCGGGAAAATGGCAGGGCCATGCGCTACGGCGTCGGCATCGGCCGGGACGGGTTTTCCTGGTCAGGCCGCGCCATCGTGCAGTGGAAGCAGAAATGGCCCAAATGGACTCCGCCTCAGGAAATGATCGCGCGGCAGCCGGAGCTTGAACGCTATTCGGCCGCAAATGGCGGCATGCCGCCCGGTCTCGACAATCCGCTTGGCGCCCGTGCGCTCTACATTTTCCAGAATGGCGAAGACACGCTTTACCGCCTGCATGGCAGCCCCGAATACAAGTCCATCGGCAAGGCTGTGTCGTCGGGCTGCGTAAGGCTGATCAATCAGGATATCTGCGACCTCTATGATCGGGTGCCAACCCGCACACCGATTCTGGTGATCTAACCGCTGAACCCGGTCAGAATGATCCGGGCACGCAGGGCTGTTTCCTTTTCAACCCCGTGGCAGGGAGCTGAACACCGGCAGTTGAGAACGACAGGCCGTCCGTGGTATCGCCAATGACGACTAAATCTGCGCCGGGGCCAATGACCCCGGTGCGCTGGCCCGGGAAACAGGAATGCGACACGGTATTCGCATGCTCTCAGCAATCGCAGCCGTGTCGGGGCTTTTGCTCTCTGCAGGTTGCGTGCAGCATGAATCCGGTTGGGCTTCGTCCTACCTGCCGAAGCACGAAGACAAACTCGTTGTGGCAATGCCGCAGGGTGCCCCGTCGATCTCGCAGCAATTCTACCGCGACCCGGCCGGGTCGGGCCATCTCGGCATCGATGTCATCAACGGGATCGGAACGCCGGTTCTTGCTGCGGCCGGTGGCCAGGTGACCGATTCCTATTTCGAACCGGCCTATGGCAACCGGATCACCATCGACCACGGGTTGAGTTCCAACGGCTTGAGGACCACCACCGTCTACAAGCACCTCAACAGCCGGGCAGTGTCGTCAGGCGACCGCGTCGAGCGCGGCCAGCAGATCGCAACGCTGGGCAACACCGGCGCACTGGCCGGCGGCATTCCGCATCTGCATTTCGAAGTGCGCCGGGAAGTCAGGCCGAAGGTCTTCAGGGCAATCGACCCGCACAAGGTCTGGGCCGGCGGTGTTGGGCAGGTCAGCTGCTTTGATCCCGCCACAGCGGACGAGCCGGATGGCTTTGGCACCACCTATCCGGTGCCCTGCCGCTAAAGGCGGCACGGGCAAACCGGACCAGATGGATCTGTTTGCTCAGAAGCCCTTTTTGAGCGAGCCGAGAATGCCCCGCACCAGCGCACGGCCGAGCGAGGTCGCCGCTGACCTCGCAACAGATTTGATCACGGTTTCAGTGACCGTCTGACGCTGGTAGCCCGGGCGTGACCGGCTTGATTTCTTGCGCCTGGAGGATTTGGCGCGGCCGCGCTCGTCCTCGTCATCATCGTCGCCATATCCGGGCAGGGTCCAGCGCCTGCTTTCGGGCCGCTCCTGTTCCTTCTCTTCCTCGCGGCGGCGCTCGTCCTCTTCCGCCTTCGCCGCTTCCTCGGCACGCCGTGCCAGCATCTCGAAGGCGCTGTCGCGGTCAAGATCGGTATCGTACTGCCCGGCCACCGGGCTGACCGCCATCACCTTTTGCCGCTCGGGCTCGGTGATCGGGCCAAGCCGCGAGGCGGGTGGGCGGACCAGCGTCCGTTCGACCATCGAGGGCACGCCCTTTGCGCCCAGTGTGGAAACCAGCGCCTCGCCGACACCAAGCTGCGTGATCGCTTCGAAGCAATCGAAGGCGGGGTTGGGCCGGAATGTTTCCGCCGCCACCTTCACCGCCTTTTGTTCGCGCGGCGTATAGGCCCGGAGCGCGTGCTGGATGCGGTTGCCGAGTTGCGAGAGCACTGATTCTGGAACGTCAAGCGGGTTCTGGGTGACGAAATACACCCCGACGCCCTTGGAGCGGATCAGCCGGACCACCTGCTCGACGCGGTCGATCAGGATCTTCGGTGCCTCATCGAACAACAGATGCGCCTCGTCGAAGAAGAACACCAGCCGCGGCTTGTCGGAATCGCCGACTTCGGGAAGTTCTTCGAACAGCTCCGACAACAGCCACAACAGGAACGTGCCATAAAGCCGCGGGTTCATCATCAGCTTGTCGGCGGCCAGCACCGAGATCGCGCCGCGACCGTCATTGGTGGTGCGCATGATGTCTGAGATTTTCAGCGCCGGTTCGCCGAAGAAGTTTTCCGCGCCCTGCTGCTCAAGCACCAGCAGCCCGCGCTGGATCGTGGACAGCGACTGCTTGGTGATGTTGCCGTACATCGCCGAGAGCTTTTCCGTCTCGCCTGCCATGTAATTCAGCAACGAGCGCAAATCCTTGAGATCGAGCAGCGGCAGTCCGTTTTCGTCGGCCAGCTTGAAGGCGATGTTGAGCACGCCTTCCTGCGCATCCGACATGTCCATCAGCCGCGCCAGAAGCAGCGGCCCCATCTCCGAAATCGTGGTGCGGACACGGTGGCCCTTTTCCCCGAACAGGTCCCAGAAGATGACCGGGAATTCCTGGAACTCGTATGGATCCAGCCCGATCGTTGTGGCTCGTTTTTCCAGGAAATCCTTGTATTCGCCGATCGCGGCGATGCCTGAAAGGTCGCCTTTGACATCGGCGCAGAACACCGGAACGCCGGCATTGGAGAAACTCTCGGCCAGAATCTGCAGCGTCACGGTCTTGCCGGTGCCGGTGGCGCCGGTAATCAGCCCGTGGCGGTTGGCATATTTGAGGTCGAGATATTCACCCTTGTTGATGCTGTCGTCGGGATTGCGGCTGGTGCCGACATAAAGCTTGCCTTCTTCTAGCATAACGTCCTCGTGCTGCGCCGGTCATGGCGGTTGGGCTTTCGCATGCGCAGCGCGCAAGCATCACCGACCACTTATAGGCAAGCCCTGTCCCCGGAACAATGCTTCTGATCAGCTTCATACGGGAGGCTGGAAGCTACAGGCTTTCCATATCTGTCCATCTCGTCTTACAGTCCGGTCTTGCTACAGCCTCGGGAAAGCTTGTGCCGCTAGCTTTCAGAGGCTGATTGTCAGGGGAATATCGGGCACCATGAAGCATGGGGCAACAATGAAGCCTGAAACCATCTGCTTGCCGTCGGGGCTGGCGGATGGTCGCGGCTGTGGCCGGATGAGCCGGGGAGTAACGCCATGAAGGTTGTGATTCTCGCCGGCGGACTGGGCTCACGGCTCTCGGAGGAAACCCACCTGCGGCCCAAGCCCATGGTGGAGATTGGCGGCCGGCCGATCCTCTGGCACATCATGAAGCTCTACCATACCCACGGCTTGCGTGACTTCATCATCTGCTGCGGCTTTCGCGGCTACGTGATCAAGGAATATTTCGCCAACTATGCGCTCCACATGTCGGACCTGTCGTTCGACATGTCCGACAACACCGTCCATTTCCATCGCCAGAGCGCCGAGGACTGGCGGGTGACGCTTGTCGATACCGGCGAAAACACCCAGACCGGTGGCCGGCTGAAACGCGTGGCGCCTTATCTCGAGGGCGAAGAAAGTTTCTGCTGCACCTATGGGGACGGGCTGTCGGACGTTGATATTTCGGCGACTATCGACTTTCACAAATCACATGGCCGGCATGCCACCGTCACGGCTGTGCGGCCGCCGGCGCGCTTTGGCGCGCTCAAGCTCGATGGCGACAAGGTTCAGGGGTTTATCGAGAAACCGGAAGGCGAGGGCGGTTTTATCAATGGCGGTTTTTTCGTGCTCTCCAACCCGGTGCTTGATCTCATCGAGAACGATCAGACCAGTTTCGAGGGCGAGCCGCTGACACAACTCGCCGAGACAGGCGAACTGCGCGCCTTCTTTCACCGTGGCTTCTGGCGGCCAATGGACACATTGCGCGACAAGACCATGCTCGAGGCGCTCTGGACGGAAGGGAACGCGCCTTGGAAAAGCTGGTGATCCAGGGACTTCCCAATCGCGATTTCTGGCGCGGGCGCAGGGTGCTTCTCACCGGTCATACCGGGTTCAAGGGCGCCTGGATGCTGTTCTGGCTCGAAGCCATGGGGGCGCGGGTCACCGGGTGCTCGCTGGCGCCGGAGCAGCCTCAAGCGCTGTTTTCGCACCTGCATGCACCGGAACGGCTGGCGAGCGAACTTGTCGATATCCGCAATCCGGAAGATGTCGCCGGCCTGGTCGCCCGCGCGCGGCCCGAAATCGTTTTCCACCTCGCGGCCCAGTCGCTGGTGCGCCGCGGATACAGCGATCCGCATGGCACGTTTGCCACCAATGTTCACGGAACCAACAATCTCCTGCAGGCCCTGGCGCAGGTGAACACCGCTCTCGCCATTGTCGTCACGACCACCGACAAGGTGTACCGGAATTCGGATGACGGTCGCGCATTCGTCGAGACCGATCCGCTCGGCGGTCACGATCCCTATTCCGCCAGCAAGGCGGCCTGCGAAATGGTGGTTGACGGATGGCGCAGCCGGTTTGCGGCCGAGGGATGCGGCATTGCAACGGCGCGGGCCGGAAATGTGATTGGCGGCGGAGACTGGGCGGAAGACCGTCTGGTTCCCGACGCGGTCAAGGCCTGGTCGTCGGGTGAGGTGCTCAAGGTCCGGCGGCCGGAGGCAACGCGGCCCTGGCAACATGTTCTCGAACCGCTGCGCGGATATCTGCTGCTTGCTGAAAGGCTTGCATCCGGCGCCGATGTGGCTCCGGCCTACAATTTCGGCCCGCGGACCGAAAGTGCGACCGTGCGCAAGGTGCTGTCGCTTGCAGCTGCCGAATTTGGCGATGTGCGAACCGAATTTGCCGATACCCCGGAAGGCCCTGCCGAGGCACAGGCCCTGGCCCTCGATCCCACGCTGGCCGAAACCGGTCTCGGGGTCTCGGGTCTTTGGGGTCTGGACCGGACAGTGACGCTGACCGCGCAATGGTATCGCAATTTCCTGGCCGGCAGCCGGGCGCGGGAATTGTGCGAGGCTGATTGCTGCGCCTATCTCGACGCCGTCAAGCGCGCATCCATGGCGTGCGTCCGGTGAGTGCTTCTCCGTTTGAATTGACGCCGCTGATGCCGGGCCGGAACGATGGCCCGGTGCTGGTGCGGCGCGCACCGTTTGCCGACGAGCGCGGCGCTTTCGCACGCATTTTCTGCGCCGAAGCGCTCGCCGGAATCGGCTGGCCCGGGCCGGTGGCGCAGATCAATCACAGCCGCACCGAAAAGGCAGGCACACTGCGCGGCATGCATTATCAGCGCCCGCCCCACGCAGAAGCCAAGCTCGTCGTCTGTATCCGCGGCGCGGTCCATGATGTTGCCGTCGACGTCCGCCAGGACAGCTCGTCGCAGCACGCACATGTCGGCGTCGAGCTGTCAGCGGAAGCCGGCACTGCCATCTATATTCCCGAAGGTTTTGCGCACGGGTTTCAGGCACTCACCGACGAGGTGGAACTCATCTACATTCATTCCGTCGCCTATAACAGGGAACACGAAGCCGGGCTGCGGCACGATGATCCGGTGCTCGGCATTGCCTGGCCCTTGCCCGTCACCGGGCTTTCCGCACGCGATGCCGCCCATCCGATGATCGATGCCGGGAGGCCGCTCTCATGATGCATTGCAGACATTGCGGCGGAACCGAATTCATTCCCTTCCTCGATCTGGGCGAGGCGCCACCATCCAATTCCTATCTCGACGAGGCTGACCTGTCGCGGCCGGAAAAGCGCTATCCGCTGGTCATCCGCACCTGCACGGAATGCTGGCTGACCCAGACCGAGGATTTTGCCGACCGGGAGGAATTCTTTTCCGGCGACTATGCCTATTTCTCGTCATTTTCCAGAACCTGGCTCGATCATGCCAGATCCTATGTCGGGGCAATGCGCGACCGGTTTGGCCTTGGCGCCGGCAGTCTGGTCGCCGAGGTCGCTGCCAATGACGGCTACCTGCTGCAATATGTCAAAGAGCTTGGCATTCCCTGCTACGGCATCGAGCCGACGCGCAGCACCGCCGAAGCGGCGCGGTCGAAAGGCATCGAGATCGTCGAGGATTTTTTCGGTCGGGACCTGGCCGGCAAACTGGCGGCAGAGGGACAGCAGGCGGACCTCATCGCCGCGAACAATGTGCTGGCCCACGTCCCCGACATCAACGATTTCGTTGGCGGTTTCGCACGGCTCCTCAAACCGTCGGGCGTTGCCACCTTCGAGTTTCCGCATCTTTATGAAATGGTTCGGGGCAACCAGTTCGACACCGCCTATCACGAGCACTATTCCTACCTCTCGCTGCTTGCCGTCGACCGCATTTTCAGCGCCAACGGTCTGACGGTCTTCGATATCGAAACCACGCCGCACCACGGCGGCAGCCTCAGGGTGTTTGCCTGCCGCAGCGACCAGGCTGCGCATCGCATAACTCCGGCGGTGGGCGCCATGCTCGAAACCGAGCGGCGCGCCGGAATGAACAGCCAGGCCTTCTATGCCGGTTTTCAGGTCACCGCCGAGACCGCCCGCGACGATTTTCGGGCCTTCCTTGCCGATTGTCGCGCCAACGGCCTGAAAGTGGCTGCCTATGGCGCCGCCGCCAAGGGCAACACGCTTCTCAATTTCGCCGGCGCCGATGCCGGTGATATCGCCTTCGTTGTTGACCGGAACCCGGCCAAGCAGGGGCGTTACATGCCCGGCTCGCACATTCCGATCGTCAGCGAGGACCGACTTGCCTCCGACCAACCACACAGGGTGGTAATACTGCCATGGAACATCGAGACAGAAATCAGGACCCAGCTTACCTGTATCAGCGATTGGGGTGGACAGTTCGTGACCGCGATCCCGAAGCTGCGGATCAGGGCGTAGGCGACACGGTCGAGATCGAGCTGACCGGCAAGAAAGGCCGGGTCAAGCCTGACACGGCCCGAAAATCAAACGCTTGATTGTACGTTTTGACCAATGCGTTTTCGCGCCGCGCGACAACGGCATCACAGCGCACCCGCATTTTCCATGCCGGTCATGGATTTCAATGCATGTCCGTGCCACAAATTGTCCATGAACACGTTCGTTGAAAAGCTCGGTGGCAGCAAGAGAGCCCGAATTATCTGCCCGGCCTGATTTGCCGGGCCGGGTAGCTGGTATCTCGACGAAACAAGCGCGGCCCGCGCACATCAAAGTTGTTCCCATGCCATCGACATCACCAACGCTGCATCTCGTATGCGGCAAAATAGCCTCCGGAAAATCCACGCTGACTGCCAAACTTGGCGACATGCCGAAAACGGTTGTCCTTGCCGAGGATGACTGGCTGGCCACGCTTTACTCCGACGAAATGGCCTCGATCTCCGATTACGTTCGGTGTTCGGCAAAACTGCAGGCGATCATGGGGCCTCATATCGTCTCTTTGTTGAATGCAGGTGTGTCTGTGGTGCTGGATTTTCCGGCAAACACGGTCGCCAACCGAATGTGGATGCGCGCCATCATCGATGTAACGAATGCGACCCACAGGCTGCATTTTCTCGATGTCCCGGACGAGGTTTGCAAAGCGAGATTGCGCGCCCGAAATGAAAGCGGCGAGCATCCGTTTGCGTTAACAGACGAACAATTCCTGCAAATCTCTCGGCATTTTGTTGCTCCGACGGCCGAAGAGGGCTTCAACATCGTGACGCACCGTCTGGATGATGAAGCCTAGTCAGGCCCGTATCACCGGTGCATTGCCAGTCCACGCGCAGCTGCTCTGCCGTGTCGGGAATAGCGTTCGGACAAAATAGCTGTTGGCGGACTGCAGCAAATTTGGCATGAGACTAAGGTCCATAATTGAGAGGTTTGCCATGCGTACGGTTTATGTCAACGGAAGCTATGTGCCGGAAAACGAGGCCAAGGTCTCGGTGTTTGACCGGGGTTTCCTGTTCGGTGACGGCATCTATGAAGTTGCCTCTGTGCTTGGTGGCAAGCTGATTGATTTTCCTGCCCACATCGCCCGGCTGCATCGTTCTGCCAACGAACTGGGCATGCGCTTTACTGTCAGCGATGATGATCTGCTGGCGATCCACCGCGAACTGGTGGCCCGCAACAATGTCGAAGAGGGTGTGGTCTATCTGCAGATGACCCGCGGCGCCGTCGACCGCGATTTCCTGTTCGACACCGAAAAGCTGACGCCGACACTGGTTCTGTTCACCCAGAGCCGCCCGCTGATCGATACGGGCGTGGCAAAAAACGGCATGAAGATTGTCTCGATCCCGGATCTGCGCTGGGGCCGCTGTGACATCAAGACGGTGCAGCTGCTTTATCCCTCGCTTGGCAAGATGGAAGCCAAGTCCCGCGGTGCCGATGATGCCTGGCTGGTGCGCGATGGCGTGGTCACGGAAGGCACGTCGAACAATGCCTTCATCGTCACCCGCGACGGCGCGATTGTCACCCGGCCCTTGTCGCACTCGATCCTGCCCGGTATCACCCGCGCAGCCCTGATGGCCTATACGGAAGCCAACGGCACGAAGATCGAGGAGCGCGAATTCACCATCGAGGAAGCCAGGGACGCTGCCGAGGCCTTCATCACCTCGGCCTCTGTCTTCGTCGGCCCGGTGGTCTCGATTGATGGCGTCGAGCTTTCGGGCGGCAAGCCCGGACCGGTGACACTCGGCTTGCGCAAGACCTATATCGAGGAAAGTCTCAAGCGCGCTGTTTGAAGCTGAACCGGGCCGCAAAGGCCCGGTTCGCAACGTCCGTCTCAGACAGACTTGATCGCGCCGCCATCGCAACGGATCATCGATCCGTTGATATAGCTCGCCCGGGCGCTGACGATGAACGCAGCCGTGTTGGCAAACTCTTCAACCGCACCGTAGCGTCCGACCGGGATATCCTTCTGCGCTGCCTTGGCGACATCGGCAACATCCCGGCCTGAGCGCTTTGCGTTCGCGGCGTCGAGCTGCTTCAGCCGATCGGTGTCGATCCTGCCCGGCAGCAGCATGTTGAAGGTGACGCCATCGCCGGCGACTTCGTTGGCCATCGATTTCGACCAGCCGACGAGCGTGGCCCGCAGCGCATTGGAAAGCCCCAGGTTCGGGATCGGCTGGATCACCCCGGAAGAGGCCACCGTCAGCACCCGGCCCCAACCCTGCGCCCGCATTCCCGGCAGGAAGCGCGCGGTGATGTCCATCACGCTCATCACCATGATTTCGAACTGGCGGTGAACGACCGACAGATCGGCCTCGCTCATCAGGCCGGGGGGCGGCCCGCCCGTGTTGTTGACCAGAATGTCGAGGCCGCCGAATTCGCGCTTGACGGTTTCCTCAAGCAGCGCCGGCGTGTCCTTGTCCGACAGGTCGGAGACCACGAACCGCGCCTTGCCCGCACCGCGCGCATTGATGGCCTGAACTGCGGCTTCAAGACGGGCGCCATCGCGCCCGGTGATCAGCACATCTCCGCCCTCTGCGGCAATCGCTTCTGCAATGCCGAGGCCCAGTCCGCGCGATGACGCCAGCACCAAAGCCCGTTTTCCTGTCAATCCGAGATCCATGAAGTCTTTCCCTGTTTGCCTGTTGCCTGCTAAAGGCTTGCCATATCAGTTGCCGCCCGAGGCCGAAAAGGTCAACCCCGCAATCGCGGCAGATAGGGCGGCCTAATCCAGGGAGAACCCCAGCGTGGTCGAGATTACCATTCCGAAGCCTGATGATTGGCACCTGCATTTGCGCGATGGCGCAATGCTCGAAGGTGTTCTGCCCTATAGTGCGCGTGATTTCGCCCGTGCCATCATCATGCCCAATCTGGTGCCGCCGGTGGTCACCAGTGCCGATGCGAAAGCCTATCGCGACCGCATCATGGCGGCCTTGCCCACCGGCCTGGATTTTACCCCCTTGATGACGCTTTATCTGACTGAAGGCACCGATCCTGCCGATGTCGTCAGCGCCCATGCCTCGGGGCTGGTAACGGCGGTGAAGCTTTATCCCGCCGGTGCCACCACAAATTCCCATTCCGGTGTGCGCGATCTTTCCAAGGTCATGCCGGTACTGGAAAAGATGGCCGGGATCGGCATGCCGCTGTGCATCCACGGCGAAGTCACCGATCCGGCAGTGGATATCTTCGACCGCGAAGCCGTCTTCATCGAAACCGTGCTCGATCCGCTGCGCCGCAGGTTGCCTGAACTCAAGATCACGCTTGAGCATGTCACGACCTCCAATGGCATCGATTACGTCATGGATGCGGACTCCAACCTGGCTGGTAGCATCACCACGCATCATTTGATGATCAACCGCAACGCCATTCTCGCCGGCGGCATCAAGCCGCATTACTACTGCCTGCCGGTTGCCAAGCGCGAAAGCCACCGGCTGGCGCTGCGCAAGGCGGCAACGTCCGGCGACAGGCGGTTCTTTCTCGGCACCGATTCTGCCCCCCATGTTGACCCGTTGAAGGAATGCGCTTGCGGCTGCGCCGGCATTTTCACCTCGATCAACACGCTGGCATGTCTCGCTCATGTCTTCGAGCAGGACGGCGCACTCGACAAGCTCGCCGGATTTGCCAGCCTGAACGGGCCGGCCTGGTATGGATTGCCGGTCAACACAGAGACGGTGACGCTGGTGCGGCGCGACGAACCGGTGGCCTGGCCTGAAAGGATCGAGACCGGTGACGGACCGGTGACGGTGTTTGACCCGCTGGTGCCCATCCACTGGGAAGTTGCCTGAGCGCTCTTTAATCCGCGGGGCCGAACTGGTATTCGGGTCCGCGAAACCCTTGCCGGGCAAATTGTCCGGGCCAGCCCCCGGAGGCGACGCCGATGTTTTCCAACACGTTTCCCGACAAGGCGAAGATCGCCGAACTTGTCGCCAGCCAGCTTCTCGAAATCAAGGCGGTGCATTTCAATGCCACCGAGCCTTACAAGCTTGCCTCCGGGATGATGAGCCCGGTCTACATCGATTGCCGCAAGCTGATCTCCTATCCGCGCATCCGCTCTGCCGTGATGGACTTCGCAGCCGCCACGATCCTGTCGGAAGCCGGCTTCGAGCAGTTCGACTGCATCGCCGGTGGCGAGACGGCCGGCATTCCCTTCGCGGCATTTCTGGCAGAACGCCTTGGCCTGCCGATGATCTATGTGCGCAAGAAGCCCAAGGGCCACGGCCGCAACGCCCAGATCGAGGGCGAATTGCCGGAAGGTTCGCGGGTGCTGGTCATCGAGGATCTGACCACCGCGGGCGGATCGATGTTCACCTTCATCGACGCCATCCGCGAAGCCGGATGCACAGTCGATCATGGCATCGCGCTGTTCTACTACGGCATTTTTGAAGAGGCCGGAAAGCGCTTCGCCAACGGCAATGTCGAATTGCATTATCTCGCCACCTGGCGCGATGTGCTGGCCGCGGCAACCCGGCAGCAGGCCTTCGATCCGGCGACCCTCAAATCGGTGGAGGCATTTCTCGATGCGCCGCTGCAATGGTCGGCACAGCATGGTGGCGTTTCCGAACTTCCGGCATAATATCAGGCAATCCTGTCCGCTTGGGCAGCAAGTGGAGGACACCCGATGATCATCTGTTGTGGCGAAGCGCTGATCGACATGCTGCCGCGCACCACGACCGCGGGCGAGGATGCGTTCGCGCCCTATGCCGGTGGTGCGGTGTTCAACACGGCTCTGGCGCTTGGCCGTCTCGGACTGGACACCAGCTTTTTCACCGGCCTGTCGAGCGACATGTTCGGCGATATTCTGCGTGAGGCGCTGACCGCCAGCGGCGTCGACCACAGCCCTTGCGCAACGCTTGATCTCAACACCACGCTGGCTTTCGTCCGGCTGGTCAATGGTCAGGCAAGTTACGCATTCTTCGACGAGAACACCGCAGGCCGGATGATCACAGAAGAACATCTGCCGGATCTCGGCGACGATGTGGAAGCCTTGCACTTCGGTGCGATCAGCCTGATTCCCGATCCCTGTGGCGCCACCTATGAAAGCCTGATGCGGCGCGAACATGCCTCGCGGGTGATCTCGCTCGATCCCAATATCCGCCCCAGCTTTATCACCGATACCGCAAAGCACCGCGCCCGCATCGACCGGATGATCGCCATGAGCGATATCGTCAAGATGTCGGACGAAGACCTCGAGTGGTTTGGCCAGCCCGACATGGAAACCGCTGCCCGAACCTGGCTCGCGCAGGGCCCCAGCCTGGTGGTGTTCACCCGCGGCGCAAAGGGTGCCATCGGTTTTACCGCCGATCACACGGTCGAGGTTGACGGCGTGCCTGTCACGGTCGCCGATACGGTGGGCGCAGGCGACACCTTCAATGCCGGCATTCTCGCCTCGCTGAAGCGGGACAATCTGCTGACCAAAGAGGCGATGAAGACCCTGTCGGCGGATGCCGTCGGCAATGCGTTGCGGCTTGGCGCCAAGGCGGCCGCCGTCACCGTCTCGCGGCCCGGCGCCAATCCGCCCTGGGCCAGCGAAATCGGCTTCTGATCAGCTCTCGCCGCGCATCTGGCGGATCGTTCCGGCCAGCATCAGCGTCGAGCTGTCATGGCCTTCGCCACTGTTCTCGCCCTTGACCACCGGCAACAGCGCGGTCGCCAGTTCCTTGCCCAGTTCCACGCCCCACTGGTCAAACGCGTTGATGCCGAAAATCTGCGCCTCGACGAACACCCGGTGCTCGTAAAGCGCAATCAGCCGCCCGAGCGCAAACGGCGTCAGCTTGTCATAAACCAGGGTGATCGACGGCCGGTTGCCCGGAAATGTCTTGTGCGGCGCAAGCCGGTCGGCTTCAGCTTCCGAAGCACCCGCGGCGATCAACTGCGCCCGTGCTTCTTCCGTAGTGCGGCCGCGCATCAGCGCTTCCGACTGCGCCAGGCAATTGGCGATCAGCAGCTGATGCTGATGCGCCAGATGCGGTTCATGCCCGTTGGCGGCGATCATGAACTCGACCGGGATCACGTCGGTGCCCTGGTGCAAGAGCTGGAAGAAGGCGTGCTGGCCATTGGTGCCCGGCTCGCCCCAGACGATCGGCCCCGATGCGGTGTTCAGCGGCTTGCCATCCAGGCCGACCGACTTGCCGTTTGATTCCATGTCGAGCTGTTGCAGATAGGCCGGAAACCGCGACAGCCGCTGGTCATAGGGAATGATCGCCCGGCTCGGGTATCCGCACACCAGCCGGTGCCAGATGCCCAGCAGCCCCAGCAGCATGGGCAGGTTCTGCGCGACGGGCGCGGACTTGAAATGGTCGTCCATGGCGCGCGCGCCGGCAAGAAACTCCGCGAAATTCGTCTTGCCAATGGCAATCATCAGCGGCAGCCCGATGGCCGACCACAGCGAATAGCGGCCACCAACCCAGTCCCAGAAACCGAAGACGCGGTTCTCGTCGAGACCGAACTTGGCCACCTTGTCGAGCGCCGTGGAAAGTGCCGCGAAATGTTGCGCTACCGCGGCTTCCCCCAGCTTCGAGACAATGAAATCCCGCGCGGTTGCGGCGTTGGTCATCGTCTCGATCGTGGTGAAGGTCTTCGAAGCGACGATGATCAGCGTGGTTTCCGGATCAAGCCCTGACAGCGTATCGGAAATATGGGCGCCATCGACATTGGAAACGAAATGCAGCCGCGGTCCGTCATGGTAGGGCGCCAGCGCCAGTGTCGCCATCACCGGGCCGAGGTCCGAGCCACCGATGCCAATATTGACCACATCGGTGAAGGCCTTGCCGGTCGCGCCGCAAATCGATCCGTCGCGCAGCCCGTCCGAAAACGCGCCCATGGCGTCAAGCACCGCGTGAACCTGCGGTACCACGTTCTCTCCATCGACACGAATGTCGGCGTCCGCTGCTGCCCGCAAAGCGGTGTGCAGGACTGCCCGGCCTTCGGTGGTGTTGATTGCCTCACCGGCAAACATCCGGTCACGTTGGGTCTCGACGCTTGCGGCCGTTGCCAGTCCGGAAAGCAGCGCCAGCGTCTCGTCATTCACCGCACACTTGGAGAAATCCATTTTCAGGTCTTCAAGTGCCGCTGTATAGCGGCCGGCGCGAGCGGAATCGGCGGCAAAGGCGGCCCGAAGCGAGCCGACAGCGCCGCTGTCCCGATGGGATTTGAGATCTGACAAAGCCTGGGGAATGGTCTTCGACAAGGTATGGGCCTCCGTGTTGGGATACCCACCTATGCAGAGAGGCCCGCGGGAAATCAAGTTTTCCGCGGGCCTCTCTGGTTCAATCTGGCTGCAAGGCTCTAGTCGCGCAACTCGCGGCGCAGGATCTTGCCGACATTTGTCTTCGGCAACTCGTCCTTGAACACAACCACCTTGGGCCGCTTGTAGTTGGTCAGTCCGGTGGCGCAGTGCGCCTTGACGTCGGCCTCGGTGAGGTTGGGGTCCTTGCGCACCACGAACAGCTTCACCGCTTCACCCGAATGTTCATCCGGCATCGCAACCGCTGCCGCTTCAACAATTCCCGGATGCGAGACTGCGAATTCCTCGACCTCGTTGGGATAGACATTGAAGCCCGAGACCAGGATCATGTCCTTCTTGCGGTCGACGATCTTGGTGTATCCCGCCTCGTCCATGATGCCCATGTCGCCGGAGCGGAAATAGCCGTCCTCGGTCATCACCTTGGCCGTCTCGTCGGATCGGTTCCAGTATCCCGCCATCACCTGCGGGCCCTTGATGCAGATCTCGCCGACTTCGCCCAATGGCATCGACTTGCCATCCTCGTCGCGGATGTCGATGAAGGTTGAGGGCAGCGGCAGGCCGATGGTTCCGGAAAACTCGTCGGCGTCAAACCGGTTGGCTGTGGCCACCGGAGATGTTTCCGACAGGCCGTAACCTTCCGAAATCACGCAGCCGGTCAGTTCCTTCCAGCGTTCCGCCACCGGCCGCTGTACCGCCATTCCGCCACCGAGCGACAACAGCAGCGGCTTGAAGTTCAGCTTCTGGAAGTCTTCATTGTTCAGCAGCGCGTTGAAAAGCGTATTCAGCCCCGGGAAGACGTGGAATTCGTACTTGCCCAGTTCCTTGACGAAGCCCGGAATGTCACGCGGGTTGGGGATCAGCAGATTGTGCGCGCCCTGTGACATCCCCATCAGCGCGTTCACCGTCAGTGCAAAGATATGATAAAGCGGCAGCGCGCAGACATAGAGCAGAACCTCGGGCTTCTGCTTCTTGATGAAGGCGGCAGGAAGCCAGAGGTCGTTTTGCGCGACGTTCGAGAGCACGTTCGAATTGGTTAGCGTTGCGCCCTTCGATACGCCGGTGGTGCCGCCGGTATATTGCAGGAACGCCACGTCATCGGGTTTGATGTCCGTGGCCTTGAGCGTCATGCCCTGTCCGGCAGACAGCGCAGCCTTGAAGCTGACATGGCCGGGCAGCGACCAGGCCGGAACCATTTTCTTGACCTTGCGGACGACGAAGTTGACCAGGTGCCCCTTCAACCCCATGAGGTCGCCCATGCTCGCGACACAGACGTGCTTGACGTCGGTGCGGGCAACGACCTGCTGCAAGGTGACGGCAAAGTTCTCGAGAATGATGATCGCTTTCGCGCCTGAATCCTTGAGCTGGTGTTCAAGTTCGCGAGGAGTGTAGAGCGGGTTGACGTTGACGACCGTATAGCCGGCGCGCAGCACGGCGGCCATTGTCACCGGCATCTGCAGGATGTTCGGCATCATCACCGCAACCCGGTCACCCTTTTGAAGTCCGAGCGACTGCAGCCAGGCGCCGATGGCCGATGACAGGCGTTCCGTCTCCCCATAGGTGATGGTCTTGCCCATGCAGGTGTAAGCCGGCCGGTCGGCAAAGCGCTTGAATGAATCCTCGAGCAAGCCTGCGACCGACGAATGTGGCAGCGGGCCGATATCAGCGGCAGTGTTTGGCGGGTAGGACGCCAGCCAGATGCGGTCATTGGCAGCAGTCGTATTCATGATGTCTCACTCCCTTTTCTTTCCGGATGCGGGTGCACGCTTTGAACTGGCACTTCCCCTCTCCCTCACCCGGCCTCTCCAAGATTTAGTTTGCCGCGATGTCGGTTGCAATGCCTTCCCTTGACGTAAACGTCAAAATTCCCTGCATTATTTCGTCGCGGCTGGTCGATACTGGCGCTGTGCCGGATTCCTGCACCGGCAGCAGTCGAATTCACTTGCGGATTGCATCGGCGCCCATGCCGACGATGGCCTCGTCGATTTCACCGATCGCCCCCTTGTCCTTGCCGGTGTAGGGCAGTTCCGTCAGTATCGTCCGGATAACATTGATCCGGGCGCGGCGCTTGTCGTTGGCGCGCACCACCGTCCACGGCGCATGGTCGGTATGGGTTTCCTCAAGCATCAGGTCACGCATTTCGGTGTAGTCGTCCCATTTGTTCAGGCTGGCGATATCCATCGGCGACAGTTTCCAGGATTTGAGCTTGCTGTGCCGGCGGTCGTGGAACCGCTTGAACTGCATTTCGCGGCCGATATTGAGCCAGAACTTGAACAGGTGGATGCCGGCCTTCACCGGCATGCGCTCGAAGTGCGGTGTCTCCTCGAGAAAATGCGCATGCTGTTCCGGCGTGCAAAATCCCATCACCGGTTCGACCCCGGCACGATTGTACCAGGACCGGTCGAACATCACGAACTCGCCGGAGGTCGGGAAATGATCGACATAGCGCTGATAGTACCATTGCCCGCGCTCGGTCTCGGTTGGCTTGGGCAAGGCCACGATGCGGGCCGACCGCGGGTTCATGTAAGCCCGTGTGGCGCCGATTGATCCGCCCTTGCCGGCGGCATCCCGGCCTTCGAACACCGAGATCACACGATTGCCGGTCTCGCCAAGCCATGTCTGGACCTTGACCAGTTCGACCTGCAGCGCTTTGAGCGTGTCCTCGTAGTCGTCGCGGTCGAGCTTCTTCTTGTAGGGGTAGTTGTCCGACGTGAAGGCATTGTCATCCACCCAGTCGGGGAGCTTGGGATCGTCAATGTCGAAGGTTCTCAGCTTGCCGTTGACGTCAAGCTCGACAGCCCGGCTGGTTTTATCGGTGTCCATCATCATGTCCTCTGGATACTGTCTTCATCTCAAGAATGCCCGCTGTCACGACAGTTCAACCGGGATGGGTCATCTCTTCAGGACGGACAATACGGTCGTAATCCTCTGCTGTCACGAGGCCGCTCTTCAGCGCCTCTTCGCGCAAGGTGGTGCCGTTCGTGTGCGCCTTCTTGGCAATCGCCGCGGCGTTGTCATACCCGATGGTCGGCGCAAGCGCCGTCACCAGCATCAGCGAGCGGTTCAGTGCCGCCTTGATGTTGTCCTCGCGGGCCTCGATGCCGGCAACGCAATTGTCGGTAAACGAGATCGAGGCGTCGGCCAGCAATTGCACCGATTGCAGGAAATTGTAGGCCATCACCGGGTTGTAGACATTGAGCTCGAAATGTCCCTGGCTGCCGGCGAAGCTCAAGGCCGCATTGTTGCCGAACACCTGTACGCAGACCTGCGTCATCGCCTCGCACTGGGTCGGGTTGACCTTGCCCGGCATGATCGAGGAGCCCGGCTCGTTTTCGGGCAGGGCCAGCTCGCCCAGACCGGATCGCGGGCCTGACCCGAGGAAGCGGATGTCGTTGGCAATCTTGAACAGCGCCGCCGCGGCAGCATTGATGGCGCCATGCGAAAACACCATCGCGTCATGGGCTGCAAGCGCCTCGAACTTGTTCGGAGCCGTGACAAAGGGCAACTCGGTGATCCCGGCAATATGCTTGGCAACCTTCTCGGCAAACCCGACAGGCGCATTCAGGCCGGTGCCGACCGCTGTGCCGCCCTGCGCCAGTTCGTAAAGGCCGGGCAACGTCGTTTCGATCCGCTTGATCGATGAGGCCACCTGCGCGGCGTAACCGCTGAACTCCTGGCCCAGCGTCAGCGGCGTCGCGTCCTGCGTGTGGGTCCGGCCGATCTTGATGATCTTGGCAAACGATTTTGCCTTGTTGTCGAGCGCTTCGTGCAAATGCTTCAACGCCGGCAACAGCACGCGGACAATCTGTTCGGCGCAGGCGATGTGCATGGCCGTCGGATAGGTGTCGTTGGACGACTGGCTCATATTGACGTGGTCGTTGGGGTGGACCGGTTTCTTCGATCCCATTTCGCCCCCCATCATCTCGATCGCGCGGTTGGAGATCACCTCGTTGGCATTCATGTTGGACTGGGTGCCCGATCCTGTCTGCCAGACAACCAGCGGAAAATGCGCATCGAGCTTGCCGTCGATCACTTCCTGCGCCGCGGCCACGATGGCGGCGCCGATTTCCGGATCGAGGCGCTTGAGTTCCATGTTGGTTTCCGCCGCGGCGCGCTTGACGATGCCCAGCGCCCGCACGATTGAAAGCGGCTGTGTTTCCCAGCCAATCTTGAAATTGCCGAGCGAGCGCTGGGCCTGTGCGCCCCAGTATTTGTCCGCCGGGACTTCGATCGGCCCAAAGCTGTCGGTTTCGGTTCGGTATTTGGCCATCCTGGTCATCCTGTTCACTTGGCTGCACGCCGGAGCGGTCAGTCTCTGATATGAAAGGTCACATCGTCATTGTGATTTCAAGTTGTGCGGTTAAACAAGTAGAGCATCTGGGAAGCAGACAAGTCTAGGCGGGCAATTGCATGGCTGAAAAAACACAGGGTCTGGCGGAAGGCGAGGGGGACCGGACCGGACTGGCCTCGCGGCTCAGAGCCCACATGCCTCCGCTTGTTCTGGGGGGCGTGGCGGCACTTGCTTCCATGTTTGCGGGGCTTCAACCTTGGCAGGCCGCCATCGGCTATGGGGTATACGTGGCAGGCCTTCTGTTCTGGCCCGGCAACAGGGCAGCCGCCCTGTCGCGGGCGGAAAAGAAGGCCGCCAAATCGACAGCGCTGGATTTCGCCGTCATTGAGGCGCTGGACATGCCGGCGATCGTGTTCGACCGCGACACCCTGATTGTGCATCAGAATGCCGCCTCGCGATTGCTTGTTGGTGCCTACCCCGAACGTGCCGCCCTGTCGGCGCGTATCAGGTCCCCCGTCATCCTCGATCTGGTCGCCCGGGTTGTGGCCCGCGGCATGCCTGAAAGCGTGGAACACTCCGAGCGGGTGCCTTCCGAGCGATGGCACGAGGTTCGGGGTGCCCCGGTGTGGACGGGAGCCGAGCCCGGCAAGCAGCTCTTCGTTCTGACATTCCGCGACCTGACGGAGGCAAGGCGCATGGACCGGATGCGGACCGACTTTGTAGCCAATGCCAGCCACGAGCTCCGGACTCCGCTCGCCTCGCTCATGGGGTTCATCGAGACCATGCAGGGACCTGCGCGCGATGATGAAGCCGCGCGCACCCGGTTCTTCGCCATCATGCTGGATCAGGCGCAGCGCATGGCCCGCCTGATCGACGACCTTCTGTCCCTGTCCCGGCTGGAGATGCGGGCCCATGTCGCGCCCGAAGGACAGGTCGATCTCGGCCACACCGTCACCCATGTGGTCGACACCTTGAAGCCGATGGCAAAGGATCTTGGAGTCGAGATCGAGCTGGATCTGCCCGCAGAACCGGTTGTCGTTGCCGGCGATGTCGATGAGCTGATCCAGGTGTTTTCCAACCTGGTTGAGAACGCCTGCAAATATGGCCAGACCGGCAAGCGCGTGCAGATCATTGTCGCCGACACCGAAGCCGAAGGCGCACATGTCACGGTGAGGGACTTCGGTCCCGGTATCGCCAAGGAACACGTCCCCCGCCTCACCGAACGGTTCTATCGTGTCGATGTGGAGACCAGCCGGACCAAAAAGGGAACCGGTCTTGGCCTCGCCATCGTCAAACACATCCTTACGCGCCACCGGGCACGGCTGGTTGTGCGCTCCAAGCCGGGCGAAGGATCGGCCTTCAGTGTCAAATTCAGCCCCTCCGAGTCCGGCAAGGATTCGGTGAAGGAGGAATTATATAAGTAAATTCAATGAGATGAACCGTCATAAAACAGTGATCCAATTGTCATAAAACGGAATCCCGAAAGGCCTAGAAAGGGCCAGCCTTAGATGGCTGACAAGCGGCTCTGCAAGAGAGCCACGCCACACTGACCCACGACGGGAGACTCTCATGAACGCACTCAAATTCGCCGCTGCCGCACTTGTGGCCTCCACGGCCTTCGCCGGCGCCGCTGTTGCCCGCGACCAGATCCAGATCGCCGGTTCCTCGACCGTCCTGCCTTACGCATCCATTGTTGCCGAAGCCTTCGGCGAAAACTTCAGCTTTCCCACACCGGTTGTTGAATCCGGTGGTTCGGGCGCGGGCCGCAAGAAGCTTTGCGAAGGCGTTGGTGAAAACACCATCGACATCGCCAACTCGTCCTCGCGCATCAAGCAGTCGGATATCGACCTGTGCGCGTCCAACGGCGTGAGCGAAATCCAGGAAGTCCGGATCGGTTACGACGGCATCGTGTTTGCCTCCGACATCAACGGCGAAGGCTTCGCTTTCACACCTGCAGACTGGTACAACGCCCTTGCCGCCAAGGTGATGAAGGACGGCGCGCTGGTCGACAACACCGCAAAGACCTGGGCTGACGTCAACCCGGATCTGCCTGCCCAGGACATCCTGGCATTCATCCCCGGCACCAAGCACGGCACCCGCGAAGTCTTCGACGTCAAGGTTCTCGAAGCCGGCTGCGAGGCGACCGGCGCCGAAGAAGCCTACAAGGCTGCAGGCGACGAAAAGGCCAAGGGCTGCACCGCCCTGCGCACCGACGGTGCTTCCGTCGATATCGACGGCGACTACACCGAGACCCTGGCGCGCATCGACGCCAACAAGAACGCCATCGGCGTGTTCGGCCTGTCGTTTTATGAAAACAACACCGACAAGCTGCAGGTTGCCACCATGTCGGGCGTCAACCCGTCGACCGAAACCATTGCTTCGGGCGAATATCCGGTGTCGCGTCCGCTCTACTTCTACGTCAAGAACGCACATCTCGACGTGATCCCGGGCCTGCAGGAATACATCGAGTTCTTCGTCTCCGACGAAATCGCAGGCCCTGACGGCCCGCTGGCTGCCTACGGCCTCGTCTCCGACCCGGAACTCGCCAAGACCCAGGAAATGGTCAAGAACCGCACCCCGATGGCTGCGCTCAACTAAGCCGTTTCACCTGACAAAGGGGCGGCGCGCAAGCGCCGCCCTGCTTGCTTACAACGCGCTCGCAGGCGGGGCGCAAACAGGACGAATGTGACATGACTATCGGTCTTATCGTACTCATCGTGCTCGGCCTGGCAGCTATCGGCTATTTTGTCGGCCGGCGCCGTGCGGTCACGACGGCTGAGCGGGATGGCGCGAAACTCCATTCACTGCCTTCCTATCACGGCCAGTCGGTGGCCCTGTTTGTTGCGGTCCCCGCACTGTTCCTTCTGGGTGCATGGCTGTTCCTGCAACCGGTTCTGATCGAGAGCTCCATCAGCGGCAAGATCCCTGAGAGCGCTGTTCCCGAAGGCGGCGCAAAAAGCCTCGTCATGTTCGATGTGCGCCGGATCGCCGGCGGATTGAGCCAGATCGTCGATCTGGGCGAGATATCCGAGAATGATCTCGTCGACATGCGCGCCGATGTGACGGATGTCCGCGCGCGGCTGGCACAGGTCGGTGTCGCGCTCGGTTCCGATGTGAGCCCGGTGGTCTTTGAGGCTGCCAAGCAATATCGCAGCATCGAACTCACGGCTTCATTCTTCCGCAATTTGGCCGTCCTGCTGGTCGCCCTTGCCTTTGGCGCCTGGGCCTTGGCGCGCATCCAGCCGAGACTGCGCGCCCGCAACATCAGCGAGACATTCGTCGCCGCGCTCCTGATGGGATCGTCCCTGGTCGCGATCCTGACCACGGTCGGCATCGTCGGATCGTTGCTGTTTGAATCGATCTCGTTCTTCAAGATGTACCCGGCCGCGGATTTCTTCCTGTCCACCACCTGGAACCCGCAGTTCCGGGGTGGCTCCGATCTCGGCTTCCTGCCGCTGCTCTGGGGCACGCTCTACGTTTCCTTCGTGGCGCTGGTGCTCGCTGTGCCGCTTGGGTTGATGATCGCGATCTACCTTGCCGAATACGCCGGCAGCACGCTGCGCAGTTTTGCCAAGCCTGCCATCGAGGTGCTCGCCGGGATTCCCACCATCGTCTACGGTCTCTTCGCGCTGATCACGGTGGGCCCGTTCCTGCGCGACTGGATAGCCCAGCCGCTAGGTCTGGGCAGCTCCTCTTCCTCGGTGATGACGGCTGGTCTGGTCATGGGCATCATGCTGATCCCGTTCATTTCCTCGCTGTCCGATGACATCATCAACGCCGTGCCGCAGGCAATGCGCGACGGCTCCTACGGCCTGGGCGCAACGAAGTCGGAAACCATCAAGCAGGTGATCCTGCCTGCGGCCCTGCCGGGTATTGTCGGCGCATTCCTTCTCGCCGCCAGCCGGGCCATTGGCGAAACGATGATTGTGGTGATGGGTGCCGGAGCGGCCGCGCGCCTCGATCTCAATCCCTTCGAGGCCATGACCACGATCACCGTCAAGATCGTCAGCCAGCTGACCGGCGACACCGAATTCGCCAGTCCCGAAACCCTGGTGGCTTTCGCGCTTGGCCTGACGCTGTTTGTTTTCACCCTCTGCCTGAACATTCTGGCGCTCTACATCGTGCGCAAATATCGGGAACAGTACGAATGACCGAAGTCTCCACCGGTACAATGACAGGATCAGGCCGCTTGCAAGGCAAGTCGCTTTTCAACGTCGGGGAGCGCACCCGCAAGCGCCAGGCGTCCGAGCGCCACTTCAGGATGATGGGCCTCGCGGCGGTCATCTTCTCCATTCTCGCGCTCATCGGCCTGATGACCTCCATCCTGTCGAACGGATTGTCATCCTTCCGCCAGACCTACGTGACGATGGACGTGCATCTCGATGCCGCAAAGCTCGACAAGAAGGGCAATCGCAACCCGGCCGATATCGAGAAGATCACCACGTTCACCATCCAGCCGCTGATCCAGGCCGCGCTGCAAAAGACGATGCAGGAGCAGGGCATCGCTGTCGAAGGGCTCAATGCCAAAAAGGCGGTTGAGCTGATTTCCAAGGAAGCGCCGGCCCAGCTGCGCCGTTTCGTGCTGGCAAACCCGGATGCCATCGGCACGACTGTCTCGTTCGACCTGCTCGCGTCTGGTCGCATCGACGGCTATTACAAGGGCCGCGTGAGCATGGAATCCGCCGCGCTCGACCGCAACATCTCGCCCGAACAGCTGGTGCTGGCCGACAAGCTCAAGCAGGCGGGCATTCTGGAATCCCGCTTCAACTGGTCGTTCTTCACCGCTCCCGACGCGTCCGACACACGGCCTGAAGCGGCCGGTCTCGGCGTCGCCATCATCGGCTCGGCCTACATGATGCTGATCGTGCTGGTGCTGGCGCTGCCGATCGGTGTGGCGGCTTCGATCTACCTCGAAGAGTTCGCGCCGCAAAACCGCTGGACCGATCTGATCGAGGTCAATATCGCCAACCTGGCTGCCGTGCCTTCCATCGTCTTCGGTATTCTCGGTTTGGCGATCTTCATCAATTTCATCGGCTTGCCGCAATCGGCCCCGATTGTCGGCGGACTTGTGCTGACATTGATGACGCTGCCGACCATCATCATCGCAACACGCGCGGCATTGAAGGCGGTTCCGCCGTCGATCAACGATGCTGCGCTGGGCATCGGCGCATCGAAGATGCAGGCGATCTTCCATCACATCCTGCCGCTGGCTGCCCCGGGCATCCTCACCGGCACGATCATCGGTCTCGCCCAGGCGCTGGGGGAAACGGCGCCACTGCTGTTGATCGGTATGGTGGCATTCGTCCGTGAATATCCCGGCGCGCCGCCCGAAGGCTTCTTTGATCCTGCCTCTGCCCTGCCGGTTCAGGTTTACAACTGGACCCAGCGTGGCGATCCGGCCTTCTTCGAGCGGGCGTCGGGCGCGATTATCGTGCTGCTGATTTTCCTGGTCATCATGAACGTGATTGCCGTCCTGCTGCGCCGCCGCTTCGAGCGCCGCTGGTAGGATGCGGCAGTTGCCTTTGAAACAACCAAGCCCTGAGTATACTGAAATTGTTGAAGGGAAGACGGAGATGAACATCATGTCTGAAGCGGTTACCGAAAAAGCGGTCGATGCCGCGATCGCAGAATCCGCGATCAAGATGCGCGGCACCGATGTCAGCGTCTTCTACGGCGAAAAACAGGCGCTCTTTGGTGTCAATCTCGAAGTCCGAAAGAACAGCGTGACGGCCCTGATCGGCCCGTCCGGCTGTGGCAAGTCGACGTTTCTGCGCTGTCTGAACCGGATGAACGACACGATCGAAATCTGCCGGGTCACCGGGGAAATCACGCTCGAAGGCGAAAACATCTATGACCCGATGATCGATGTCGTGGAACTGCGCGCCCGCGTCGGCATGGTCTTTCAGAAACCCAACCCGTTTCCCAAATCGATCTACGAGAATGTCGTCTACGGGCCGCGCATTCATGGCCAGGTTTCCACCCGCGCCGAGATGGACGAAGTTGTCGAGCGCAGCCTGATCAAGGCCGGCCTGTTCAACGAGGTCAAGGACCGTCTGCATGAACCCGGCACAGGCCTGTCGGGTGGACAGCAGCAGCGGCTCTGCATAGCGCGCGCCATCGCCGTCAGCCCCGAAGTCATCCTGATGGACGAGCCGTGCTCGGCGCTCGATCCCATCGCCACAGCCAAGGTCGAGGAGCTGATCGACGAGCTTCGCGTCAATTACACCATCGTCATCGTGACCCACTCGATGCAGCAGGCAGCCCGCGTCTCGCAACGCACGGCGATGTTCCATCTGGGCAAGCTTGTCGAGGAGGGGGACACCGACAAGATGTTCACCAATCCGGACAACAAGCTGACTCAGGACTACATCACCGGCCGCTTCGGCTAATCCGGTTGCCTTTCGCATCGTGAATACAGGATTGAAGGATCAAACCATGCCCGAAGCCCACACAGTCACCTCCTATGATGACGAGCTCCGCTTCCTGACCCGCCGCCTGTCTGAAATGGGCGGCATCGCCGAACGTATGGTTGCCGATGCCGTCGCCGCCCTGGTCAATGCCGACACGGCGTCCGCCCAGCGCGTCATCTCCGAAGACCTGTTGCTCGACAATGGCGAGCGCGAGATCTACGACAAGGCCGTTCTGGTGATCGCCAAGCGTCAGCCGATGGCCTCGGATCTGCGCGAGATCATCGGTTCCATCCGCATTGCCTCCGATCTCGAGCGCGTCGGCGATCTTGGTAAGAACATCGCCAAGCGGGTGATTGCGGTTCACACCATGGCCCAGCCGCGCAAGCTGGTTCGCGGTCTCGAGCACCTGGCCGAACTGGCCCTGACACAGCTCAAGGAAGTGCTGGACGCGTTCGCCACGCGCTCGCCGGATCTCGCCAATTCGATCCGTGAGCGCGACGAGGAGATCGACGCGATCTACACCTCGCTGTTTCGCGAGCTTCTGACCTACATGATGGAAGATCCGCGCAACATCACCGCCTGCACGCACCTGCTCTTCTGCGCAAAGAACATCGAGCGGATCGGCGATCACGCCACCAACATCGCCGAAACGGTCTATTACGTCGCCACCGGCGAGCAATTTGCCAACGAGCGCCCCAAGGATGATGACACCGCCACCATGATCGCACCCGCACCGGGTTCGGCCTGACAGCGTTACGGAGTGCATGAAACATGGCGATGAGCCCGCATATCACTGTGGTTGAAGACGAAGAGGCGCTGTCTGTGCTGCTTCGCTACAATCTGGAAGCTGAAGGCTACGAGGTCGACACCGTGCTGCGCGGTGACGAGGCCGAGATCAGGCTGCAGGAGCGTGTTCCGGATCTGCTGATCCTGGACTGGATGCTGCCGGGAATTTCCGGCATCGAACTGTGCCGCCGCCTGCGGGCCCGGCCCGAGACCGAGCGTCTGCCGATCATCATGCTGACCGCCCGCGGCGAGGAGAGCGAACGGGTGCGGGGGCTGGCGACAGGCGCTGATGATTACGTCGTCAAGCCGTTTTCAACGCCAGAACTGCTCGCCCGCGTCAGGGCCATGCTGCGCCGCGCCCGGCCCGAGGTCATCTCCAGCCAGCTCAAGGTCGGCGATATCGAACTTGACCGCGAAACCCACCGGGTCAAACGGCGCGGCCGCGACATCAAGCTGGGACCGACCGAATTCAGGCTGCTTGAATATCTGATGAGCTCGCCCGGCCGGGTCTATTCCCGCGCGCAGCTGCTCGATGGTGTCTGGGGGCATGACGTCTATGTCGACGAGCGCACGGTCGATGTGCATGTCGGCAGGTTGCGCAAGGCAGTCAATCTGTCAGGCATGCGCGATACCATCCGCACCGTGCGCGGCGCCGGCTACTCGATCGAAAGCTGACACGGGCCACAATCAGACTTCAGGGTCAGGACAGCAGAAAAAGAAAGAGCCCGGGCGATGAACCCGGGCTCTTTCAGTTTCGGAATTGATATCGCTCAGCGTGCCCGCTTGCGCTCGCTTGACGGCTGGAAAGCCATCTTGGCGTGATAGCCGCAATAGGGCGATGCATCGCCTGAATCATTGCCGCAGAAGTGGAAGTCGTCCTGCAGCGGATCGCCGACCGGCCATTTGCAGGTCCGCTCCGAAAGCTCCACAAGCGTAAGCCTGCGCGAAATCGGCACCACCACGTCTTCCATCGGACGTGTATCGATCTCTTCGGCGGCAACAACGTCCAGGTCTTCCTTCAACTGCGCCCCGCCGCTTGAGCGGCTCATGGTGCGGGTTGCCTGTGCTGCGGTGCGGCCTGCGTAGTTCGGCGCACGCGGTGCTGCGGTGGCGCGCTTTGTGCGCACCGACGCCTGTCCACCGCTCTTGGCGCGTCCGGGCAGATTGAGCCGGTGCACCTTGCCGATCACAGCATTGCGGCTGACGCCGCCCAATTGCGCTGCGATCTGGCTAGCGCTGAGCCCGTCCGCCCAGAGTTTCTTGAGTCTTTCGACCCGTTCATCAGTCCAGTTCATGCAATGCTCTCCCTGTATCCCGTATCCCGGGATGGCAGAATCCCTCACCGTCGTCCCGGATGACCGGAACTTGAACGCTCGGTTACAATGAGGTGAATAGTGTCCGCCGCGAACCTCTATTTCATGGTCTTAACTTAGTGGTCGGCAGACTCCGTGACAAGAGTCAGCCGAATCATGCCGATCCCTTTTGGCGGTTTTCCCCAACTTAGGCGGCGGATACAAAATCTTACCCTTTAGCCGTGACGGAACGCCGGCCAGATCGAAAATGCTCGCCCGGAGCCGATGCAAATCGGCTCGGACCGCGTGCGCATCCTGTCTCATTGACAGGCATCGTCTAAATGTAAATAGTGCCCTCGCCGCCCCGGAAAGGGCGGCATTTTGGTTTTCCGGCATGCCCTGCCTCGTGACCGCTGCGGCGTTCGCAATGCATGGGTCGTGCTGTTTTGTCCGTTCTCTAAAGGGGAGAGAAGCGCCATGGCCGACGCCAAGCCGCTTTATGATACATATAACCGCGTTCCAATCGTGTTCGAACGCGGGCATGGCGTGTGGCTGGAAACTCCCGAGGGCGAGCGCTATCTGGATTTTGCTGCCGGCATCGCGGTCAATTCTCTCGGCCACACCCATCCGCATCTGGTCGAGGCGCTCAAGGCCCAGGCCGATCGCCTGTGGCATCTCTCCAACGTGCACGAAATTCCCGACCAGTCCCGTCTGGCCGAACGCCTGACCGAGGTGACTTTTGCCGACAAGGTGTTTTTCACCAATTCCGGTGCCGAGGCGCTGGAATGCGCCATCAAGACGGCGCGCCGTCATTTCTTTGTCAACGGCCAGCCCGAGCGCTATCGCATCGTCACCTTTGAAGGTGCTTTCCACGGCCGTACCCTGGCGACGATCGCCGCCGGCGGTCAGGCGAAATATCTCGAAGGCTTCGGTCCCAAGGTCGAGGGCTTCGATCAGGTGCCGTTCGATGATCTCGACGCCCTGAAGGCGGCGATCACCGACGAGACGGCAGCCATACTCATCGAGCCGGTGCAGGGCGAGGGCGGCATTCGTCCGCTGTCCAATGAAAGCCTGCGGGCTTTGCGCGACCTGTGCGACGAGCAGGGCATCCTGATGATCCTTGACGAGGTCCAGTCGGGCGTGGGCCGGACCGGCAAGCTGTTCGCGCATGAGTGGGCCGGTATCGAGCCGGACATCATGGCGGTTGCCAAGGGCATTGGCGGCGGCTTTCCCTTTGGCGCCTGCCTTGCAACGGCCTCTGCTGCAGATGGCATGACCCTTGGCACCCACGGCACCACCTATGGCGGCAATCCGCTTGCAATGGCGGTCGGAAACGCGGTTCTGGATGTCATTCTGGAGCCCGGCTTCCTGCCCCACGTCAACGATGTCGCCCTGGTGCTGAGGCAGGGATTGGCCTCGCTCAAGGACCGCTATCCCGACCTGATCTCGGATGTACGCGGCTCCGGCCTGATGCTTGGCATCAAATGCGCAAAATCCAATGCCGATCTGGTAGTGGCCATGCGCAATGAAAACATTCTCGGTGTACCGGCCGGCGACAATGTGGTTCGCTTGCTTCCGCCGCTGATCGTGACTGCCGAAGAAGCCCGTGAGGCCCTCGCAAGAATAGAGGCCGCGCTCGACATGCTGACCCGCAACGGTGCAGCCAACTAAACGGACTGGATTCCATGACACAGACCAAATCCGCCAGCAAACGCCACTTCACGGACCTGTCAGCCCTCAGCGCAGCCGACTTGCGCGCCATTGTTGACGGCGCGCGAGCTGCCAAGACTGCGACCGAAGCCGACAGGCCGCTTGCAGGCAAGATGCTGGCAATGATCTTCGAGAAACCCTCGACCCGCACCCGCGTGTCCTTCGATGTCGGCATGCGCCAGCTGGGCGGCGAAACCCTTTTCCTGTCGGGAACGGAGATGCAGCTTGGCCGGGCCGAAACCATCGCCGATACCGCGAAGGTTCTCTCGCGCTATGTCGACATGATCATGATCCGGACACTTGATCACTCCCGCATGCTGGAACTGGCCGAGCACGCCACAGTGCCGGTCATCAACGCGCTGACCGATGACACCCATCCTTGCCAGATCATGGCCGATGTCCTGACCTTCGAGGAACATCGTGGCCCGATCAAGGGCAAGACACTGGCCTGGACGGGTGACGGCAACAATGTGCTGCATTCGCTCATCGAGGGTGCGGCACAGTTCGGCTATCGCATGCAGATTGCAACACCCGAAGGTTCTGAGCCGGATGCGCGGTTTGTCGAGTGGGCCCGCAAGCTGGGCGCGGAAATCGACATCAGTGCCGATCCGGCCCGGGCGGTAAAGGGTGCCGACTGCGTCATCACCGACACCTGGGTTTCGATGAACCAGGAACACAAGGCCCGCGGCCACAACATATTCGTGCCGTACCAGGTCAATGAATCGTTGATGCAGAAGGCCAACCCGGACGCTCTCTTCATGCACTGCCTTCCCGCCCACCGCGGCGAGGAAGTCACCGACGGTGTGATGGACGGGCCGCAATCCGTGGTGTTTGACGAGGCGGAGAACCGTTTGCATGCGCAAAAGGCAGTGATGCGCTGGTGCATGGGCGTTTTGTAGCGCCACTGGCGCTCGCCGGAGTCAGTACCTATATGCGCCGTTTGAAATGTGAAACCGGACCGGCTGATCGATTGAAGCCTGGGTCCGGCACCATGAACAATCGGAATTGATGATGGAAACCGATATCCAGACCAACGGCGAACCCGTTTTCGCCGGAGATGACCGCGTTCTGCCGTTCGAGGTGGATGGCCTCGACGTGCGTGGCCGGGCCGTACAGCTCGGTCCGATGATCGATGCAATCCTGGCCCGGCATGCCTATCCGGAACCGGTGGCGCGGCTGCTCGCCGAAGCCATCGCGCTGACCGTGCTGCTGGGCACCTCGCTCAAGTTCCAGGGCAAGCTGATCGTCCAGACCAAGGGTGACGGGCCGGTGGATCTGCTGGTCGCGGATTTCTCCACACCGGGAAACCTGCGCGCCTATGCCCGCTTTGACGAAGACCGTCTTGCTGCCGCGCAGGCAGCGGGAACGATCAGCCCTGCCGAACTGCTTGGCAATGGCGTGCTGGCCTTCACCATTGACCAGGGTGAGTACATGCAGCGATACCAGGGCATCGTCGAGATGAAGGGCGAGACACTGGAAGCCATGGCGGAAACCTATTTCCGCCAGTCCGAACAAATTCCGACCATCGTCCGGCTGGCCGTGGCCGAGCTCATCGACCGCGATGACGAAGGCAAGCCGCGTCACAGCTGGCGCGCTGGCGGAATTGTGGTCCAGTTCCTGCCCCAGGCGCCGGACCGGATGCGCAGCCCCGATCTCCCCGGCGGCGATGTGCCGGAAGGTGTGGAAGACACCACGCATGACGAGGATGACAGCTGGGCGGAAGCCAAGGCGCTGGTCACCACGGTTGATCCGGGCGAACTGACCGACCCTGAAGTCGGCGCCGAACGCCTTCTCTACAGGCTGTTTCACGAGCGCGGCGCGAAAACCTATCCGCCCGTTCCGGTTTTCGACAAGTGCAGCTGCTCGCGCGAACGGCTGGGCGAGGTTCTGGCCGGCTTTTCGGACGAGGAACTCAAGGACAGCGTCGAAGAGGGCGTGATCACCGTGCAGTGCGAGTTCTGCTCGACCGCCTATCGCTTTGACCCGGCCGAAATCGAGCGCTGAGACCCGCCAGGCGGCAACATGACGAAACTTTAATTTGCCATGTGCCGTCTTTGCGTTACCTGTTTATCTCTAACGGAGTGACGCAATGCTCGACAAGGCGGACAATCGTCTGGACCTGCCGATGGACACACCGCGTGCAAAACCTGCACCAGCGCGCCGGGCATTCGTCCGGCCGGTGGTGCAGATTGCGTTGATGGCGCTCGTGCTTGCCGGTGCATGGGTGGCGATGGACCGGCTTGCAGCCTCCAGGAAGGAACGCTCGCCCAGGCCGTTCACCCCGCTGGTCTACACCGTCGAGACAACAATCGCGCACCGCGCCGGCAACCGGCCCGACATCAGGCTTTACGGGCAGGTTGATACCGGCCGCAATGTCGATCTGCGCACCGCGGTCAGTGGTGATGTCGTCGAAATCCATCCTGATCTGGTCGCCGGCCGCCGTGTCGCCCAGGGCGCGGTGCTGATGCGTATCGATCCCTTTGCCTATGAAGGCGCCCTGGTGGAGGCCCGCGCCAATCTCGCCTCCACCCGCGCCGCAATTGCCGAGATCGATGCGCGGCTCGCTTCCGAACGCGAACAACTTGAAGCCGCCGATGCCCAGCTCGAGCTTGCCCGCGCCGACCTGGAACGGGCATTGTCGCTTGCAGGTTCCGGCGCGCTGACCGACAAGGAGGTCGATGCGCGGCGTCTGATCCTGTCCCAGCGCGAGCAGGCCTCGAGCCTCAGACGCAACAACATCCTCATCGCGGAAGCGCAGCGCATCCAGCAGGAGGCCAACGCCGAACGGCTGGAATGGAAAGTCCGCGAAGCCCGGCGCAGGCTGGAAGACACCGCGCTGATTGCACCCTTTGACGGCATCATTTCAGACGAGACCGTCGAGACCGGCCGCTCGGTCAATGCCAACGAGGTGGTCGCGTCAATCTATGACGACAATGCGCTCGATGTGAAATTCACCCTGACCAACGCCCAGTATGGCCGTATGGCGACGGATGCCGATCCGCTTGTGGGCCGCCAGGTCGAACTGAGCTGGAGGGTTGGCGGAACCCGGTACACCTGGCCTGCAACCATCGACCGGATCGGCGCGCGCGTGACTGCAGAGCGCGGCGGGGTCGAGGTGTTTGCCCGCATTGGCGAGGCTGACAATCCGGTGCACTTGCGCCCGGGCGCCTTCGTTTCGCTCATCGTGCCGGACCGGATCTGGCCTGAGACATTTCGCCTGCCGGAAACAGCGGTGCGCAATTCCGATCACGTTTTCCTCGTGGTCGATGGCAAGCTTGAACGGCGGGACGTGCGCCTGATCGCCTGGGATGGCGAGGATGCGATTGTCGATGGTGACCTCAACGATGGCGATGTCGTGCTTGCCACACGGCTGACAGAGGCATCCGAAGGCATTAGTGTTCGCGAACCATCCGGAGAAACGCCCGAAGCGCCGGCGGGCTCATCCGCGCAACCGGATACCGGGGAATGACCGGCAGCAACGCGCCGGGACGGGGGCTCTTTGCCGGCCGCGGTCTGGTCAGCACGTTCATCCGCCACCCCAACGCCGCCAATCTGCTGATGGTGCTGATGATCCTGTTCGGCGCCTTTTCCATTGCCCGGATCAACACGCAGTTCTTCCCCACCATTGACCGCCCGACCATCACCATCGGCATTGCCTGGTCAGGTGCCAGCGCCGAGGACGTCGAAACCAACGTGCTGGCGCTGGTCGAGCCGGAGGTCCGCTACATCTCGGGCGTCGACCGGATGACATCGACGGCGGCGGAAGGCTCGGCCACCGTGCGGCTGGAATTCGCCGACGGCACCGACATGAGCCAGGCCATGACCGACGTCGAAACCGCGGTCAAGGCAGTGGGCAATCTGCCAGAGGACGCCGAAGAGCCGACAATCGCCAGATCGCAGTTCTTCGATACTGTCGCCAAGCTTGCCGTCTTTGGCAGCGCCGACGAGGTGGTCAAGCGTGCCTGGGCCAAACGCATGCGAGACGATCTCATCGACCGCGGCATCGACAAGATCGACTTCACCGGTCTGCGCAGCGCGGAGATCCGTGTCGAGATCCCCGAGATTGAACTCCGCCGTCTGGGCATGAAGATTTCCGATGTTTCATCGGCGATCGCCGCCAACAGCCGGGATCTTCCGTCCGGTACGGTGGAAGGTGCGGTCGACCGGCAGCTGCGCACGCTGGCCGACGCACAGGGCGCGCGGGAACTGGCCAGGGTCGAAGTCAAATCCTTCACCGGCGGCGAGAAGGTGCTGCTTGGCGATATCGCCAGCATCACCGATGGGTTCGACGCCGATGACACCCGCGGGCTTGCCAGCGGATCGCCCGCCATCGAACTCGACGTCCGCCGGGCCCCGACCGCCGACACGCTGAAGACTGCCGCCATTCTCTCGGCCTATATCGATGAGGTCAGGCCCAGATTGCCGCCCGGTGTCGAGATCGCCACCTATGAAGTCGCGTCCGATGCGCTCTCGGCGCGGATCTGGCTTTTGGTCAAGAACGGTCTTGGCGGACTGCTGGTGGTCGTGGCCATCCTGTTTCTGTTCCTCAACGCCCGGATCGCTTTCTGGGTGGCGGCCGGTATCCCGGTGGCGATGCTCGCCACGGTTGGCTTCATGTACGCCTCCGGCCAGACCATCAACATGATGTCGCTGTTCTCCCTGATCATGATGCTCGGCATCATCGTCGACGATGCCATCGTGGTGGGAGAGCACACCGCCACGCGTCTTGAGATGGGGGACGATCCGCAAACGGCGGCGGAAAATGGCGTCGGCATGATGTTCACCCCGGTGATGGCCGCCATGTCGACGACCTTGGCCGCTTTTGCGCCGATCCTGCTGATCGGCGATACAATCGGCCAGATGATGGCGGTCCTGCCGATGGTGGTGATCGCGGTGCTGGTGGCAAGCCTGCTCGAATGCTTCCTGATCCTTCCCGGGCATCTGGCCAATTCGCTCTCCGGACGCAAGGCCCCCGGCTGGTCCTGGTGGCGTCAGTTCCTGGTGGCCCTCATTGTCATGGTGTTCCTGACCGGCCTGTCGGGACGACTGGCCGTCGATCTGGCGCTGGGCGCAAACGAGAGTGGCCTGCGTAGCGCCGCCCGCGAGTTTGCGGCCCTGCCGCAAATGGGCAGAATGGCCATCGTGGTCACGCTGTCGCTGGCGGTGGCAACGTTGATGGAATGGGCCTTGCAGGTCTTGCGCCGGCGTAAGGCCCGTACCGGCGAGCGTGCCGAGGAGGTCGGGGAAAGCCGGTTCCGCCGCACGTTCGATCATGGGTTTGACCTGTTCCGGGATGGCCCGTTCTCACGCCTGGTGCAACTGGCCTGGAACTGGCGTTATGTCACGCTGTCGATCGCCATTGCCATGGTCATGGTGCTGGCCATAGGCCTGGCCCGCTCCGGGCGTGTCGAATTCGTGTTCTTCCCCTCGCCGGAAGCAGAGAACATCTCCGGCACCATCATTTTCAACGCCGGTCTCCCCGAACAGACGGCACTGAAGGCCATTGCCGCCCACGAGGAAGCCCTGCGTCAGGCGGACAGGGCTTTGGCGGGCAGCGGGCCGTCATCCATCAAGGCGGTTTTCACCACCTTCGGCGCATCCAGCCGCAGCGGCAGCGCCACCGCCCGCATCCGGGTGCAACTGACCACATCCGAGGAACGCGACGTCCGCACTCCCGATATTGTCAACGCCTGGCGCAAGGCCGCTCCCGATATCGCCGGCGTCACCCGCTTCACCGTCGCCCAGTCGCGTGGTGGGCCTCCCGGCAGGGATATCGAGGTGCGGCTGCAGGGCGAGCGCGTTTCGGCACTGAAGACGGCTGCCGCCGACGTGGTGGCGCTGCTGGCAGGCGTGAGCGGCATCACCGGCCTTGATGACAACCTGCCCTGGGGCAAACCCGAACTGGTCATGCAACTGACGCCGCATGGTGCGGCGCTGGGCTTTTCCATCGAGGATGTTGGCCGCCAGATCCGCAATGCCTTCGATGGAACCATTCCCTTCCGCTTCCCCCGTGGCGATGACGAGGTCACCGTCCGCCTGGTGCAGAAGCCGGCCTCACCCGGCTCGCAGGCCTTGCGCGATTTTGAACTCAGGAGCCCCGGCGGCACCTTTGTGCCGCTGTCCGAAGTGGTCGACATGACCGAGCGTCAGGGTTTCTCCGCCATCCAGCGCCGCGACGGCAAGAGCACGATCTCGGTAACGGGCGACATCGACACGGCAGTGACAACCACCGGTGCCGTGGTCGATCAGCTCACAGCGAGCGGCGATCTCGATCTGATCGCGGCCCGGCATGGCGTGACCTTTTCCTTCGGCGGACGCTCCGAGGAGCAGGAAAACGCGTTTGCCGATTTGCAACTCGGTGTCGCCGTGGCGCTCAGCGTCATCTACATCATTCTTGCCTGGGTCTTCGCCAGCTACTGGCGGCCGATCGCCGTGCTTCTGATCATCCCGTTCGGCGTTGTCGGAGCCATCTTCGGCCACTGGGTTCTGGGCTACCAGCTGACGATCCTCTCCTTCATCGGCCTGCTAGGGTTGGCCGGCATTCTCGTCAATGATTCCATCATTCTGGTCGCACGGCTGGAAGAACGCCGCGCCGAAGGTGACAGCCTTGCCGAGGCCGCGGTCGGGGCCAGCCGCGACCGCCTGCGCGCCGTGCTGCTTACTTCGCTCACCACCATCGGCGGGCTTTTGCCGCTGCTCTATGAAACCAGCCTGCAGGCCCAGTTCCTGCTGCCGATGGCGATCACCATTGTCTTTGGCCTGGCGATGACCACGCTGCTGGTCCTGTTCCTGGTGCCAGCACTGGTCGGCATCGGCGATGATATCGCCCGGGCCTTTTCCTACATCTACGGCAGGCGGCCTGACGCGCAGCGTGCGTGAACGGGCTTACGAGCGCCAGAAGCGCGGCAGGAACAGCACCAGCACGGTGAACAACTCGAGCCGTCCCAGCAGCATCCCGGCTGCAAGCAGCCATTTTTGAACGTCGCTGAGCGACTGGAAATTGCCCGACGGGCCGATGATGTCCCCCAGGCCCGGCCCGACATTCGACAGCGCCGTGCCTGCACCCGACAGGGCCGTGATGGTATCAAGTCCGGTCAGCCGGAGCAGGATCGCCAGCACCACGAAGGAAGCCATGAACAGGAAGAAGAAGCTCATCACCGAGGCGATGACGCGGTCCTGGATCGGCTTTCCGTTGAAGCGCGCGCGAAACACGCCGTTCGGATACATCACCTGCGAGATGTGTTGCCTGACAGCCTCGATCAGCACCTGAAACCGGAAGATCTTGATGCCGCAGGATGTCGAGCCGGCGCAGCCGCCGACAAACATGATGATGAAGAAAAACGCCACCGCGTGCGGGCCCCACAACCCGTAGTCGGTGGAGGCATAGCCTGTTCCGGTGACGATCGACACCACGTTGAAAGCCGAGTGCCGCAGACCTTCGAGCCCGATATGGTTTTCGCTGAAATGCGCCATCATCCAGCCGGCAAGAACCGCGACGCCGAGAAAGCTCATGAATGCCTTGACCTGTTCATCCTTCAGGATCGGCCGGAAGCGTCCCTGCAGCATCTGCACATAGAGGATGAAGGGGATGGAGCCGAGAACCATGAACACGATCGCGATCCACTCGACACCGGGATTGTTGAAGTACCCGATGGAGTTGTCCTTGGTGGAAAAGCCGCCGGTGGCAACCGTCGTCATGGCGTGAATGACCGCATCGTCCGCCGCCATGCCGACGGCCATGTAGGCCACGGCGCAGATTCCGGTCATGGCGATGAACACCAAGGTGATCGAGGTCGAGATCTGCGTGGCGCGCGGCAGGATTTTTTCCGCCGTATCGAAAGCTTCCGCCTTGAACAGCTGCATGCCGCCGATCTGCAGCATCGGCAGCACTGCAATCGCCATCACGATGATCCCCAGCCCGCCAAGCCATTGCAGCAGGCCGCGCCAGAACAGCAGTCCCGGCGGCGCACGATCGAGACCGGTGATCACCGTGCCGCCGGTGGTGGTCAGCCCTGACATCGATTCAAAAAACGCATCGGTATAGCTCGGCACGATCCCCGACCAGTGAAACGGCAGGGCGCCGAAAGCCACCAGCGTAACCCACGACACCACCGTCATCAGCATTGCCTGCCTGGTCGACAATCCTTTCGGGATGCCGCGGTTGGCCGCAAACAGGCCTAGTCCGACCAGCATCGTCATGGTGCCGGCGCTGGCAAAGATCATCCAGTCGTCATTGTCCGCCGCCAGATCGACCAGCGCAGGCAGCAGCATGGCAAACCCGAGCGTTGCCACCAGCAGGCCTGTCACCAGCATGACCGGGCGGAATTCGGAAAAGGCGTTCAATTCAGCGTTCTTGCCATGCCCGGCAGGTCCAGCGAGAAGGCCGGGATCTCGACATCGAACAGCTCGCCGGCGGCCGATTGCATCTGGTAGGTGCCGACCATGACGCCCGATGGCGTGTCCAGCGGACAGCCGGAGGAATATTCGTAGGTGTCTCCGGGGCCGAGCACGGGCTGCTCGCCGACCACGCCCGGGCCTCGGACTTCGTCGACCAGGCCGTTCTCGTCGGTGATCTTCCAGTGACGGCTTTGCAGCTGAACGATCTGGTCGGAATGATTGACGATGACGATCCGGTAACCCCAGACATAGCGTCCGTCCTCGGGGTCCGATTGGTCCTCGAGATAATAGGGCTCCACCGTCACTTCGATATCGCGTGTTAGCGCACGGTACATCTGTCACTCCTTGCGACACTCATTCTACAGTGAGGCCCTTGCGTCAAGCGTTCCGGCGCTGCCAAAGGGCCGGAAATGGCGGTTTGTGTTGACTTGATTGTGATGAAATCTGCCGGTGACGGGGTGGACCTGCCACGCTATCACTTGGGCCACACAGGGAGGCTGCACCATGATGGACGGAACCGCACGCAAGATGATCCAGCCGGGTCTCGATCAGGCCGGAACCTGGCTTGCCGCGCGCGGCGTGAAAGCCGACCATGTGACGATCTTCGCCTGCCTCGTGGGCCTTGCCGCCGCGGGACTGATCGCGCTGGATTTCATGCTCATTGCGCTGGTGCTTGTCATCGTCAGCAGGATCTGTGACGGGCTGGACGGTTCGGTGGCGCGGGCGTCGCAAAGGACCGATTTTGGCGGCTATCTCGATATCACCCTGGACTTCGTGTTCTACGGCGCCGTGCCTCTGGCCTTTGTCATCCATGACCCCGTAGCAAATGCGCTTGCGGGCGCCGCGCTGATCTTCTCGTTCTACGTCAATGGCGCGAGCTTCCTTGCCTATGCCATCGTTGCCGAAAAGCGCGGGCTCAGCACGACATCGCGTGGCGTCAAGTCGATCTACTTCACCACCGGTCTCGCCGAAGCCAGCGAGACCTACATTGTGTTTGGCATCTTCTGCCTTTGGCCGGCCTGGTTTGCGCCGGTTGCCTGGGTATTCGCCGCAATCTGCCTCTACACCGCGCTTTCGCGGATCATGCAGGCGCGGGCCGAGTTCCCCAACCAGCCCTCAGAGGCCTGAGAGCGCGCGGTCGAAGTCCTCGATCAGGTCGTCGACATCCTCGATCCCTGCCGAGAACCGCAGAACACCGGGGCCGATGCCCAGCTCGTCGCGTGTCTCTTCCGAGAGGTTCTTGTGGGTGGTCGTCGCCGGATGCGTGATCAGGCTCTTGGTGTCGCCCAGATTGTTGGAAATCTTGACCACTTCAAGGCCGTTCTGCAGCGAGAACGCAGCCTTCTTGCCGCCCTTGAGGTCGATTGCCACAAGCGTTGACCCGCCCTTCATCTGCCGTGCGCAGATATCGGCCTGCGGATGGTCGGCGCGGCCGGGATAGATCACCCGCGCAACAGCCGGGTGGTCGGCGAGGAAATCGGCGATCCGGCCGGCATTCTCCATCTGCTGACGCACCCTGAGCGGCAGTGTTTCCAGGCCCTTGAGCAGGGTCCAGGCATTGAACGGCGACATTGACGGGCCGGTGTGGCGGTAGAAATCCTGCAGGTGCTCGTCGATCCAGTCCTTGTCCGACAGGATCACCCCGCCCAGGCAGCGGCCCTGGCCGTCAATGTGCTTGGTCGCCGAGTAGGCCACCACGTGCGCGCCCAGTTCCAGCGGCTTTTGCAGCAGCGGCGTGGCGAAGACATTGTCCACCACCAGCTTGGCGCCGATCTGGTTGGCGAGTTTCGCCACGCCAGCGATATCGGTCACTTCAAGCGTCGGATTGGTCGGGCTTTCGAGGAAGAACACCTTGGTGTTGGGCCTGATCGCGGCTTCGAAATTGGCCAGGTCGCGGCCATCGACCAGGGTCGACTCGATGCCGTATTTGGGCAGCAGCGTCTCGACGATCCAGCGGCAGGAACCGAACAGTGCCCGGGCGGAAACCACGTGGTCACCGGCGCGAAGCTGGCACAGGAGAGCCGCCGCGATCGCCGCCATGCCCGATGCCGTGGCGCGGGCTTCTTCCGCGCCTTCCATCAGGCACATGCGCTTTTCGAACATGTCATTCGTCGGGTTGGCGTAGCGGGAATAGATGAAGCCCGGCTCTTCGCCCTTGAACCGCGCTTCCGCGGCTTCGGCGCTGTCATAGACAAAGCCCTGTGTCAGATAAATTGCTTCGGAAGTCTCGCCGAACCCGGAGCGGGTGGTTCCGCCGTGCACGAGCTGGGTGGCGGGGCGGAGTTGGCGGCTGTTTTTCATAATCTTCGTCCAAAACACAAAAAAACCGGCTGCGAAGTCGCCAGCCGGTTTTGCAACCCGACCTTTTAGCGACTTGTTTAACGTGGCTGCAAGCCGGTCGGCCAAATCACCACGGGATAACCTGCCTTTTAATACCTTGCCGCGCTTGCGTCAATCGTCACACCTTGCCATCAAGACATCAGTTGAAATGGAGCGGGTAAAAATTGGGCGCAGGAATTCTCTCTGACCGCGCTATTCAGGCGCTCTTTGATGGCGGGAAGCTCGGCTCCGGCCGTGCGCTGGATGCTGACCAGATCCAGCCGGCGAGCCTTGATCTCCGGCTCGGCGCCCGGGCCTACCGGGTTCGTGCCAGCTTCCTTCCCGGGCCGTCCGCCAGGGTTGAGGACAAGCTCGCACGGCTGAGCATGCACGAGATCGACCTTTCGGCAGGTGCGGTGCTTGAGACCGGCTGTGTCTACATCGTGCCGTTGCTCGAAAACCTGGCGCTTCCGCCGGAGATCTCGGCCTCGGCCAATCCCAAGAGCTCCACCGGCAGGCTTGATATCTTCACCCGGGTGATGACCGATTACGGTCAGGAATTCGACAAGATCGCTCCGGGATACACCGGCCCGCTGTGGTTGGAAGTCAGTCCGCGCACTTTCCCGATTGTCGCACGCACCGGATCGCGGCTGTCGCAGATCCGCTTCCGCCAGGGCCATGCGGTGCTTGGCGAGGATGAACTGTCAGAGCTCCACCGCACCGAAACGCTGGTCGCCTCCGAGACCCCCAATGTGTCGGGCGGCGGCATCGCGCTGTCGATCGATCTGATGGGGCAGGGCGACGATGCCCTCATCGGCTACCGCGGCAAGCACCACACCGCCGTCGTCGATGTCGACAAGCGCGCGGCGCAGGACGTGTATGATTTCTGGGAACCGCTGTACAATCGCGGTTCCGCCGATCTGATCCTCGATCCGGATGAATTCTATATTCTGGTGAGCCGGGAATCCGTGCATGTACCGCCGCTCTATGCGGCCGAAATGACGCCGTTCGATCCGCTGGTCGGTGAATTCCGGGTGCATTACGCAGGCTTTTTCGATCCCGGTTTCGGCCACACCGAAGCCGGTGGCGCCGGGAGCCGTGCCGTACTCGAGGTACGCAGCCACGAGGTGCCGTTCATTCTCGAGCATGGCCAGATCGTTGGCCGGCTGATCTATGAGCGGATGCTGGAGCGCCCGGCGGCCCTTTATGGTTCCGGCCTGGGCTCGAATTATCAGGCGCAGGGCCTGAAACTGTCCAAGCATTTCCGTAGCTGAAAGCCCGAGATTTCCGCGACGCTGATTACGACGGCCGGGCTGTGCCGGTCTGCGCTGCGCGCAGTTCCGCCAGATCCCTGCGGATTGCCTTGAGTTCTTCCAGCATGGCGCTCTGGTCAGATGCCATCGCTTCGCGGTCGGCCGTGGCTTCTGCTTCATGCTCTTCCTGCATCGCCGAGACGATGATGCCGATGAACAGGTTGAGCACGGTAAAGGTGGTGCAGGCGATGAACGGAATGAAGAACGCCCATGCCAGCGGGTAGACCTCCATCACCGGACGGACAATGCCCATCGACCAGCTTTCAAGCGTCATCACCTGGAACAGCGAATAGGCCGAAGCCGGGATCGAGCCGAACCATTCGGGAAAGCTGTCGCCATAGAGCTTGGTCGCCATCACCGAGAAGACGTAGAAGACCAGCGTCAGCAGCAGCATGATCGAGCCCATGCCGGGCAGCGCGCTGACAAGTCCGCCGACAACCCGCTTGAGCGACGGCACGATGCTGATGATCCGCAATACCCTGAGTATGCGCAGCGCCCGGAGCACGGAAAGCCCGCCGGTTGCCGGAACAAGCGCCACGCCGACCACAAGAAGATCGAAGATCCGCCAGGGGTCGCGGAAGAAATCAAGCCGCCAGGCGACAAGCCGCGCGGTCAGTTCCAGCACGAAGACGCCGAGAATGACCCGGTCGAACAGCATGAGCACTCCGCCGAAAAGCTGCACTGCTTCCGGTACGGTTTCGAGCCCCAGTGTGATCGCATTGATGACAATCAGGACGGTGATGACGCTTTCGAAGCGTCGTGATGACAGGAAGGTTTTCAACAGGTCCATGAAGCGTATCTGGGTTGGAAGCAAGCGCCCCTGATATGAGGTGGCGCCGGTCTCCCGTCAACCCGACACCTGTCCAACTACCGCCTCTGGGTGACTTGACACCGCCGCTGAACACCGCCAAGGATCGTCCGGCGTCAGCGGGTGTAGCTCAATGGTAGAGCAGAAGCTTCCCAAGCTTAAGACGAGGGTTCGATTCCCTTCACCCGCTCCATATCCTGCCCATTGCCAAGCTCGTTGCCGCCTGCTGCTGCAGCCCATTCCGGCGCTGCCGGGTGCGGTGTTTTTTCCCACAGATGCGCGTTTGAAGCCAGCTGGCCCAGCGCCCGCCATCCGGCAACCGACATCAGCAGCCAGTAGGCCGGTGTCAGCAGCATCCAGCAAGCTTTCAGCCTGGCTCTTTCATGGCCGGTGAAGCCGCGCCATCCCATCGCGATGAAGGTCAGATAACTCCCGCCGATATTGGCCAGGTCGATCCACATCAGCGTGCTGTGCAGGGTCGACACCGGTGCGGCCGATCCGCTGGCAAGCCAGGCCAGCGTCACCCCGATGAAGATGAACATCAAAGGGTGCGCAAGGGCCGAAACCAGCATGCCGGCGATCAGCAGTTGAAAGATCGCAAACCCGCCAAATCCCAGCGCTTGGATGGTGTGCAGCGGCCGGCGCATGGCCACCAGCCATGTCTGTGCCCATCCCTTGAGCCACCGCGTTCGCTGCCGGGTCCATACTTCAGGTGTGGTCGGTGCGGTTTCGACCGTGGCGCATTTCAGCATGCCCGTGAGATAGCCGTGGGCATAGAGCCTGAGGCCGAGATCCGCATCTTCGGTCACATTGTGCGGATCCCATCCGCCGGCCGCCTCTAGTGCTGCCCGCTGGAAATGATTTGATGTTCCGCCAAGCGGGATCGGCATGCGGTATCGGGCCAGAAATGGAATGAGAACACGGAACAGGCCGCTGTATTCGAGGGCGAACAGGCCCGAGATCCAGCTTGTTCTCAGGTTCGCGATCGCAAGCGGCGCCTGTACGCAGCCAAGCCGCTTGTCGCCGTCACGAAAGGCCGCCCATGCTTCAAGCAATTGTCCCGGCGCCGGCTTGTCTTCCGCGTCATAGATTGCGACCAGCGAGCCGCGCGCGCCCTGCAGCGCATATTGCAGCGCCTTGGGTTTTGTGCGCGGCCCGAAATCCGGCGTGCGGACGATCTCGCTTTCCGGCCCGAGATTTTGCGCCTTCAGGGCCAGAATGGTCGCCTCGTCGTCGGCTTCGCAGACATATTTGATATCGAGCAGGCTTTTGGGCCAGCGCAGTGCCGATATGCGCGAGACAATCGCCGGCACCATCTCAGCCTCGTCGTGCAAGGCGATCAGAACCGTATAGACCGGAAGCCTGTTGCGGCCTCTCAGTTCCGCCGCATGGCGTTGTTGGGCAGGCTTGAACCCGGACGCGGCCAGTGCGCTCAGGCGCAACAGGATGCCGCCGGAGAAGAACAGCGTCAGAACCACGTGCAGCACGGTGAAGGCAGCGAATGGCCACAACATGAATCCTGTGGCGGAGAGGTACACCGCCATTCCCAGCAAAAAACCTTGCGGGCCGGTCATCACCCGCCGCGCACTCGCATCGCGCCGGTCCTGGTCGAGTTCGTAGGTGACTTTCCTCACCCGGTCATTCGCACCCGCCTGCCAGACCGCCTTCCTTATCGTCCCGGGGGAGGCGACTGCGAGGCTGCCGCGCAATCCGGGCATCTTGCGCAGACGGGCCCGGTAGTCGTCGAGTTGCCGCGCCTCGGGAACGATCGCGGTGATCTGCTCCCCGGCGCGTGACAGCCTGAGCGGCCCGTCCCTGCACAAAAGCACATCCATTGACGGCAACCGGATCACTTCATCGGGATCGATTTCATCGAGATAGGCAAGTCCGAGTTCGGCAGCCAGCCAGCGGTAATAGAGCTCCGGATCAATCAGGCCTTCCGCCATCAGCTCGTTTTCGATGGTCGTCCCGTTGGCCCGCGCGGCTTCGCTCGCAGCTTTGATATGGGGCTTGCCTATTCCGCATCCGAGAAAAAACCTCGCCTCGGAGCTTTCTTGCCACGGTTCCGGGCAGCCCCGGAGTGGCATACGTGCGGCTTGTTCCTCATCCGCGGGCTCGCCCGCGGTCAAATGCCGGTCGGCTGTGCCGGGAACAGGGCGATCTGAGCTTTTGCTTGGAGCCATGACTCTGATACATACAGGGCGGTTACAGCAGGATATTAAATCTATGGTAGTGGAAACGCGCGTGAATGCACCCCTGAAATTTTGGGGCATATCCCGCATAATGTGCGCTTTGGTTGTTTTTCTGGCCGCCGCTCTACCCGTCGCGAGCGCCGATGAGATGCTTGTGCCGAACTACACCGACCCGCGGGAACGCATCCCGGTTCCCGATCTCATGGCCTACAGCCGCATTCGCTTCGTCACCACGGTGGATTTTCCGCCTTTCGGTTTTCTTGATCAGACCGGTCATCTTGCCGGGTTCCACGTCGATCTCGCGCGGGCGATCTGCGAAGAGCTTGACCTGCTGTCCAAGTGCCAGATTCAGGCGCTTCCGTGGGGCGAGCTTGAAGGCGCCTTGATCAAGGGGCAGGCCGAGGCGCTGATCTCAGGCCTGGCGATCACCGCTCAAAGCCGCAGCAAGTTCCGCTTCACGCGTCCCTATCTGGCCTTGCCTGCACGCTTCGCCGTCCGCAAGGAGGCAGGTCCGCAGGGCGAGGACGCCAGCGCGCTGGCGGGGCAGCGTGTCGGCGTCCTTGACGGGACAGCGCATGAGGCGATGTTGCGCGACTGGTTCTCCGGGACAAGACCTGTCACCTTTTCCAGGCCGGACTGGATGTTCAAGGCGCTCAAGGCCGGCAACATCGATGCCGTGTTCGGCGACGGGCTGCAATTGTCGTTCTGGCTTTCCAGCCAGTCGGCCGATGCCTGCTGCCGGTTTCTTGACGGCCCGTACTTCTCGCAAGCCCATCTTGGCGAAGGGCTGGCCATCGCGGTGCGTCCGCGCAATGCGGCCTTGAGGCAGGCTTTTGACCATGCGCTCCTGTCTCTCAACCGCAACGGCCGCTTCACCGAACTCTATTTGCGCTGGTTTCCCAACGGCCTTTACTGATCCCCAACGGCCTTTACTGATCCGATGTGTCTTTGGGCCTGGCCTTTGGTGCAAACCTGAACGGCAGGGCCAGTGCCCAGCCAAGGCTGGCGGTGCGCTTGTCGCGCCATTCCGACAGGCCGATCTCGATGCCGGTGTCACCGCGCCGCGGCGTTTCGGTGTAGGTTGAAAACAGCCGGTCCCAGATCGCCAGGTTGAACCCGTAGTTCGAATCCGTTTCGCGCGGATCGGTGGAATGGTGGATCCGGTGCATGTCCGGCGTCACGATGATGAGCCGCAACACGGCGTCCACCGGCTTGGGCAACTTGATATTGGCGTGGTTGAACATCGCTGCGCCATTGAGCACGATTTCAAAGACCAGAACTGCCACCGGCGGCACCCCGAGCGCAATGATGACGGCTGCCTTCCAGAACATAGACAACACGATTTCCAGCGGATGAAACCTCAGCGCCGTCGTCAGGTCGAATCCGGTATCGGCATGGTGCATGCGGTGGATGCGCCACAGCCACGGCCATTTGTGACTGACCACATGCTCGAGCCAGACCGCGAAATCCAGCAGGATGAAGGACACGATGCCGGCGGCCCAGAGCGGAAGTCCCAGCATCGGAAACAATCCGTAGCCCTGCGATTGCGCCCATAACGCGGTGCCCACCGCGGCCAGTGGAAACACGATCCTCAAGGCCACGGAAGACAAGACCACCATCGCCAGATTGGTCACCCAGCGCCGGGATTTGAACGCCCCGCGCATCTCCTCACGCTCAAGCCGTGGCGCCAGCAGCTCAATGGCCGCGAGCGTGATGAAGATCGTGGAAAATGCCAGAAGCCGGATTACCGGCTCGGACAGGCCGAACAACGTCATTCTGCGCCTCCATGTCGTGCTAGGATCTTGTCATGCCACAGCCTGCAACCGGTGGCGAAACACGATCCGGTGAAAGCCTGTGACACGTCGGCGCGGGCGTTGATGATCAGGCGCTCTTGAACCGGGCAATGGCACCACGTTCGATGGCGGCGCAGGTGAGCTTGTCGAGGCCAAGCCGGTCGCGCAGCATCTGCAGCAACCGGATTTCCTCCTGCTGAATATTGTAGTCAGCCGACGCGATCTCGACTGCTAGGGCATAGGCCGTATCGTAAAATTTCGGCGGCACGGCGTCGCGGACAACCTCGAGCACGATATCGAGGCCTTCAGGCCCCTTGAGCAATTCGGCTGCAGCACGGGTGACGCCGACCAGCCGCTCCGCATCAAACCCGTCAAACACCGGCAGGAAGGTAACAAGACGACCGATGCGTGCCAGTTCCGCGTCGTTCATGGCCTTGTCGACGGCAGACATGGTGACCATCAGATAGATCAAGGCGTCATGGGTGGTAACACGTTCGGTCATGGGCAGTTTTTCTCCTGAATGTTCCCGTTAGATAAGGACCGTGGCAGCATCGCACAAGCTGTTGGAGCGCAAAACACCTGGCGGCCGAAACCGGCCCCGCCTGTTGCCGGGCTTGCTGCTATTGGCTCGCCCAGATGATGCGGGCAATCCAGTCGATCTCGCTGACATCGAAACTGCGGTTCGGGTGCTCGGGGTTGAGCGAGATCAGCTCGACCGATTTCGGGGTTTGCCGGTTGAGCACCTTGGCCATCACCTCGCCTTCGCGGGACCTGACCACCACCCGGTCTCCGCGGCGGATCTGGGCTCCGGGTTCGACGATCAGGATGTCGCCATCCCGGTAAAGCGGCAGCATGCTGTCGCCCTGCACTTCCAGCGCATAGACACCGGGCCTGTCGGACGGCTGGGCGGGAAAATCCACAACGTCCCAGCCCTGGCCGGCAGGAAAGCCACCATCATCGAAAAAACCGCCGGAGCCAGCCTGCGCAAACCCCAGTAGCGGGATCGAGCTCGCCTGCGGCGGAAACGCGCCCTCGGGAAAACTGCTTTCGCTTGAAGGCTGGTCACCGCGCACCAGCCCCATGAACTCCTCGAGCGAGGAGCCGGTGGCGTCGAGAACCTTGGCAAGAGATTCCGTCGAGGGCCAGCGGTCGCGGCCATCAGCGCCGCAGCGCTTGGACTTGTTGAACGCGGTCGGGTCCAGCCCGGCACGCCGGGCAAGTCCCGAGGCCGTCAACCCGTGACGTTCGGCAAGCGCGTCGAGCGCCGACCAGATGCGTTCATGCGAGAGCATGGTCCAGGTTCCCGCTGTTCAGAACAAAAGCCGGACCGTGTATTCATGGCCCGAATATGGCTTTTCTACATGATCAGCGGCAGTCGAGTAAAGCCAATTAGGAAAAATATCCTCACTCTTGCCGGTGTCCGCTCCGCTTTCAGTGCGCCCGGATCGGACTGCGGCCGGTTGTCAGCGCCTCGTCCAGCAATTCGATCCGGTCCTGGCCCCAGAACGGCTCGCCATTGAGCACATAGGTGGGCACCCCGACGGCGTCCGCGGCGATGGCATCGCGGGAATTGCGTTCGCGTATGGCGGTGATTTCCTCGGTTTTGGCTTCCATGATTGCCGGCCGGGCATCGAGGCCGACCTGTGACAGGTAGGATGTCAGCACCGCCTCATCGGCAATGTTGTCATCATTGGCCCAGCAGCCCGAGAGCACCTTGTTCATGAAATATCGCGGATCATGGCCGGTTTCGACCAGCGCAATGATGATCTTGTCGGCAAGCGATGCGTCCACCGGCCAGTGCAGAGGCGTGGTCTTGATCGGCACCTTGCGCCAGGCGGCGAGGCGCTGCAGTTCGATCAGCCGCAGCCGTTGCCGCACCGGCGGCCGTTGGCCGGGGGGAACCGCGCCGGACACATCCCACAGGGCCGTCAGGTTGACCGGTTTGTAATTCAGCGTGGCCTTGTGCTTCTCCGCCACGTCGCACACCAGGTTGTGGCCGAGATAGGTGAAAGGCGACGCGCAATGGAAGTAGTAGTCGATGACGGGCATTGGATGGTCCTCCCTTTTTGCCGGCAGTATCGGAAGCACCGATGTCCGGCAAGGCTCTCCGGGCAACTTGACCCTCTATCATGCTTCTCCGAAGTTAATAATCTGGCTACAAGCATGAAACGATCCATGCGCCCTTGCGGCCGTTCGCGCATGAATTTTGAATGTGCATTTCGAAATGGCGCTTGATCAGGAGCTTTTGCCGATGACACGGGACACGGACACAGCAACCAAGGCCAACAGGCTTGCCTGGAATGCGTCAGCCCATCGCCACCGGCAAAGCGACGAATGGCAGCGGCAGCTTTCCGGCTTTGCCGATCCGTCATTCTCGACCTTCGATCCAGTCGCGGCAAGCATTCTCGCCGGCAACGGCGTCAGGGGCGCTCGCGCCGTGCAGGTCGGTTGCAACAATGGCCGCGAAACCCTGTCGATGCTGGCTCTTGGTGCTGAGCACGCCACCGGCATTGACCAGTCCGATGCCTTCATCGCCCAGGCCGGGGAATTGCGCGCGGTTTCCCCCCATGGCGGCAAGGCAAGCTTTGTCTGTGCCAATGTCTATGCCTTGCCCGATGCGCTCGCGGCGGGCTTCGATCTGGCATTGATCACCATCGGGGTGCTTAACTGGATGCCGGATCTGCCCCGCTTCCTCGCGGTGGTCTCCTCGCTGCTGACGCCCGGGGGACGGCTGGTCATTTACGAGACCCATCCCGTCCTCGACATGTTCGAGCCGGAAGGTGAAAACCCGCATGCTCCGGCATATTCCTACTTCCGCGCCGAGCCCTTCATCACCGATGATGAGATCGTCTATGACGGATCGGTTGCCGGCAAGGCGCCACCATCCTGGTGGCAGTTTCACACCATGGGTGACGTCGTTACCGGCTGCGTCAGGGCCGGGCTGCAGATTGCCGAACTCAAGGAATACCCGCATTCCAACCGCGAGGTTGCCTACGACATCTATGTTGGCAACGAGGCGCAATTGCCGTTGTGCTACACGCTGGTGGCAACCAAATCCTGACAATAAAAAACGGGCCCGAAGGCCCGTTTGAGAAATCGTCACAATGGCTGCGCAATCAGGCGGCGGCCTTGTCCTCGCGATAGGGGTTGAACCGGCCGTAGAAGGTTTCGCCCTTCTCGGCCATCTCGACCAGAAGCTTCGGTGCCTTGAACTGCTTGCCGTACTTGCGGGCCAGCACCTTGCACATGTCGACGAACGCCTTGGCGCCCATGGTGTCGATGTAGCTCAGCGCACCGCCGGTGTAGGGCGCAAACCCGAAGCCGAGGATGGTGCCGAGATCGGCTTCGCGCGGATCGGTGACAATGCCTTCTTCCACCGTGCGGGCGGCTTCCAGCGCAATCGCCGCGAGATAGCGGTTCTGCAACTCCTTGACGTCGACCTTGGCAGGATCCTGCTGCGGATACAGCGTCTTCAGTTCCGGCCAGAGATGCTTCTTGGCAGGCTTGGCCGGGTAGTCGTAGAAACCCTTGCTGTTCTTGCGGCCAAGACGGCCTTCCTTTTCGACCATCCGCTCGATCAGAGCCAGGTGCCGTGGGTCGACGGCCTTCTCGCCAAGATCGGCGATGGTGGCGCGCACGATCTTCAGCGACAGGTCGATGGCGACCTCGTCGTTCAGCGCCAGCGGGCCAACCGGCATGCCTGCCATTTTGGCGGCATTCTCGATCATCGCCGGCGGTACGCCCTCGACGAGCATGTTGTAGCTCTCATTCATGTAGCGAAGCACGCAACGGTTGACGAAGAAGCCGCGCGTGTCGTTGACCACGATCGGGGTCTTCTTGATCGCGGCAACATAGTCGAGCGCCACGGCCAGCGCCTTGTCCGAGGTCTTGCGGCCGAGAATGATTTCGACCAGCAGCATCTTGTCGACAGGCGAGAAGAAGTGGATGCCGATGAAGTTTTTCGGACGCTTCGAGTTCTTCGCAAGGCCGGTGATCGGCAGCGTCGAGGTGTTCGATGCATAGACCGTGGTTGGCCGGATCTGCGCCTCGATCGATTCGGTCACCGCCTTCTTGACGTCGCGATCCTCGAACACGGCTTCAATTACCAGATCCGCATCGGCCAGATCGGCGTGATCGGCCGAAGTGGTGATCAGCGACAGCAGCTTGTCACCATCTTCCTTGGTGGTCTTGCCCTTCTGGATACCCTTTTTGACCAGGTCTTCCGAATAGGCCTTGCCCTTCTCAGCCGCGGCAACATCGCGGTCGATCAGCACCACTGGAATGCCGGCCTTGGCCGTCACATAGGCAATGCCCGCGCCCATGAAGCCGGCGCCGACAACGCCGATCTTGCGGAACTTGGTCGGCTTGATGCCTTCGGGACGGCGTGCGCCCTTGTTGATCTCCTGCAGCGAGACGAACAGCGAGCGGATCATCGACTGGGCTTCAGGGGTCTGCAGGATATGGCTGAAATAGCGCTGCTCGATCCGAAGACCGGTGTCGATCGGCACCTGCAGGCCTTCAAAAACGCTCTGCAGGATCGCCTTGGCGGCCGGATAGTTGTCCTGCGTTTCACGCCGCAGGATGGCTGATGCTGCAGGCCACAGCTGTGCACCCTGAGGCGACCAGACCTTGCCGCCGGGCAGCTTGAAGCCCTTGACGTCCCAGGGAGCGACCGGCGACAGGCCGTTCTTGATCATCGCCTTGGCGGCGGAAATCAGCTTCTTGGGTTCGACAACCTCGTGGATCAGGCCCATTGCCTTGGCCTTTGCCGGCGTCAGCGACTGTCCGGTGGTCATCATCTGAAGCGCGTCCTGGGCATTGGTCAGGCGCGGCACGCGCTGGGTGCCGCCGGCGCCAGGAAAGATGCCGACCTTGACCTCGGGCAGCGCCATCTTGACCGATGGCGAATCCGCGGCAACGCGGCCGTGACAGGCCAGCGACAGCTCGAACGCGCCGCCCATGCACACGCCGTTGATCGCCGAGACCCACGGCTTGCCGCAGGTTTCGATCTTGCGGTAGAGCCAGCTCATCCGGCCCACCTGTTCGAACAGCATCTGCTGGGCTTTTTCCGGGTTGTTGCGTTTCTCTTCCGCCATGCCGGCCAGCATGGTCTTCATCATGGTCAGGTCTGCACCGCCGGAAAAGGTCGATTTGCCGGAGGTGAACACGACGCCCTTGACCGCGTCATCGGCGACGAACCGGTCGACCAGCGCATCGAGCTGTTCAAGTGCTGCCTGCGTGAACACGTTCATCGAACGGTCCGTCATGTCCCAGGTGACAAGCGCGATGCCGTCGCTGTCGACGTCTACTGTGTAAATTTCATTGCTCATTGTTCTTCTCCCGGTATCAGACGCGTTCGATGATCGTCGCGGTGCCCATGCCCGCGCCGATGCACAGCGTCACAAGGGCGGTGTTGAGATCACGGCGCTCGAGTTCATCAAGCACGGTGCCCAGGATCATTGCGCCGGTAGCACCCAGCGGGTGACCCATGGCAATCGCCCCGCCATTGACGTTGATCTTGTCGGACGGAATGTCGAAGGCCTGCTGGAAGCGCAGCACCACCGAGGCGAAGGCCTCGTTGAGCTCGAACAGATCAATGTCCTCGATCTTCATCTTGGCGCGCTTGAGAAGTTTCTCGGTCACGTCAACCGGGCCGGTCAGCATCATCGCGGGATCGGAGCCGATATTGGCGAAGGCGCGGATCTTGGCGCGTGGCTCGAGGCCCATTGTCTTGCCGCCGCGCTTGGAGCCAAGCAGCACCAGGCTGGCACCGTCAACGATGCCCGACGAGTTGCCGGCATGGTGAATGTGGTTGATGCTTTCGACTTCCGGATGCGCCTGGATGGCGACGGCGGAAAAGCCACCCATCTCGGCAATCATGCCGAACGAGGCATTGAGGCTTGCCAGCGTCTGCATGTCGGTACCGGGCCGCATGTGCTCGTCACGGTCGAGAATGGTCAGGCCGTTGATGTCCTTGACCGGGACGACGGACTTCTTGAAATAGCCCTGCTCCCATGCATGCGCCGCACGCTTCTGGCTTTCCACCGCATAGGCGTCGACGTCGTCGCGGGTGAAGCCGTATTTGGTGGCGATCAGGTCGGCTGAAACGCCCTGCGGCATGAAGTAGGCCGGGATGTTGACCGAAGGATCCATGAACCAGGCGCCGCCCTGTGCGCCGATGCCGATGCGTGACATCGATTCCACGCCGCCTGCAATGACGATGTCATCGGAGCCATAGGCAATCTTGCCGGATGCGAGGTTGATCGCGTCGAGGCCGGAGGCACAGAAACGGTTGATCTGGATCCCGGGTGCCTCGGTGGCGTAGCCGGCTTCAAAGGTCGCCGCCCGTGCAATGTCACCACCGGCTTCGCCGATGGCATCGACGCAGCCCATGATGATGTCGTCGACCTTGCTGGTGTCCAGTCCATTGCGGTCGCGCAGGGCTTCGAGCATGTGCGAGGCAAGCCGCACTGACGGCACTTCGTGCAGGCTGCCGTCTTTCTTGCCGCGGCCCCGCGGGGTGCGGACGTGATCGTAGACAAATACATCAACCATTGCGGTGATCTCCAGGGTTTTCGTGTTCGGGTCAGGCGGTTGCGGTCGCGGGGTCCATCCCGCTTGGCATCAACTCTTCAGGTCTCTTGTAGCCGGGCAGGGCGGCGATGCGGTCCAGCCAGGCGGCAATGTTGGGGTAGGCGTTCAGGTCCATGCCGATCTGGTCGGGCCAGAACAGGTAGCCGCAGATCGACAGGTCTGCGATTGTCGGGTGGCCGGTGGCGACAAAGTCGCGGCCATCGAGATGCGCTTCCAGCACCTTCCAGGCATTGACCATGCGGGCCTGGAAGAATTGTGTGACGGGATCGTCGGTCTTTTTCTGGAAAACGCTCATGAAGCGGTAGGTCGCCACATAGCTGGTCAGCTTGTGGTTGTCCCACAGCAGCCAGCGCAGGATTTCCCGGCGTTCCGCCTCGTTTGCGGGGCCGAAACGATCGAGTTCCCGTGACAGGTAGTCAAGGATGGCGCCGGACTGGCTCAACACCACATCGCCGTCCGGCCTGTGGTGGGTCAGGACCGGGACTTCGCCCATCACGTTCAGCTCCCGGAATTCCGGCGAGCGCGTCTGGCCGGTAAAGAAGGCGACACGGCGCGGCGCCCAGTCAGCGCCGGCAAGCTCGAGCATCAGCGCCACCTTGTAGGCGTTGCCGCTCTCCAGAAAGCAATCAAGCGTGAATTCGGTCATGGGTTCACAAGCTCCGTGCGATCAGCAGTTTCATGATCTCGTTGGTACCGCCGTATATCCGCTGCACCCGGGCATCGCGGAACATGCGCGCCACCGGGTACTCGTTCATGTAGCCGTAGCCGCCATGCAGCTGCACGCATTCGTCCGCCACCTTGCACTGCAGGTCGGTGGTCAGGTACTTGGCCATCGAGGCGGTGGTCGAGCTGAGCTGGCCCTTCAGATGTTCGCCGACGCAATGATTGACGAACACCCGCGCCATCGTTGCTTCGGATTTCAGTTCCGCCAGCTTGAACTGGGTGTTCTGGAATTCGATCACGGCCTTGCCGAACGCCTTGCGTTCCTTGACGTAATCGATGGTGATCGCCAGCGCCCGTTCGATCATCGAGATCGCCTGGTTGGCAATCAGCAACCGTTCCTGCGGCAATTCCGTCATCAGCTGGGCAAAGCCCTGGCCTTCCTCGGTGCCGAGCATGTTGGCGGTCGGAATCCGCACGTCGTCGAAGAACAGTTCGGATGTGTCGTTGCTCTTGAGTCCGACCTTGTCGAGATTGCGGCCGCGGCGGAAACCTTCGACCTCGTCGGTCTCGACCACCATCAGCGAGGTGCCCTTGGCGCCCTTCGACGGATCGGTCTTGGTCACCACGATGATCAGGTTGGCATGCTGGCCGTTGGTGATGAATGTCTTCGAGCCGTTGATGACATAGTGATTGTCATCTTTTTTTGCCGTCGTCTTGATGCCCTGTAGGTCCGAACCGGCGCCGGGCTCTGTCATGGCGATGGCGCCGATCATTTCGCCCGTGGCCATTTTCGGCAACCACTTCCGCTTCTGTTCTTCCGAACCGAAATGCAGGATGTAGGGGGCGACGATGGCGTTGTGCAGAGCGATGCCGAAACCGTCGGTGCCGGTACGGCCAAGCGCTTCGATGATCGCTGCCTCGTGAGCGTAGGTGCCGCCCGAACCGCCATATTCTTCCGGCATCGAGGCGCAGAGCAGGCCGGCGGCACCTGCGCCTTCCCAGGCGCTGCGGTCGACCATTTCCTGTTTCTCGTAGCGGTCGTAATGCGGGACAACTTCGGCTTCCAGCCAGCGGCTGGCCATGTCCTCGAGCATGGCGACATCATCTTCCATCCAGTCCGGACGGGGTACGCCAAGCACTTCTGATGGCAATGTCGCCATGTCTTCCTCCTGAACCTCCGGGCGGGCGAATGAACGCGCCCGCCGATATTTTCAATTCAAGCCGCGGATTGCCGCTTAAAATGCCTCTTCGGCCAGTTCCATCATGGTGTCGGCACCGGTCTCGATGCGGGTCTTGCGCAGCGAAGTCTCCGGCATGATGCGTTCCATGTAGAACTTGCCGACCAGCAGCTTGGAGGCGAGGAACTCTTCCTTGCCATCCGCGCCGGCATCGCGCTTTTCAACCGCTGCCTTGGCCATCAGCGCCCACATGTAGCCGAGCGCAACAAGCCCGAAGAGATGCATGTAGTCGGTTGATGCCGCTCCGGCATTGTCCGGCTTTGCCATGGCGTTCTGCATCAGCCACATGGTCGAGGCCTGCAGGTCGTTCAGCCCCTTCTTCAAGCCCTTGGTGTAGAGCGCCAGCTCTTCGTTTTCGCGGTTCTCCTCGCAGAAATCACCGACTTCCTTGAAGAAGGCCATGACGGCGCGGCCGCCGTTCTGGCCGAGCTTGCGGCCCACCAGGTCGAGTGCCTGGATACCGTTGGCGCCTTCGTAGATCATGGCGATACGGGCATCGCGGACATACTGGCTCATGCCCCATTCCTCGATGTAGCCGTGGCCGCCGAACATCTGCTGTGCCATCACCGCATGGTCAAAGCCCTTGTCGGTGAGCACGCCCTTGACCACCGGGGTGACCAGCGTCAGCAGGTCATCGGCTTGCTGGACATCGCTTTCGACGTCGGACTTGTGGGCGACATCGGATTTGAGCGCGGTCCACAGCATGAAGGCGCGTCCGGCTTCATTGAAGGCGCGGATGGTCATCAGCGTGCGGCGCACGTCGGGGTGGACGATGATCGGATCGGCCTTCTTGTCCGGGAACTTGGGACCGGACAGCGACCGTCCCTGCAGCCGCTCGCGCGCATAGGCAACGGCATTCTGATAGGCGATCTCGCCCATCGCCTGGCCCTGCAGGCCGACGCCGAGGCGGGCCTCGTTCATCATCACGAACATTGCCTTCAGGCCGGCATTTTCGGTGCCGATCAGATAGCCGGTGGCTTCATCGTAATTCATCACGCAGGTGGCGTTGCCGTGGATGCCCATCTTCTCTTCGAGAGAGCCGCAGGTCACCGGGTTGCGCTCACCCAGCGAGCCGTCGTCGCCAACCATGAACTTGGGAACGATGAACAGCGAGATGCCCTTCACCCCTTCCGGAGCGCCCTCGATGCGGGCCAGAACCAGATGGATGATGTTGTCGGACATGTCATGTTCGCCGGCGGAGATGAAAATCTTCTGGCCGGAAATCTTGTAGCTGCCGTCTGCCTGTGGCACGGCCTTGGTGCGCAACAGACCCAGATCCGTACCGCAATGCGGCTCGGTCAGGTTCATGGTGCCGGTCCAGATACCTTCGATCATCTTGGGAAGGAATTTGGCCTTCTGCTCGTCCGAGCCGTGTTCGTGGATCGCGGCCACAGCGCCCTGCGTCAGGCCGGGATACATCATCAGCGACAGGTTGGCCGAGATCATGTATTCGGAAACGGCGGTGTGCAGCGCGTAGGGAAGGCCCTGGCCGCCATATTCGGGGGATGCTGCCAGACCGAGCCAGCCGCCTTCGCAGTACTGCTTGTAGGCCTGCTTGAAGCCCTTCGGCGTCGACACTGTCGCGTCGTCATGCCGGGTGCAGCCTTCCTGGTCACCGACCTGGTTGAGCGGAAACAGCACTTCTTCGGAAATGCGCGCGCCTTCCTGAAGGATGGCCTCGACGATGTCCGGACTTGCATCCGCAAATCCCGGCAGATTCATGTAGCGCTCATAGCCGAGCACATCGTTGAGAATGAAAAGCGTATCATCGACCGGCGCCTTGAAGACTGGCATGGATCCTCATCCCTTGTAGTTTCGTCGCCGCAGGCACAATAGCCCGGCGATCCTCGTGTCGCTGCTTACTAAATTTTGACGTTTGCGTAAACGTCAAAAATGGAGCTCATTGGGTCAGCAACAGCATCCTGATCCCAAAATCTCTTAAAAACCAGTGTTTTTTCGAGGCGGGGCGCGCAAAAAAACGAAAAAACATCAAGCTGTGTAAGCGAAAATGTAATCTTGGCGATGTCGGAAAAAAGGGGTTGTGGCACTTTGAAGCGGGGCGGCCAACGCGCTGCGCAACAAAAAAACCGCCTCTTGGGCGGGTTGTCGTCAGGTAAATGCCTGCCGGATCGCAGCTATTCTGATTCGGCCAGCATCTCGCGAACCACTGAAATGGTCCGTTCAAGTTCTTCGATCGCGGTGTTGATGGTGGCACGCTGTTCCTCAAGCACCCGCATCTGCGCCTCGCCCTTCGACAAGGCGACCTTGAGCTGGGTGACATTCTTGCCCCGTGGATCATACAGGTCGATCATCCGCTTGACCTCGTTCAGCGAAAACCCGACCCGCTTGCCCAGGAGGATCAGCTTGAGCCGGGCCCGGTCGCGTTTCGAGAAGAGCCGCGTAACCCCGACCCGCGTCGGTTTGAGCAGGCCCTTGTCTTCGTAAAATCGCAAGGTCCTGAGCGTGACGCCGAATTCTTCGGCCAGGTCGCCGATCCTGTAGACCGCTTCATCATGGTCGACGCTGGTGTCAGTCATGTCATTCATCGTTGGCCAAAGCCGCCGTTTCTCTGTTTTCCGGTAAGCTGAATTGCGGTGTGACACTATACCTTACGTCACGTCAAGTCGCAGCAGCTTCGCAAACAAACACAGAGAAAAGTAACCTTGGTTAACGGGTTGTTTACCACGTTTCGCGGAATGTGGGCCTGAAGAGCAGTAAGCCCGGATTCGTTGTATCTTGTTTTTTGCCGGTTTGAAGTCTGGCTTTTCGGTGTTCGGGATTTAGTCCCTGCGGCCCGGAGAGCGATATGGATGTGCTGCGGACGGGGGTGGGGCGACGAGCCCTGGTCAACAACGCGAAGCGGAAACAAAAATGAACGGATCGCGATCTCATTCAAGCAGGCCCGGTGCAAGCGGATCCTCGCTGGATTCGCTCAACCGCACTATAGAGAGCCTGGAAGCGCGAATTGAAACCATGATGGGCCGCAGCGGCAATGCCGCGCCCGGTGGCAGATATCCGGCAAAAGCACCGCAAGCCGCGGCGCCCAAGCCGCAGTCTTCCGGTCTCGGCGGCGATCTGCTTGACGACATTCGTGCCCGGCAGCGCGCGCTTGAAGAAGCGCAGCGCGGCGGATCAGCCCAGACCGCGATGCCGGCAGGCCGCCAGGCGCAGGCAAGCCAGCCCTCCCGGACATCCGCACCCGCCGACACGTTTGCCGCCGCGCGCCAGGACCCAAGGCCGGACCTGAGCCAGCAGCTCGTCAATGAAATGGCGGCGCTGCGCCGCGAAATGGGTGAACTGCGCAAGGAAGCCCGCGATCAGTCGCTGCCCAGGGAACTGCGCCGCGACCTCGCCGGCATTTCGGCTTCGATCGATGCGCTCGGCGCACACGACGGCGGAGCCGATGCGCTCCGGCTTGAACTCGATTCCATGCGCAACATGGTCGATCAACTGGCCCGGGAAGACAGTGTCCGTTCGCTTGAAACACGCTGGCAGTCGATGGAAGAACAGGTCTCCGGCCTGGACATGACCGCGCTCCGCGAAGAGCTGGTCAATCTGGCCTATCGCGTCGACGAAATCCGCGAATTCCTGGCCAGCATGCCCGCATCCGGCCAGGGGCAGGCGATCGAGGACAAGATCGCCGAACTCTCCAATACGATCGAGGCCATGACCCGGCAGACGGTGTCCGCCAGCCCGGATTTGCCCGAGCAGTTTGATATGCTCGGTGCCCGTCTTGATGAAATCACCCGGGCCATTGCAGCCATGCCGGCTCAGACGGCGCCCGCGGTCAACAATGCGCCGTTCGAACGGCTTGAGGCCCGGCTGGCGTCGGTCGCCCAGAAGATCGATGAACTCGAGCCCGCTGCCGTTGAAACGGAAATCGGCAGCCGCATCGAACATCTTGCCGCGCGTGTCGCCCAGCTGGCCGACGAGGAAGCCATCGCGCGCCTGGATGCACGGATTGAAAAACTCCAGTCGTATCTCGAGAACGGCGCCCGTGAAGACCGCATGCCGGAACTGGCCGACCACCTGAACGACATCACCGGCAAGATCGAAGCTCTCGACGCGCGCGGAGTGGATGAATCCCTGATCGCACGGCTGGACAATCTGGCCCACCAGATCGAGAGCCTCTCGATCCCCGCCCCGCAAACAGGTGGTGTGCCGGAAGCAGTCATCGGCCGTCTCGAAGCGCTGATCGGCCGCGCCGAAGCGACTGTCTCGCGCGACATTGATCCGCTGCCCGGACTTGAAACCCTCGACGCCAGGCTGGCAGAGATTGCCAACAGGCTGCAGCAGGCTGAAATCTCTGCTGCTGGCAACGCCCTGCAGCCGGTGAGCGGGCTGGAAAATGTCGAAGCCCAGCTGGCCGAAATTTCGGCCCGGCTCGACCGGCCTTATCTGGAGCAGGCCCCGGCGATGATGCCCGGGATCGAAAACCTGGAAGCCAGGCTCGCCGATATCGCCGACCGGCTGGATATGTCGAGCAATGCCGGAGCCGGCGCCAGCGACCAGGCAATGCGTGGGCTTGAAGACCAGATCGCCAATCTTTCCCGCCTGATCAGCTCTTCGCCGGCAGGCGGGAGTACCGAGGTTATCGAGGAGCGCCTGGCCTCCATCGAGGAACATCTGGCAACCAGCGATGAATTTGTCGTCGAAGCCGCCCGTCAGGCAGCCGAAGCGGCGCTGTCGGCCTATTCCGGCCAGATGGGCAGCGCCCCGTCGCCACAATCGCTCGCCAACATGGAAGTCATCACCGCGCTGGCCGACGATCTCAAGGCGCTCGAAGGTCTGAGCCGCACGACCGAGGACCGGACCACCCGTGCCTTCGAGGCGGTCCAGGAGACCATGCTGAAGATTGCCGAACGGCTGGAGCGCCTCGGTGCGCCTGCGTCGGCATTTTCCGAGACCGCTCATGCAAATGCGGCTGATGCGCACGGCGCCGCCGAAGCCGCGATGCCGCAGGCATCGTCCCGGTCGCTTGACGATGTCATGCCATTGGCAGTTGACCATGAGGACGCTCTTTCGGAACTGTCCCGCTCCCCGGCTGAGTTGAAAGCCCAGGCCGCCCGCTCTCCATCCGAGGCCGCCGCCATGGCTGCGGCCTATGCGGAAAGCCAGGAGGCCGAGGCACAGGAAGGCGACGTGGCATCGCGGTCGGACAGCGCTGGCGACAAGTCTTTCCTTTCCGGCCTGGCTGCACGCATCCGGCCGGGCAAAGATACTTCCAAGTCACAGGCCGAGCCCCAGTTCACCGAAGACGACTCCCCGCCGCTTGATCCGTCCATGGAGATGGATGCGGAAACCGCCAACATGCCGCTCGAGCCGGGTTCGGGCGCTCCTGATATCAACCGCATCCTGCAGAAGGTGCGCGAAGCCCAGGCAGCGGAACGCCAGCGCGGCGGCAGCCCCGCCGACAATGGCTCGGAGAAATCTGAATTTCTCGCCTCCGCCCGCCGCGCCGCCATGGCTGCGGCCGCCGAAGTGGAAACCATCGGCAAGAACCGCTCCGGCGGTGGTGGCGGAATGCTTGAGGTGCTCAAGTCCCGTCGCCGTCCGATCCTGATGGCAGCCGGCGCGGTTTTGCTGGCAGTCATGTCGTTCCCGCTTGTCTCCGGCTTGCTCTCCGGCGGCAATGAGGAAATCTCGGCTGTCGAGCCGGCCATCGTCGAGCCCGCCGAAACGGTCGAGCAGGCCGCATTGTCTGGCGACATTTCGGACAGGCCGGTCGAAATCGAGGAACAGCAACCCGTTGTTGAAACGCGTTTGCCCGAGGTCAGGGTGATCGAACCCGGCACGGACCCTGCATCGCAGGTGACCGAAATGGCGCCGCAAGCGACGTCCCCGGAAGCGACAGCGGCCATTACCCCGCTGGAGGAGACCGCGGAGCCGCTCAGCGATGAGGTTCTGACCGCTGCACTGGATGCGTTGCCTCAGGATGCCGCGACCGCCGCGCTCAAGGCTGCTGCGGCTGCCGGCAATCCGCTGGCCTTCTACGAAATCGGGGCGCGCTTCACCGAAGGCCGCGGCGTTCCGGTCGATCTCAAGTCAGCCGCGACCTGGTATCAGCGTGCCGCCGATCTGGGCCACGCACCTTCCCAGTACCGGATTGCCAATTTCTACGAAAAAGGCAGCGGGCTTGAGCGCGATCTCGATGCCGCCAAGAAATGGTACCAGCTCTCGGCGGAGCAGGGCAACGCAAGCGCCATGCACAACCTCGCCGTTCTCTATGCCACGGCCGGTGCCGTGCCGGATTACGAAAACGCCGCCGAATGGTTCGGTCGTGCCGCCGAAATCGGCGTCCGTGACAGCCAGGTCAACCTGGCGATTCTCTATGCCCGTGGAGATGGCGTCCCTCGCGATCTCGAAAAATCCTACAAATGGTTCGCCATCGCCGCCAATGACGGCGACAAGGATGCCGCGGTCAAGCGCGACGAAGTCTTCAACGCGCTGCGTCCCGAGCAGGTCGAGGCAGCCCGCGCTTCGGTCGCGAACTGGACGGCCCAGCCGATCAACGCGGATGCCAATGAGGTTGAAGTTCCTGCGTCCTGGCAAGGGGCGTCCACGGAAACCGCTGCGGTCGACATGAGCAAGGCAATCCGCAACATCCAGGCCATTCTCAACAACAATGGTTTTGATGCCGGTCCCCCCGATGGCGTGATGGGCAAACGGACAGTCTCCGCGATCAAGCAGTTCCAGGCTTCCATCGGCATGGAACCCACCGGTGAAGTCGACGACAAGCTGGTCCAGGAACTGCTCGCCCGCAACGGCTAAGCCATTCCGCGCAAGGCCTGTGCCCGTGAACCCAAACGGGCACGGTTTTTCCGGTCCGTTGGTGATGGCGTGAATGCAGACGTCTGATTGACTGGCGTAATCGGGCGGTTGCGAATGTGCGTCATTTCAAAGTGTTACCGGAAACTCTTTCCGGTCGATAAGCCTGTTCGGCGCTGTCATGCGCCGCTTGGCCTTAAAAAGGTCAAGAACACCGCCAAAACCGTCCATGGGGGCTGTCATCTGATTTGACACGCACCGCCGAAACGCGCAAAACCGTTTTGTCGGGCTTTCCCCGCGTAACATTTTTCTCGTCATTGACGCCCGGGGGGCAAGGTGACCATTTACCTGCCGATCGCAGAATTGTCGGTCAATATCTTCGTCATCCTCGGGATGGGCGCGGCAGTGGGTTTCCTGTCCGGTATGTTCGGTGTGGGCGGCGGCTTTCTGATCACGCCGCTTCTGATTTTTTACAATATTCCCCCCGCAGTGGCGGTTGCCACCGGCGCCAACCAGGTCGTTGCGTCGTCGGTCTCCGGCGCGCTTGCGCATTTCCGGCGGGGTACGCTTGATATCAAGCTCGGACTTGTGCTCCTGGTCGGTGGTCTGGCCGGCGCAACCGTCGGCATACAGATATTCTCCATGCTGCGCCGTCTTGGTCAGCTGGATCTGATCATCTCGCTGCTTTACGTCGTCTTCCTTGGTTCTGTCGGCGGGCTGATGCTCTGGGAGAGCGTCATCTCGCTGCGCCGCGCGGCCAGGAACAAGCCGGTGTCAATGCGCAAACCGGGTCAGCACAACTGGGTGCACCGGCTGCCGTTCAAGATGCGCTTCAAGCGCTCCAAGCTCTATCTCAGCGTGATCCCGGTCATCCTGCTCGGCTTTGCCATTGGCGTTCTGACCTCGGTGATGGGCGTCGGCGGCGGCTTCATCATGGTCCCGGCGATGATTTACCTGCTGCGCATTCCGACCAGCGTCGTGATCGGAACATCGCTGTTTCAGATCATCTTCGTCACGGCCTTCACCACGATTGTGCAGGCGGCGACCAACTTCTCGGTCGATATCGTTCTCGCCTGGCTGTTGATGGTCGCCGGCGTGATCGGTGCGCAATACGGTGTCCGCGTCGGTCAGAAGATGCGCGGCGAGCAATTGCGCGCCGGCCTTGCGCTGCTGGTTCTGGGCGTCGGCATTCGCCTCGGGTTCGGACTGGTCCTGCCGCCCGATGAAATCTACTCTGTGGTCAGCGGGAGTTTCGGGTTCTGATGCGCTCCGCGGTTTTGTTCTTTGTCCTGCCATTGCTTGCCAGTCTTCCTGCCGCGGCCCAGCTTGCCGATCCGACGGTGACGGTCAACGACAAGTTCTCCGAACGCATAGATATCGGAATTTCCACCAACGAGATCGCCATCACCTCGGATTTCTCCGGCGCCGATATCACCGTTTTCGGCGCGATCGACGGTGCCGACGAATTGCTGCTTGCCACCTTCGCCTATGACGTTGTCGTCGCGCTGGAGGGCCCGCGCAAATCCTCGACGGTGCGGCGCAAGGAGCGTGTCGCGGGGATATGGATCAACCGGCATTCGATCCGCTTTGAGCCGATTCCGGCGTCCTACTCGATGTCGAGCACGAGGCCTCTGGCCGATATCGCCAATCTGATGGAGCTTGCCTCGCGCGATATCGGGATCAACAACATCCGGCTTGTGCCCACCGGCGGCGTCGGCGACGGCTCGCGGCTGACCGAGTTCCGCGATGCACTGCGGCGCATCAAGCAGGCAAGCGGGCTGTACCAGCGCGACCCGACTGGTGTTCAGTTCATCTCAAAGGCGCTGTTCCGCGCCACCGTCCGGCTTCCGGCCAACATCCCGGTCGGTCAGCACAAGGTCCGCGCGGTTCTTTACAAGAACAACCAGTTCGTCATGGAAAAGGTGATCCCGCTCCGGGTGGTCAAGACCGGCCTGGAGCAGTTCATCTACAATTTCGCCCATGTCTATTCGCTCGCCTACGGTATCATCGCGGTGCTTTTGGCAACGCTGACCGGATGGCTGGGCAGCGTCATCTTCCGCAAGGACTGAGGCCCGGTGACCAGCCAGCCCAGGCCACTGGCAGACAGTAGTGCGCGGCGGGGTGGCGCTAGTTCAGAAAGCGGCGGCGAAGCCGGTCGAAAAAACCCATCGGCGCCGCAGACGCGAGTTGCGGCTTTTCATCGGGCTCCACCGGATTGGCTGGTGCGCCGATTCCAAAGACTTCTCGCGGCCGGATCTGCTCATTCGCAAGATCGAACGCCTTCACGACGTCTGCGGAGATTTCCCTGTCTTGATAGCGGCCGTGGAATGTCTTGATTTCAGGACGTCCCTGCAAGGACTTGCTGAACGCCAATGCGTGTGAGGCATCCCCTTTGTAGCCAACCACCAGGACATGCGCTGTCGAGCGCCGGAATGCGTACACTTCAAGCAGCTGAACTCCCGCGCTTTCGAATTGATCTCTGATCGCGTCGAGATAATGCGGGTTGTAGTCGATGCACACGCCACCTCGGTAGTGCTGGAAGACGGCCAGCCCGCCATCCTTGATCTTCGCCAGTGCATCGTAAATCGTGCGGTGGTAGGGCAATTCGCCGTCGGGCCACGTCACGTAGTGATTGGACTGCTCAGGGGTTCGGCGGGGAACAAAGTCCGCCTGTATCGCTTCGCGCCGGAGTTCATCAGGATGGAAGCTGGAGATATAGAGCAGGTCGGTCTGGTTGTCCGGGATGTCCCCGAATGCTTCGGCGGCATCACCGTGGTAAAAGGTCATGCCGTCGCCTTGGCAAAGATCGACATTTACCGGCAGGTCGATGTCGTTCAAGGTGAGGTCGCACCCGGTCTCGTGAAGCCAGAATTCCTCGAACGAATGGCCCGAACCGAGGGAAAGCACGCTCTTGCCTGCGAGCTGATATCGCTCGATCAGGCCGAGCATGGCGTCCTTGCAGTCATCCCGGTTGACTTGGAGTGCCTGGGCATTTCCAAGTTCAGGATCAATGAACAGGGAGAAAAACACGTCAGGTGAAAGGTTGAGTTTGTGCATTGCCACTCCCGTTCGGATCAAAATCCTGCTCAAGACATCCGTTTGCTCGTCTGGTTTCTTCGTTCGATATTGCCTGCATTCCACATCCAGTGCAGCACCTCTTTGCGGTGCAATTTCGCAAGCAGTTAAAAAAGGGATGCGGTTTCGAACAACCGGCAAATGCTGTTGTGCCGTGTCCGATCAATTTGACAGATCTAGTTAGTCTAGAGCGCCATCATGTCAATCGTATTATGCTTTATAAGCGTTGATAACCGGATCAGCCGTTCATTCGGTTGAACGCGACGGAATAGATCCGCTCCCGGCCAATCAGATGCGCTACCAGTTCACTCTTGTTGAACAATCCGCGCATCGCCGGATGGCGCAATTCCAGCCCGCCGGTGGTGGAGCCGAAGGCCGGCATCAGCAGGCGTTTGCCGTCGCTGGCGAAACACGGCCGGCGCACGCCCTTTCCGCGCCGAACGACGCGGGCGGCGGGATGCAGATGCCCGGCGATTTCGCCGTCCGCCGCGCCGGAAGTCGGTTCATGCCGGAACACCAGGCTTTCAACATGCAGTTCGCTGCAGAAACGGCCTTCCAGCCCAACCGGCCTGTCGGGGTCGTGATTGCCCTCGATCCACACCCAGTCGCGGCCCTGCTGCAGGCTCTGCAACTGTTCGCGGTAGCACTCGGGCAGGTGCGCGGATCCGGTCCGGTCGTGAAAACTGTCGCCCAGGCTGATCACCAGGCGCGGATTGTATCGCGCGATTGCCTTGGCAAGCCGGGCGAGGGTGGCTGCGGTGTCATAGGGCGGCAGCAGCATGCCGCGACGGGCAAAGGCCGCGCCCTTTTCCAGGTGCAGGTCGGACACCACCAGGGCGCCGCTGCCGGGCAGCCAGAGCACGCCCGCATGGTCGCAGACCACGGCGGTTGCGTTGACAATCAGCTCGACTGTCACCGGGCCGGTTGCCGGGCTGTCTGTTATGAGCGCCGCGTTTGCGCCGTGCATGGCTGTTCCGTTCAAGTCTGGTCCTGCGCTTCGGCAAGCAGGTCCTCCGCCGCCTCGGCCAATATGCTTTCATGCGCCTCGCCGGCAACCGTTTCTCGCCCGATTTCCAGCATGATCGGAACCGCCAGCGGCGAGATATGTTCAAGCGCCCGGTGGCGTATATGGCCCTTGATTCGCTTGAGCATAGCCCCGAGCCGCTGAATATCCAAAAGCCCCTGGGCAGCATCTGCCCGGGTTGCGCGCAGCAGGATATGGTCCGGTTCATGGCTGCGAAGAACGTCATAAATAAGATCGGCAGACACCGTGACCTGGCGTCCGGATTTTTCCTTGCCGGGATGCCGCCGCTCGATCAGCCCGGAGATCACGGCACAGGCCCGGAAGGTCCGCTTGAGCATCCAGGATTCATTCAGCCATGCATCGAGATCATCGCCCAGCATGTCTTCGTCAAACAATTCGCCGAGATCCAGGCGTCCGTCTGCAATCATCGCGCCCATGTCCTCCAGCCCCCAGACGGCGAGCGAGTAATCCGTGGCGACGAAGCCGAGCGGCTGCGCCCGCAGCCGCTCCAGTCTTCGTGTCAGCAACATACCCAGGGTCTGGTGGGCGATGCGGCCTTCGAACGGATAGAGCACCATGAAAAACCGTTCCGCCCGCGGAAACGTCTCGATCAGCAGGCTGTCCCGGGCCGGCAATTGCGAGACCTGCTGTTGCATTCTGAGCCAGTCGGAAACCTGGTCGGGCAGCGAGCCCCATTTGGCCGGATCGGCGATCATCGCCCGCACACCCTCGGCGAGATAGGTCGACAGCGGAAACTTGCCGCCGGCATAGGCAGGCACCTTCGGGTCCTGGTCCCAGGCCTTGGAGACCAGGCATTCGTTCTCGCGGATTCCCTCGAACCGCAGGATCTTGCCCGAGAACAGGAACGTGTCGCCGGGCGCCAGTGTTTCGAGGAAATATTCCTCCACCTTGCCCAGCGGCGGGCCGCCGCGTCCTGACAGCGTGCCGTTCTTGCGGCTGGTCATCCGCACATTCAGCATCGGCGCTTCGATGATGGTGCCGATGTTGAGCCGGTATTGCTGCGCCACCTGCGGGTTGGAGATCCGCCATAGACCGTCCGCGCGTTTGCGGATCCGTGCGTAGCGATCGTAGCTCTTGAGCGCATAGCCGCCGGTGGCGACAAACTCGATCACCTTGTCGAAAGTCTCGCGGCCAAGATACGCGTAAGGTGAGGCGCTGGTGACTTCAGCGTAGAGATCATCCGCATCGAATGGCGCTGCAGCGGCCATGCCGAGCACATGCTGGGCCAGCACGTCGAGCCCGCCGTCGCCGCCCGGCGGGGTGTCCTGCGCACCGACGTAATTGGCGTCGATTGCCGCCTGGCATTCGAGGACCTCGAACCGGTTGGCTGGCGTCAGGATCGCCCGGCTCGGCTCGTCCATGCGGTGATTGGAGCGGCCGATGCGCTGCGCCAGCCGGCTTGCGCCCTTGGGCGCGCCGACATGGACGACCAGATCGACATCGCCCCAGTCGATCCCCAGGTCCAGCGTCGAGGTGGCGACAACGGCTCTGAGCTCGTTGCGCCCCATCGCTGCCTCCACCCGCCGCCGCTGCGCCGCATCCAGCGAGCCGTGATGCAGTGCAATCGGCAGGCTGTCGTCGTTGATCCGCCACAGTTCCTGAAACAGCAGTTCCGCCTGGCTGCGGGTGTTGACGAAGATCAGCGTGGTTCGGTGATCCTTGATGGTCTGGTAGACATCGGGGATGGCATAGCGCGCCGAATGGCCCGACCAGGGGATGCGCTCTTCGCTCTCGAGAATGGTGATCACCGGGCTGGCTCCGCCGGCCACCGTGATCTGCCCCGACATCTCTTCGCTCTCGCGCGATTGCGGCACCAGCCAGCGCTGCAGTTCCTCGGGGTCCGCCACCGTCGCCGACAGCCCGATGCTCTGCAGTCCCGGCGACAATTTCCGAAGCCGGGCCAGCGCCAGCGACAGCAAGTGCCCGCGCTTGGATGCAATCAGCGAATGCAGCTCATCAAAAATCACGTAGCGCAGCCCGGCAAACAGACGTTCGGCGTGTTGGTTGGCGATCAGCAGCGACACCTGCTCCGGCGTGGTCAGCAGGATATCGGGCGGATCGCTGCGTTGCCGCGCGCGCTTGGATTGCGGCGTGTCGCCGGTTCGGGTCTCGATCCGCACCGGCAGGCCCATCTCCTCGACCGGACGTGCCAGGTTGCGCTCGATATCGACAGCCAGCGCCTTGAGCGGCGAGATGTAAAGCGTGTGCAGTGATCTGAATCCGGCGGCGCCGGGTTTGGGTTTGCCGCGCGTGGCAAGTTCGGTGAGGCTTGGCAGGAAGCCTGCCAGTGTCTTGCCGGCGCCGGTCGGCGCAATCAGCAACATCGAGCGCCCCTTGGCGGTCTCGGCCAGCAGTTCCAGCTGGTGCGCGCGTGGCTGCCACCCACGGCTGGCAAACCAGCCCGGAAACGGTTCTGGCAGGTCGAAGCCGGTTGTGCCGGATTGAGGGGGAGTTTCGGCTTTCACACCGTTCAATGTAGTGCAGCGCTGCTGGCAGTCCAAGCCGCAGCGTAATCATCAGCGCGAGAGACTGGAGCAACAGGAATACGCAGTGATTGACAGGTATCCGAATCACGGATAAAAAATATCCACGATAGGAGAAGGGCATGAAACTGAGTGACGGGGTAGAGCAGGCGATCCACAGCGTGACCATGCTGGCAGGCCTTGAATCAGATGCGGTGCTGTCGGCTGCCAGCCTGGCCGAGTTTCACGGCGTCTCCACCAGCTATCTGCTCAAGCATCTGCAGGCTCTGTCCGGCGCGGGCATTCTGGCCACTGTGCCGGGCCCCAGGGGCGGATATCGTCTGGCCCGGGTGCCCCGATCCATCAGCCTGCTCGATATCGTGCTGGCCGTTGAGGGGCCGGCACCTGCATTCCGCTGCAACGAGATCAGGCAACGTGGGCCCAATCCCTTGCCCGCGCGCTACTTCAGCGCGCCCTGCGGCATCAACGCCGCCATGCTCAGGGCCGAGAAGGCCTACCGCGCCGAGCTTGCCAGGGTAACGGTGGCCGACCTGATCACCGCAGTAGCCGAAGCCGACGACGGCGGCATCGTTGCCCGCGGTTGCGCCTTTCTCGACCTTCATCAACGCAAGGCGGCCGGCCGAGGCCAGCCCCAACCCATAGGAGACTGATGATGCAACCCCGTCTTGATTTTTACAAAGCCGCGCCCGACGCCCTCAATGCCGTTCTGCAGCTTGAGAATTATGTTCAGACCTCGGGTCTCGAGCGCCGCTTCATCCACCTGATCAAGCTGCGCGCATCGCAAATCAACGGCTGCGCCTACTGTGTCGACATGCACGTCAAGGAATCCCGCCACGACGGGCTGGCCGAGCAATGGATCAACCTGATGAGCGTCTGGCGCGAATCCGGTGTCTATGATCCGAAGGAGCGTGCATTGCTTGGCTGGGTCGAAGCTATCACCAACGTATCCCAAACCGGTGCTCCCGATGGAGAGTTCGAAGCGCTCAAGGCGCACTTCACCGATGAGGAGATCATGAAGATTACCGTGGCGATCGGAACCATCAACACCTGGAACAGGCTCGCCGTCGGCTTTCGGACACCGCATCCGGTTGATCAGCCGGCCTCGGCCGCCTGAGTTGTTTCCTGCTGCCGAGCGCAGCTACGCCATCGCTGTCAGTTGAGAGCGATGGTCAGCGGCGTTGCCTTTGCCATGCTGGCCACGTCTTCGCTCACCGTCGCGCTGAGCCGCTTGCGGGCAATGGCCAGAAGTCCGGTGATGGTGTTGTGTCCGTCGCGCCGGATTGGTTCCCTTGACAGTTTCACCAGGTCCAGGCCGTGCTGATCCAGCAACCGCTTGAGGTAGGTCTCGCCGTGGCAATAGCGCAGCGAGGATTGCAGCATCCAATCGCAGTCTTCCTGTCCGGCTTCCAGCGAAAAGGCGAGCAATCCGCCCTTTGCTGTCAGGTCCGAGGCCACCGCCATGACACCGTCCAGATCGCCAAAATAGGCGAACACATCCGCTGCCGCCACCAGGTCGGCCGGCCCGGCGCCCTGCAGGCGCGCTGCAGGAATTCCATGGAGAATGTCGGCTTGCCCGAGCCGGTCGTAAACGCCCTTGTCTCCGGCCTTGGCCAGCATGCCCTGCGAAAGGTCGTAGCCTTCCAGCCAGGAGGTCATCTGCCGGATCTGCTCGCCGAACAGACCGGTGCCGCAGCCCAGGTCGATCACCTTGGCAAATTTTGCATCCATGCCGGCAACGTCATTGAGCAGTGCGGTCAGCCGCTCCGGCACGCAATAGCCAAGGTCTTCCAGAAGCGCCGTGTCGAAGCGGTTCGAGTAGCCATCAAACAGCGCTTCGACATACTCGGAAGGGGGAGCCGGCGGCGTTTTCGCCTGTCCGGTCAGCGACAGTTTCAGGCCCGCGCCGAAAATGTCGACCGGCGAAAGCGCCAGCACCTTGCGCCATGCATTTGCCGCACCGGCCAGATCTCCGGCCTTTTGCTGATAGTCGCCAAGCGCCTGCCAGCCCGCGGCCCAGTCCGGCGCGAGTTCGAGCGCCTGGGTCTGCAAGTCCACAGCCGCACCCAGATCGCCGCCTTCGGCGTACTGACGAGCATAGTGGGCGCGGCGATCGGCAGTCAGATCGCCCGAGGAAAGCTGGTGGGATGCCATGTTTGGACCAGAAAGGAACGGAGACATCAGCCTATGCGTTGAGCGGGTGAATTACGCAAGCCCTTTCTCGATGCGCCCCGCCGCCCTAATTGACAGGTATGGCAATGAAACCCGAAGACCTGCTCATCCCCCGCCGCGAGGGGCTTTACTGTCAGCCCGGTGATTTCTTCATCGATCCGGTGCGCGGTGTCGATCGGGCATTGATCACCCATGGCCATGCGGACCACGCCCGCGCCGGCCATGGCCAAGTGCTGGCGACGCCCCAAACCCTCGACATCATGGCAATCCGCTATGGTGCGGACCATGCCGGCGCCACCCAGCCGGCCGGACCGGGCGAGGCAATCCGCATCAGGGATGTAACCGTGCAATTCCACCCCGCCGGGCATGTGCTCGGCTCTGCGCAGATCTCGGTTGAAATGGACGGTATGCGCATTGTCGCATCAGGCGATTACAAGCCTCGCCCTGACCCGACCTGCGCCATTTTTGAACCCGTGCCGTGCGATGTCTTCATCACCGAGGCCACCTTTGCATTGCCAGTGTTCCGCCACCCCGACGCGGGCGATGAGATCAACCGGTTGCTGCGCTCGGTCAAGCGCAATCCCGAGCGTGCGCACCTGGTCGGGGTCTATTCGCTTGGCAAGGCACAACGTGTGATCCGGCTGATCCGCGATGCCGGATATAGTGAACCGCTTTACATTCACGGCGCACTGCAGAAGCTTTGCGACTACTACGAGAGCCAGGGCATTGCGCTCGGGGACTTGCGCCCGGCGACGATCGAGAATGGCGCCAAGGGTGACTTCGCCGGGGCCATCGTGCTCGGCCCACCCTCGGCCTTTGGCGACAAGTGGGCCCGCCGGTTCCCGGATCCGCTGGTCAGTTTTGCCTCGGGCTGGATGCAGGTGAGGGCGCGTGCGCGCCAGCGCGGTGTCGAGCTTCCGCTGGTCATATCCGATCATGCCGATTGGGATGAACTGGCTGAAACAATTCAGGCGGTCGCGCCAGGCGAGGTCTGGGTCACGCATGGCCGTGAGGAAGCGCTGGTGCGCTGGTGCGAAATGCAGGGCATCCCGGCCAAGCCACTGCATCTGGTTGGCTATGAAGATGAGGGGGATTGAGCCATGAACCGCTTCGCCGACCTTCTCGACATGCTGGCCTTCACCCCCTCGCGCAACGCCAAGCTCTCGCTGTTGCAGGATCATTTCCGAACCGTGCCTGATCCCGAACGTGGTTATGCACTCGCCGCCATCGCCCGGGACCTGGACATCCCGGCGGTCAAGCCGGCACAATTGCGCGAACTGATCTCGACCCGCATGGATCCCGAACTGTTCGGCTATTCCTATGATTATGTCGGTGACCTGGCTGAAACCATTGCGCTCGCCTGGCCCCGGAAAAACGAGGTCATTGCCGGCCGCAACGACGCGCCGGGACTGACCGAGGTGGTTGAGACCCTGATGGCATCGTCACGCCGGGAGGGGCCGGGGCTGGTCGAGGACTGGCTCGACCGGCTCGATCCTCCGGGACGATATGCGTTGCTCAAGCTGGTCACCGGCGGCTTCCGCATGGGGCTTTCGGGCCGCCTGATCAAGCAGGCACTGGCAGCGTTCGGCGATGTGAATGTCAACGAGATCGAGGAGTTGTGGCACGGGCTGACCCCGCCCTATGCCGATCTGTTCGCATGGCTCGAGGGATCGGGACCCAAGCCGGTCAATGCGTCTGCCGCACCGTTTCGTCCTGTGATGCTGTCACACGCCATAGACACCGATGATTTCGAAAAACTCGATCCGGCGGAATTCGCAGCCGAATGGAAATGGGACGGCATCCGGGTGCAGGCCTCGTCCGAGCGCGGCATCAGCGGGCTTTACACCCGCACCGGCGATGATATCTCCGCAACCTTTCCTGATCTGGTCGACGCGATTGGGTTTGACGGAGCGCTCGATGGCGAGTTGCTGGTCGTCCGCCCCGCCGGCGAGGGTGTCGAAACCGGCAGCTTCTCGGATCTGCAGCAACGCCTCAACCGCAAGACCGTATCCGCCAGACAGTTGCGCGATTACCCGGCATTCTTCCGTGCCTATGATTTGCTGCAGGATGGCGCGGAAGACCTTCGCTCCAAACCTTTCATCGAACGCCGGCAACGGCTTGAAACCTTTGTCTCGAAACTTGATCCGATGCGCTTCGATTGCTCGCAGATGCTGGCATTCGACAGCTGGGATGATCTCGCGGCACTCCGTGCTGATCCTCCGCTGCCGGTGATCGAGGGCGTGATGATCAAGCGCAAGGCCGCGCCCTATCTTCCGGGCAGGCCGAAAGGCGAATGGTTCAAGTGGAAGCGCGATCCATTCCTGATTGATGCGGTGCTGATGTACGCCCAGCGCGGCCACGGCAAGCGCTCGGGTTTTTATTCCGACTACACTTTCGGGGTCTGGCGCGAGCCGGGTGAACTGGTCCCGGTCGGCAAGGCCTATTTCGGCTTTACAGATGACGAGCTTGTCGAGATCGACAAATATGTCCGCAACAACACCATCGAGCGCTTTGGCCCGGTGCGATCGGTACGCGCCGGAGCAGACAAGGGGCTGGTCTTCGAGGTTGCTTTCGAAGGCATCAACCGCTCATCCCGTCACAAATCCGGTGTCGCCATGCGCTTTCCGCGCATCAACCGGTTGCGCTGGGACAAGCCACCGGCAGAGGCCGATCGGCTGGAAACACTCGAGCGGATGATTGATGGCGCCGCATGACACACTTGCCCGGTTTGCTCTCCATGACTATGTAAAAGCCAACGGAACACGGGAACTGCCACGATGAGCAATGGTCTGACACGCTTTCTGGGCGATACGCCGGGCCGCACCGCACTCAAGCTGCTGGTTGCGTCCTTTGTTGTCGGCGTGGTGATGGCGGCTTTCAACTGGTATCCGGTCGACCTTCTCTACATCGCCCGTGATTTCCTGATCAATCTCTGGGAAACCGGCTTTGCGGCCCTCGGCCGTTTTGGTGGCTATCTGCTGCTCGGCGCTGGTGTGGTGATCCCGGTCTTCATCATCATGCGGTTGTTCAGCCTGCGCAAATAGCGCCCGCTCTCAGACGAATTCGCAAGCGGCCTCGAAGGTCAGCAGATGCCGTCCGGCCACCGCATCGACAACCCGGCTGTAACCGCCGCCCAGAACCGACGCTACCGGAATGTCGCGTTGCCTGAAGAACGAGAACACCCGCCGGTCGCGATCCTTCAGCCCCTGATCGGTCAGTGACAACCGCCCCAGCCTGTCATTCTCGTGTGGATCGACGCCTGCGTTGTAGAACACCAGATCCGGCCTGAAATCCTCGATTGCGCGCGGCAGCAGCCAGTCGAGCGTTTCCAGGTAAGCCTCGTCGCGCACACCGTCCGGCAGGGCTATGTCGATCGACGAGGCCTGCTTGCGTACCGGGTAATTCTTCTCGCTGTGCACCGACACGGTGCGGATGGCGTCAATGCCGCTGCAGATCTCAGCGGTGCCGTCGCCCTGATGCACGTCGAGATCGATGACCAGAACCCGTTCCACCTCGCCATCGGCGAGAAGCAGATGCGAGGCCACGGCAACATCGTTGAAAGTACAGAACCCGGCCCCTTGCGCCCGCCGCGCATGATGGCTGCCGCCGGCCGTGTTGCAGGCGATGCCTGAAGAAAGCGCCAACCGTGCCGCCATCACTGTCCCGGCTGTGGCGAGCCGCGCACGCAGGCTCACCCGCTCGTTGACGGGAAACCCGATCTCCCGCTCGATTGGAACCGGAACCCTGCACGCCAGAACCTGATCCACATAGGCGCGGTCATGGGCAAGCGACAGCCATTCCGCGGATGCCGGCGCGGGTGCATGAAAGACCGCCCGCGATCCTGTTTCGCTCTCCCGGATCAGCTCCATCAGCCGTGTGTACTTGCCCATCGGAAACCTGTGGTCCGGGGCAAAGTTGGCGTCATAGTCGGGGGCGTGAACTATCGGCAGGAATGGCATTCGTTCCTTATGCCCGGCGTTGCCGCGATCGTCCATCGCAACAATCAGCGCAAATCGCCATCACTGCAGCGCCCGGACAAGCCTTCCCGGCATGCGCGTTGACTGGTCCCTGAAAGCTTCGCCTCCGTTGACCTCGATCTTGTTCCGGCCACCGCTCTTGGCCTTGTAGAGCGCCATGTCGGCGTCATGCAGCAATTCGTCCAGCGCGTTTCCCGTTCCCTGGGCCAGCCCGATGCTGACCGTGACCGGATGATCGTCCGGGACGCCGGTGTGGCTCAGGCGCTCCAGGTTCATGCGCAAGGCTTCGGCGAAGGCCAAGGCCGCCTTGCGGTTGGTGTTTGGCAGAACAATTGCAAACTCTTCGCCACCCAACCGCCCGTTGATCGCGGTTTCTGGAGCATTGGTGTGCAGGGCCGCTGCGACGTTCCGGATCACCTGATCGCCGACCTGGTGGCCGTAGGTGTCGTTGACCGTCTTGAAATGATCAATGTCGAGCAGGAACACCGATACCGGCAGTTTTGGCGTTGCGTCTCGAACCACCGGCCCGGCGGTGTCGAAAAATCCGCGGCGGTTGAGCATCCCGCTGAGCGCATCGGTGACCGATTGCGCGTTGAGTTCGGACAAAAGGTCAGAGGCGATGCGCAACAGGAACAGCAGGGCAAAGGCAATCCAGGCGAACAGGCCGCCGACCTTCAGCGAGACGGCCCAGAACGAGGTGACCTCGATTGCATCGATGTGCGGCGCGCCCTCGATCAGGAACGAGACGAGCGGCCGGACCGGCAACAGGATTGTCAGCGCAAGCAGCACCATGAAGATCGAAAGGTCGATCCTGTCCCGCTCCGGGGCTCTCAGGATTGCAGTCATTGCCGCGATCATCGTCACGACAGCTCCGGCGCTGACGATCGATCCCCGGATCAGCGCGTTGTGATCGCCAAACGACAACCAGCAGCCAATCATGCCGCAAAAGGTGATGGCCGACAGCAGCAAACGGTCCGGGGAGCGGCCGGCATAGCGCAGGCAGATACCCCTCGCCATCAACAGCATGCTGACCGGAAGGAAGATGTTGACACCATTGGCAAAACGGAAATTTGCGATGAAGAAATTGAAGAATTCAAACGCATAGCCAATACTCCCGGCGGCAAAGGCCAGAGACCAGTTCAGGATATACTTTTTCCCCGGATGGTTTTTCCAGATCAGGAAGAATGTAAGTGCCAGTAAAAATCCCGTAACCGGGTTGATTGTCGATAAAATATACGAAGAATCCACGCAATTGCCTCCAGCCATACGGAGCTTCGCGGCGGTATAACCCGAGGGGTGTTAAGAAACAGAAATGCGCAGTGTCCGATAATCGGACACCACCCCGACGGGGAACCATGGCCATGCATTGCCGGGCGGCCGGGCCCGTTCTCCCCGGTTCATCAAAAACAATGAGGTCGCTGGTCGCTCATTCCGCTTTAACCCGACCCCGGTTTTCAGCGGCCCCCTTTACAGCGGCATCGAAGTCGAAGAGGAAAGAAGCACCTTTTCCAGCCGGACCCTTATTGCGTGACCGATCTGCTGCTCAAAACCGATGTTCTGCCGCCGGAGGGCCGCCCTTTCGACGTTAACAACCGCATGGTATTTGCCATCGCGGTGCCAATGACGCTGGCGTTTCTGACCACGCCGCTTCTGGGGCTGGTCGATACCGCCGTGGTCGGACGACTGGGCGATGCGGCACTTCTGGGCGGATTGGCAATCGCGGCGATCCTCTTCGACCTGGTGTTCACCACCTTCAATTTCCTGCGCTCGGCGACCACCGGCCTTGTGGCCCAGGCCATGGGCCGCAATGACCCTCTCGAAGAGCAGGCCGTATTCTGGCGCTCGCTGATGATTTCGGTCGTTGCCGGTGTGGGCATCATCGCCGCGACGCCGCTTTTGCTGGCCGCAGGCCTTGCATTCATGGGCGCTCAAGGCGAGGTGGCGGCCGCCGCCTCGACCTATCTGGTGATCCGTGCGCTGTCGGCTCCGGCGGCGCTGGCCAATTACGCCATTCTTGGCTACGTGCTCGGCCGCGGCATGGGCGGGACGGGGTTGCTGCTGCAGTCGGTCATCAACGGCACCAACATCGTCCTGTCGGTCTGGTTCGGGTTGGGGCTCGGCTACGGCCTCGAGGGGGTTGCGCTGGCTACGGTGATCGCGGAAATCACCGGCTGCGCACTTGGGTTCCTGATCATCCGTCTGAGGTTCGATCGCGCCAACAGCCCGAGCTGGAAGCAGATCATCGACCGGCCTTCGGTCATGCGGCTGATGGCGCTCAACGGCGACATCATGATCCGCTCCTTTGCCCTTATCGCGGCCTTCGCCTGGTTTACCCGCCTGGGCACCGGCTTTGGCGAGACGACCCTGGCCGCCAATGCCATCCTGATGAACTTTTTCATGGTCGCGGGCTATTATCTCGACGGCTTTGCCACCGCCGCGGAGCAGCTTGCCGGCCGCGCGATCGGGGCCCGCTACCGTCCGGCTTTCGACAAGTCCGTCCGGCTGACGGTCTTCTGGGGCTTTGCCCTTGCCGGGTTCACGACCGGCTTCTTCCTGATCTTCGGAAATGCCATCATCGGGCTGATGACCACCCTCGAGCCGGTGCGGCTTGAAGCCGGATTCTACCTGTTCTGGGCAGCACTGACGGCAGTCTCCGGCGTTCTTGCTTTCGAGATGGACGGCGTCTTCATCGGCGCCACCTGGTCGCGTGACATGCGCAACATGATGCTCCTGTCGCTGGCTCTGTTCATAGGCTTGTCGATTGCCCTTACCCAGGTTTGGGGCAATCTGGGGCTCTGGATTTCGCTCAACATCTTCCTTGCGGCACGGGGCTTCACCTTGCTGGCGATCCTGCCGCGCCGCCGTGACAGCGCGTTTGCCCCGGCCTGATCCTATTCCGGCCCGACCCTAATCCGGCCCGATTCTAATCTGGAATGGCCATGGCGGCGTAGTGGGCGGTCCTGCTGTCGCGCAGATCTGAAATGCTTGACAGCTTCTCCTGGTCGCAGAGGCGGGAGAGACCGCGCACGATCCGGCCCGGAAGCAGCGGGCCGCCATAAATAAAGCCGGTGTAGAGCTGGACCAGGTCGGCGCCGGCCCGCATTTTTTCCGCAGCCGTCTCTGCGCTGTCGATGCCGCCAACGCCGATCAACGGCATGTCGACTCCGAGCTTCTGCCGCATCTTGGCCAGCACGATGGTCGAACGCGCAAACACCGGTCGTCCGGACAGTCCGCCCGCTTCGCCCATCTTCGGATCAGCCGACAGTCCGGTGCGCGACAGCGTCGTGTTCGACACGATGACACCGTCCAGCCTGTGCGCAAGGCATTCCGTCGCGACATCATCGAGATCGGGTTCGGTGAGATCCGGCGCGATCTTCAGGAACACCGGAACGCGCTTGGCCTTCGCGTCGCGCTCGGCAAGAACCCGGCCCAAAAGGTCCGACAAGGCCTCGCGGGTTTGCAGATTGCGCAGGCCCGGGGTGTTGGGCGACGAAATATTGACCGTGAAATAGTCTGCCACATCCGCAAAAAGCGAAATCCCGGCAACATAATCACCGACACGATCCTCGCTGTCCTTGTTGGCGCCGATGTTGACGCCGAGGATGCCTTTCGGACGGTGGCTTGAAATCCGCCCGTGCGCTGCGGCGTGCCCCTGATTGTTGAAGCCCAGCCGGTTGATCACCGCATGGTCCTTGACCAGCCGGAAAATCCGCGGCTTCGGATTGCCTGGCTGCGGCTTGGGGGTCAGCGTACCGACTTCGGCAAATCCGAACCCGAGGCGCATCAGTTCCTGCGGAACTTCCGCGTTCTTGTCGTATCCCGCCGCCATGCCCAGCGGATTGGGAAAGCCCAGTCCGGCGACGGTGACTGCCAGCCGTGGATCGCGGTCGGCGCGGCATCCTGGTACCAGCCCGCTCTTGAGCGCTGTGATCGAAAGTCCGTGCGCAGTTTCCGGGTCGAACTTGAAAAGGGCGTTCCGAGCAATCCCGTCAATCAGGCTCATCACGGCTCCATGTCCGGAAACACATGGGCGCCGTCAGCATCGAGTGGCAGCGGCTTGACCCATTTGACCGCCGACAGCGGCATGTCGGCATAAAGATGCGGGAACAATGCGCCGCCGCGAGAGGGTTCGAAGACCAGCTTCTCGCCAAGAGCGCCGGCGTCGACGGCCACCAGCAGGAGATCGTCCTGCCCGCCAAAGTGCTTCTGCGCCGTTTCTATGGCCTGCTCCCGGGTGGAGAAGTGAATGAACCCGTCCGCCAGATCGATGGGCGCGCCGGTAAAGCGGCCTTCGGCTTCAGCTGTGCGCCAAAGCGCTACCGGGGTGATCTTGTAGATTGTCGCATGCATGCCTGAGCGTCTCGCTTTCCCGATCCCGGTCACATCGCCAACTGGGCAGCGTTCCGGTATCCAATCTCGATTTTGTCCTTATTGCGTGTCATCACATACAGAAACAGGAGTGTGCCGTCATGACCCGATTTGCAATTCTGTCCGCTTCAGCCCTGGCATTGCTCATTCCCGTTCAGGCGTTTTCCGAGGAGCCGGGCACAAACCGCTATACCATGGAAAAGACCGAAAATGGCGTTGTCCGGCTCGACACGCTGACCGGCGAGATCTCGATCTGCACGCAACAAGGCGGTCAGCTTGTCTGCAGGCTTGCCGCTGATGAGCGCCGTGCCTTTGAGGAGACGCTGTCTGAGCTGTCGGCACGCGTGGAGGATCTCGAAAACCGTCTCGATGCACTGGCGCCGCCGGACGGGGATGCTGATCTTCCCGACGAGGCGGAAATCGACCGTGCCATCGGCGCCATGGAAAAGATGATGCGCCGGTTCCTCGGCGCGGTTGAAGAGTTGCGTAAGGATTTCGAGCAGAGCCCGGAAATCCCGCCGGAGCCCATACCGGACCGCACCTGACCCCAGAATGGAGTGAATGAGGGGATTGCGTTTGGCCCGTCCTCGGGCCGATGCACTTGCGCGAAGGCTTGGCGCGCCGTTACAGTGATTTGCGCAAGCCGGGTTTGGGCCTGGTTGCCGCGGCAGCGCGATCAGGAGGGGGAGAGTGCATGGCGCAATTGACATTCATTATTGCGGACGATCATCCATTGTTTCGGGGTGCCATGCGGCAAGCCCTGGAGGGGATAGGCGCCACTATTGATATTCTGGAAGCAGGCGATCTCGAAAGCGCCCGCAAGACGGCCGGTGACCATCCCGAGGCCGATCTCATTCTTCTCGACCTGACCATGCCGGGCGTTTCCGGTCTTTCCGGCCTGATTGCCTTTCGCGCCGAGTTTTCCAGCCTGCCGGTGGTGGTGGTTTCTGCCACCGACGATATCTCGACCATGCGCCGGGCACTGGAACTGGGTGCATCCGGCTTTATCTCGAAATCTGCCAGCATCGATGAAATCCGCCAGGGCGTCCGTACCGTGCTCGATGGCGGCATCTGGACGCCGCCCGACGTGGATCTCGGGTCCGAACATGATCAGGAAATTGCAGGCCTGATCGCCCGCATCCAGACATTGACGCCGCAGCAGGGACGCGTGCTCGGCATGCTGGCTGAAGGTTTGCTCAACAAGCAGATTGCCTATGAACTCGGCGTCTCCGAAGCCACCATCAAGGCGCATGTATCGGCCGTGTTGCAAAAACTCGGTGTCGACAGCCGCACCCAGGCGGTCATCCAGCTCTCCAAGATCGGCGCGGAAGTCCTGACCCAGGGCGACGACTGAGACGGTCTGATTACTCTGCCGCAGTGCGCCGGGTGACCGTCACCTGATTGAGAAATGCCCGCAGCGCCGCCGGCTTGATCGGCTTGTTCTGGAAGGCGATCCGTTCCGCTTCGGCCATGCAGCGCACTTCCGGCGTGCGGTCGGCGGTGACCAGCAGGGCAGGGATGTCCATCTTCCACAATTTGCGCAGTGCGATGATGGTTTCGATGCCGGTGCCGTCGTCGAGATGAAAATCGGCGAAGATCACGTCCGGCGCGTCTTCCGTCTCCGCAATCTTCAGGCTTTCGGCCAGTGAATCGGATGCCAGCACCGTGCATCCCCACCCGCTCAAGAGCAGCGTCATGCCTTCGAGGATTTTCAGTTCATTGTCGATGCACAGCACCCGCAGCCCTTTCAGGTTGGTGTTTGCCGCATCGGCGCCGGTGCGCTTCGGCTGCGCCTTGATCCGCGCGATATTGGTCTCGATCGGCAACTCCACCCGGAACTCCGTGCCTTTCCCGGATTGCGAGGAAATGTCGACCGAATGCTTGAGAACCCGGGCGATGCGGTCGACGATCGACAGGCCGAGCCCCAGCCCGGATGCCGTTCGCGCACCTTCTTCCAGTCGCGCGAACTCGCGGAATACAGTGCGGAACTTGGTGGTCGGAATGCCGATCCCGGTGTCGATGACCTGGATGATCACCTTGTCGCCGCGCCGGCGGACCCCGACCAGAACCCTGCCTTCGCGGGTGTACTTGATGGCATTGGAAACCAGGTTCTGGATCAGACGGCGCAGCAGATTGGGATCGGAGCGCACGTGAACGCTGGTCGGCATCACGGTGAACTTGAGATTTTTCTCGCGGGCCACCGGTGCAAAATCGGTAACCACCCGCTGCAGCAGGTCATTGAGCGGGAAACTGGCCAGCTGCGGTTTCATCGCGCCGGTATCGAGCCGGGAGATGTCCAGCACCGCTCCCAGGATGGCTTCCACCGATTCGAGCGAGGAATCGATGTTCTGCACCAGTTTCTGGTCCGGCGAATTGCCAAGCCGCTCGACCAGCGTGGAGGAATAAAGCCGGGCGGCGTTGAGCGGCTGCAGGATGTCATGACCGGCAGCTGCGAGGAACCGGGTCTTGCCGATATTGGCTTCTTCGGCGGTCAGCTGCGCCTTTTCGAGTTCGCGGTTGACGCGGGTCAGTTCCGCTGTTCGTTTGGTGACCCGTTGCTCAAGTGTTTCGTTGGCCTGCTTGAGCGCCATGTCCGCCGCCACGCGCTCGGTGATGTCGGCATAGGTGGTCACGATGCCGCTGTCCGGCATCGGGTTCGAGCGGATTTCGATGATCCGCTTTTCAGGCCCGATGGTCAGCGAGAACGCCTTGTCCATGACCAGGAAACGGTCCAGCGCCTCCTGCTCCTCGCCAGCCTTGAGGTCTCCACGCTCGACAAGAATGGAAATGATGTTTTCCAGCGGAAACCCGACCTGGCCAACCTGCTCGGGCAATTCCAGCAGTGAACGGAAGCGCTTGTTCCAGACGGTCAGCCGGTTGGAATTGTCAAAAACGGTAATGCCCTGGTTCATCTGCCCGAGCGCGGTCTGCAACAGGTCGCGATTGTACTGCAGCGCCTCCGACGCTTCATCGAGCAGCCGCGCCGTGTCGCCGGGAATGTCATCGGCACGCTCGAACAGCAGCGACAGCACCAGCCGCGCTGAAGCCGAGCCAATCGCACTGCCGAGCAATTGTTCGGCAAACCGCAGCAGCCCCATGTCGGCGGGATCCTGGTCATTGATCCATCGGCCGATGGCGCGCTCGTGCGAATGAAACGAACGCTCTGTCCGTTCCTGCCCGAGATAGCGGCTGATGGTCTGCTTGAGGTCGCCGACAGTTACCTTGGTTTTCCAGCTGCGCCCCGATGTGGTCAGCCTCTGGCTTTCCGGGATGAACATCGCGGCCTGGATTCGCTCGATGGACTTGGGCCGCCGCGACAGCGAGCCGCCGACATAGAACAGGCAATTGACCAGCAGGCTGAGAACCACGGCATTGAACAGCGGGTCCGCGTTTGGCCCCGAAAATCCGTTTGTACCGGGGACGATGAAGTCCAGGATTGCCGCGGCCATATGGCTGTTGTCGGGTCCGCCCAAGCTCGGCACCATCAGGATATAGGCCCAGATGCCAATCCCGCTCGAAAGTCCGGCGATGGCTCCCCGCGCATTGGCCTGCCGCCAGAACAGGCCGCCGAAGAAGGCCGGCGCCAGTTGCGCGATTGCCGCAAACGACAACAGGCCGATGGAAGCCAGGCCCGCATTGATGTCCGCCGCGCGGTAATAGGCAAAGCCGAGCAGCAGGATCCCGATGATCGCCGTTCGCCGGATGATCAGGATCAGGCCGGAAAAATCGCCGCTCTGGCCGCGGCGGTTGCGCCGTCTGAGCACCACCGGAACGATGATGTCGTTGGAGACCATGATGGCCACGGCCACTGAGGCGACGATGACCATCGCGGTCGCCGCCGAAAACCCGCCGATAAAGGTGAGCAGGGTGACCACCGGCATGTCGTTGGCCATGGGCAGCGCCAGCACAAAGAGATCGCTGCTGCCGCCGGACCCGAACTGGAGCACGCCGGCGATGGCCACCGGCAGAACGAAAATGTTGATGGCGATGAGGTAAAGCGGAAGCAACCATCCCGCCAGCCGCAATTCGCCCGGTGTCCTGTTTTCCACCACCGCCACGTGGAACTGGCGTGGCAGCAGGATGATGGCAAAGGCCGACAGCACGATCAGCAATGCCCAGCGCAGCGGCGGTGTCTTGTAGGTCAGCGCCTCCATCACCTCCGCATGCGCCGTGGCTGCGCGCAGCAGATCCCAAGGCCCATCATACAGGACGAAGAGCACGGACAGGCCGATCAGAGAGAATGCCAGAAGCTTGACCAGCGATTCCATCGCGATGGCGAGAATCAGGCCATCCTGGTGTTCGGTCGCGTCGGTATGGCGGGTGCCGAAAATTGCCGCAAAGGCTGCAAGCACAAGGGTGACGAAAAACGAGATGTCCGAGAGGAAGAAGGTTTCGGTCACCCGGTTCAATTGCTCGACATCGACCATCACCGCCACCGATGAGGACACCGCCTTGAGCTGCAGCGCGATGTAGGGGATCGTGCCGATCACCGCTATCAGCGCAACCAGTGCGGCCACCAGCGGGTTCTTGCCGTAGCGCGCCGCCATGAAGTCGGCGATGGAGGTAAGTTTTTCCGCCTTTGCAAGCGTGACGATACGTTTGAGGATCGGCATCCCGAGGGTGAACATCAGGATCGGGCCGATATAGATCGCGGTGAATTCCAGTCCGCGCGAGGCGGCCAGGCCAACACCGCCGAAATAGGTCCATGAGGTGCAGTAGATGGCCAGGCTGAGCGAGTAGATGATCGGGCGGCCCGCTGTGCGCTTTCGCCGCTGACGCGCCGACCGGTCGCCATAGGTGGCGATGGCGAACAGCATCAGCAAATAGAAAAGGGCTGATCCGAAAACCAGCCAGCCGGGCATCATGGTCTCGTTCCTCCCCCACGCCTCCACAATGCAGCATAAGGCCAAAGTGCCGGCAGGCAAGACAGCCTTTGGTCGGGCAGCCCGGATTCAATCCTGTCGTGGGCAACCGGAAAATGCGGGTTCTTTACGCGCGTAATTGTGTTAGAGTTTTCTAAACCGATTTAACAGGGCGCGCGGGCCTTGCGGTTCTGACAAGAGGGACACCCGCGTTAAACGGAGAGAATAGACATGTTGAATGAGTTCAAGGCCTTTATTGCCAAGGGCAATGTAATGGATCTTGCTGTCGGTGTGATCATCGGCGGCGCATTTGGTCTTATCGTTTCATCGCTGGTCGATGATATCATTATGCCGATCGTCGGCGCAGTTTTCGGCGGAATGGATTTTTCAAATTTCTTCATCCCGCTTGCGAGCGGTGTGACGGCAACGACGCTGGAAGCGGCCAAGGAACAGGGCGCCGTCCTTGCCTACGGTAATTTCCTGACAGTGTTGATCAATTTCCTGATCCTCGCATGGATCATCTTCCTGATGGTCCGGGCCGTCAATTCGATGCGTGCAAAGGAAGAAGCTGCGCCTGCAGCTCCTGCAGCACCGCCGGCTGATGTCGCCCTGCTCACAGAGATCCGTGATCTTCTGAAAAAGTAAGGCTCTGGTTGGCGCTGTCGCTGCTGCGGCAGCCGCCGGGAAGCGAAGACTGAATCCGGGCCCTGGCACTCGTGCCGGGGCTTTTTGTTTTCCCGTTCCGGTTCGCATCACAAAAATCGATGGATCAATCATGCCTTGATGGATGCGATCAGTCGCCGGAACGGTTATGAGAGGCAAACGGAGTTTGCCATGAACCAGTTCGAAAGTCTCAGCCGCCGCGCCACCGAGGCGCCCGAAAGCGGTATCGTCGCCGTCGTCAATCACGGACGTCTCAAGCCCGGCCTGATCCCGCTGTGGGCAGGCGAGGGTGATGAAAAGACCCCCGAATTCATCGCCCGGCCCGCCGCAGAGGCATTGCTCGCAGGCGAAACATTCTACACCTGGCAGCGCGGCATCCCCGAACTCAGGCAGGCGCTGGCCGATTACCATGCCCGCCTGTTCGGCCGGCAACTGCCGCTCGATGCCTTCTGCGTTACCGGCTCCGGCATGCAGGCGATCAAGATTGCCATCGAGGCGGTTGTTGATCCCGGTGATGAAGTCATCCAGATCACCCCGGCCTGGCCGAATTTTGCTGCCGCGCTGGGAATGTCGGGCGGCATATCCGTGGCGGCGCAACTGGATTACGCAAACGGCCGCTGGAGCATCGATCCCGACCGGATCGCCAGCGCGATCACGCCCAGAACCCGGGCGCTCTTCATCAATACGCCGTCAAACCCGACCGGATGGACCGCAACGCGCGACGATCTGTTGGCGATCCTCGATCTGGCGCGCAAGCATGGTCTGTGGATCATCGCCGACGAGATCTACACCCGCTTCTTCTATGCCGGTGGCCGGGCGCCCTCGTTCATGGACATCATGGAAGACGATGACCGCATCATCTTCGTCAACACGTTTTCCAAGAACTGGTCGATGACCGGCTGGCGGGTCGGCTGGGTCGTGGCCCCGCCGTCGATCATTCAGGTGCTGGAAAACAGTGTCCAGTACCAGACCTCGGGTGTCGCCCAGTTCATGCAGAAAGGCGCGCTCGCAGCCGTTGAGCAAGGGGAAGACTATGTCGAGGCCCAGATCGCCAAGGCGACCGCCGCGCGCGATCTGTTCTGTGATGCGCTGACGGGGACCAACCGCGTCGTCACCCAGAAGCCAGACGGTGCGTTTTATGCATTTTTCCGCATCGACGGCATCTCCGACACCAGGGCCGCCGCCATCGATATCGTCGACCGCGCAGGCGTTGGCCTGGCCCCGGGCACTGCCTTTGGGGATGGCGGTGCCACCTTCTTCCGCGCCTGTTTCCTGCGCCGTCTCGATCATGTCGAGGAAGCTGCCGGCAGACTGGCCGATTATATCTCGTCGCTCTGACAGGTTCGCGGCCTGCCCCGGAGAGGCACAGCTGCGATTCATGGTTTCTTGAAACTTGAGGTTCATCCTGCGGTGGTGGAAACACCATCGAGGGATTTGCATGACGGTACTGGTGACCGGCGGAGCAGGCTATATCGGAAGCCACATGGTCTGGGCGCTGCTCGATGCAGGCGAACAGGTCGTCGTCGTTGACCGCCTGTCCACCGGCTTCGATTGGGCGGTGGCACCTGAGGCAAAGCTCATTCGCGCTGATATATCCGACACCGCCGCCATCGCTGACATCATCCGCTCGCACGCTATCGAGGCGATCGTTCACTTCGCCGGTTCAATCTCGGTGCCGGAATCGATGGCCGACCCGCTGAGCTATTACCAGAACAACACCGCCAATTCCCTGGCCCTGATCCGCACCGCGATTGCCACCGGGGTGAGGAAATTTGTGTTCTCGTCAACCGCTGCGGTCTATGGCAGCCCGGAAGGCGATCATCCGATTGCCGAAGCCACGCCAACCGTGCCGCAGTCACCCTATGGCGCATCCAAGCTGATGACCGAGACGATGCTGGCCGATGCCGCCGCCGCGCATGATTTCCGTTACGCCGCGCTGCGCTATTTCAACGTTTCGGGCGCCGATCCGCAGGGCCGCACCGGCCAATCGACGCGCGGTGCCGCCAACCTGATCAAGGTTGCGACCGAAGCGGCCATGGGCAAGCGCGCCGGCATCGAGGTCTTCGGCACCGACTATCCGACTCGCGACGGCACCTGCGTGCGTGATTTCATCCATGTGAGCGACCTCGTTGCCGCCCATCTCGATGCGCTGACATACCTGCGTGCCGGCGGTGACAGCCTTGTCGCCAATTGTGGCTACGGGCAGGGCTACACGGTCCGTGAAGTGCTCGATGCGGTCCGGCGCCTCAGCGGCCGCGACTTTGAAATCCGTCTTGGCGAGCGGCGCGAGGGCGATATTGTCACCTCGGTGGCTGATTCAACCCGAGCCCGGACGCAGCTCGGCTGGACGCCGCGTCACGACAATCTCGACGAGATCGTCGGCAGCGCGCTGGCCTGGGAAGCGGCGCTGGCACGCAGCAACCACATCATCGCCGACCCCGAAGTGCAATCGGCCAACCGCATGGTTCTCGACTGGACACCACCCCATGACGACATGGAGGAAGTGGTGGGAAACGCGCTGGCTTTCGCGCCCGTGCTGGCGCAACGCAAGCATGGGCAATGACACCGTCCCGGGCTACTTCGAAACCGGCTTGAGACTGTCAAACACCGGCGGCCGCTTTTCACCCTTGGCGATATAGGCTTCCTTGATGTCATCGGGGCGCAGCATTGCCGCGTTCCACACCGAGATATAGTCGAGCGCGTCGGCGGTCGAGTGATCGCGGGAATAGTTCGCCATTGCCTTGCAGCCGGTAACCGCCAGCGGCGAATGCGCGGCAATCTTGCGCGCGATCGCCATGACGCCTTCGAGCAGGTCTTCATGGCTGTCAAACACCTCGTTGACGAGGCCGATCTGCAACGCCTTTGCCGCCGGAAGCCGCTCGGCGGTGTAAGCCATCTGCCGCGCCCAGCCTTCCGGAATGAGCTTGACCAGCCGCGGGAATGTGCCGACATCGGCGGTCATGCCGATGGCGGTTTCCTGCACGGCGAAAAACGCGTCCGACGAGGCGTAGCGGCAGTCGCAGGCGGTTGCCAGGTCGACGCCGGCGCCGATCGCCCCGCCCTGGATTGCGGCAAGCACCGGCTGGCGGGCGCGCTCGAGTGCGGAGAACGTCTCCTGCAGCGCCTTGATCTTGTAGCGGAAGGCTTCCGCGGAGACATGCGCATTGGCGGTATCTGCGTCGAGGCTGCCGCTCATGAACACCGAGATGTCCATGCCGGCGGTAAAATGCTTGCCCTCCGATGAAATCACGATCACCCGTGCTTCCGCATCATTGGAAATCTTGTCGACCGCTTCGGGCAGTTCCTTCCAGAATTCCGGCGTCATCGAATTTGCCTTGTCCGGCCGGTTGAACCGGATATGGGCGATATGGTCGGCAATCTCGACGGTGAAACAGGCGTAGGTCATGGCGGTCTCTCCCTTTCCCTCCTTGTAGCTTCCGATTGCGGATTGAGAAACCGGTTGCGCGCGCAATCTCCTCAACATTGTGCCTTCGAGGATGCGTCAATTTGGCTTCGGCCGACATATTGGCCCGGCGCGCCTTCAATGTTTTGCCAATCCGGCCTATAGCGGAATTGAGAGCCGTCCACGGACAGGTAGTGCGAAAGAGGAATCAAGGACATGAACATGACAACATCACCGGTCGATCCCGATGGTCTGATGGAATTTTCGGTGGTCTTTACCGATCGCTCGCTCAATCACATGTCCAAGACGTTTCAGGGCGTTATGAACGATCTTTACGCCGTGCTGCGCGAGGTCTACCAGGCCGACGCCGCCGTGATCGTGCCCGGTGGCGGAACCTTCGGCATGGAGGCGGTCGCCCGCCAGTTTGCCACCGACCAGAAGGTAATGGTCATTCGCAACGGCTGGTTCTCCTACCGCTGGACCCAGATTTTCGAGATGGGTGACATTCCATCGGAAACGACAGTGATCAAGGCCTCGCAGGTCGGCAACGAAAGCACCTCGGCCTTCGCACCGCAGCCGGTCGAGACGGTTACCGCCAGGATCCGTGAAGAGCGCCCGGGTGTTGTCTTCGCACCCCATGTGGAAACCTCTTCGGGCGTCATTCTTCCCGACGACTATATCAAGGCGCTTGCCGAAGCGGCCCATGATGTCGGCGCCCTGTTCGTACTTGATTGCATTGCCTCCGGCAGCATCTGGGTCGACATGAAGGCAACCGGTGTGGACGTGCTGATCTCGGCGCCGCAGAAGGGCTGGAGCGCCTCGCCCTCGGCCGGGCTTGTCATGCTTGGCGCCCGCGCGGTTGAACGGCTTGGCGAAACCACGAGCACGAGCTTCGCGGTGGATCTGCGCAAATGGCACGATATCATGCAGGCCTATGTCAGCGGCGGCCATGCCTATCATTCAACCATGCCGACCGATGCCCTGCTGGTTCTCCGCGACCGGATGATCGAAACCCGCGATTTCGGCTTCAAGCTCGCCTGCGAGCGGCAGTGGGAGCTTGGCCGCAAGGTTCGCGCCCTGCTTGTCGGGAATGGTTTCAAGTCGGTAGCCGTCCCGGGTTTCGAGGCGCCGGGCGTTGTCGTCAGCTATACCAGGGATCCCGAGTTCCAGAACGGCAAGAAGTTCGTGGCCGAGGGCATGCAGATTGCAGCCGGGGTGCCGCTGATGTGCGACGAACCGGCTGATTTCCGCACCTTCCGCATCGGCCTGTTCGGTCTCGACAAGCTTGGTGATGTCGACGGCACCGTGGCCAAGCTCGAATCCGTCCTCGACAAGATCGCCGAGGGCTGAATCCAAATGGCGATGAACTGAAGCCGTCTGAACCATGGCGGCGCGCATCGCAGGGACGGTTTGTGGGTGCGTGTGGAGGCGCACTCATCTCGCCAGGTTATCGGGGATCACCCGCAAGACAGTAGCTGGATCGGAAAATCAGAGGCCGATGCCGGATGCGAAAGCTGCCTGATTTTCGGCGTCTTTCTGTTCGGTCTCGATGACAAACTGCGCCCGCACCGGCAAGTGGTCCGACGCTATGCGGGTAAGCCCGTTCATCACCGGGCCGCAGGACGTCAGTTGCGCATGGTCGGTGTAGAAAATGCGGTCGAGTGAAGCGACGGGGTAGCCGGCGGGAAATGTTTTTCCGCAGGCGGCCTCATGCAGGAAATCGCGAAAAGGCTTCAGGCTCCAGCGCGCCTTTCCCCAGCAATTGAAATCTCCCAGCACGAATGTCGTTCGCCCGGATTCGAGATCCGCGGCCTCCATCAGAACCTCGACCTGGCGGCGTCGATAGGCTGCCAGTATCCCGAGATGGGCCGAGATGATCCGGATTTCGGCGCCGCCATGCACAAGATCGACAAGCAGCCCCCCGCGCGGCTCCAGGCCGGGAAGTTCGATGATCCGGGAGTCAGCGATATGCATTGCCGGATTGATCAGAAGAATGTTGCCATGCCATCCAAGACCATTCTGGTCATGCTTCAAAGCCACGGCCCGCATCGACGTCACATGCCGAACCTGTTCCGGCTCGAAAATGGCCTGGCGTTGCTTGAAGCGGTAATCGGCTTCCTGCAGGGCGACAATGTCAACGTCCAGATCCGCGACGGATTCAAGAATGCGTTTCGGGTCGCGCCGGTAGTCCCGGCCAATAGCCTTGCGCACGTTGTAAGTGGCAACACTTAGAGACGTCGCTGTCTTGGTAACCGGTCTTGTATCCTGGATCATGGCAGAAATGGCGGTATGTTCCCTTGCTTGATGCATCATCGATGACAGCTGAAAATAGTGCAAGCCGGATCGGATCGCGGCCATTTTACCAGTCATCCTCCGCCGAAGACGCAGCTTGAGACGAACTGGTACGCTGCATCCACTACAAATATGGGAACTATCCGGAAAATTGCCAGTGTGCCGGGTGCGCAGCCGTGCGCTTGATCGGCCTGTTCCGCTTCACAGAAGCCATTCGACCGGCAGCCAGCCGATGACCGCAAGGGCAATCCGTTTCGGCATGTCCGAACCGGGTTCCTTGTTCGATTTTTCACCGGTCATGAGGTCAACCCATGTGGGATGCCCGTTGTTCATTTCGACACGCCAGGCCAGGCCACCCAGTTCATGATCGAAGGCGTCATGCACTGCTTGGGCCATTCGTTCACTGTTGATCAACAGGCCCATTTCCGTGTTGAGCGTTGTTGACCGGGGATCGAAATTGAATGATCCAACGAAGATGCGCTTGCCATCCACGGCGAAGATCTTGGCGTGCAGGCTGGAGCCGGAGGGGCCGAAGGGCCCGAACACCTTGCTCGGCCGGTCCTGTGCGGCCTGCTTGCGCAATTCGAAAAGCCTGACCCCGCAGCGAAGCATTCTCCTTCGGTACTTGGTATAGCCCGCATGAACCGGAAGCACGTCAGTCGCTTCCAGCGAGTTCGTCAGCATGCGCAATGCAACGCCCCGCCTGTTCAGTGTCCTGAAAGCCCGGACCCCGGCTCTGCCCGGTACCAGGTAGGGTGATATGCCGTCGAACCGGGAATGGATCTCCCCGACGGCCTGCATCAGGCGCACGGCAAGCAAGTCCTGGCGCCGCACCGCACCTTCGCCCTTGACCGGGTCGTCGCTGACCAGAATGGCGGTTGTCCACTCCAGTTGCAGCTCGCCCCGGGCAAGCGCTTCGACGATGTCGCGCGTTTCCCGCAACTCGCGATGTTCCTTCTGGCGGGGGCTGTTTCGAAGCCTGGCCAGTCCCTCGCCAATCGGATCCGTTGCATTGGGTTTGCCAAGGATAGGGCCTGCCGGATGCACCGATGGCGCGGCCCAGTAGCGGTCAAAATCAGCCGAAACATCGGCCACGGCCTTGCCCGCCGCGAGAACGTCCAGGTCGATAAAGAGCGCCGATGAGCCGGTCCCGAAATATTCGTCACCGACGTTGCGCCCGCCCAGGATAGTTACAAGCCCATCGACCGTGAACGACTTGTTGTGCATCCGTCGGTTGAGCCGGAAGAAGTCGAAACAATAGGACGCCAGCTTCAGCCGCCGCAGGTTGAACGGATTGTAGAGCCGGACCTCGATGTTGGGATGGGCTTCCAGATGTGCCAGCTCGCAATCAAGGCCGGAGACACCGTTGTCGTCCAGCAGCAGCCTGACCCGCACCCCGCGATCCGCGGCCCGTTGCAAGGCGTCCAGCAACAGGTATCCGGTCAGGTCATCGTGCCAGATGTAATATTGCGCATCGATGGACGATACTGCGGCATCGGCGAGACTGATCCGCGCGGCAAAAGCCATTGCGCTTTGCTGAAGCGGAGCAACGCCGGTCAGCCCTGCATGGTCGGATGCAAGCCTGGACAGGGCGTCAGTCAGCGGCCCGGAGCCTGGCGGCGGCTTGGCGGTTGCATCATGGCGTCCCGTGGAAACCGGCAGCGCAAAGAGACGGCGGCATGCCATCACCGCCACAGCCGCCAGAAGCCCAAGGCCAAAAACACAATATAGGACGAAAAGCATCGCATCCTTTCGGGGCGCTTGGGTCTGCCGGGAATGCCATGAACACCATGTATGAGGCCGGGTCCATGGTGATTTCAGATTCTCTCACGCACAAAAGCACTCGCGGGGCATGATAGCGGTGCGGTTTCCGGCTGCATACCATTGCCGGAGATTGCGTTCATGTTTCTCAAACCCGCGAATCGCAGGCGAAGTGCGGGATCGCATTGAAAACCGGTGTTCCAGCATTTTCGGGGAAATAAAATGGTGCTGCCGGAGAGATTCGAACTCTCGACCTCTCCCTTACCAAGGGAGTGCTCTACCCCTGAGCTACGGCAGCCCTTTGCTTCAGTTTCGGATCAGCGACCGGACCGGAGAGTATCTCCGTCAGCCACTGTCTGTGTCACGCTCCCGATTTGAACGAAAGGCCGTAAACGACTGAAGCGGCCCGCTATTGCCACAGCTTGGACAGGAGTGCAAGCGCAAACGGGCGATTGGCGCGACAAGTTTCAAAAACCCCGGAAATGGCCGGTCCGGCTTCTCGAAATCGGGGCCCGGTTTCTCCGCTTGCTGCCCGAACCCATTGCCTTGCATCGATATTCCGCGCGAATCCTTGCCGCAAGTTCCTGCTTGCCCCATCGGCAACCACCTTTCTTGCCTGGCGGGTGATCCGGGATTGGCGCGGGTGTCTTCACCTCGCTGTTGTTTTGCGCTATCGCTCCGGTGTCATGAGCGAGAAAACACCATCAGACATGGAAGCGAGCCAGCGCAAGGCGGAAGTCGAGCGCCAGGCGGCAAAACGGGCCCAGCGCAGTGCCGAACAGCTGCGCGCCAATCTGCAGCGCCGCAAGGCGCAGGTGCGCGCCCGCCGCGAGGGCCGTGCCGACGAGACCGACGGCCTGCCGGCTTCGGGCAGCCGAACCGCCCCCGGTGAGACTCCCGATACAGATTAACCGCGAAGCTGTCCTCGTGTTGCCGCATTCCCGTTGATGGTCTAAACAGCCCACCAGATATTTTTCAGGGCTTTGCCGCCGGGGGACCGGCGCAGTCCGAAACTCCAAGAGGACAGCATGGATCGCATCAGGATCGTTGGCGGAAATCCGCTCAATGGCGTTATTCCGATTTCCGGCGCGAAGAATGCGGCCCTGCCGCTGATGATCGCATCGCTTCTGACCGACGACACGCTGACGCTGGAAAACCTCCCGCATCTCGCCGATGTCGAGCAATTGCAGCGCATTCTCGGCAATCACGGCGTCGATATTGCCGTGGTTGGCCGCCGCGAGCGCCAGGACACTGCCTACGCCCGCACAGTGCATTTCACCGCCCGCACCATTGTCGATACCACCGCGCCCTATGAGCTTGTCTCCAAGATGCGCGCCAGCTTCTGGGTCATCGGCCCGCTTCTGGCCCGCATGGGCGAGGCCAAGGTCTCCTTGCCCGGCGGCTGCGCCATCGGCACGAGGCCGGTCGACCTGTTCATAGACGGATTGCAGCACCTCGGCGCCGAGATCAACATCGAGAACGGCTATGTCGATGCGCGTGCGCCAAAGGGCCTGATTGGCGGCCGCTACGTGTTCCCGAAGGTCTCCGTCGGCGCCACCCACGTGATGCTGATGGCGGCGACGCTGGCCAAGGGCCAGACGGTGATCGAAAACGCCGCGCGCGAGCCGGAAGTCGTCGATCTTGCCAATTGCCTCATTGCCATGGGTGCAAAAATCTCCGGCGCCGGCACCTCGACCATCACCATCGACGGTGTTGCCTCGCTGTCGGGTGCGCGCCACCGGGTTCTGCCCGACCGCATTGAGACCGGCACCTATGCCATGGCCGTGGCCATGACCGGCGGTGACGTGCTGCTTGAAAACACCTCCGAAACCCTGCTCGAAAGCGCGCTGCTGGCGCTGCGCCGCTCCGGCACGGAGGTAACGCCCGAAGCCGGCGGCATCCGTGTCCGCCGCAATGGCGGCGACATCCTGCCGGTCGACGTGACCACCGACCCGTTTCCGGGCTTTCCCACCGATCTGCAGGCGCAGTTCATGGGCCTGATGACCCGAGCCAACGGCATTTCGCATATCACCGAGACCATCTTCGAAAACCGCTTCATGCATGTCCAGGAACTGGCCCGCCTTGGCGCCAGAATCTCCCTTTCGGGGCAGACGGCAACCGTGACCGGTGTGCCGGTGCTGCGCGGCGCCCCGGTGATGGCGACCGATCTGCGCGCTTCCGTCTCGCTGGTCATTGCCGGCCTTGCCGCCGAGGGCGAGACTGTGGTCAACCGGGTCTACCATCTCGATCGCGGTTTCGAACGGCTGGAAGAGAAGCTGACCAATTGCGGCGCAGTGGTTGAACGCATCAGCGGATAGTCCTCGCACTGTCCGCCGAGTGGTTCTGGGTACAAACCGCAACCTCCACCTTCTGCTCATTGCGCTTTGCCTCCCGCGCACCTACTTTGCACTGCAGCACTCGCCTTGCGGCGGGCAAAGCCCTGAATGAAGAAAACCCGAGGAACTTATGGACAGTCTGAAACTCATCGCGCTCGACGAAGCAGACCTGGCCGTGATCTCCGCCTGCCTGCAGGACGCCGTCTTCAAGACCGGCGACACGCAATTTCTCGGTAAGGACAGCGTTTTCACGCTTGAGGCAAACCGGTTTGTCTGGGAAGAGGGCAGGGACAAGAAGACCTTCGAGCGCCGCCGCGCGCTGCTGGTGATCAAGCAGGTTCGCTCGGTCAAGTCGCTCGGCATCAAGCCAAAGGATTCCGATACGGTTCATTCGCTGCTGGCCTTGCGGTTTTTATCCGGTACGGAAGCGCCTGCAGGCGTGATCGAACTGGTCTTGTCCGGCGGTGCGGTGATCCATCTCGATGTCACATGCATAGAAGTACAGCTGGCCGATATCGGCGGTGGCTGGGAAACGAAATTCAAGCCGCGCCATCCGCTGGGCGGCTAGTCGGTTCGCAATCAGGCGTGCCGGGGGATGATGAAGATAGCGTAGGGGCAGCAAATTGGTACTGAGGCTCAATTACCGGCAGCCGGATTTCGAAACCCGGTTTGCCGCTTTCCTGACCACCAAGCGTGAAGTGTCGGTGGATGTCGAGACCGATGTCCGCGCGATCATTGCTCAGATCCGCGAGCGCGGCGATGAGGCACTGCATGATTTCAGCCAGCACTTTGACCGGATAGACACCCGTGCGCTTGGTCTCGCTGTCACCGAAGCCGAGATCGAGGCGGCTTTCAAGGCCACCGACCCGAAAATCATTGCGGCCCTTCAACTCGCCCATGACCGCATCGAAAGCCACCACAAGCGGCAGATGCCCCAGGACGATCAGTACACCGATGCACTCGGCGTTGAGCTCGGCTCGCGCTGGACGGCAATCGAGGCCGTCGGGCTTTACGTTCCGGGCGGTACCGCAAGCTACCCCAGCTCGGTGCTGATGAACGCGGTGCCCGCCAAGGTGGCCGGCGTCGAGCGCATCGTCATGGTGGTGCCGGCGCGTGACGGCGCACTCAACCCGGTGGTTCTTGCCGCCGCCCGCATTGCCGGTGTCAGCGAGATCTACCGCATCGGCGGCGCACAGGCGATTGCCGCACTTGCCTATGGCACAGAGACCATCCAGCCCGTCGCCAAGATCGTCGGCCCCGGCAATGCCTGGGTGGCCGCCGCCAAGCGCCAGGTCTTCGGCACGGTCGGCATCGACATGATCGCCGGGCCGTCGGAAGTGCTGGTGATGGCTGACCCCGACAACAATCCCGACTGGATCGCAGCCGACCTTCTGGCCCAGGCCGAGCATGACGCCGGCGCGCAATCGATCCTGATGACCCGCGACGAAGCTTTCGGCGAGGCGGTGGTCGAGGCGGTGGAGCGCCAGATCGCAACGCTCGGACGCGCCGAGACGGCGCGTAGCAGCTGGGCCGATTTCGGCGCCGTGATTGTTGTTCCGGACTGGGAGACAGCACTGCCGCTCGTCAACCGCATCGCTGCCGAACACCTTGAAATTGCCACCGATGACGCCGAGGCGCTGGCCGTCCGGGTCCGCAATGCCGGCGCCATATTCATCGGCCGGCACACGCCCGAAGTGATCGGCGATTATGTCGGCGGCTCCAACCACGTGCTCCCGACAGCACGCTCCGCGCGGTTTTCTTCAGGGCTGTCCGTGCTCGATTATGTCAAGCGCACCTCGATTCTCAAGCTCGGCGCTGAGCAGTTGCAGACACTCGGCCCTGCTGCCATAACATTGGCGCAGGCCGAAGGGCTTGATGCCCATGCGCGCTCGGTCTCGATCAGGATGAACCAGCGTGGCGAAGGGCCGGATGGGGGCCTGTAACAGGGATGACAACGGCGGACACTCAACGGCTCTCGGATGTTGTGCTCGATGAAACCATCGGCCGCGCGACCCCTGATGTGGAGCATGAGCGCGCCGTAGCCATTTTCGACCTGATCGAGGAAAACAGCTTCGAGCCGGTCGGTCATGACGACGGCCCTTACAAGCTCAAGCTGTCGCTGATTGATTCCAAGCTGGTGTTTTCGATCACCACGCAGGCCGATGTCCCTGTCGCCACCCACATCCTGTCGCTGACGCCGTTCCGGCGCATCGTCAAGGATTACTTCATGATCTGCGAAAGCTATTACGAGGCTATCCGATCATCGACGCCAAGCCAGATCGAGGCGATCGACATGGGCCGCCGCGGCATTCACAATGAAGGCTCGCAAACCCTCATGGACAGGCTGGACGGCAAGATCCGTATGGATTTCGATACCGCCCGGCGGCTGTTCACGCTGGTCTGCGTGCTGCACTGGCGCGGATAGAGACCGCCATGGCGGACGACATCGCCCCGGATCCGGCCAAGACCACACCCGGCGCGGTGTTGTTTGTGTGCGGCATGAACGCCATCCGTTCGCCGATGGCCGAGGCGATTGCCCGGTCGATCCTGCCGGCGGGCACCTATGTTGCCTCCGCCGGCGTGCGTCCGGGGGAACGCGATCCCTTTGTCGATGTCGTTCTGGCCGAGATCGGCCTCGATCTGGGCGACCGGCAGCCGCAAACGCTCGATGAGCTCGAAGACGACTATTTCGATGTCATCGTCACCCTGGCGCCCGAAGGTCACCACCGGGCGATGGAACTGACCCGCGGCAATGCCGTTGAGGTGATCTACTGGCCTACCCCGGACCCGACCGTGGCGACGGGAACCCGTGAGCGCATTCTTGACGCCTATCGCGAGGTGCGCGACATGCTCAAACAGCGTATTGCTTCCGGCAAGGGCTGGTCCCGGGGGCCTGCGGGCATGTGAATCAATTTGGTTCACAAAGCGCTCGTCTTTGTGTAGGTTCCGGCCAAATTTCAGGCCCGCGCGTTTTGCGCCGCCTTTTTAAACAGAAAGACAGACACTGAATGGCGAAAGAAGAAGTCCTAGAATTTCCGGGCGTGGTCACCGAACTGCTGCCGAATGCAACCTTCCGGGTGAAGCTGGAAAACGAGCATGAGATCATCGCGCACACGGCTGGCCGCATGCGCAAGAATCGCATCCGCGTGCTTGCAGGCGACAAGGTTCTGGTCGAAATGACCCCTTACGATCTGACGAAAGGCCGCATCACCTACCGCTTCAAGTAAGCGCTAGCTGTGACGCCACCCCATGGCACGATCGCAAAAACTGATCCTCGCTTCCGGTTCCCCGCGCAGGCTTGAGCTGCTCGACCAGGCAGGCATCGCCCCCGACCGGCTGATGCCGATGGATCTCGACGAGACCCCGCAGCGTTCCGAACACCCCCGCTCGCTTGCCCGGCGTCTGTCGCGCGAGAAGGCGGAAGCAGCACTTGCCCAGACCCGGAGTGATCCGGCCTGGAAGGATGCCCATATCCTGGCTGCCGATACGGTGGTTTCCGTCGGCCGCCGCATCCTGCCCAAGGCCGAGCAGATCGACGAGGCCTCGAACGCGCTTTACCTGCTGTCGGGCCGCAACCATCGCGTCTTCACCGGCATTTGCCTGGTTACGCCGGGCCACACCATCCGCCAGAAGATCGTCGAGACAAGGGTCCGCTTCAAGCGGCTCTCCAGGGTCGAGATCGAAAGTTACCTCGCCTCGGGCCAATGGCGCGGCAAGGCGGGCGGCTACGCCATCCAGGGGCTGGCGGGAAGTTTCGTGGTCAAGCTCGTCGGCTCCTACACCAATGTCGTCGGCCTGCCGCTATACGAGACCGTTGGCCTGCTGACCGGCGAAGGCTATGATGTTCATTACAAGTGGCTTGAGGGCTGAGGCAATGAAGGACGGCAAGGTAACCCCATTGCGCAAGGCGCAGCCGTGTCCCGAGTGCGGGCGCCCGTCGACGCGTGACAGCTATCCCTTCTGTTCCGAGCGCTGCCGCGGTGTCGATCTCAATCGCTGGCTGTCCGGCAGCTATGCCATTCCGGTCACCGAAGTCGAGGACAATCAGGACGAGGATTTCGACGACCGCGGCTAGGTCGGACCAAGGTTTTTTCGCGGATCGCAAAAAACCGCGAAAAGGGTGCTGGACAGTGCCTTTCAAGATGGTATAACGCGCTCGCTTTCGGCGTTGGAAAACTCCTCTGCCGGCAAGCTTCTGGTCCCGCCCTTCAAGGTTCACGGACCGGATGCCCGGATAGCTCAGTTGGTAGAGCAGCGGATTGAAAATCCGCGTGTCGGTGGTTCAAATCCGCCTCCGGGCACCACTTTTTCTTCATGATGAAATCAGTGCTGTCGCCGGATTGCCTTGGATAGTCGGCTGTTTCATGTCGCGTCGTTTTGCCAATTGATTTCGGCGATTTGCAGCTGATGCGGTCATTGATGTGCCTGTGCCGGCTCTCGCCAAGGCTTGGAAGCGCAGCTGTTGAGCGGTTCCACCCAGACAAAATCGAAATCGCAGTTCATTGCGATCGGACAAATTGCATCCTGAAGGCTCTGCTAATCTCCGGTTTTGGGCAACCGGGCACTTCAATGGGTATGCGAGCCATAACACTTGATACGCCGATGGATCTGGTCATGAGCCGCCACCCGGAAGCGGTGCGGGTTTTGCTGGAGTTCAGGATCCACTGCGTCGGGTGCCTGTTGAGTTCGTTTCACAGTGTTGGGGATGCCGCTTTCGAGCACGCCTGCGACGCCGACGAGTTGCTGCAGGCGCTCAATGCCGCAATCGAAAATTCACCGGAATCATGAGACGCTCTAGTCGCGTGCCGATGCCAGCATCATCAGCTTGTGACCTTCAACCAAGGTGATCTTCTGGCGGCCGCTTTTGATCCACCCCTTTGTGTCCCAGCTGCTGAGCAGGCGCGATACCGTGTGCAGCGTCGTTCCTGTCATTTCGGAAATATCCTGCCGGGAGATCGGGAAGTCTATCAGGATGCCGTCCTCGGTCTTTCGCCCGGTCTCCCGGGCAAGGCTGACAATGGCGTTGGCAACCCTCTGCTCGACCCGTTCCGTTGCCAGTTCGACCACCCGGTCCTGGGTGCCGACCAGCCGGTTGCCGACCATCGTGTAGGTGTTGGTGGCAAACCCCGGATGCGCCGCGACGATCGTCTCCCAGGCGCTCGAGGGCCAGGCCAGCACGACACAGTCAGCCGCGGCCACCGCGTTTGCCGGGTAGGTCTCGCGGCCAATCGCCTTGGCGATTCCGAGCAATTCGCCGGTTGCGATGTAGCGGACGATGACCTGTTCGCCGTCAGGCGTCAGTTTGACGACACGCACATAGCCATCAAGCAGCAGGAAAAACGAGTGTGCGTCCTCGTCTTCGCGGAAAATATGCGTACCCTTGGGGTGCCGGAAAGAGACAGCGCGAGCCAGCATGTCGTCGAGTGAGCTTTTGCTCAATCCCGAAAACGGAGGCAGATCCGCAAGAAGGGAGGCATCCAGGCGGCTCAATGATTTTCTCCAGTTTGCGACAATGCAAAGATCTGACTGGCCAAACTGATAGGGATTCGGGCGCGCCAAAGCAACCGAAACAGGGTGGTGCCTTGGCAACAACCGACGTGGATCTGATTATGGCAATTCCTCGAACCCGCAATTATACCGGACCGGCCATCCTGAGTTATGGCTTCCGTCCGTTCTTTCTTCTTGGCGCTTTGTACTCGGGCCTGTCGATCCTGCTCTGGCTGCCGCAGTTTTACGGCGAACTGGAGCTGGCAACGCTGTTCGCACCGACCGACTGGCATGTCCACGAGCTTTATTTCGGATTTCTGCCGGCAGTCATCACGGGCTTTCTGTTCACCGCCGTTCCCAACTGGACAGGCCGCATGCCCTTGCAGGGAAACGGGCTGCTGGTGCTTGTCCTGCTCTGGCTGGCAGGCCGGATTGCGGTGACATTTTCCAGCCACATCGGATGGCAGGCGGCGATGATCGTCGATGCCGTGTTTCTCAGCGCCGTGGCCGCCGTCATCGCCCGCGAGATCATTGCCGGGGCGAACTGGCGCAACCTCAAGGTGCTGCTGCCGTTGCTGGTGCTGATCGCCGCAAACATCACCTTTCATCTCGAAGCGCATTACAATGGCGTGTCCGACATCAGCCGCCGGCTGGCAGCTCTTGCCGCAATCACGCTGATCATGCTGATCGGCGGCCGGGTGATTCCGAGTTTCTCCCGCAACTGGCTGGTGCGCGAAAATCCCGGACGCTTGCCGGCCGCCTTTTCGCGCTATGACATTGTCGCTATCGCCGCCGGAATCGCGGCATTGTGTCTTTGGGCCATCGGCCCGGATGAGAAAATAACCGCCGCGTTGATGGCTGCAGCGGCTCTGCTGCAAGTCATCCGGCTCGGTCGCTGGGCCGGTGATCGCACCCTGCGCGATCCGCTGGTCTGGATCCTGCACGCCGGCTACATGTTCGTGCCTGTCGGGTTTGCGTTGATTGCCGCAGCGATCATCTGGCCCGAACGGGTCTCTCCAGTTGCTGGCATACATGCATTGGGCGTCGGTGCTGTTGGCTGCATGACCCTGGCGGTGATGGTGCGTGCTTCGCTGGGGCACACCGGGCAGGCATTGCGCGCCCGGCCCGTCGTTGTTCTCCTGTTCGTGGCGGTACTGGTTGCGGCGCTGGCGCGGATACTGGCCACCATGACCGACAGCTATTCGGACAGCGCGTTGCATGTTGCAGCTTTCGCCTGGATGGCGGCGTTCTGTGGTTTCGCGATTGTGTTTGCCCCGGCATTGAGCCGGCGTCGCAAGTCCCGTTAGCTCAATAAAGCGCAGCCATGGGCGAAACGCCGATGACCAGGGGATGCAGCACCACGAAACAGACGAACAGGGCGATGCCGGCCGTGGCCCGGATCAGCACATGGTCGCGGGCAAAACTCCCAAGAAGCGGGGCTTGCTGCATGGAAGCACGCAGCGCCTCGAATTCATCAGCGCCGAGTTTGCGCCGTGTGCGCCGGTCAACCAGTTTCATCCCGATCAGGGAAAACCCGGCGAAAAGCCCAAACAGGATCACATGCGCAAGATCGCCGTTGGGCAACAGATGCACGCTGGCCCACAGGAAGAAGGCCAGCAGCAGCGGGTGCCGATGGAGCCGGACAATCCCGGCATGGGCCGGATCGAATTCGGTTCCGGAGCTGCCACCGAAGGAAAACGGATTGGGTCGCGCGAGGGTGAAGGCGACGATCAGGCAGACGCCGAACATGACGATCAGTGCGGCCATATGCTGCCAGGCTGCGGGGGGCCAGATTTCGACATAGGGCGCACGGTAAGCCGCTACAATCAGCCAGCCGAGCGCGAGAATGGATACGCAGGAATACAGCAACGTGAACAGCTTCGCACCGGTCAGGCTGACGATTCGGGCCTTCACAGCCGGGCGCACCGGCAGGCTGTGCAGCAGGAAAAAGGCCACCAGGGCCAGGGTGAATTCGCTCCAGTCGTTCATGTCGGCCTCAATTCGAAAGCTGTGCAATGGCTTTGCGAATTCATCGCGGCTTTCGCCTGCGAAATCAACGTAATCGTGATCAACACAGAAATTCCCGGTCACAGGCACGATCAATGCAGGTTGCGCTGATATCGGTCGCTTTGTCGATCGCGAATCATAGTGTATCTGCTATGTATAATGTTGAAATTACAGGCAAATCGCCTAAAAAGGTTGTGCTAGATCAAAGAGCGTTTTGCTTCGCATCGATAGGTTTGACTTGAACAAATCGGGTGAAGCGAAGCATGACAACCAAGCCAGACAAGGGTCGCACCTGGGTAGCCACGGTGCTCGTGATGATTGCCAGCCTTCTGTTTGGCGTGATTGCGGCGCAAGCCGAGCCGCTGGTCATGAAGTTCCTGGACAAGGCCAGCGTCGGCGACATCGTGCCCGGTGCCACCGAATACGGTCAGTTGCGTTCGGACCTGCCGGTCGTTGAAGCGCTGAAAGACGGCAAGGTTGTTGGATATGTGTTCCTGACTTCGGATTTTGTCACCACCACCGGCTATTCCGGCAAGCCGATCCACACGCTGATGGGCGTCGACGACAATGCCAGGGTGACCGGGGTCCGGCTGGTCAAGCATTCCGAACCGATCGTGCTGGTCGGCATTCCCGAATCCAAGATCACCGCCGTGACCGAGAAATATGCTGGCCTCGATCTCATCGCCGAGGCCGCCGCCGGTGGCTCGGCGCATGATCTCGATATCGTCTCCGGCGCCACCGTCACCATCATCGTCATTGACGATTCCATTGTCAGAGCCGGCCTGAAAGTGGCGCGGTCGCTCGGCCTTGGCGGGCTTGAGCCTGAACTGGCAAGTTCCGGCCCAACGAAAATGCTTCTGATGCCGGACGATGCCGATGTTACGATCTCCGACTGGCAAACGCTGGCCGGTGACGGATCGATCCGCAGCCTGCGGCTTGATATCGGTCAGGTCAACGCTGCCTTTGAAGAGACCGGCGATCCCCGCGCCATCAAGCGTCCAGAAAAGGGCGCACCGGAAGATACCTTCATCGACATGCAGGTGGCGCTGGTCAGCGCTCCGGAAATCGGACGTTCCCTGCTTGGTGACGACGAATATGCAAATTTGCGCGAATGGCTCGACGAAGGCGACCAGGCCATTCTGGTGGTTGGTCGCGGCAAGTACTCCTTCAAGGGCTCGGGCTATGTCCGCGGCGGCATTTTCGACCGTATCCAGCTGATCCAGGGCGATACCGCTGTCCGGTTCCATGACAAGCAGCACCGGCGCATCGGCAAGTTGGCGGCAGAGGATGCGCCGTCATTCACCGAACTGGATATCTTCAAGATAAAGGCCGACAGCGGCTTTGATCCGGCCGAACCCTTCCGGCTGCAATTGCTGGTGCAGCGCTCTGTCGGCGCCATCGACAAGGCTTTCATCACCTTCGATCTCGGCTACCGCATTCCCGACCGCTATACCGAGAAGCTTGCGGTCGAAACCGCTGCCGCCAACAACCAGCAGATCCAGAGCGAAGTGGCGGTCTCCGACACCAGCGAACTCAGCCATCTGTGGAAGCGGATCTGGTTGCAAAAACGCGTCGAAGTCGTCGTGCTGATCGCCGCCCTGACCATTCTGACCGGTGTGTTCTTCTTCCAGATGCAGGTGACGAAATACGAGCGCTTCACCTACTGGTTCCGCGTCGGATTTCTGATCTTCACGCTGGTCGGTCTCGGCTGGTACGCCAATGCGCAATTGTCGGTGGTCAATGTGCTGGCGTTCTTCTCGGCGGTGATGGCCGGCTTCTCCTGGTCGGCCTTCCTGATGGACCCGCTGGTCTTCATCCTGTGGTTCTCGGTCGCCGCGTCGCTGCTGTTCTGGGGCCGGGGTGTGTATTGCGGCTGGCTCTGCCCGTTCGGCGCGTTGCAGGAGCTGACAAACAAGGTCGCGCGTCTCTTCAAGATTCCGCAATACGCGGTTCCCTGGGGGCTGCACGAGCGCCTGTGGCCGATCAAATACATGATCTTCCTCGGTCTGTTCGGCCTGTCGCTCTATTCGCTGGAAATGGCCGAGCGCTATGCGGAAATCGAGCCGTTCAAGACGGCGATCATTCTGAAATTCCAGCGCGGCTGGCCCTACATCCTGTTCGTGGTCGTGCTGCTCGGCGCAGGCCTGTTCATCGAGCGGTTTTACTGCCGCTACCTGTGCCCGCTGGGTGCAGCGTTGGCGATCCCGGCCCGGCTGAGGATGTTCGACTGGCTGAAGCGCTACAAGGAATGCGGTGATCCGTGCCAGCGTTGCGCCAAGGAGTGCATGGTCCAGGCGATCCATCCCGAAGGCAATATCAATCCCAACGAATGCCTCCAGTGCCTGCACTGCCAGGTGCTCTACCAGAGCGCCACCAAGTGCCCGGTGTGCATCAAGAAAGAAGCCAAACGGGCGAAATTTCGCAAGCAGAACCTTCTCGACCCAGTTGCCCCCGCGTCAACAGGCATAGGGCAGCCGCTTGTGGGAACCAATTCGACATCACAGCCAACAACCTAAAAAGGAGACAGCATATGTCAGCCGACGAAACAAAACGGAAAGGCCTGTCACGGCGCTCCCTGATGACCGCCACTGCAGGTGGCGCGTTCCTTGCCGGCTCCGGCATGGGCTCCGAACTGCTCAGCGGTGCGCTTGTCAGCAAGGCACATGCCGCGACACCGAAGCTGCACTTTGAGCCAGGTGAACTCGATCCCTATTACGGCTTCTGGTCTTCCGGCCAGACCGGCGAACTGCGCATTCTCGGCTTCCCGTCGATGCGTGAGCTGATGCGGGTTCCGGTTTTCAACCGTTGCTCGGCAACCGGCTGGGGCCTGACCAATGAAAGCCTGAAGGTTCTGACCGAAGGCCTGACCGAGGATACCAAGAAGTTTCTCGCGGCCAAGGGCATGAAGACCTATGACAACGGCGACCTTCACCATCCGCACATGTCGTTCACCGATGGCACCTATGACGGTCGTTACCTGTTCATGCAGGACAAGGCCAACACCCGCGTCGCCCGCGTCCGCTGCGACGTGATGAAATGCGACAAGATCATTGAAATCCCCAATGCCCAGGATATCCACGGCATGCGGCCGCAGAAATTCCCGCGTACCGGTTACGTCTTCGCCAATGGCGAGCACGAAGCCCCGCTGGTCAATGACGGCACGATTCTGGATGATCCGTCGCAGTACGTGAACATCTTCACCGCCATCGACGGCGACGAGATGAAGGTATCCTGGCAGGTCATCGTGTCGGGCAACCTCGACAACACCGACTGTGACTATCAGGGCAAGTATGCCTTCTCGACCAGCTACAACTCGGAAATGGGCATGAACCTGGCCGAAATGACCGAGAGTGAACTCGACCACGTGGTGGTGTTCAACATCAAGGCCATCGAGGAAGGCGTTGCTAATGGCGATGTGCAGATTCTCAACGGTATCCCGGTCATCGATGGCCGCAAGGGACAGAACAAGAAGTACACCCGTTACATCCCGATCCCGAACAGCCCGCATGGCGTCAACACCGCGCCTGATGGCAAGTACATCATGATCAACGGTAAACTGTCGCCGACGGTTTCGGTCATCGACGTGACAAAGGTCGATGCATTGTTCGAAGACGATGCCGATCCGCGATCCTGCATTGTTGCCGAACCTGAACTCGGACTTGGGCCGCTCCACACCGCGTTCGATGGCAAGGGCTTTGCCTATACGACGCTGTTCCTCGACAGCCAGATCGTCAAGTGGGACATCGACAAGGCCATCAAGGCTTTCGCCGGTGAAGACGTCGATCCGATCGTCTCCAAGGTCGATGTGCATTATCAGCCGGGCCACAACCACACCACGATGGGGGAAACCAAGGAGGCTGACGGCGAATGGCTGATCACGCTCAACAAGTTCTCCAAGGACCGGTTCCTCAATGTTGGTCCGCTGAAGCCGGAAAACGAGCAGATCATCGATATCTCGACCGATGAGATGAAGGTGGTCCACGACGGGCCGACATTCGCCGAACCGCATGATGTGTGCCTGGTGCGTGCCGACATCGTCAATCCGGTCAATGTCTGGTCCCGCGAAGACCCGATGTTCGTTGATGCTTACGCCCAGGCGAAGGCGGACGGCGTGGACCTCGACTATGATGACGTTGTCATCGTCGATGGCAACAAGGTGCGCGTCTACATGACGTCGGTTGCCCCGCAGTTCGGTCTTGAGAAATTCACGGTCAAGCAGGGTCAGGAAGTCACGGTGTTCGTGACCAACCTCGACGATGTTGACGACGTGACCCACGGCTTCAGCATTTCCAACTACGGGATTGCGATGGAAGTGGCGCCGCAGGCAACCGCGTCGGTCACGTTTGTCGCGAACCGTCCGGGCGTTCACTGGTTCTACTGCCAGTGGTTCTGCCATGCACTGCACATGGAAATGCGCGGCCGCATGCTCGTCGAGCCTGCGTAACCCATAGGACCCATACGACCATGAACCTGACCGCCCGCACATTTGCAGTGCTACTCGGAACCTCCCTCTTCGCGGGGTTGGCGCATACCGCCGATCTCCGCGTCGAGCCGGGTCCGGATGCACTGGTGCGGGCGGTCGAACTGGCTCAGCCGGGCGACAGGCTTCTGTTGTCCGGCGGAACCTATCAAGGCGGTGTCACACTGACGAAACCGCTCGAGATTGACGGTCAGGGCGATGCGCATGTGGTTGGCACCGGCACAGGCTCGGTGATTACCATCGACGCGCCCGACGTGATCATCGAAGGTCTGAAGCTGACCGGCTCCGGCACGTCGCATCAGACCATCGACAGCGGTGTGCAGATGACGAAAAAAGCCATCCGCGCCATCGTCCGCAACAATCACATCGAAGACAATCTTTACGGCGTCGACATTCATGGCGCGCGTGACGCCCTTGTCGAAGGCAACACCATCATCGGCGGCAACGACCGGCTGATGAGCCGGCGCGGCAATGGCGTCTATGTCTGGAACGCGCCCGGCGCCACGGTCACCGGCAACACCATCCGCCAGGGCCGGGACGGCATTTTCGTCAACACCAGCCGCAAGAACACCTTCACCAACAACCGTTTCGAGGGGCTGCGCTTTGCCATTCACTACATGAATGCCGATGACAGCGAAGTGTCCGGAAACATCTCGATCGGCAACCATCTCGGTTACGCGATCATGTTTTCAAAGCGGGTGACCATGCGCGACAACATCTCGCTCGATGACCGCGACCACGGCATCATGCTCAATTACGCCAACAATGCCCGCATCGAGGGCAACGCGGTGGTCGGCGGCGGCGAGAAATGCCTGTTCGTCTACAATGCCAACAAGAACATCATCAAGGACAACCGGATTGAGGGCTGCGAAATAGGCATCCATTTCACCGGTGGTTCGGCGCGCAACGAGATTTCCGGCAACGCCTTTGTCGGCAACCGCACCCAGATCAAGTTTGTCAGCACCAAGGATCACACCTGGTCGGGCAATTACTGGAGCGACCACGCCGCCTACGACGTCAACGGTGACGGCATCGCGGACCAGCCCTTCCGCCCCAATGACGCGATGGATCAGGTGCTGTGGACCCAGCCATCGGCGAAACTGCTGCTTGGCAGCCCCGCGGTGCAGCTTGTACGCTGGGCACAAAGCGAATTCCCGGCACTGCTGCCCGGCGGCATTGTCGACGACCGGCCCTTGATGAAACCGCATGAGTTGCCCGAAACCGCGCGCAACTGGAAAGCATCGCTGCAATGACCGAGATCGTCAAAGCCTCAAATGTCAGCATGAAATTCAAGGGTGTCGACGCGTTGAGCAATGTTTCGCTCGACGTTGCGCCGGGTGAACAGGTGGCGTTGCTCGGCCATAATGGCGCCGGCAAGACCACGCTGTTCCGCCTGATCCTCGGCTTCATCAAGCCCACTGCGGGCTCGATTTCGATTGCCGGTTTCACACCGGGCAGCGACGCGGCACGGCGCACGGTGTCTTATCTCCCCGAGCAGGTCGCATTCCCGAAAATGCTGACCGGCCGCGAGGTCGTCCGTTTCTACGCCAAGCTCAAGGGCGCGGCGCTGGAAGACGTGCAATCCGTGCTCGAGAAAGTCGAGCTCGTCGAAGCCGCGGACCGCCGGGTCGATACCTATTCGAAGGGAATGCGGCAACGCCTTGGCCTGGCCCAGGCGCTGGTCGGCAAACCCGACCTGCTGCTGCTCGACGAACCGACTTCCGGCCTCGACCCGCTTTCGCGCCAGCATTTCTATGAGCTGATCGCTGATGTCGCCCGTCAGGGCGGCTCGGTGCTTCTCTCCTCGCATGGCCTGAGTGAACTCGAAGCCAAGACCGACCGTGTGGCAATCCTGCGCAAGGGCCAGCTGGTCGCCAACGGGCCGCTGGCCGATCTTCAGCACGAAGCCAATCTGCCGATCAGAATCCGCGTCAAAGCCGCCGCCAATGCTGTCGACAAGGTTCACGCGGAAATCGGCGGCGGTCGCATCAATGGCGCATCGATGGAGCTGTTCTGCGACCGGGGCGACAAGATGCGCATACTGTCAAGGATCAGCGCACTCGGCACCCAGGTGGAAGACGTCGATGTCGCCGCCCCGACGCTGGACGAGGTCTACCGCTATTTCTCCAGGATAGGGGCTGAAGAAGCTCCGCAGAGGGCACTGTGATGCATGGCGTGCTGACCATAGCCGCGACGGAAATCCGTATCGGTCTTCGCAACCGGTGGATCATCCTGTCCACATTCATCCTGTTGGCCTTCGCGCTTATCCTCGTGCTTCTGGGCAGCGCGCCGGGCGGCGAGGTCAGGACCGATGCGGTCACCGTCGTGGTAGCCAGCCTGTCGACGCTCTCGGTCTATCTGGTGCCGCTGATCGCGCTCTTGTTGTCATTTGACGCCATCGCCGGTGAAATCGACCGTGGCACGCTGCAGCTGGTGCTTGCCAGCCCGGTCTCGCGCGGCACTGTTCTGGTCGGCAAGTTTTTGGGCCACGTTGCGGTTCTGGGCATTGCGGTCAGTTTTGGATATGGCGTCGCCGGGCTGGTGGCCTATTTCGCCAATGGCGGCGGTGATGTCAGCGCGCTTGTTGGCGTCGGCCGCCTGATTGCAAGCTCGATGATCCTCGGCGCCACCTTCATCGCCATCGGCTATATCGCCAGCGCCAGCGTGCGTCAGACCGGCACCGCGGCGGCGCTCGCCATCGCGATCTGGCTGTTTGCCGTGGTGCTCTATGATCTGGCGCTGCTGGGCGGGTTGCTCGCCAGCCAGGACGGCTTTTTCGCCCGCGAAGTGTTCCCCTGGCTGCTGGTCTTCAACCCTGCAGATGCGTTCCGACTTTACAACATGAGCGCCATTGATGCCGCCGCCGTGGGCAGCAACTTTGGCGGCAATGTCGGCTCGTCGTTGCCCTTGTCCGGCATGGCGACCATGCTCAGCCCGGTCGCCTGGACCGTCATCGCGCTGGGGTTTGCAACCTTCATTCTCAAGAGAGTCCGGCCATGAAGACGCTCATCAGGGTGGCAGCCATTGCCGTCACTGCGATCATCGTTTCGGCCTGCAGCGAGCAGGAAGCCAAAGTCGAAGTGCCACAGCCGGTGGCGCTGAGCGAAGAGGCTGTCGGCCACTATTGCAACATGACCATTCTGGAACACACCGGCCCGAAGGCGCAGATCTTCCTTGCCAACAATCCGCATCCGGTCTGGTTCAGCCAGGTCCGCGACGGCGTCGCCTTCCTCCGCTCGCCGGAGGAGCATTATGAAACCGTCGCGGTCTACGTCAACGACATGGGCAAGGCAAGCGAGTGGGACTTCCCCGGGGATGACACCTGGATTGACGCGCAGCAGGCCTGGTTCGTCATCGGGTCGCGCAAGACCGGTGGCATGGGAACACCGGAAGTCATCCCGTTCGGCGAGCAGCAAACAGCCTCCGCCTTTGCCGCCGAAAATGGTGGCGCGGTGGTGCGTCTCACGGAGATCCCCGACGCCTATGTCCTTGGCCCCGTCGGTCTCGATTTGGAAACAACCAATCCGGTTACAGGAGCGATCCAATGAACCTCAATCGCCGCCGCTTCATCACCATTACGGCAGGCTGCGTGCTCGGTGCACGCCATGCGATTGCATCCGATACGATGGGAGCACGCTGGCAGGGGATCGCGCTTGGCGCCCATGCCGATCTGCGACTGGTTGGCCTGCCGTCGCAGGAGGCCGAAACCCTGCTGGCGGCCGCACGCGCTGAAATTGAACGCCTGGAACTCCAGTTCAGTCTCTATCGCAGTGACAGCGCGCTGGCCCGGCTCAATGCAACAGGCATTCTCGAGCAACCCGGGCCGGACATGCTCGAGCTCTGCTCGCTGGTATCCACCATTCATCAGGCAAGCTCCGGCTTGTTCGATCCAAGCATCCAGCCACTCTGGATGGCGTATGCAAATGCGCAAGGCGCCCCGGATCCGAAAGCGCTGGAGATAGCCCGCGCGGCAACCGGGTGGAGCAGGGTGGAGGTCTCGATGGACCGTATCCGGCTGGCACCGGGCGCCGCTCTGACCTTCAACGGCATCGCGCAGGGCTTCATCACGGACAGGGTGACAAGTCTGCTCAAGGCACGCGGTCTCCGGACCGGGCTGGTGTCCGTCGGCGAAATCGCCGCTGTCGGTTCATCTCCGAGCGGCAAGGGGTGGGCGATCGGGCTCGCCGATCACGAGGACGGTCTGGCCGACGCCAAGATCTATCTTGAGGACAAGGCTGTTGCGACCTCAAGCCCGAGCGGAACAGTGTTCGGCACCGGACCGGAGGGACACATTCTCAATCCGGCAACCGGTCTGACCGCGGCGGAAAACTGGCGCCGGGTCAGTGTCATCCATCGCTCTGCCGCAATCGCCGATGGCCTGTCCACCGCAGGCATTCTGCAAAGCGCGGCGCAACTCCGCGCCATGGCCGTCCGGTTTCCCGAAGCGGAAGTCCGCGCGGTTGACCGGAATGGAAACACGCTGGCTGTCTGACCGGCATCCGGGACCTGATGGCAATTGCGCAAGGCATGGCGCTGCCCCCGTAGTGTGGATCAGCCCCGGATCACGCCCAACAGTCCAAGCACCTGGTTGCCGCCCGACGGCCTAGGTCTGGTGGATGTAGCTTCCCGGTGCAGGTTCCAGCGGTGGATAGCCCTTGTCCGGTGCGCCGATCGGCGGCGGCGCCGTCTTGCCGCTGCTGTTTGCGTTGAGCCAGTTGATCCACTCCGGCCACCAGGAACCATCCTTGGGCTCTGTTTGCGCAAACCAGCTGTCAGGATCGACATAGAGCGCGCCTTCGGGCCTGTGTCCGACACGGTAGTGCCGGCGCGGATGTCCCGGTTCAGACAGGATGCCGCCATTGTGGCCCGATTTGGTCAGCAGGAAGGTCAGGTCGGCATCGGTGAACAACCGGGTCTTGTAGACCGATTTCCACGGCGCGATGTGGTCCGTTTCGGTTCCGATCACGAACATCGGGGCAGCGATATCCTTGAGCGCGATCACGCGCCCCTCGACCGCGAAACGACCGGCCGATAGCCGGTTTTCCAGGAACAGCCCCCTGAGATATTCCGAATGCATTCGCGCAGGCATCCGTGTCGTGTCCGCGTTCCAGACGCCGATATCGGTCGGCAGGTCTTCCTTGCCGAGAAAATAGCGCTGCACGGCGCGGGTGTAGATCAGGTCTTCGGCCCGGATCGAGGCAAAGGCGCGGGCCATCTGCGGGCGGTCCAGATAGCCCTGGGCCCACATCATGTCCTCCAGGAACGCCACCTGGCTTTCGTCGAGGAAGAGCAGCAACTCGCCGGCTTCGGTGAAATCCACCTGTGCCGCCATCAGGGTGATGCTGGCCAGCCGGTCATCGCCGTCGCGGGCCATGGTCGCAGCCGCAATCGCCAGCATGGTGCCGCCCAGGCAATAGCCGTTGGCATGGATTTTCTGGCCCGGAACGATGGCGCTGATTGCATCGAGTGCCGCCATGACGCCGCGCTTGCGGTAGTCTTCGAGTGACAGGTCGCGCTGCTCGGCGGTCGGGTTGCACCACGAAATGGCGAATACGGTGAAGCCCTGTCCGACCAGGTAATTGATCAGCGAATTGTGCGGCGAGAGATCAAGGATGTAATATTTCATGATCCATGCCGGCACGATCAGCACCGGCTCGGCCTGCACTTCGCCGGTCTGCGGCGTGTATTGCAGCAGTTCGAAAATGTCGTTGCGGTAAACCACCTCACCCGGCGTGCAGGCGAGGTCCTTGCCCAACTGATAGCCTTCGGGTGGCGGAGTGTGTGTCTGGCTGAGCGTATGCAGCCAGTCGTCAGCGGCATGCACCGCGCCTTCGGCCAGGTTGCGGCCGCCGGTTCTTGCCGTTTCGGCCAGGATTTCAGGGTTCAGCCACGGAAAATTCGACGGCGAGACCGTGTCGAGCATCTGGCGCACCAGGAACCGTGTCCGGTCGGAATCCTGTTTGCGCAAACCGCGCACATCCTCGGTCGCGCGGTCCCACCAGTCCTGCGTTGCAAGAAAGCTCTGCTGCCACAGGCCGAACGGCGGCGATTTCCAGCCGGCATCGGTGAACCGGTGGTCATGGGCCTTGGGAGAAAAGGGCGGATTGCTGTCGGATCCGGTCGCGGACTTCGCTGCGAAATGCGCCAGTTTCAGAGCGTTGTCCCTGGCATGTTCGGCCAGTTCCAGTTGCCGCCCTGGCGCCCGGGACAGGTGCAACGCCCAGTCTGTCCAGGTCTCGACAAGGGCGAATGGAGATACGCCACCCGTCATCCGCGCGAGAGCGCCACGCATGGCCTGATCGATCCCAGCATAGGGGTGCTGTGAGGGATTGTTTGTAGCCGGCGGCGGCTGCACCACGGAAACCGGCACCTTCACCGGGTTGGCTGGCTTTCTCGATGATTTTGCTTGGCTGTTTTTGCGCATGAGATCAGATCATCCTCTCCCGTCAAACCTAGCATCATGCCGGGCAGGCGCCTTGACCGATGTCAATCGCGCTCTCCTGCCAATCCTGAAGATGTGAGCCTGCCAGGCCTGTTTCAAGCGCGTTTGTGCTGCCGGCTACCACCAGCCATTTCCGGCGCCTCAACCTGAGCCGGGCCGGATGCAGGTAACAGTTTGGATTCATTCTAAACTATACGGTTTGACTCCACTTTCGGAATACATTACCCAAAATCTCATGTTTAAAACACAGGTCGGCGAAATGGCGCGAATGAAACACGATGATTGCGAAGACTGCCCCGCTGCAGCCTATCTCCGTCAGCAGCCGGAAAACCTGGTGGTCAACGGATATCGCAACTGGGTTGCCGGTCTTGCGCATTCGGATTCGCGCTATTGGGACGCCGCATGGTCGGCCCATGCCAAGGCGCTGGGTACGGTCGACGGCCAGATAGCGCTTGATGCGATGGCAGCGCTGATTCGCCAGCTCGGCACCTGCGCAACCTGCCCGTTGCGCTTCTACAAGCCGGGCGCTGGCCATTTGTGCCGCGACGAGTGTCTTGTCCTGGGCATGGTGTCGGGCGCGCAGCATGGCGACGAGGATCTTCTGGTCCAGTCAGCCAGGCTGCTGACCTGTTCGGATGCATGTATCGAGGTCATCGAGCGTGCGAGTGCCTATGCGGGAATCCTGCTCGGCCACAGCCAGAGGTTGGCGCCGATTCCGTTGAGCGCGATTGCCGACATCGACATGAGATCATCCCTCGGCGGAGCCGGGGCGAGCGGATCTCTTCACTGAAAGAATATGGAATGCCGGGAGTAACGCAGATCATGAAAAGCTACACACATCTATTCTTGCTTGGCCTCGCAGCCTCCACCGCCATGACCGGCGTCGCCGTTGCCGATGTCACGCCCGAAGCGGTGATTGCGCATTATGTGGATGTGGCTGAAGCGAAATACGGCGATGCGCTGGCAACCGCCAAGGCGCTCGATGCCGCGATCGAGGCGTTTCTCGCAAACCCGACGGACGAGACTTTGCAGGCCGCAAGGTCAGCCTGGCTTGCGGCCCGTGTGCCCTATCAGCAGACCGAGGTCTATCGTTTCGGCAACGCGATCGTCGATGACTGGGAAGGGCGGGTCAATGCCTGGCCGCTGGACGAGGGCCTGATTGACTATGTCGATGCGAGCTATGGGGCCGAGAGCGACGAGAACTCGCTTTTTACCGCAAATGTCATCGCCAATCCGTCGATTGAGATCAACGGCAAGACCATCGATGCCACGAAGATTACTCCGGCGCTGATTTCCGAGACGCTGCAGGAAGCAGGCGGCATCGAAGCCAATGTTGCCTCCGGTTACCATGCGATCGAGTTCTTGCTCTGGGGACAGGATCTCAATGGCAACGGACCCGGTGCCGGTGACCGGCCAGCCACCGATTACAGTCTCGAGAATTGCACCAACGGCAATTGCGATCGCCGCCGCGACTATCTCGGCGCTGCAAGCGACCTGCTGGTAGCGGATCTCGAAGAGATGGCGGCCAACTGGAAGACAGGCGGCGCGGCGCGCTTGGCTCTCGAGAAAACGGGCGTCGCCGGCGGTTTGTCGACCATTCTCACCGGCATGGGATCGTTGTCTTATGGTGAACTGGCCGGCGAGCGCATGAAGCTGGGCCTGCTGCTCGGCGATCCGGAGGAGGAGCATGATTGCTTCTCCGACAACACCCACAATTCGCACCGCTACGATGCTGTCGGTATCCGCACGGCATATACCGGGGTTTACACAAGGCCGAATGGATCCGAAATGACCGGACCGTCACTCGCCGATCTTCTGGCTGCAAAAGACCCTGCCATCGCGCAGGAACTTTCCGACGATCTTGATGCAACCATCGCGGCCATGGAAGCGATGGTCGAGCGCGCCGAGACGGTCGAGGCCTATGACCAGATGATTGCCGTCGGCAATGACGAGGGCAATGCGACGGTGCAGGCGGCGATTGACGGCCTGATCACGCAGACCCGGTCGATCGAGCGCGCCATCGCGGCACTCGAGCTTGGCACGATCGAGTTGGAAGGGTCTGACAGCCTCGACAGCCCTGACGCCATTTTTCAGTGAGAGCCATGCGCCATGATCGTTTGCAGCTGCAATATCGTTTCCCGGAAAGACATCGAGCAGGTCGTCATCGATTTTCTCAATGAGGACCAATGGCAATTGATCACTCCGGGAAAGGTGTTCCAGGCCGTGAGCGCCCGTGGCAAATGCTGCGGTTGTTTTCCCGGGGTGATTGATATTATCGTGGAGACAACCGAGCGCTACCATGAGTTGATGCAGAGTCCGGCGCCGAAGGTCGTCGATCTGCTGAACCGCATTGCGGATCAGCGGGTTCGCATCGAAAATGCCAAAAAAAGAGCCCGGTTGAAAGTTGCAGTCTGACCCCATCAGTGGTCTAATGGTGTGACGTGTTGAGCGCGTGATTTACGGAAAAGTTGGCGGGTCATGAAAAAGAGCAAGAAAGTCGTCGAATGCCTCAATGAGGCGCTGTTTCTCGAGCTCGGAGCGGTCAATCAGTACTGGTTGCACTACCGGCTGCTTGAGGATTGGGGCTACGCGAAGCTGGCTGCCAAGGAGCGTGCGGAGAGCATTGAGGAAATGCAGCACGCCGACAAGATTATCGAGCGCATCATCTTTCTCAGCGGCTTTCCCAATCTCCAGACCGTGGCCCCCCTCAGGATCGGCCAGAACATCAAGGAAGTGCTCGAGTGTGACCTGGCTGGCGAACAGGATGCCTGGAAAGCCTACACCAAGTCGCGGGATATCTGCGAGCAGGAGGGCGACTATGTCAGCAAGAACCTGTTCGAGTCCCTGATTGCCGACGAAGAAGGGCACATTGATTTTCTTGAAACCCAGCTCGAACTTCTTTCCCGTCTGGGCGAACAGAAATACGGTCAGCTGAACGCATCACCTGCTGACGAAGCGTAACTTTCATCAATGCATGGGCCATTTGCTGGCCAATGCCGGTTTCGAACATGATCGCGGAACACGAGTTTAAGTGTCGGCTAATCCAAATTTTGTGCGGCACTGTATGACCGATACCTTTTCATTACGTACCTCCGGTTCAAAAGGGGTGCGCATGTCCCGTTTTATCCTTCAAGGCTGCGTCGCAGCCGGAGTCGCGCTGGCTTTGCTGGCGCCGGTATCTGCAGGCGATCTGTCGGCGCTGCCGCACACCCGTGATGACCTGAGCGCAAGAGATCGCGCACGCGTCGAACGGATAGTCCGTCCGGCGACTTCATTTGCGGCGGCGGAGAAATTCGAGCGCATGCAGGGCGGAGCCGGCACGTCCACCAAGCTGGTCAATCGTGATGCGTTGTCGCACTTCAACGCCAATCTGACATTTAAGCAGGAGGAGACCTTCAAGCTCGGAAACGCCCTGTTCCGCAAGCTCTGGGTATCCTCGCCTTCCTCGACGCTGGCGTCCGACGGGCTTGGCCCGCTCTTCAATGCCCGGGCCTGCCAGAGCTGCCACATCAAGGATGGCCGCGGTCATCCGCCCGAAGGTGCGGCGGATGCGACGTCGATGTTCCTGCGGCTTGCCCGGCCGGCCAGAACCGATGCAGAGCGCCAGGCGCTCGAGGATTATCTCGTCGCCTCCCTGCCTGATCCGGTCTATGGCGGCCAGCTCCAGGATCTGGCGGTGCCGGGGCTCAAGGCCGAGGGCCGGATGGTGATCGAGTACCAGGAGCAACCGGTCGAGCTCGCCGACGGTTCGGTCGTCTCCCTGCGCAAGCCAGGTTACAGCGTTGCGGATCTGGGCTACGGCCCGCTCGATCCGTCAACCACCCTGTCGCCGCGGATGACGCCGCCGATGACCGGTATGGGGCTGATCGAAGCCATTCACCCGGCCGATATTCTTGCCAACGCCGACCCCGACGACAAGGACGGCGACGGCGTGTCCGGGCGCGTTGCGATGGCCCGCGATCCCGCAACCGGCAAGCTCGCCATCGGGCGTTTTGGCTGGAAGGCCCAGAACGCAACCGTGCGCCAGCAGACGTCTGGCGCGTTTTCCGGAGACATCGGTATTTCCACGCCCGATGCTCCGGCAGCCCATGGCGATTGCACGGCAAGCCAGGCCGAATGCCTGGTGCTGCCCACCGGTGTCCAGGCTGATCTCGGGGATACCGAGGCCCCCGATCCGGTGCTGGAGCTGGTCACGTTCTATTCGCAGAATCTCGCGGTTCCGGCTCGGCGACTGGTTGACGATGCCGCTGTATTGGCAGGCAAGCAGACGTTTTACGATCTCGGTTGCACCGCCTGCCATGTTCCGAAATACGTGACATCGCGCAAGGCGGCGACCAAAGAGCACCGGTTCCAGTTGATCTGGCCCTATTCCGATTTCCTGCTGCACGATATGGGCGAAGGTCTGGCGGACGGACAGCAGGTCGGTTCTGCCAGTGGGCAGGAATGGCGGACCCCGCCGCTCTGGGGCATCGGTCTGACCAAAATCGTCAACGGCCACACGTTCTTTCTCCACGACGGGCGCGCGCGCAATCTGACCGAAGCGATCTTGTGGCATGGCGGCGAGGCCGAAAACGCCCGTGACGGGTTCTCCGGGCTGGAAAAATCGGACCGGGACAATCTTCTGAAATTTCTGGAAAGCCTGTGATGAACCGTCTGCTGATCTGTCTCGTGGCGCTGATGATCGGCGCCGGCATCGCCCGGGCTGATCAGGACGATGCGCGTCCACCAATCGGGCCGGTGCTGGAGCGCATGCTGGTCGATTACATCCGCCCCGGTTATGCTCAGGTCAATACTGCGGCAAGCGGCCTGCAAGCCTCCGTCGCAGCACTTTGCGCCAGCCCGTCGGGCGAGAAGCTGGCAACCGCGCGATCCGCCTTTCGCACGGTGGTGGAAAGCTGGTCGCGGATGGAATGGCTGCGGCTCGGCCCGGTCATGTCCGAAAACAGGCTCGAGCGCATCCTGTTTTTCCCGGACCGCAAGGGCACCGGCAGGAAGCAGGTTCAGGCGGCCATCGCCTCAAGCATGGAGGCCGTCACCGGGGTCGACACGCTCGCAGGCCAGAGTGTTGCCATGCAGGGGCTGGGCGCGCTCGAGTTCATCCTCTTTGGCAGCGGCAGCGATGCGCTTGCGCAGTCTCAGGCAAGTCACCGCTGTGCCTTTGCGCTGGCCGCGGCAACCAATCTTGTCAATCTGTCGGACGAGATCATCGCCGGATGGGGCGACGAAACCGGTCTCGTGCAGGCGTTTCTCAAACCCGCAGCCGGAAATCCGCTTTTCAGGACCGATCGGGAGGCATTGAACCTGCTGTTGGGTCAAATGATCCACGGACTAGAAGCCATTCGCGACACTCGCGTGAACGCCTTTCTCGACAAGGAGAATCCTGACCACGACCGGCCGAAATCAGCCCTCTTCTGGCGCTCCGGCATGACAGTGCCGTCGATCCGCGCCGACCTGGAAGGCCTCCAGGCGCTTTTCAACGAAAGCGGCATCGAAGTCGTCTCGAAAGACAGCGCTCCCCGGCTTGCCGACACCATCCGCTTTGAGTTCCGTCAGGCCATCCGCACCGCCGAGAGCCTCGAGGCGCCGGTGGGTGATCTTCTGGCCGACCGGGAAACGCGGGAAAAACTGCTCTATCTGGATTATGCCATCAAGATCATTGTCGGCCGCCTCGATCAGGAGTTTGCCCAGGCGGGCGGCCTTGCGGTCGGTTTTTCGTTCGGGGATGGCGATTGAAACCTGTCGTTCTTGAAAGACGCAAGTTTCTGGCCGGAGCCGGCCTCGCCTGGCTGGCCAGTCTCGCACCTGCCGGCGCCGAAAAGCTGCTCGCTTCCGATGTGCTCTTTGCTGCTGCCTACAGGGATCCGCAGGGCGCCTATGGCGTTGCCATCCTGGATGAAAAGGCGGCAGTCGTTTCATCCCATCCGCTGCCCGGCCGGGGGCATGGCTTTGCTGCAAACCCTCGGGTCGAATGGCTTGTCGCCTTTGCCCGCCGCCCCGGCAACTTTGCGGTAGCCCTTCATCGCGGCATGGCTGCCGAGCCCTTGCTGTTTCACACGCCTGCTGACCGGCACTTCTATGGCCATGGCGTCTTCTCCGCTGACGGACGTCTGCTTTATGCGGCCGAGAATGCCTTTGAAACAGGCGACGGCGTCATCGGCGTCTATGATGTCACAGATGGCTTCAAGCGGATCTCGGAATTCGCCACCCACGGCGTCGGCCCGCATGAAATCGTGCTGATGCCGGACGGCAAGACACTGTGCGTCGCCAATGGCGGCATCCGCACTCATCCCGACCAGGGGCGGCAGAAACTCAATCTACCCACCATGGCGCCGTCCGTGGCCTTTATCGATACCGCAAGCGGAACCTTGCTTTCGTCCCATGCCCTGCCTGCCAGGCTGCACCGGCTGTCCTTGCGTCACATGGCGGTGGATGCCAATCGCCAGGTCTGGATCGGCGGTCAGTATGAAGGCGATGTCTTCGACGATGTGCCGGTTCTTGCCAGACTTCATGAAGATCTGGGGCTGGTGTCGGTCCAGCTCGAAGATCGGGTCGCAACGGCCCTCGGCAAATATGCAGGCTCCGTTGCGATCGGCAATGATGGCGTGACCCTTGCCGTCACATCACCCAAGAGCGGCGTGGTGATCACCCTCGACACCCGCACCGGCAAGGCTCTGGATATCGACATGAAACCGGGCACATGCGGTGTCCAGGCCCGGAAGGGTGGCTTTGTCAGCTCCAGCGAAACCGGTCGGTTTGGAGCTTCGAGCCATGATTGCGCCTGGGACAATCACATCGCACGGGTTTGATCGTGGACTTCGATTGCGGGCCTGGATGGCAGCAAACAAGCCGGGATCATCCAGAATGGGACATGGCAACCGCTCGCAAAACAACCACGGACTGCGAGATCTTGCAGTCCGTGGTTAAAACCTTAGCTCTCGTGCATGTATGACCGGGCGATGCGGAAAGCAGTAAAGAGACTGTGTCCGCAAGAGCTTTTTACAGCTCAGAAAATCCGCTTGAAGCGGCGGCGCGGTTCTCTCGAGTGAAGAAGAAGTGAAAAACTTGCGAGAGTGGTGATCGCGATTACGATCGCGCCAATTCCAAGAACAATCATTGCTCGGTCCCAACTGACATCATTGTCATATTCGGAGTAGAAACTACGGGGCGCAACTTGTCCCAAGCTTGTGCTGCAACAATTCACATGAGTTGAGACTGGCCGGAGCTTGGCATGGAAGGCCCGCAATTGCCCGCGAAATATGATTAACACTGATAACCGGCGTTAACCTTCGGGCAAGGATTAATACGTAAAAAACAATCTAATCTTCGGATTGTGGATATGCGCGACCTGTTCGCCTCCCACAAAGGCATGAAGCCGCTCCAAGGTTCCGGCAAGATCCGGATTTCCAGAATTTCATGGGCCAAGAGGCGCACGGTATGAAAACACCGGCTGTGTCCTGTCAGCAAGCGCGACAGGGACATCAAGTGTTTTGACGCCACACCGCAGTCAGACTGGTCCAGTCGAAGTCTTCGGCTCATGGCCGACTGTTGGGGTTAAACGCGTGGGGCAGGTTCAAGCAAGGGTGAGGGATGCAGCAGCCGCTGACGGCCTGCGCGCACGGCTTGAGCTGACCCGGCTTGATCAGGACAGCGGCGACCGCCTGCGCGGCATGCGGCCGATGATCGAGGCCGAAGCCCGCATTGCACTCTCGGCCTTTTTCGAACGCCTCCAGAACACTCCCGAAATCGCCTCGCTGTTTACATCCGGTCGCCAGATCGACCGGCTTGAAGAGCTGGAAGTGGCCCATTGGTCGATTCTGGCCGATGGCCGTTTTGATGGTCTTTATGCGGACCGGTCGGTCATTCTCGGTGAGGTTCGCCAGCGCATAGGCCTCGACGCAGGCTGGTCCATCGGTGGACATGCGCTGGTTCTCGAACGGGTTATCCGCCGGCTTGTCGACGAAAGCCGCACCGGCCTGTTCAGGAGTTTTTCACGCCAGTCCGATCGCAACCTGCTGGCTGACCGCCTTGTCGATGTCGTCAAGGCCGCTCTCATCGACATCGACGTGCAGGTCACCCACAGGCTTGGCGAGCAGGCCAGAACTTTGACCCGGCAGCGCGAAGACGAAATCGCCGGGGAACGCGCGCTGGTTGAATCCACCTTGGGTGCGGCACTTGCCCAATTGGCTGATGGCGACCTTTCCGTGCGGATCGAGCCGGAAAACATCGAGCCGCACCGGCAGGCTGCCGACAATTTCAATCGTGCGGTCAGCCGCCTTGAAGACCTTGTGACCGGCGCCGCTGCCAGCCTGGCCGAGGCCGAACAGCTCGCAGTGCGGCTGAGCGACGATATCGAGGCTGTTCGCGTCGAGATCGAGCGCCAGGGCGCATCAGTTGACGAAGAGCACAGCGGTCTTGCCGCCATTGCCGACCGCATGCGCGTGACGGCCGAGGCCGCACTGAAGGCCGAAAACCTGATTGCCGAAGCCCGCAAGAGCGCCGAGGCCGGTGACCGGGTTGTTGCCGACGCCATCGATGCCATGGCCGGCGTCGAGAATTCAGCCGAACAGATCGGCAAGATCATCTCGGTTATCGAGGAAATCGCATTCCAGACCAATCTGCTGGCGCTCAATGCGGGGATCGAGGCTGCCCGCGCAGGTGATGCCGGTCGCGGCTTCGCAGTTGTCGCGACCGAAGTCCGCGGCCTTGCACAGAGGTCGGCTGGCGCCGCCAACGAAATCAAGGATCTGGTTTCCGACGCCAAGTCCCATGTCGGGCGTGGCGTCGAACTGGTCGATCAGACCCGGTCAGCCATTTCGGGACTTGTCGAGCAGGTGGGCAACATATCGCAATCCGTTTCAGGCGTCGGCACCCAGACGCAGACCGAAGCCGACCAGATCGGCGGTTCGGCTATCTCCCTGGGAAAGATTTCCGGCCAGATCAATTCCGGTGCGGCACAGTTTGCAGGCGCGGCTGAAGCCGGCGCCGATCTTCGGCTCGTTATTTCCGAACTTGGCGAACAGATCCGCCTGCACCGTGAGCAGCGCCACGCAGGGTTTCAGACTGTCGAGCTGTCGGCTCAGCCGGCATCTGCGCAGGCCGGACAGGAACAGCCGCCGCAGCGGAGGCTCGCACGATGAGCCTGAACCAGAAACAGATAGCGCCACACTGCGTTTGCCCATTCAAAAGCGAGGATAGTCGACATGTCGTCTGACGGTACATCACCGAAAGTTCTGAAACTGCCGGAGGTTCTCGACCTCAACGCAGCCAGTCGGCTGCATGAACAGGTGCTCGCGCACAAGGGCGAGGACATCGACATTGATGCATCGGATGTCACCCGGGTTGGTGCCCAGTGCATCCAGGTGCTGTTGGCCGCCGCCAAGAGCTGGCGCGCGGAAGATCAGAATTTCAAGGTGGAGCCGGCTTCGGATGTCTTTACCAAGACACTGCAATTACTAGGAATTTCGGATGAAGCTCTGCTTCCAAAGGAGATGTTGAAATGAAGAAGAAGGTTCTCACGGTCGATGACTCGCGAACCATCCGCAACATGTTGCTGGTGACCCTGAACAACGCCGGCTTTGACATCGTTCAAGCGGAAGACGGCGTCGAAGGCCTCGAAGTGCTCGAAGAATCCAATCCCGACGTCATCGTCACCGACATCAACATGCCGCGGCTGGATGGTTTTGGTTTCATCGAAGGCGTGCGGCAGAACGACCGCTACCGCGCAATTCCGATCCTGGTTCTAACCACCGAAAGCGACGCGGAAAAGAAGAATCGTGCTCGTGAAGCCGGCGCAACTGGTTGGATTGTTAAACCTTTTGACCCATCGAAGCTGATCGCCGCCATCGAGCGTGTAACCGCCTGACAGGATCTTCCCCATGGACATGAATGAAATCAAGGAGATCTTTTTCCAGGAATGCGAGGAACAACTCGCTGAACTGGAATCCGGTCTGCTCCGACTCAATGATGGCGACACCGATCCGGAAACGGTGAATGCGGTTTTCCGCGCCGTGCATTCGATCAAGGGTGGCGCAGGGGCATTCGGCCTCGACGATCTCGTCTCCTTCGCTCACGTGTTCGAGACAACACTTGATTGCGTTCGATCCAACAAGCTTGAAGCGTCTCCGGACCTGCTCAAGGTCATGCTCCGGTCTGCGGACGTTCTCGCCGACCTGACGGCGGCATCCCGCGACGGCGGCACCGTCGATTCAACCCGGACCTCGGGCCTGGTCGCCGAACTTGAAGCCTACGCCAAGGGCCAGCCGGTACCGAGTGCTTCTGCCGCGGCGCCGGAACCTGCAAAAACCGAAGAGCCTGCTCCGGCCGCCGAAGCGGTCGAGCCCACCGATGACAGCGGCTTCCAGCCGGTTCCGTTCAGCTTCGACAGCCTGGATGATGAACTGGCGATCGAAGACGGCCGCTCGGTTTTCACTGTTCGCTTCAAACCCCGCTCCGATCTTTATGCGAAGGGCAATGAATCGGTCCTGATCCTGCGCGAACTCGCCAAGCTCGGCGACCTTCAGGTCCGCTGCGAGACAGACGATCTGCCTTCGCTGGACATGCTCGATCCGGAAGGCTCTTACTTCTCCTGGTTGATCCGGATTGAAACCGAGAGCGACGAAGAAGCCATTCGTCACGTGTTCGAATTCGTCGAGTGGGACGCCACCGTTGAAATCACCGCCGGCGCCGACGAGGAGGCATTTGCCGCCCCCGCCGCATCGGGCGAGGAACAGCCGATGGCTGCGGTTCCGTTTGACCTGTCGTTGCTGGAAGACCAGCCGGCGGTTTCTGCCGAAGCTGCCGCCCCCGCGCCTGCAGCCGCCGAAGAACCCGCAAAGGCTCCGGCAAACCTGCCGCTTGCAGCCAAGGCGATTGCCGAAAGCGAGAAAAAGGAAACCGTCGTTCCCGCAGTCCCTGCGGCGCCGCAGACCATCCGCGTTGATCTTGACCGCGTTGATCGTCTGATCAACCTGGTCGGCGAGCTGGTGATCAACCAGGCCATGCTGGCGCAGAGCGTGGTTGAAAACGAAAGCGGCGGCTCGTCTGCCGTCAACCTCGGACTTGAAGAGCTTCAGCAGCTGACCCGGGAAATCCAGGACAGCGTGATGGCCATCCGCGCCCAGCCGGTCAAGCCGGTGTTCCAGCGCATGGGCCGTATCGTTCGCGAAATCGCAGACATGACCGGCAAGCAGGTTCGACTGGTCACCGAAGGTGAAAACACCGAAGTCGACAAGACGGTTATCGACAAGATCGCCGAACCGCTGACCCACATGATCCGCAACGCGGTCGATCACGGGCTGGAAAGGCCCGAGAAGCGCACCGAGCTCGGCAAGAACGCCGAAGGTGTGCTGCGTCTCAGCGCGAAACACCGCTCCGGCCGCATTGTAATCGAAATTGCCGATGACGGCGCAGGCATCAACCGTGAACGCGTCAAGGCCAAGGCCATCGAGAACGGGCTGATCACACCGGATTCAAACCTGAGCGACGAGGATATCGACAACCTGATCTTCCATCCCGGTTTCTCGACCGCGGACAAGATCTCCGATATCTCCGGACGTGGCGTCGGCATGGATGTGGTCAAGCGCTCCATCCAGGCCTTGGGCGGCCGAATTTCGATCACCTCCAAGCCCGGCAAGGGCTCGGTCTTCACCATGAGCCTGCCGCTGACGCTGGCCGTTCTCGACGGAATGGTTGTCACGGTCGCCAACCAGACACTGGTCGTGCCGCTCACCGCCATCGTCGAAACGCTGCAGCCGGAAAAGGCCGATATTCATTCCTTTGGCCCAAGCCAGCGGCTTATAGCCATCCGCGACACCTTCTGTCCGCTTGTCGATGTCGGCAACATCCTCAACTTCCGGTCCGATCTGGCCAACCCGATCGACGGAGTGGCCTTGCTGGTGGAATCCGAAGGCGGCGGTCAGCGCGCGCTCATGGTCGACGCTATCCAGGGTCAGCGCCAGGTTGTCATCAAGAGCCTCGAAGCCAACTACACCAATGTCCCGGGCATCGCTGCCGCGACAATTCTCGGTGATGGTCGAGTGGCTCTCATTCTCGATGTCGATGCTGTTGTCACGGCTTCTCGCGGTCAGCCGCTGAGCCCTGACATGGTCCTCGCGGCAACCGGCTAGGGGCAGGGCATAATGCGGATTTCGGAAAATGACATGCTTGAATTGATTGCTTTTACACTTGGCGATCAGGCGTTCTGCGTCGAAGTCATGTCCGTGCGTGAAATCCGCAGCTGGACACCCGCGACCATTCTGCCGCACTCGCCGGGCTATGTTCGCGGCGTGATCAACCTTCGCGGTACGGTGTTGCCGGTAATGGACCTGTCACTGAGACTGGGAATGGCGCCAGCCGAACCCACCGAGGAACATGTCATTATCGTCACCCAGATCGGCACCCAGATTGTCGGTCTGCTGGTGGATTCGGTTTCCGATATCCTCGCGGTCCCCGCAAGCGACATTCACCCGGCGCCCGACGTCAGCAAGAACATGGATCGCGACCTGATCCGAGGGATGCTTCCGATGGATGATCGAATGATCAGCTTTATTCAACTCGACGCCCTTTTTGTCAGCATTGAAAGTGAGGCCGCATGAGCGCCGCTGCTATACTCCAATCGGGCCGGCCTGATGAATGCCTTGTAAAGGGAGAGTATCCGCTCACCCGCAAGGATCTCTCCGAGATTGCCGCGATGATCTACGCCGATGCTGGCATTGCTCTCAACGAGACCAAGGCGTCGCTGGTCTATTCGCGGCTGTCCAAGCGGTTGCGTCAGATCGGACTGAACAGCTTCCGGGATTACTGCGCTCTTGTCGGTTCAGCCGCCGGCGCTGAAGAGCGGCGGGAGATGTTGAGTTTCCTGACCACCAACTTCACCCGCTTCTTCCGCGAGAACCATCATTTTGAGCATCTTCGCACCGAGGTTCTGCCCGGTCTTCTCGCCCGTGCCAATGCCGGCGGCCGGGTTCGCATATGGTCTTCTGCCTGTTCCGATGGCCAGGAGCCCTATTCGATCGCCCTGACCGTGCTCTCCATGGCGCCGAACGTGGCCAACCTGGATTTCAAGATCCTCGCCACCGACATCGATCCGAAAATCATCGCGCAGGCAAAAGCCGGTGTCTATGACGCGCAATCCATCGAGACCGTCGATGCCGGAATGCGCAGCAAGTGGTTTACCCAGACCCCGGAAAAACGCTGGCAGATCAGTGATCAGGTCAAGCAGCTGATCAGCTTCAAGGAGCTCAACCTGATGGCCCAGTGGCCATTCCGCGGGCCGTTTGACGTTATCTTCTGCCGCAACGTCGTGATCTATTTCGACGAACCGACCCAGGCGAAGATCTGGGTTCGCTACGCCGATCTCCTGCCGCCTGGCGGATATCTCTACATTGGCCATTCTGAGCGGCTGTCCGGCGAGGGCAAGGATCGTTTTGAGAACACGGCCATCACCACCTATCGCCACAAGGGGAGGGTCTGACACTCATGACAGCACGAACGCGTGTACTTGTTGTCGACGATTCTCCGACGATGCGGAGCTTGATCAGGGCTGTTCTGCGGTCCGATCCGGGCATTGAGGTCGTCGGGGAGGCCGCCGACGCCATGGAGGCACGGAGCGCCATCAAGAAGCTCAATCCCGACGTCGTCACTCTGGATGTCGAGATGCCCAACATGAATGGCATCGAGTTTCTCGAGAAGATCATGAAACTCAGGCCGATGCCTGTGATCATGGTCTCGACCCTGACCCAGCGCGGCGCCGAGGCGACCTTGGCCGCGCTTGAAATAGGTGCGTTCGATTGCATCGGCAAGCCATTGCCGGGCGATCCGCGGCCGTTCGCGGGACTGGCCGAAACGGTAAAGGCCGCGGCGCGGTCGAAGCGTCATCCGCCAGATCCGGTTGTTGCCGGCCAGGCAGCAGCTGCCGCTGCGCCTGATTATGCCGCGCCCAGCGATTACCAGCCGGCGCGCAAGATTATCGCCATCGGCGCGTCCACCGGCGGTGTCGAGGCATTGATTGCGGTTCTGACCAAGTTTCCGGCCAACTGTCCGCCCACGGTTATTACCCAGCACATGCCTGCGACCTTCACCAGGAGTTTCGCCGAGCGGCTCAACCGCCTGTGCGCGCCACGGGTCAAGGAAGCCGAGGATGGTGACCGGCTCGAGATCGGCCGGATATACCTGGCTCCGGGCGGTGACCGCCATTTGGAGATTTCCAACCCGTCAGCGCCGCGGTGCATGTTGATCGACGGTGCTCCGGTCAATGGCCACCGGCCATCGGTCGACGTCATGTTCAAGTCTGTTGCAAAGCTTGCCGGGCGCAAGGCGGTTGGAATTATCCTGACAGGCATGGGGCGTGACGGAGCGTCCGGCCTGCTGGAAATGCACAAAGCCGGCGCCACCACCTTGGGGCAGAACGAAAAAACCTGCGTTGTCTACGGCATGCCGCGCGTGGCGCACGAGATTGGTGCCGTCGATTTCCAATTGCCTCTTAATCAGATTGGGGAAGAGATCCTCAAGTCAACAACAACAACCTCTCGCAAAGATAGGGTCGCGTGATGTCCATTGCACAGAAAATCAAGGTTCTCATCGTCGATGATCAGGTGACTAGCCGGCTCTTGCTCGGCGACGCACTCCAGCAGCTCGGCTTTACACAGATCACTGTGGCCGGTGATGGAGAGCAAGGTGCCAAGATCATGGCCCAGCAACCACACCATCTGGTTATTTCGGACTTCAACATGCCGAAAATGGATGGCTTGGGCTTTCTCCAGGCGGTCCGGTCCAATCCGGCAACCAAGAAAGCGGCATTTATCATGCTGACAGCCCAGGGTGACCGGGCATTGGTTCAGAAGGCTGCTGCACTCGGCGCAAACAATGTTCTGGCGAAACCGTTCACCATCGAAAAGATGAGAGCGGCGATTGAGGCAGTGTTTGGATCGCTGAAATGACAGCAGACGTCCAGTTTCGCAGGATCCACGTGATCCAGGGCGAATACAAAGTGTCAGATGATCCGGACGTCGTGCTCTCCACCATCCTGGGGTCATGCGTTGCTGCATGCATGCGTGACCCGGTAGCAGGTGTTGGAGGCATGAATCATTTCCTGTTGCCCGGTTCGGCCAACGGGTCCGGTGGCGAAGCAACCCGCTATGGCGTGCATTTGATGGAATTGCTCATCAACGGCCTGCTGAAGAAGGGTGCGCGGCGCGACCGTATTGAAGCCAAGATTATCGGTGGTGCAAAGACGATTGCAGGATTCTCCAATGTTGGGGAGAAGAACGCGGAATTTGCCCAGCAGTTTCTCAGTGACGAAGGCATTCGTATTGTCGGAAGCAATACCGGTGGGGACGTCGGGCGCAAGCTTGAGTACTTCCCCGTCAGTGGCCGCGCCCGCCAGTACCCGCTCTCCGGTGCGGAAACGCAGAAGACGGTTGCACTCGAGACCGCACAACCAAAAATTATTGCACCGAAGCCGGCGGATACGTCGATCGAGTTTTTTTAGGGAGTTCCGCCAAGATGACGCAAAAGTTCGATGACCCCGGCGGTGACGCAACCGAGCCGTTGCGTGAAGTGATGGCCCGGATCAGTTCGGAACTCATTGATGTTGCTCAGCTGATCGAACGGCTCGAGCCTCTCCTGTCCAATGGCAGGTCGACAGAATTTCTGGCGTCTCCCGATCACATGCGGGTCATGCAGGGCATCGATCTTGCTGTTCAGAAAACCCACGGGCTTGCGGACTTCCTCAACGGGCTCGGCGAGCGGCTGGAGCCTGACCACCTCATCGACATTACCACGGCGCTCAATCTGATTACGCTGGAAGACATGAAGCGGCGCCTGATGGCCTCCATTCATGAAGAGCCTTCGGCAGAGGCCTATCAGAAGGCATCGGGCGACCTCGAGTTTTTCTGATCATTCGGGGCCAGGCGGTTCCTGACCATCTTCGCGCAAGTTTCACCATCTAGGGTGAACTTACCGGTCAATGTGGCCGGCATCTTTTATTGAGCGCGGATACAGAATGAGTCTGTTGAACCAGCTGTCACAAATCACCAAGAATCTGGCCGGTCTCGGTCAGACGAAGTTGTTGGCTCTTGTCGGGGTCGGCGCCCTGTCGATCTTTTTGATTATCGGGTCAGCGATATTCCTGAACAAACCAACACGTGAGACGTTGTACATCGGCCTGTCCGGTGAAGACGTTAACCAGATTGGTCTGGTTCTGGCCGAATCCAACATCGATTTCGCAACCGGTGCGGATGGTACATCCGTGACCGTGCCTGCTGGCATGACCAATCGTGCCCGGATGTTGCTGGCAGAACGTGGACTGCCCTCGTCAAGCACCGCAGGCTACGAACTGTTCGACCAGGTCGGCTCTCTCGGACTGACCAGCTTCATGCAGGAAGTGACCCGGGTCCGCGCACTCGAGGGCGAGATCGCCCGCACAATTCAATCAATCAACGGCATTTCGGCAGCGCGTGTTCACATCGTGATGCCTGATCGCGGAAATTTCCGGCGCGGAGACCAGAAACCGTCAGCTTCGGTGATGGTCCGCGGCGGCACCAACATTGCCGGCCGCACTGCAGATTCGATCCGTCATCTGGTCGCTTCATCGGTGCCGGGTCTGACGGTGGATGAAGTCACCGTGCTCGATGCGACAGGCAAGCTGCTCGCCGCCGGGGATGATTTCTCTAACTCGAACATCAACCGCTCGCTCTCGATCGTTCAGATGGTGCAGGGTGAGGTGGAAACCAACATTGAGAAGGCTTTGTCCCCCTTCCTCGGAATCGAGAACTTCAGGGCCAGCGTCAATGCAAACGTCAACACCGACAGCCAGCAGATACAGGAAACCGTTTACGATCCAGAATCCCGTGTCGAGCGGTCGATCCGGGTAACGCGTGAAAACCAGACGTCCAGTCAGTCGACTTCGGCAACGCCTGCCACTGTCGAGCAGAACATTCCCGACCAGGGACCGGGCGCCACCGGTGCAGACGGCCCGCAATCCAGCGAACTGGCCGAGCGGAAAGAAGAGCAGACCAATTTCGAAATCAACTCGAAAACTGTCTCGACCGTACGCAACAGCTACACCATCGAGGGCTTGTCGATCGCGGTTGTGGTCAACAAGGCACGCATCGATGCTATGCTCGGCGGCGAACCCACTCCTGAACAGACCGCGGCCTATATTGCGGAACTTGAAGAGGTTGTTGCTTCCGCTTCCGGCATCGATGTCGAGCGCGGCGACCGCGCCACCGTCACGGTCATGGAGTTCCTGGCCAGCGAAATTCTCACTGCTGATGCCGCACAGCCGGGTTTCATGGATACCCTGAAGACCCATCTCGGCACGATCATCAATGCGATAGCGTTCATCACCGTGGCAGTGTTGCTGATCATGTTCGGCTTCCGTCCGCTGCTGCGCGGCTCGGCTGCAGCCTCCAGCCAGGAAGCGCTTGGCCTGGATGATGAGCTGGAACTGCCTGACTTCTCGCCGGCGGCGATGGGTGGTGGCAACGCAATGCCGATGGAAGGCTTCGGAGCCGACTTCGGATTTGGCGAGGAGAGCGAATCCGATCTTGAACTCGAAGACAGCGGTGCCTTCAACCGCCGCGTCAAGGAAGGTCCGGAGCGGCGTCTCGCCCGGATGGTCGAGATCAACGAGGAACGCGCGGCGAAAATCCTCAGAAGCTGGGCCTCGAGCGAAGCGGCATAACCAAAGAATTATCCCCGGCCGGACCAGCCTCAGGTCCGTCCGTCCGGGGGAACCAAAATTCCGGGATCGCGGACGGCGCGGTCCGGAGCGCAGTGGTCAAAGCGGCCCCCGCCTGAGCGGTGCCTGGGTATCCTTCCCCGGACCAGACGAGAGCCGCTCAAGACAAATTTTGCCGGACAGCAGTCCCTGGCAGCGTAGATTTTTCCCAATCCACATGCTTGTACGGTGCCCCATGCGGTTTCCCCAAAAGGGCGCATGATGCCCCGCTACGCCGGTCCGGGCCTGTATGCGAAATCAAGCGAACCGGTGAAGAATCGGCCTGAAAATAGCAGTATTCGGCCGAAATCATGCCCTTGAGGCTCATTCCCGGCGTCAAATCGGCTGATTCGACGATAAATCGCACAAGCCGCGAGAAATGCTGTAAGTTCCCCTCAGAAAACATTGGTTCTGTCCAGTCCTAGAAAGTGGTTATGTTTTCTCGGGGTGAATTTCGGCACACTACCTCTGCCAGCGAATCGATTCGTTGATTCGATTGGCCGGGCAAACGAGGAAGCGGCTTGGTCTTGCGGTGGGGCGATCGGTTTCGAGTAGCGTATGGATACTGACATTTCCCGAACCATGCGGTGGTTTCTCAGTGCGCTGTCAGTTGCGGGCACTATACGAGGGAAGGGTATCTGATGATTGCACGCGGGGCATTTATCCATGATTTGGAAGCTCAGCGGAATTGTGGGCATCTGACAGGTGGAATGGACCTTATCTGCGCCTATGCCGGCGCGCGGTCCTATCTTCTGGCCCGGACGGATCTGTATTCGGACCGCAATCACGATTTCATCGTAACCTCGAACTGGCCCTTCAATCTTGTCCGCAAATTTGGCGCGACACTGGTTGATTCCGAGGCTCGGACAAGCGAGGTGCGTCGTTGCCTCCAGGCCTTCGAGCCGACATTCCAGGAAATTGACACATCGGTGGACTTGGCGCCTGAATATGCGCGACGGATGTGCCTGATCCCTTACAATGCCGGACAGGCCCGCATGTTGCTGGTCCTCCTGTTCGACAAGGATGCATCGGTCTCGCACGACCGCATGCGCGACGTGGCCCTGGCAACCGCCTATCACACCTCGCAGTTTCCCGAGCTGGTTTCGAACAATTATGCGCTTTCCGACCTCACGGTGCGGGAAGTCGAATGCCTTTCCTGGATTGGCGAGGGGAAAACCAGCGATGAGATTGCGTTGATTATCGGTATCTCACGCAACACCGTGAACAATTATATCACCAGCATCATGAACAAGACCGGCGCAAAAACACGCTCCGAAGCGGTTGCATTCGCCGTTCGTCAGCGCATTATATGACCAGAGGAACCACCTAGATGGAAATCGGAGCATATCAAGACGCACAAAATACCCAGGAGCGCTCTTCGGAGCGTTCACCTGGCGGTGGTGCGGTTGGCGATGCCGGTTCGATTGCTGATTTGTTTCCCAAGCTTGTGACAATGCAGAGGCTCTGTGGCAGCACCGCGTTCGCGCTGTTGACCGTTCAGGCGCATACATTGCTGAAACCGGGCCAGATCGAGTGCGCCATGCAGAGCCCCGGTTCCCAGGACCGAGTCGGCAAGTTCCTCCTCGAACATTCGGAATTCCTGCTCGAACACCTGTCCTCTTCACCGTGCCCGGTCATGTTTGCACCGCAGGATGCAACGGTGTTCAACTCCTCGCCTGCCGTTGTCATCCAGACGGAAGCCGGTTCTGGCACCAACCTGGCGTTTCCGGTCCAGCTGGGAACGATGGGCAATGGCTTCGTGGTGTTCTTCGACGCCCGCGCCATTCTCAACAATGACATCCTCATCGATCTGCACCGGAAGTCTCTCACGGTGATGCGGGAAAAGCTGCGGCTTGCATTCGGCATGACAAGCGGATCGGAAAATCTCAACGACCGCGAAATTGAATGCCTGCAGCTGGTCGGAAACGGCATGAAGAGCGAAGCGATCGGCGAGCAGCTCAATCTTTCGGTCCACACCGTAAATGCCTATCTGGGATCGGCGACGACCAAGCTCAACGCCGTCAACCGTATTCAGGCGATTGCAAAGGCAATCCGGCTGGGCGTCATTGCGTGACAACCGTCACCAGTCGGTGTGAAGCGCGCTGTGCGGTGCCCGCACGAAAGTCGGACAATCAAGGTCAAGACAGGCAATCAGCTCAAGCCTGAGCCTCTGGATGCTTTGGAAAAAATGGAGCTGAGCCGGACGTTCGCCTTCCGGCAAGCCGGATGCTTCAGGCCGCGGGTCTGGAGATCTGGGTCGCGTTCATGAATGGCCGGAACGCCGCCGCGCGCAGGTTTTCTGCAAGCACGGTGGTATAGTCGTCCGGATTTTCCAGCGTCTCGTCAAAAGCAATGTGATTGATTTCAACGCCGCCGCAATCCTGTTCCAGCACCAGTCGTGCGTAAATGGTGACCTTCTTTGGACGGATCTCGAGATCAAGCACCACGCGCGGCTGTCCGCCCCAGTCCAGATAATAGTCGCCGCCGATGCCGAGCTTGATTGTGCCGGGCAGAAAATACATTTCTGCTGCCGAAGCCACCAGGTCGGCCAGGTCGCCGTGCCTTTCGAAACGCAGCATCGAGATGAGATCGGCCACGTCGATCAGGCGCAGTTCGCTCGCAACCGTACAGATGGCGTCTGCGATGATCTTTTCCTGCTCGGCGGAGAAGGGATTCTGTTTCATGATCAGGCGCCCGGAATTCTGGAATTAGGTTTGGCCGAATAAATACGGTGCACCAACTCGGCAACAGCCTTGTAGAACACCGGTGGAATGAAATTATCGACTGAGACTTGCGCAAAAATGGAGCGTGCCAGTGGCGGGTCCTCAAAAACCGGAATTCCGTGCGCTTCGGCCACTTCACGGATCTTCAGCGCAATCAGGTCCTTGCCCTTTGCAATGACGATCGGAGCCCCGCCTTCCTCGCGCACATAGCGCAAGGCGATGGCATAATGGGTCGGGTTGGCAATCACCAGCGTGGCACGCGGAACATCCGCGATCATCCGCCGCCGCGCACGGTCACGGGCAAGCGAGCGCTGGCGGGCTTTCATGATCGGATCGCCATCCGATTGCTTGAGCTCGTCCTTGATGTCCTGCTTGCTCATCTTCAGGTCCTGGTGCCAGCTGTAGCGGGTCCACAACAGGTCGAGAACAGCCAGTGTGGCCGTGCAGATCAGCACCACCACGATCACCTTGCCGGCCATCCGCGCCATGTCGGGCACAACCAGCATCGGGTCCATGAACATGAAGTCCAGCGAGCGGAAATATTCGGTCTGCATCACCACTGCGACGATCGTCGAGACCGCCGCAATTTTGAAAATGTTCTTGCCGAATTCGACAAAACCCTTGGCGCCGTATATCCGGCCGAAGCCCTTGGCGATGGAGATCCGCTCGAGCTTTGGCTGGATCCGGTCAAGAACCGGGCTCGGCATGTTCTGCAGAACCGAGGCGGAGATGCCAAACCCCATCAAAAGCGCGAAAGCCGGCAGCAGGATTCCGCCGGCTTCGAAAAACAGCAGCTCGAACAGGGCCATCGCATCGCCGCCGTTGGTTAGCCGCCAGCCGTCCGATTGCTCGAACAGATCCTTCAGTGTTTCGGCAAACCGTCCGGCACTGTTGGGCAGAAAGAAGACGAGGAAAACCAGCATGCCAAGCGTGGATGCAAAGATCGGGACCTCGCGGCTGAAGGGCACATTGCCCTTGTCCACCGCGTCCCGGATCTTTTTCTCTGTTGGTTCTTCTGTTTTGCTGTCTTTGTCTTCGCTCTCAGCCATCGTAGCTCAGGTCAAGCTGCGGCAGCTTCGGCGTCTGCGTCTTCACGCAGCGTCAGCTGGTCCAGCCCGGCCAGTCTGATGGCCTCCTGGGCGATGCTGCGCCGGGCAACGGCGATTTCACGAGTACTGACATTGCCTGCGCCTGCGGCGAGGTCCGATTCGATCATCCGCCGCTGACGGGCACCGATGGCCGACAGGACCGCGTCGGTCAGCTCCTGATCCGCACCGCGCAGGGCGGTGGTGATGATGTCGCCGGAAATATCGTTGAAAAGCGTAACCCGGCTCTTCTGCGGCATCAGGATGATGTCGTCGAACAGGAAGATCCGCGGACGGACCTTTTCGACAGCGGTCTTGGAGACAGTCTCAAGCGCGCCGAGCAGTGATTCGACATCCGGCTTGGACAGCTCGTTCATGATCTCTGCGACCTTGACCGAGCCGGTGCTCGACCGTTCCGCCTCGATGGCGGTGACCAGGTCCCGGACCCGGGCCTCGATGATTTCTGCAGCCCGCGGATTGACGTTCTTGAGGTCGACGGCGCGACGGACGATATCGACCCGGGCCTTTTCCGGCAGCTTCATCAGCGTCCGGCCGGCAAATGCGGTCGGCAGCATCGAAACGATGTAGGCCGCGGTTTGCGGGTGTTCGCTCTGCAGGAACTTGCCGACGCGATCGGGATCGGAATCCTGAAGACGATCCCAGATCGAGGTTTCAAAGCTCTGGAACTGGGTGCGGCGTCCGAGTAGACCGTCGACTTCGTCCGGCGTCAGGCCTTCTTCGAGAATGCCTTCCATCGCCTTGGCATTGTCCATCAGGCCGGTGCCTTCGCTGAACAGATCCTCGAATTCGTTGACCAGTTCCACCAGTTCCTGCGGCTTGATGGTGCGCAGGTTCTGGGCATTCTTGATGATTTGCTGCAGCTCTTCATGTTCGAAGAATTTCAGCAGTTTGCCCGCCACCGGTTTTCCCATGGCGAGCAGCACGGCTGCGGCCTTTTCAGACGGAGTCAGGACTGTGCCGACTTCGGTGCTTTCCGGGGTGAACTCATCATAGTCTGTCATATCAGTTCGATTTCTTCTGCGGTTCGCCGATGACTTCGATTATCTTGACAGCAAATTTGGTGTCGTCTGTCTCCAGAACTGTAATCTCTCCATGGCCGATTAGCTTGCCGTTAACCATGATATCCACAGGTTCTCCGATTTTCCGGTCCAGGGCGATTGTCGCGCCTTCGGAAAGGTTCATCAAAGTGGAAACAGCCATGCGGCTCGAACCGAGAATGATCTGGACGTCGATCGGAATACCGAGAACCAGATCCACCCGGTTGGTGGATCCGCTGGCGCCGATCTTGACGCCCGGGTCGGCAGCCTGCGGTGATCCGAAGTCCTGAACCAGGGCATTGCCGGCCGCTACTGCAGCTGAAGGCTCGCCGAGATCCGGTCCGCCGAAGTCGCCGCCGAAATCTCCACCGCCGAGCCCTGCCGCATCAAGGTCAACTCCGCCGAAATCGGAGGTGTCCGCTGCCGGATCGCCTATGTTGAACGGATCGTCGGCCGCTGTGTCTTCCCCGAAGTCTGCGTCAAAATCGGAACCAAAGGCTGCTGCGCCACCCATACCATCCACGCTTTCTTCAGTGAGATCCGGCTCCATGCCGGCATCTTTCTTCAATACGTCGCGAAGATCACCCACGGCTTCATCTATCGCGCCGTCATCCTGCGCCATCAGATCGTCAGTGCCATCAAGTGCTTTTTCGCCAGCCATGTATCTTTATCCCGTCTGAAGCTTGCCCGGAGCCTTCCATGCGGCTCGCGGGCTTCATCTCATCTAAAATCGGTTTTCCAGTTTTCGTCCGGCCCGGCCTGACCTTCGACCTTGACCATGTAGCGCGAGCCAGCCCGGCCCAGTGCGCAGGTGTAAAGCGGTTGTCCGTTCGCGCTCAGGGTAACCTCGATATCGCCATTGTTTGCGAATGCGATCAGGTCACCAGGCTGCAAACGGCTGATCTCGCCGAGCTCCAGAGATTGCAGTGCCACCGCGGCCTGCAGGCTGATTTGCGATTTGGAAACGCGGTCGCTCAACCGTTCGGTCCATTCACCCTTGTTCGGGTCGGACTTCTTGTCGAGCTTGGCCGCATTGGTCTTTGTCTTGAGCAGGACCGATTGCGGCAGGATGAGGGTGAGGGGCGCCGCGATGGCGCCGAATTCGATATCAAGCGTCAACGCGACGGCATGAAAATCCGGAATCGGATCGTCCTCTTCCTCGGGATGCTCCGGCTGCGGGTTTTTCGCCCGCGCCCTTGCGTCGGGCTTGGCCGATACCAGGTTGCGCAGACTGTCGTTGAGCTGTTCGAACACCACCAGCGACATGTCGAGTTCGATACCCGAGAGCGGCCGTGCCGCGATGTCGAGATGATCGGGGTCAGAACCGCCCAGCAGGCATTCGACCATGCCGATGATCAGCTTCGTGCCGCACAGGCTGGAAATTTCACTTGACCAGTTGGCGATGGTCGCTTCGCAATACACCGTGTCGCCGCTCAATTCGGCGAGCAGTTCACGGCGGCGCCCCAGGTGGATTTCGCCAGGGCGGGCGTCGATCATGACGCCGGTCGCACTCTGGAAAGCCGTGGACAGCATCGGGCACAGCGCATTCAGCAGGTTCTGGCTTCTTGTCTGGATATCCGGGGTGTTGCCCTTGAGGCCGATCATCCGGTCCAGCAGGTCCGGATCAAATCCGTTGCCGCCTGTCGGTTCCTGGTTTTCGGTCGCTACGCTCATCGGATCAGGCCGCCTTCGCTTCGCCGCCGCCAGGATTCATCATTTCCTGTTCGACTGCATCGATGGATGGGCGCTCGTAGGAAGAGATCGTCTTGCGGCCGTGCTCGAGAGCAACCTGGGGAACCGAACCGTTCATGTAGGCCAGCAGGGTCTGCTTGACGATCGTGTAAAGCCGGTTCTGCTTGGTCCGCACGATCTTGATGTTCAGGGCGATCGGGCTGAAAACGCAGTAGGACAGGAAAATTCCGAGCATGGTACCGACCAGGGCCGCGCCGATCAGTCCGCCAAGCACGGCAGGCGATTCATTGATCGCGCCCATCGCTTTGATCACGCCCAGAACCGCGGCAATAATACCGATAGCCGGATAGGCGTCGGACATCGTGCTCATGGCGTTGTAGGGCTTCAGGCGGTCCTGCGCGATTGTGTGGATTTCCTCATCCATCAAGGCTTCGATCTCGTGCGGACGGGCATTGCCGATAATGATCAGGCGGACGTAATCGCAGATGAACGAGGTCAGTTCCTTGTTCCTCAGGATCGTCGGCGCCGATTGAAACAGTTCCGACTCTTCCGGGTTGTCAATGTGGCTTTCGATTTCGTTGCGGCTCTTGGTCCGCAGGTCGCGCATCAGCGAATACAGAATGCTCAGCGTGTCGAGATATTCGCGTTCCTTGGGAACCGTGCCCTTGAATGCCTCGCCGCATGCTTTCACCGTGTCTTTGATGGTCTTGACCGGATTGGACATGATGAAACCGCCGATACCCGCGCCGCCGATAATCAGCAGCTCGAACGGTTGGTTGAGCACCTCGATATGCCCGCCCATGGCCATGAAGCCGCCGAGTACGCAACCGATGGTAATAACAAAACCAACAATAATATTCATAACGTCCCGCCACGGTAATTGAGATGCAGGACAATCACTACGGCTTGAGCCTTGTGTGAAGCTGAATCTGTCTGTGTGATGAATGGCTTCCTGCAAATCTTCAGCTTCGCACAAGCAAGATGGCCTAATCCGGGACAGGCTTGCGGGGGTTGTGCCTGTCGCCAACTGCGCAATGCGCCCTGGAAAACAGGAAGGGTACATCCGGTGACATCAACATACACCAGTTACAATCTGATCACTCGGGATCTTCCCAAGTCGATCGAACGGATTGCCAGCCAGCCCCAGGTCGCGCGGGAAAGCGAATACTATCTCAGCCGCATTTCCGAGATCAAATCCATTGACGAATTCATGGCCGACACGCGCGTGTTCAACTACGCCATGAAGGCGCATGGTCTTGAGGACATGGATTACGCCAAGGCGTTCATGCGCAAGGTCTTGACGGAAGGTGTCGACAACGAGGACGCCTTTGCCAACAAGCTTGCCGATTCCAAGTACAAGGAATTCGCCGAGACCTACAATTTTGCCCGCAATGGCGAAACCGCGACCATCTTCAACAAGGCGCAGCAGGGCACGGTCGACAAGTATCACCGGATAACGCTGGAAGAAGAAGTCGGCCAGGACAATACCGGTGTCCGGTTGGCGCTCTATTTCGAGCGGACAGCCCCGGAGCTCGATTCCGTCTACGGCATTCTCGCCGATACGGCCCTTTACGAAGTCGTCCGGACAGCGCTCGGCATCCCGGCGGAAGTCGCCGCTTCCGACATCGACAAGCAGGCCGAGATGCTCAAGTCGCGTCTCGACATCGAAGACTTCAAGGATCCGGAAAAACTCAACACGTTCATGCAGCGCTTCACCGCTCTCTGGGAGCTCGACAATCCCTCGTACGGATCTGCCGATTCCAGCCTGCTGCTGAGCTCGTCCACCGGTTTCGGCATCACGCCGGAGCTGATGCTCTCCATCAACAATCTCAAACTCGGGGGCCGCTGATGCAGGGTTCTATCTATGTTTCTTTGTCATCCCAGATTGCGCTTGAGCGCCGCCTGACCACGCTGGCCGACAACGTCGCCAACGCCAATACCACCGGCTTCAGGGCCACGGAGGTCAAGTTCAATGAAGTGCTGGCCAACACCGGCTCGACCGATGTGTCCTTTGTCGACGAGGGTCAGGATTATCTGAGCACGGCCAATGGCGGTTTGAAGACCACCGGCAGCGCGCTCGATTTCGCCATTCGCGGCGACGCCTGGTTCATGATCGAGACACCGACCGGAAAAATGCTGACCCGCGATGGTCGCTTTACGCTCACCGATGCCGGCCAGCTGGTCAACATCAATGGATATCCCGTGCTCGACCCGGGCGAGGCGCCGATTCAGCTCGATCCCGATGGCGAGCCGCCAAAGGCAGGGCGCGACGGCGGACTGAGCCAGGATGGCTTCCGGCGCGGCGCCATCGGATTGTTCTCTGCCGATTTCAGGGATGGCTTTACGCGTAAGGCCCCGATCGGCATCGTGCCGACAATTCCGCCTGAACCAGTACTCGACGCTGACAGCGCCGGCCTGCTGCAGGGCTACATCGAGAACTCGAACGTCAATGCCATGGCTGAAATGAGCCGCCTGATCACAATCTCGCGCGCGTTCGACAACATCTCGTCGATGACCAAGTCGACCGAGGAAGTGTTCAGGGAAGCCATCCGCACTCTCGGCAGCGGAAATTGAGGCTGATGCCGGGCATGCCGGATAATTCTGTCTCTGTGCAGGGAGACTGCGCGCTATGACCGGCAGGTCGGGTCTGGCCACGCTTGCCGAGAACGTGCGCAGCTTTTCCAAGCCGGAAGGCGCCTACGATATTTCAGGCACCGTCACCGCTGTCGCGCCCGGCCACTGCGTTGTCGCCGGCTTGTCGCGGCATGTCCGGATCGGAGATTTCCTCACATTTCGCGGCGGCGATGCTGCAACGCTTGCTGAAGTTGTCAGCCTCGGTCCCGATGAACTGATTGCCTGTCCGGTCGATGGGGCATCCCAGGCCAATATAGGTGAACGCGTCTGGCGTCGCGGCCCGTTCCGGCTGTCGCCTGACCAGAGCTGGTGCGGGCGGACGATCAACGCACTTGGAGAGCCGGTCGACGGATTCGGACCACTCAAGCAGGGACCGGTTCCCCGTTCGGTAACCGGCGCCGCCCCGGCGTCGATGTTGCGCCAGAGGGTCGACAAGCCGCTCAAGACCGGGATCCGCGTCGTCGACGTTTTCACGCCACTGTGCCAGGGGCAGCGCCTCGGGGTCTTCGCCGGATCCGGCGTCGGCAAGTCAACGCTTCTGTCGATGTTCGCCAAGGCCGCAGATTTCGACCGCGCCGTGGTGGCGCTGGTGGGCGAACGTGGCCGTGAAGTCCGCGAATTCATCGAGGATACGCTTGGCCCGAACATGGCAAAGACCGTTGCCGTGGTCGCCACCAGCGATGAAAGCCCGATGCAGCGCAAGCTCGCGCCGTTGACGGCGATGGCCATCGCCGAACATTTCCGCGACGCCGGCGAGAACGTGCTCCTGATCGTCGACAGCCTGACGCGCTTCGCCCATGCGCTGCGCGAGATCGGCATGGCGGCAGGCGAGCCGCCGGTCGCCCGTGGTTACCCTGCATCTGTTTTCACAGCCCTGCCGGGCTTGCTGGAGCGCGCCGGCCCCGGACCGGAAGGCGCCGGAGCAATCACCGCGATTGTCTCGATCCTGGTCGATGGCGACAACCACAACGACCCGGTGGCGGACTCGGCCCGCGGCATTCTCGACGGGCACCTGGTGCTCGACCGTGCGCTTGCAGATGAAGGCCGCTATCCACCGGTCAATCCGCTGACGTCGATTTCCCGTCTGGCCCGCAAGGCCTGGCGCGGCGACGAGGAAAAGCTCGTGATGCGCCTGAAGGCACTGATTCACCGCTTCGAGGAAACCCGCGATTTGCGGCTGATCGGCGGTTATCGCGCGGGCTCTGATGCCGAACTGGAAATGGCGATCAAGCAGACGCCGGTGATCTACGAGACACTGCGGCAGACGCCGGAACAGCCGCCAAGCGCCGATGCGTTTGCCGAACTCGCGGATGCAATGAAGGCTGCGGCCGGGTTGCCCGTTTCATCGCCCGCCAAGGAAAGGACGAAACAGTGACCGACGACGTTGTCAAAGCCGCGCTTGAAGCCATTGAGAGTGAAGATGAAGCACCGGTTCGCGCTGCGGCCCCGAAGCGGAACGGCGACCGCATATTGGCCGTCGCCGGCTTCATGCTGGCAACTGCCGCGGCGTTCTTCCCCTGGTACGTCTTCTTCAACCAGGAGAGTTTCGGAATCGCGCCGATGGGCTACAGCGAAACCCGCGATCTTCCTGAAACCGGTGGGCGTTCTTTCGTCAACGTGTCGCCGCTTGCGATTCCCGACGAAAGGGATGGAAGCGCAGAGCCGTCGGCTTTTGACCCGATTACAACTGCGACCGTGTCCAGTATCGGCGAGGAGGGCAATGGCGCGCCGCAGTTGACCACCGTCGACCCCGACAAGACCTTTCCCGGCAAGCCGCGCTACAAGCTCTTGCATGTTGCCAACGGACGTGTGCTCATCGAGGACAAGTCGGGCATGTATATTGTTCGCATTGGCTCGGTTCTGCCGGACAATTCCCGTCTCGCCAAGCTCGAAAAGCGCGAAGGCCAATGGGTGATCATCACCTCCAACGGCGAAGTCATCCGGCGTTGATGCGACCGGAAGCATCGGCTTTCTACACGGGCGGCCTGCCGCCCGTTTGATCTGTTTGCCGCGCCGGCGATTGCTCTGGCCAGCCCGCGCCGGTGACGTTCCCGAAAGCGCCGCCGCTCATGATTCGAGCGTCAATACCCTGCCGACATGCTCTGTTTTCCTTGCCAAGTTTTGTATTTCCGGCCGCAACACGGCAGGCAAACCGGCAGCGTTATACTTGAAGATTGGTGCATGACGCAGGCACATTTCCCGTAAGGCACACGCAAGATTAACGGCCTAATCTCTGCACTTGTTAAGGACAGGGAAACGCTATGCAGCCGATTCAGCTTTTCGAACTGGCATCCAGCCAATCGCACTGGCTCACAGTGCGCCAAAGTGTGGTTGCCGGAAACATTGCGAATGCCAATACCCCCGGTTACGCATCCAGGGATGTGGCGCCGTTTGAAGCCGTGCTCGACCAGACCAAGGCTCCGGTCCGCATGGCAGCGACCCATCCCGGCCATATTCACGAAGATCCGATGCGCGGTGCGGTTCGCGCTGGCAGCTTTGGAGACGTCGACGTCCAGCCTTCCGGCAACTCGGTCAATCTGCCTGAGGAAATGACCAAGACCGGGGAAATCAAGCGGCAGTACGAACTCAATACAGGCATGGTGAAAGCCTTTCACCGGATGATGCTTCTGACTGTGAGGCGCTGATTATGCCGGTTGATCCTCTTTCACTCGCCTCGCGCATTGCTTCGTCGGGTCTCACTGTTCAGGAAACCCGGATGCGTGTGCTTTCCGAAAACCTGGCCAACGCCCAGTCGACCGGCAACACGCCGGGAGCCGATGCATACCGCCGCAAGACGATCAGTTTCTCCTGGGAACTCGACCGCACCATTGGCGCCTCGCGCGCCGAAGTGGCGAAAATCGATGTCGACCCGGCAGATTTCACCATCGAGTACGATCCCGGCAATCCGGCAGCTGACAGCAAGGGCATGGTCAAGCTGCCAAACGTCAATGTGCTGATCGAGCTGGCTGACATGCGGGAAGCCAACCGGACGTATGAGGCCAACCTCCAAACCGTCAAGCAAACCCGGGAGTTGATTTCCATGACGATAGATCTGCTGAGGGCCAGTCAATGATTGACAAGATTTCTGGAATGTCTGCCCTGTCAGGGCTTGCGGGCCCGCGCGAGACGGATATGGCCAGCGCCGCAGGGATGTCGAACCTGACAGCTGCCGCGGTTGCGCCTTCGCCGTCTTCTTTCGCTGAAACCATGAAAAGTCTCGGCGAAGGTGTTGTCAGCAACCTGAAGGTTGCCGAAGGCCAGTCATTTGCCGCGATACGCGGCGAGGTGCCGACGCGTGAAGTTGTCGACGCCATCATGGCAGCCGAACAGTCGCTGCAGACCGCTGTCGCCATCCGCGACAAGATGGTCACCGCTTATCTCGAAATCGCACGTATGCAAATCTGAGGAACTCGCCATGAAGGCTTTGGCCATCGCAGCTACCGGTATGAATGCCCAGCAGCTCAATCTTGAAGTGATCGCCAACAACGTGGCGAACATCAACACCACCGGCTTCAAACGGGCCCGTGCGGAATTTTCCGACCTGCTCTACCAGGTCGAGCGCAACTCCGGCGTTCCCAACGCTTCCAACCAGGCGATCGTGCCTGAAGGCGCGCACATCGGTCTTGGCGTGCAGACGTCTGCGGTCCGTAACCTGCACATTCAGGGCAGCCTGGTCGGCACGTCCAACAAGCTGGATCTGGCGCTCGTCGGTCGCGGCTGGTTCCAGATCGAAACGCCGGACGGGGAAACCCAGTATTCGAGGGCTGGCGCCTTCAATACCAATGCCGACGGCCAGCTGGTTACCATCGATGGCTATGTGGTCGTTCCCGGCATCACCTTCCCCGATGAAACCAGCGAAGTTCAGATTTCCCGTACCGGCCAGGTGCTGGCCCGTGTCGGTGACGACGTCGAATTGCAGGATCTGGGTCAGCTGACCCTGGCCAACTTCGTCAACGAAGCAGGTCTGGAGCCTCTGGGCGACAATCTCTTCCGTCAGACGGTGGCATCGGGCCCGGCGATCATCGGCGCTCCGGCTGATCCCGGATTTGCCCATATCCAGCAGGGTTACCTGGAAGCTTCCAACGTCGACCCGGTCAAGGAAATCACCGACCTGATCTCTGCGCAGCGCGCCTATGAAATGAATTCGAAGATCATCAAGGCGGCGGATGAAATGGCGTCCGTCGTTTCCCAGAACCTCTAGGTAACAAAGGACAAGGCAGACATGACGTTTCGCCCAAATTTGCCTTTGCAAGGCCTCGTTCGCGCGGCCATTGTCCTGCTCGGTCTGCTCTGCGCCATGCCCATGGCGCAGGCCGGCCGCGGGACTGCGGTGGTTCCCGAACGAACCATTTACCCCGGCGAGGAACTCGCGGCGGAACTGCTCCGCGAGGTCGAGGTTACCAATCCGAACCTGCGCGGCGGCTATGCCGAAGTCACCAGCGAAGTGGTGGGCAAGGTGACAACCCGCACATTGCTGCCGGGCCGGACCATTCCGGTCGCGGCATTGCGCGATTCCTGGGCCGTGGTGCGCGGCAAGCCGGTTCAGCTGATATTCAGCGGCACAGGCCTGACCATCACGGCAACGGGGACTCCGCTTCAAAATGCGGCGATTGGCGATTTCATTCGTGTCCGCAACATTGAATCCGGTGTCATCATCTCCGGAACGGTGATGCAGAACGGCAGCGTTCGGGTGGCCGCGAAATGATCCGTAAACTTGCCAAGATAGTCAGCATCTGGATGGCCATGATTTGCCTGGCCGGCTCCGGCCCTGGTCCCGCAACGGGAACCGGAACCGGAGCAGGTTCCGTCGAGCAATTCGTATCCGGATCGGGCCTGAGTTTCATCCGGCCTGCCGGTGCCTCCTCGCGCATCAAGGATATTGCCTCTCTGCAGGCAGGACGCGACAACCAGCTCATCGGTTACGGTCTCGTTGTCGGATTGCAGGGCACGGGGGATGGCTTGCGCAATTCACCGTTTACCGAGCAATCATTGCGCGCCATGCTGCAAAATCTTGGCATTTCCACCGAAGGCGGTGCATCGCGGGTCAACAATGTCGCCGCCGTGATCGTTACCGCCAATCTGCCGCCTTTCGCCAGCCTGGGGTCGCGGATCGATGTGACCGTCTCCTCTCTCGGAGACGCGACATCGTTGCGCGGCGGTACGCTGGTGATGACATCGCTGTCGGGCGCCGACGGCCAGATCTATGCGGTCGCGCAAGGATCCGTGATCGTTTCTGCCGTTAACGCGCAGGGCGATGCAGCAACATTGCAGCAGGGCATAGCCACTGCCGGCCGGTTGCCCGGAGGCGCGATCATCGAACGCGAAATTCCGGCGTCCTTCAAGCAGGTCGACGGACTTGTCTACCAGCTTCGCAATCCCGATTTCACCACCGCGGTGGGAATGGCCGATGTCATCAACGCCTTCTCCGAAGCGCGTTACGGCACTGCCATTGCCGAGGCACGTGACTCCACCACGGTGGCGGTTCGCAAACCTCCGCGCGCTGACCTTGCCCGCTTGACGGCGGAACTCGAGGGCCTGGTCGTTGAAACCGACTCGCCGGCACGCGTGGTGGTCAATGAACGCACCGGCACAATCGTGATCGGCAATGACGTTCGCATCTCCAAGGTCGCCGTCAGCCACGGAACGCTGACCGTGCAGATCAATGAAACCCCGACGATCGTGCAGCCATTGCCGTTTACCGACGGGGTGACTGCGGTCGAACCGCTCACAGACATCACTGCTGGCGTCGAGGGCGGCCAGGTCGCCATCATCGACGGACCCAATCTCAGAACCCTCGTTGCAGGTCTGAATTCGATCGGGGTCAAGCCTGATGGCATCATCGCCATTCTCCAGGGCATCAAGTCCGCAGGGGCATTGCATGCTGAACTGGTGCTGCAATGAGCACAAACCGGAAGCTGACCTCCCGCAGATGGTCGCGTGGCGCAGGCGCCGCGCTGGTCGTCATGCTCGGCATGATCGCGCCCGGTGCCCTGGCACAGCAGGCGCCGGCGCAAAGTCTCGAAGACGAGATCCGTGCGTTTTGCGGCAACATTGCCGATGCCGCGCGTGATCAGCGCTATCTTCTGCAGAAGAAAGAACTCGAAGAGCTTCAGGCCGGCGTGGACGAAAGAATCCGCCTGCTCGAGGAGCGCACTGTCAAATACCGCGACTGGCTGAAGAAACGTGAAGACTTCATGCGCGTCGCCGATACACAACTGGTTGAAATCTACAAGAACATGGCGGCTGATTCCGCTGCCAAGCAACTGGAAATCGTCAAGCCGGGAATAGCGGCGGCAATCGTCATGAAGCTCAGTCCGCGGCTGGCGAGCCAGATTCTCAACGAGATGGATACCAAAAAGGCTGCGGCGCTTACCAGCATTCTTGCTGCTGCCGCAGCGCCCGAGCAACCCGAGGATCCGTCATGATTAGGGCCTTAGCCATTACCGTTCTTGCGCTCACCCTGTCCGGGTGCAGTTCGCAAACTCTCAAAGAGGTTGGCCGGGCGCCTTCGATGAGCCCTGTGGGCTCGGGTCTTGCCTATGGCGAGACCCCGCAGATGGCGGCCTATCCCAAGCAGCCGCCGGTGCGGTCGAGCAACTTCTCCCTGTGGGATGACCGCCGGTCGAAACTGTTCCAGGATGCCCGCGCGGTCAGTATCGGCGACATTCTTACCGTCGACCTTGCCATCAATGACAAGGCCAGCTTCGACAATGCCACCGACCGCAGCCGCAAGAATTCCAGCGGCATCAATGCGAGCCTCAATCTCCCGGTCATCTCGACGATCGGCAGCAATGACCTGACCTATGGTTCAGACACCTCGACCAAGGGCTCCGGGACCACCGAACGTTCCGAGAAACTGCAGTTGCGGGTAGCGGCCGTCGTCACCGGGATCCTGCAGAACGGCAACCTGGTCATCAGCGGCAGCCAGGAAGTGCGGGTCAACCAGGAACTCCGCATTCTCAACGTTGCAGGCATCGTGCGGCCCCTGGATGTGGATCACAACAACACCGTGGCCTATGACAAGATCGCCGAAGCCCGTGTTTCCTACGGTGGCCGTGGAAGGTTGACGGAAGTCCAGCAACCGCCGATCGGTCAGCAGCTTGTCGACATTCTCTCCCCAATTTGATGGCTTGATCCATGGCTGATTTTGACAGCGAAGAAGAAGACGACGGCAAGAAGAAGTCCGGACTTATCGTCACCATAGCGATTGTGCTGGTTCTCAGCCTGATCGCTGCGGGTGGCGGCTGGATGGTCGGCGGACTGATTGCGCCACAGGTGGATCAGCCTGAAATGGCCGCTGACGGCAAGGGCGACGGGGAAAAAGACAAAAAAGAGGACAAAGCCGAAGACAAACCTCGGGAAAACGTCGTCGCGCTGGATCCTATTACCACAAACCTGTCATACCCTTCTGACAACTGGATTCGAGTCGAAGTGTCTCTTGTGTTCACCAATGAACCCGACATTGCGCTTGCCGACCGGATCCACCAGGACATTCTTGCCTATCTGCGCACAGTCTCGCTTCAGCAGATAGAAGGACCGCGCGGCTTTCAGTATTTGCGCGAGGACCTGCGTGAACGTGTGAAGTTGCGGTCGGAAGGCCGCGTCAACGATCTCCTTTTGAGGACTTTTGTGATCGAATGATTCGATTTTTATCAGCCTTTGCAGCCATGATGGCTTTTGCAACGGCGGCCCACGGCCAGATCCTGGACCCCAATCTGCTGCAGGCGCCGGTCGACGGTTCGGTAGCGAGCTGGATCATTCGCACCTTCGGGCTGCTGACTGTCCTCTCGGTGGCTCCGGGCATCCTGATCATGGTGACCAGCTTCCCGCGGTTCATCATTGCCTTCGCCATCCTGCGGTCCGGCATGGGATTGGCCACCACTCCCGCCAACATGATCCTGGTCAGCCTTTCTCTGTTCATGACCTTTTATGTCATGGCGCCGACATTTGATCAGGCTTGGGAAAAGGGCATCAGCCCGCTTCTGGAAAACGAGATCACCGAGCAGGAAGCAATCGCACTGGTCGCTGACCCGTTTCGCGAGTTCATGCTGGTCAACACGCGTCCCAAGGATCTGACCCTGTTCATCGATATTGCCGATGAGCGTGGTCAGGCGACGGAAACCGAAGGCAAGATCGACATGCGCGTTCTGGTACCCGCCTTCATGATTTCCGAAATCAGGCGCGGTTTTGAAATCGGCTTCCTCGTGGTCCTGCCATTCCTGGTCATCGATCTCGTGGTGGCGACCATCACCATGTCGATGGGTATGATGATGCTGCCGCCCACGGCAATATCGCTGCCTTTCAAGATCCTGTTCTTTGTCCTTATCGATGGCTGGAACCTGATGGTCGGAAGTCTCGTGCGGTCCTTCATCTGAAAAACCCAACGCTGTTTCTCGCCCCGGTATCGATGATGCCGGGTGGCGAAGCCATGCTGTGCCAGACTGGTTAATCGGCCGTGCTGTCGATTTAATTCACGGTTAACTATGTTGAAATTACACGCTATTTTGGATTTCGATTAATCAAATTGAAAGCCATGGATGGGATTATGGTGCCAACATGACGGGGAGGAACACCTTTGCGAAGTCAGAGGGTTCCGACAGGCATGATGCCGAACCGCATGACCGGTAAATCCATAAGCCCGGTATGTCCCTCATCAGTATTGCGTAATTTTTAAAGGGACAATCCCATGACTAGCATCATGACCAACTCCGCAGCTATGTCTGCACTGGCCACTCTTCGTTCGATCAACAATGACATGGAAAGCACGCAGAACCGCGTCTCTTCCGGTTACCGTGTTGAAACGGCCGCAGACAACGCTGCTTACTGGTCGATCGCAACCACCATGCGTTCGGACAACAAGGCTCTCTCGACTGTTCAGGACGCTCTCGGCCTCGGCGCTGCCAAGGTTGACGTTGCCTACACGGGTATGAACTCGGCCATCGACGTGGTGTCCGAAATCAAGGCAAAGCTGGTTGCAGCCCGCGAGCCTGGTGTGGACAAGACCAAGATCGACAAGGAACTGACCGAGCTGAAGAACCAGCTGGTTTCGATCTCGGAATCGGCATCGTTCTCCGGTGAAAACTGGCTCAACAACGACGGTGCTGCTGCACTCGGCACCAAGGAAATCGTCGCCGGCTTCAACCGTGACTCCAGCGGTAAGGTCTCGCTGACCACGCTGGGCATCAACGCAAGCTCGACCACGCTGATTTCCAGCCAGGACGAAACCCTCGGTATCCTGACCAACGACGTCGATGCCGATGCGCTTGACCCGTCTGCAACCGGTACCGCTCGCAACTACTACCTGATCGATGCCGATGGCACCGCCGCCAGTGCCGGTTCGGGTACCGCGATCGCGTTGACCGCCAGCACCACCGACGCCCAGGTTGATGACATGATCCGTGTTGTCGACAAGATGCTCACCCAGATGACGGATGCTGCATCGAACCTCGGCGCCGTCAACAAGCGCGTTTCCATGCAGGAAGACTTCGTCTCCAACCTGATGGACTCCATCACCAAGGGTGTTGGCCGTCTCGTCGATGCGGACATGAACGAGGAATCGACCCGCCTGAAGGCTCTGCAGACACAGCAGCAGCTCGGTATCCAGGCTCTGTCGATCGCCAACTCGAGCTCGCAGAACGTGCTGTCCCTGTTCCGTTAAGGGAAAGTTAGTACTAATTTACAAATTAGTAACAAATCGAGGCGTCGGGAAGAGATTCCCGGCGCTTTTTCTTGATCTGAAAAATAGTTCAAATAAATAATTCGCGATTAAAGCTTCGGTAACCATGGTCCTGCATTTTGCTCCTCAGTAAATAGTGGGTCGCTGAACTGAAAAACAAAAAGGCGACGGGCATGATGCCTGGCCACTGTTACCGGTAACCGAGTCCGGTATGTCCCGCGTAACTTTGTCAAAAGGGACACTTCTATGACAAGCATCATGACCAACTCCGCAGCAATGTCTGCACTCGCCACCCTGCGTTCGATCAACTCCGACATGGAAACAACGCAGAACCGCGTTTCGTCCGGCTACCGGGTTGAAACCGCTGCAGACAACTCCGCCTACTGGTCGATCGCAACAACCATGCGTTCGGACAACAAGGCTCTTTCGACCGTCAAGGACGCTCTCGGCCTCGGCGCTGCCAAGGTTGACGTTGCCTACACCGGCATGAACTCCGCCATCGACGTGGTTTCCGAAATCAAGGCAAAGCTGGTTGCAGCCCGCGAGCCCGGCGTCGACAAGACCAAGATCGACAAGGAACTCACCGAGCTGAAGAACCAGCTGGTCTCGATCGCCGAATCGGCATCGTTCTCCGGTGAAAACTGGCTCAACAACGATGGCGCTGCTGCACTCGGCACCAGGGAAATCGTTGGCGGCTTCAACCGTGACGCCGCCGGTCTGGTCTCGATCACGACGCTGGCCGTCAACGCCAGCTCGACCACGCTGATTTCCAGCCAGGACGAAACCCTCGGTATCCTGACCAACGACGTTGATGCCGATGCGCTTGACCCGAACGCAACCGGTACCGCTCGCAACTACTACCTGATCGATGCTGACGGCACCGCTGCCAGTGCCGGTTCGGGTACCGCGATTGCATTGGCAACCGGCACCACCGACGCCCAGGTTGACGACATGATCCGTGTTGTCGACAAGATGCTCACCCAGATGACGGATGCTGCATCCAACCTCGGTGCCGTCAACAAGCGCGTTTCCATGCAGGAAGACTTTGTTGCCGACCTGATGGACTCGATCACCACCGGTGTGGGCCGCCTTGTCGATGCGGACATGAACGAGGAATCGACCCGCCTGAAGGCCCTGCAGACACAGCAGCAGCTCGGTATTCAGTCGCTGTCGATTGCCAACTCCAACTCGGAAAACATCCTGCAGCTCTTCCGTTAAGGAACGCGACAGGTTCGATCCAAGAGTTGAACCAACGGAACGCCGGGGAGAGATCCCCGGCGTTTTTGGTTTTCGTGCCGCCGGTAATCGATCCCAAAAAAATTCGAATTAGCTGAATCTGATTAAGTCTTCAGTAACCATAATCTGTGATTTTCACTCTCAAGAAATGGTGGGTCGCAGATTGTTAATGACCTGAAGCGACGGGCATGATGCCTGGCCACCGTTGCCGGTAGCAGAGTCCGGTATGTCCCGCGTAATTTGTCAAAAGGGACACCTCAATGGCAAGCATCATGACAAACTCCGCAGCAATGGCTGCACTCGCAACCCTTCGTTCCATCAACTCCGACATGGAAATGACGCAGAACCGCGTTTCGTCCGGTTACCGGGTTGAAACGGCTGCAGACAACTCTGCCTACTGGTCGATCGCAACCACCATGCGTTCCGACAACAAGGCGCTCTCGACCGTCAAGGACGCTCTCGGCCTCGGCGCTGCCAAGGTTGACGTTGCCTACACCGGCATGAACTCCGCCATCGACGTGGTTTCCGAAATCAAGGCAAAGCTGGTTGCAGCCCGCGAGCCTGGTGTGGACAAGACCAAGATCGACAAGGAACTCACCGAGCTGAAGAACCAGCTGGTCTCGATCGCTGAATCGGCATCGTTCTCCGGTGAAAACTGGCTCAACAACGACGGTGCCGCTGCACTCGGCACCAAGGAAATCGTTGGTGGTTTCAACCGTGACTCCGCCGGCTTGGTCTCGATCACGACGCTGGCCGTCAACGCCAGCTCGACCACGCTGATCTCGAGCCAGGACGAAACCCTCGGCCTCCTGACCAACGACGTTGATGCCGATGCGCTTGACCCGAACGCAACCGGTACCGCTCGCAACTACTACCTGATCGATGCTGACGGCACGGCTGCCAGTGCCGGTTCGGGTACCGCCATTGCATTGGCCACCGGCACTTCCGACGCCCAGGTTGATGACATGATCCGCGTTGTCGACAAGATCCTCACTCAGATGACGGATGCAGCATCCAACCTCGGTGCCGTCAACAAGCGCGTTTCCATGCAGGAAGAGTTTGTTGCAGACCTGATGGACTCGATCACCACTGGTGTGGGACGTCTGGTCGATGCGGACATGAACGAGGAATCGACCCGCCTGAAGGCCCTGCAGACGCAGCAGCAGCTCGGCATTCAGTCGCTGTCGATTGCCAACTCCAACTCGGAAAACATCCTCTCGCTCTTCCGTTAAGAGCGACCAGCCCCGGGGCCGCCACAAGGCGGTCTCCGGTGGTGGATTTCGCAAGGCCGCATCGGAAACGATGCGGCCTTTTCTGTATTCGGCAGTTCTGGTCTAAGCGGTTTTGCCGCGTTCTGTGTGCGTTGCGGTAACCTGTTGAATTTGCAAATTTCCAAATGTGCTAAAAAAGCAGTTTCTTTAAAAAGCTGGAACTTTTCATTAGTAGATTTAGGGGTTGAATTAACGCCCTGTTAACCATAAACGTTTACTCCTTAGTTACCGACGGTGAACCGGCAAGAGTGAAACGCACTCAAAACCGGTTGCATGAAGCAAGTTCATCGTAACCGGAATCGTGGCCGGTATGTCCCTGGGCAATTTTAGGGGGCATTTAAATATGACCAGCATCATGACCAACGCAGCCGCGATGGCTGCACTGAAGACTCTTCGTAGCATCAACACCGAAATGCAGATGACACAGGCGCGGGTATCCTCGGGATATCGCGTTGAAACAGCCGGCGACAACGCGGCTTACTGGTCGATCGCAACAACCATGCGGTCCGACAACAAGGCTCTTTCCACCGTGAAGGATGCTTTGGGGCTCGGCGCCGCGAAGGTGGACATTGCCTACACGGCGATGAACAGCTCCATCGACGTCGTTTCCGAAATCAAGGCCAAGCTTGTGGCAGCCCGCGAGCCTGGCGTCGACAAGACCAAGATCGACAAGGAACTGACCGAGCTGAAGAACCAGCTTCGCTCGATTGCGGAATCGGCATCGTTCTCCGGTGAAAACTGGCTCAACAACACCGCCACCGCTGCAGCAGGCACAAAGTCCGTGGTCGGTGGTTTCAACCGCGACGTCAATGGCCTGGTCTCGATCACAACGCTCGACATCAACGTCACCAGTCTGACTATGGTCGGAGCCGTCAACGAAAGCCTCGGTATCCTGACCAAGGACATTGATGCAGATGCGCTTGACCCGAACGCAACCGGTACCGCTCGCAACTATTACCTGATCGACGCCGATGGCACTGCCGCAACCGCGGGTTCCGGCACAGCCATTGCCTTGACCGCCAACACCACCGATGCCCAGGTCGATGACATGATCAGGGTGGCGGACAAGATCCTGACCGAGATGACGGACGCGGCATCCAATCTCGGCGCGGTCAAGAAGCGTGTCGAGATGCAGGAAGACTTTGTCGCCGATCTGATGGACTCCATCGATCAGGGCGTTGGTCGATTGGTCGATGCGGACATGAACGAGGAATCAACGCGATTGAAGGCGTTGCAGACACAGCAGCAGCTGGGCATTCAGTCGCTGTCGATCGCCAACACCAACTCACAGAATATTCTCTCCCTCTTCCAGCAGTAAGCCTGGCGCGCCCCGCCAAGGGGCGCATGGAGTGAAGCAATTCTACCGTGCCGCCGGTCAACGGACATGGTGGATTGGCTGGTCCGCGCCAAAATTGCCCTTGGTGCGGACCGGCACCTAATTCGTGTGTGGGACGACATTTCTCATCAGGTCGGGCAGCCTGAGGTCATTCTCACACAAGTTTAACTCTCTAGGTTTCTCACGCGCATGAAGGCGCAGTCGGATTCCACAGTCCCCGCCTTCTGAATTTGAAGGGAAAGACATTGATCCGGCTATCGTCAGCAATCGCCACCAATCGGAGAGGCTCATGACGGCCAGTTTCGCACGGTATCTTCCTGATTTCGAATTCACTGACATGAGCGGGTTTCACGCTGACCAGCATGTGAATGACGATGAAAAACCCGTGGCATTGCCACATATAGACACAGAGAGCATTCGCGCCGAGGCCAGGGCTGAAGGCGAAGCGAAAGCCCGGGCAGAGCTGACGAAGAAATTCGAAGCCGAGCATCTCGCCATAGAAAACCTCCACGCAGCCGAACTGGAAGCATTGCGGGTGGAACTGGAAACGAACGCCGCCAAGACCATCCCGGATGCCATTGCCGCCAGAAGCGCGGAAATCGCTGAGCTGATTGCCGGCGATGTCGAGGCCGTGTTGAAGCCGTTGATCGACGAGGCGGTGCGAAAGCGCGTTCTCTCCGGCCTGTCCGACGAGATCCGCAAGATCCTCGCGCTCGACAATGCCAGCCAGATCCGGGTGACCGGTCCGGAAGCGCTCGTCAACGCCTTCCGGGAGCAGATAGGTATAGACGCCGACCGGATGACCATCGAGGAAACCGACGGATTTGACATCGAGATCGAAGTCAACCGCACCCAGTTCGCCAGCCGCTTGTCCGACTGGTCCCAAGCCCTTGCCGGGGTTCTCTGATGGCAGAAGGCGACTCAACACACCAAGGCAAGAATGAAATCATCATCGTCAAAAGGCGTGGTGGTGGTGAAGACGATGGCAGCCATGGTGGTGTTTGGAAGATCGCCTACGCCGACTTCATGACAGCCATGATGGCCTTCTTCCTGGTCATGTGGCTGGTCAATGCCGCCAACGAGGAAAGCAAGGCATCCGTCGCGAGTTACTTCAACCCGATCAAGCTGATGGACGACAAGCCGACCGACCGCGGCATCAAGCAGGTCGGCAACACCCAGGACGGTGAGGCCAAGGCGCCGAAATCCAAGACCGACGGTGACGGGAAAACTGACGGACAGGGCGCCGATGCAGGCAACCAGGAAAACGCTTCGGCGGGCGAAAAGCAGGACTATTCGGAATCCGACTATTTCGAAAACCCGTTCTCGGTTCTGGCCGAAATTGCCCAGGAAACCGGAACCCAGTCCAACATCTCCGAAAAGGGCGACGGCGGAGCCGCCCAATCCGGACCGTCTACGGGCGCTTCCGGCGGCGACGCCTATCGCGATCCGTTCGATCCGGATTTCTGGTCGAAGCAGGTCGAGCAGGACAAGAAGTCCCTGCAAGACACGCAGTCGATGGTCGAGTCCGAAGACAATCTGAGAAACATACCTCCACCTGACGCTGTTGATGATTTCGGCCTGCAGGATGATCCTTATGCCCAGGCCGGCAACTTTGGCGGCAAGACGCAGGATGGACCGCAGGGCAACAAGGCTTCCGAGATCGCCGGCGAGGGCGGTACCGGCAAGGAGACAGAGCAGGCAAAGGCCGAGCAGGCGAAGGCAAAGATCGAAGCCGAAGCCGAAGTCCTCAAGCAGGAAATCGCCAAGGCGCTCGGCGGTGGGGTCGGCAAGCTCGCCGAAGGTCTCACGGTGACGCCTGCCGAGGGTGGCCTGCTGGTCTCGCTTACCGATCAACTCGATTTCGGCATGTTCAATGTCGGCTCGGCTGTACCCGGACGGGATCTCGTGGTCGCGATGGAGAAAATCGGCGAGTTGCTGGCAAAGCGCCCCGGAGCGATCGCCATCCGCGGTCACACCGATGCCCGGCCCTATACATCCGGCAATGATGACAACTGGCGCCTGTCGACTGCGCGTGCGCATTCCGCCCTGTTCATGCTGGTTCGCGGCGGTGTGCCCGAAGAACGCATCACCCAGGTCACCGGCTTTGCGGACCGCCGTCTCAAGGATCCGGACAATCCCTATTCCGAGGTCAACCGCCGGATAGAGATTCTGGTTGAGGCCAAAGGGAGCTGATGGTGCGGCGCGCCGGACAAATTGCGCCTGTGAGCCTCGCCGTTATCGCGGCGATGTTTGCGTTTGGAGCGTGTGCGGAAGAGCCGGAGGCTCCGCTGCCATTCGAGCTGTTTCACGGCGCGGAAGCATTCCCGAACGTTCGTTCCGAAGCAGCGCCGGAAGACAATGCCGACACGGCGGCCAAGCCGCATGAAGGCGAAGCCGGAAATGAAGCCGGGCCAGCCCATGCCGGCACGGACGAGAACAAGACCGATGCAGCTGAAGGCGTCAAGGCGCCCTTTTCGGAACCTGGTGAAGTGGCCGGTTTCGAGATGGAAGACCAGATGGAGGCGCTCGAGCCTTACAAACTGGTCCGGTCGCTGCAGTTTGTTCAGGATGCCGTGGTGCAGGGCGACCATTCGGCGATGGAGATGCAACGCTTTCTCATCGGCGTCATCGACAGCCGTCTTCGACAGGCCGACCAGTCCGTCTTTGACGACCCCCGCAATGTCGACGCGGCGTTGATCTATGCCATGAGCGGCGGCAATCCGGCGACGCTCGACATTCTGGCAATCAAGGACAAGTTCGGCAATTTCGACAATGAAGTCACCACCGTTCTCCGCGCCTATCTGAACGGCCGTGCGGCCAGGACCAAGACGGCGCTGACCGACGTGGTCAAGATCTATCGCGATACCGAGATCGGCCCCTACATCACTTTGGTGGCCGCCAATGTCATGGCCTCGATGAATGACGTGGCCGCGTTGGAGCTGTTCGACTGGGCGAGATTGACCGCTCCGGGAACCCTGGTCGAGGAAGCTGCGCTGAGGCGGTCGCTGTTCATTGCGGCGCAAAAGAACATGGTCGACGAGGCACTGCATTACGCGCAGCTTTACGCGCGCCGGTTCATCAACTCTCCCTATGCCGGCCAGTATGCCGATCTTGTGGTTGATCTCGTGCTCCTCAATTACGAGAAAGTCGGCGACGAGGGGCTGAGCGAAATCCTGTCGTTCATGGACCGTCCGAGAAAGCGCGAGATCTATCTCCGCATCGCCCGCAAGGCGGCAATCACCGGCCTTCGCGAACTCGCGGTGTTTGCCTCCGACAAGGCCGAGGCATTGCTGGGCACCAATGACAAGACGCCCCAGGCAATGGCCGAGCTCTATTCGGGCATGGCCAAAATACCCACTGATGGCGTTGGCAATGTTCTTGAAAGCATAAACTCGCTTTCGGGCGCGCGCTTGTCGCGGCGTGACCGTGCATTGCGCGAGGCGGCAAAGGTCGTCGCGAGCGAGGTTGTCAGGAAACCTATACCCGACAGCTTCACGCAAGCATTGCCATCCATGATAGCGCAACCGGAAATGCGGCAGGGTGGTGATAGCCCGAAGATCGCAACCGGCGGAGAGAAGAAAGCCGGAAGCTCGATCTTCAGACGGACCACTGCCGCTGAAGAGGTGAACCTGGCGGCAGAAGAAGAAGCATTCAAGGGTTATGTGTCGGACCGGAAGCAAGCGCTCGAGCGTATAGACAAGCTGCTTGAGTGAATTGGGAAGGAAAGCGTCGTGAGTGCACTTGATATGGTATTGCAGCGGCAAGTACCTGCACGGCCGGTCGCCAGGATTGGCGAAGGGGCCGCTGGCGCGGATGCTGCCGGAGACAACAGGAACGATGCTTTCTCGGCTGCCCTTTCGCAGGAGAAGCGCAGCGCAACAGCCGAGCGCGACCGGGTCGGTTCGAATAGCGAAACCGATACAGGCGCCGAAACCACGGAACCTGACGATCAGCTCGCCTCCAATTCCGGACAGTCAGACGAGGTTCTCAACCTGCTGTCGGGCTTGATGTCGAGCGCTGCCTATTCCGATGACGCCGATCTCGGCAAGAATTCGCAGACGGAAGAGATTGCAACCGAAGACGCGGTTGATGCCGATGTGGCAGAGGAAACGCCCGCCGGCAAGCCGGCCGTTGTTGCCGTTGCGAACATGCCGGCCATGACGGAAACTGATGATGTGAGCGAAGCCGGCTTGCAGGCCGCCGGCGCCAAGAGCGCCAAGGCCCAGACAGAGACGGCCGCCGCCAACCTGCTTCAGCAGGCAGCCAATACCCAGAAGTCAGCCGACGCGCAAAAGGCAGCCGCTGTTCAGGCAAGCGGGACCCAGGCGGGTCAACAGGCCGACGTTGATGCAAGATCATCAGTCGCAGCGCCCGCCGCCTTGGCCTCAGCTGCCGCCGCGGGCTCGGCAGGGCAGGGTACCCAGGCTCAGGCAAAGGCTCCGGCTGCAGAGCCTGGCTCTGACCGGCAGAAGGATCAGTCCGCGATCAAGGAAGCCATGCGCGCCCTCGGTATGGATGGTGAAGCCCGGCCGGCTGAAGATGTCAGGATCCGGGGCCGCAATGCAGGCAGGCAGGGCGAGGCCGCTGACCGGCGCAGTGACGAGGCCATGAACCCCAAGGGTGGCAAGGTCGAAGTGATTGAATCGCGCCGGTTCATGCCGGTCCAGAACATGTCGGCAAACGCCCAGTTGCTGACGCGTACGCTGGTGGATGCCGGCAATACCGCCTTGACGGCGCAGCGCACCGCTCCGGCCCAGCCGCTTGCCCAGACCGGGGCGCCGCAGGCAGGGCAGACACTCCACACCCTCAAGCTTCAGCTCAATCCGGTCTCGCTTGGCAGCGTCACCGCGGTACTGAAGCTTTCCGGTGATGACCTGTCGGTCGAAATCAAGGTTCAGACCGCTGAAGCCTACCGGCAGATCAAGCAAGACAATGAGTCCATTATCAAGGCTCTGCGCGGGCAGGGGTTCGGTGTTGAGCAGATCACGGTCCAGCATGTCACCGGATCTGACCGCGCATCAAACCAGACCGCTCAGCAGGGGTTCCAGCCAAACCAGCAGGGTCCGGGGTCAAGTGATGCACAGTCTTCCGGCAGCGAGAACGGTCGCAACAATGCAAGGCAGCAGGGATCCGGCACCCAGGGAGGGCAAGGCCATGACCAAGGTTCGTATGCTGGTCCTGGTACTGGCCGCACTGACGGCGTCTATCTCTGACGGATTGGCGCCACGCCAGGCACAAGCGGCAACGGGTGTCTGCGAGGCTGAAATTCTCGCCGCGGCAAGAGCTCACGGCGTGCCCCCGGGTATCCTCCATTCTGTCGGCCTGACCGAGACCGGGCGGAAGGGATCGCTCTACCCTTACGCCCTGAATATCGAAGGCCGCACGGTCTATGCGAAAAACCGCCGGGAAGCGTTGCGCGAGTTCGAAAAGGCCCGAGCCGAGGGCAAGACCCTGATCGATCTCGGATGCATGCAGATCAATCATCGCTATCATGGCGCTGAATTCCCGTCGGTGAGCGCAATGCTCGACCCTCACGCCAATGTCGAATACGCCGCCCGCTTTCTTGCCCGGCTGCACGCGCGCCATGAAACATGGACAATGGCAGTCGCGCGCTATCACGCCGGCCCGAACAACGACCCGGCACAGAAGAGATATGTTTGCCGGGTGATCGCAAATCTGATCGCAACCGGTCACGGAGCATGGACAAAACAGGCCAAATCGTTCTGCGGATAATGCAACCAGAAATAGCAGCCGCCATCTTCCTGCCCGATTTGTAACAATTTGTTAAGATTTAGGCGTTTCTAAACGACGCAAGGAAAAAATTAACCTTTTGTTAACTTTTCCCAACAAAATTGTGTCTGCCGCCGCCAAGACATACCATATCTAGGCAAATCAGCGGAAAATATGGTTAATCAATTATTAATTGTCACCGGATTCATTTCATAGTTTACCAAGATTCAGCGGATTCGTACTTCTTAGTCAACGGGGCACCACACTGATTCGGAGGCGAACGAATGATCGTAGTGGTTGATGATCGACAATTGGTAAAAGACGGGTACACATCACTTTTCGGGCGGGAAGGGGTTCCATCGGCGAGCTTCGATTCCATTGAGTTCGGCGAGTGGGTGCATGCGGCGGCAGATTCGGATCTCGAGGCCGTTGAGGCTTTCCTGATCGGGCATGGCAAGCAGATGATGGATTTGCCCAGGGCGATCCGTGATCGTTCGCAGGCTCCGGTGATCGCGGTCAGCGATACGCCGTCACTTGAATCCACTCTGGCGTTTTACGACAGCGGCGTGGACGACGTGGTGCGCAAGCCGGTCCATCCCCGGGAAATCCTGGCGCGGGCAGCGGCTATCCGCCGCCGGCTCAAGGCAATCACCACCCATATCGAAATCGGTCCTATCCGGGTCTTTTCCGATGGCCGGGATCCGGAAATCGAGGATCGCACATTTGCGCTTCCGCGGCGCGAACGCCGCATCCTTGAGTATCTTGTCGCAAACCGCGGTCGCCGGGTGACGAAGCAGCAGATCTTCAACGCTATCTACGGCATCTTCGATGAAGACGTGGAAGAGAACGTTGTCGAGAGCCACATTTCCAAGCTGCGCAAGAAGCTGCGCAAGCGTCTGGGTTTTGATCCGATCGATTCAAAGCGGTTCCTCGGATACCTGATCGATTGGAAGTAAGCGGGCTTTGGCCAGCTGGCAAAAATCAGTTGGCCGACACCAAATGCATCACAGGCAATCAGGTTCACGCAAGGCCCGCGAGCTAATCTAAATCGCAGTAGCAAACGAGGGATTACGCGATGAGCCTTTATGGAATGATGCAAACCGGTGCGTCTGGTATGAACGCACAAGCCAACCGCCTGAGCACCGTTGCAGACAACATTGCGAACTCCAGCACGCCTGGTTACAAAAAGGCGAGCACGGCATTTTCGTCGCTCCTTTTGCCCAGCAGCGCCGGCACCTACAACTCCGGTGCGGTGCAGACAAGTGTCCGCTATTCCATTACCGATGCCGGCCCTCTCGAATTCACCACGTCAAATACCGACCTGGCGATCGATGGCGACGGCTTCTTCATCGTCAATGACGGCAATGACAGCTCGTTTCTGACGCGGGCCGGATCCTTCGTCAAAGACGGCGATGGCAATCTCGTCAACGCGGCCGGTTTCACCCTGATGGGGTACGACTATACCGGCGGAACGCCCGCACCGGTGGTCAACGGTTTTGACGGGCTGGTTCCCGTGAACGTTAACTCCGCGGGCCTGACCGCCACGCCGTCCACCACCGGTCTGTTCTACGCAAACCTTGATGACAGCGCCGCGATCATCCCCGCTGCCGACCTTCCGTCGGCTAACGCCGCCACTGCGCAATACAATCACAAGAGCTCGCTGGTGGTGTACGACACGGTCGGCAAGGAAGTTCTGCTCGATATCTACTATTCCAAGACTGCCGATGACGTCTGGGAGGTGGCCATCTATGACCGTGCGGACGCCGCGCCGGGAACGGCATTCCCTTATGGCGGCGCGACCCTTCTCCAGAGCCAGACACTGACATTCGATCCTGCACTCAATGGCGCCCTCGATGCCGGTAGTGCGACCGATATCGTTGTCAACGTCCCGGGCGGCGCAACATTGACCATCGACCTGGCCGACATGACGCAGCTGAACTATCCCTTCACCGTCGATGATGCGGATGTGGACGGCAATGCGCCCAGCTCCGTGACCGATGTCGAGATTTCCGCTGATGGTACGGTCTATGCGAAGTATGAGAACGGCGACCTGAAGCCGCTCTACCGCGTGGCGCTTGCAAATGTCGCCAGCCCGAACAATCTCATTCCGCTTCCCGGAAACGTCTACTCGCAAGGCATCGAGTCCGGCGTCATCACCACCGGTTTCGGCGGTTCGGGCGGCTTCGGCAATATCATCTCCGGCGCCACTGAAGGATCGAATGTCGATCTGGCCACAGAACTGACCGACATGATTGCGTCACAGCGCAGCTACACGGCCAATTCCAAGGTCTTCCAGACCGGTTCGGACCTGTTGGACGTCCTCGTAAATCTCAAGCGATAAATTTCGACTCGGGAGCTAGAAAGAACAGTCAATGTCTCTGACATCAGCACTCAGTACAGCGCAATCGTCTCTGTCCAACTATGCGACACAGACAAGTGTGATTTCGCGCAACATATCCAACGCCTCCAATCCGGATTATGTCCGGCGGGATGCGGTTCTGACGAACTCGACCATCGGAGCGCAGGGCGTCAGCATTCAGCGCGCCCAGGATATGGCTCTGTTTGTGCGGAGCATTACCGACACCTCGACATCCAGTGCTCAGGAAACCCTGCTCACCGGGTTGTCGGACCTGAAGAACATACTGGGTGGCAATGATTACGAAACGTCACCGGCTGTATTGATCGCAACCATGCGCGATACTCTCGCGACATATGCGGCAAAGCCCGGTGAAGCCACGCTTGCTCAAATGGCGATCGCCGATGCGGTTACCGTTGCAAACGGGCTTCAGGATGCTTCAAAGTCCGTTCAAAGTGTCAGATATGAAGCTGACAAGGCGATAGGCGAACAGGTTCAGAAGCTCAACGAATTGCTCGCGCGCTTCGAAACCACCAACAACAAGGTCTATAGCGGCACCCAGACAGGCAAGGATGTCAGTGCCGACCTGGACGAGCGCGATTCGTTGATCAAGCAGATCTCGTCGATCATCGGTGTTACCCAGGTTACCCGCTCAGGCAATGACATGGCGCTCTACACGAGCGATGGCGTCACGCTGTTTGAAACAGTGGCGCGTCCGGTGGAATTTGAAACCTCATCGGGTTTCTCTGCTTCGCTTGTCGGCAAGCAGGTCTTCATCGATGGAGTGCCGCTGGCGGCAGGTCAGGGTGCCAACACGACTGGTCGCGGTTCTCTGCAGTCGCTGATACAGATCCGTGATGACTATGCTCCATCAATGCAGGACCACCTCGATGAAATCGCGCGTGGACTTGTCGTCGCATTCGCCGAATCGGATCAGACGGCCAGTGCGCTGCCGGATCAGACTGGCCTCTTTACATGGTCCGGCGGACCGGCAGTTCCTGTTGGCGCAACGATCATTCCCGGTATTGCATCTTCGATAAAGGTCAATCCGGCTCTGATACAGTCGCTTGGCGGCGATCCAAATCTGTTGCGCGACGGCGGCATCAACGGCGCTGCATACAGCTCCAATCCCTCCGGGGCTTCCGGGTTTTCCACTCTGTTGGATGCTCATGTGCAGGCTCTTGATGAGCCGGTTGCGTTCGATGCTGCGGCCGGGATTTCCACGTCAGCCAGCATTCTTGGATTTGCCGCCGAATCGATCGGCTGGCTCGAACTCAACCGCAGCGATGCGGAATCGGCAGCTGAAGCACGCGAGGCTTCGCGGTTCCGGTCGGTCGAGGCCTTTTCGAACATCACCAGCGTCTCGCTGGATGAAGAGATGTCGATCCTGCTCGAACTGGAGCAGTCCTACAAGGCGTCGGCCCGTTTGATCACGGCGGTCGACGAAATGCTCCAGGCCCTCTTGGCGGTGGCGAGGTAATCAGATGAAAACGAGTTTCGTTTCAAATCTAGCAATGCAGAACGCCATGCGGCTGACCATCGGCCGCGGGCAGAATGAAATCCAGAAGCTGAACACGGAAATTGTCACCGGCCGTTACGCTGACATCGGTCTGGCGCTCGGCGCCAAGGCGTCCAACAGCGTCACCCTCAACAGTGACGTGTCCAGGCTGCAAGCTATCCTGGATTCGAACGCGCTGGTGACCCAGCGGCTTTCGGCTTCCCAGTCCGCGCTGGACCTGATGGCAGATGCCGCCCAGCAGATGATGGGGGCATTCATCGCTGTCAGTGGATCAGACGATGCCAACCGCTTGTTGATCGCCCAGCGCGATGTAGAAACGGCTCTCGGCGAGTTTACAGTTGCTGCCAACACCTCATCCAATGGCGAATATCTGTTCGCCGGCATCAACACCAACACGCAGCCGCTCCAGGATTTTCTCACGGCAGGATCGCCGCCAAAGGTCGCCTTTGATGCGCTCTTTGTCAGCAAGTTTGGTTTTGCCCAGGATGACCCGCTGGCTTCGACCATCTCGGTCGCCGACATGCAGGATTTCCTCGACAACTATCTCGAGCCGGCCTTCAGCGGCACCGACTGGAATACGAACTGGTCGAGCGCATCGGATACCAACATATCAAGCCGCATCAAGATCAACGAGGTGGTGGAATCCAGTACCAACACCAACACTGCGGGGATGCGTAATTTTGCGATGGCCGCGGTCATCGGAGTTGAGTTGCTCAATTCGCCGATTTCGGCCGAAGTCCGCGCCTCGCTCAATGATTCCGCGATCAAGTATGCCGGTGCTGCCGCGACCGGGATCGACAATGAACGCAGTATGCTCGGGGTGTCGGAAAACCGCATCACCAAGGCAAACACCGCGCTCGAATCTCAATTACGTATCATCACCCTGCACTTGGGTGATGTCGAAGGTGTGGATGCCTACGAGGCTTCCACGCGCATGAAATCTTTGCTGGCCCAGGTCGAGACATCCTACACGCTCACGGCCCGGATCCAGCAGATGAGTTTGATGAATTACTTGTAGCTGCATGGCCCGGAGTTATCGGGCGTGAGTGGACAAACATGAAGGGCGTCTGAATGTACCAATTTTCCTATGCGGATGTTCAGGAGGATGGTGTTGCCGAAGCGCGCGAACGCGAGCGTGAGGCTATCAATCATTCGATTTCGCTGCTGCAAGCAGCCAAGACCAATGGTCTTGAATCCCGCGACGCAATCGAAGCTGTCTACTTTGTCAGCCGCCTTTGGGTCCGGTTTGTCGAGGATCTGGCCTCGCCTGACAATCAACTCGCCGAGGAGCTCCGGGCTAACCTGATCTCCATAGGCATCTGGATAATCAAGGAATCCGAGCGGATCCGGAAACGCGAGTCCGACAATTTCCAGGGCATTATCGATATTTCGATCATCATCAGGGACGGCTTGAAATGAAAAGCTCTCTGCGCATCTCCCTAAAGGCGGGCGAACGGATCTTCATCAACGGGGCGGTGCTTCGTGTCGACCGCAAGGTGGCGCTTGAGTTCCTCAATGACGTTACCTTCCTGCTGGAGAACCATGTTCTGCAGCCCGAACAGGCAACCACACCGCTCAGGCAGCTCTATTTCATCGTCCAGATGATGCTGATCAACCCGGAAGGTGCCGAACAGGCGATGGGGATGTTCCGCAAGTCGGTCGTCATGTTGTTGACCTGCTTCAAAAATGAACAAGTTCTTACCGAGCTCAAGCATATTGATGGTATGGTCACCCAGGGTCGAGCCTTCGAAGCGCTCAAGGCGATTCGTGCGCTCTACCCGATCGAGGAGCAGATCCTCGATACCGCCGGAATGTCTGCCGGCACCATCGAACAGATTCGCAAGGAGTTGGCCCCATGGACGTAAGTGCAGTCAGCAGTTCTTCAGCGGCAGCCGGTTCGGCAGCTGAAAGCGCATCCAAGAAGGCCACGCTCGATTACGACACGTTTCTGACCCTGCTTGTCCAGCAGATGAAGAACCAGGACCCGACAGAGCCGATGGACGCGACCGAGCAGATCGCCCAGCTGGCGACCTTCAGCCAGGTAGAGCAGACCATCCAGACCAACAAAAACCTGGAAAACCTGCTTCAGTCCTCGACCCTTAATCAGGCCGGAACCATCATCGGTCGCACGATTACCAGTGCTGACGAGACCGTTTCGGGCGTTATCAAGGAAGTTCAGGTCTTTTCTGACGGACTTATTGCCGTGCTTGAAGACGGCAGCAAGGTTCTGGTCGGTGCCGGCGTGACGATCAGCTGAGATGAACGAAGCTGACGCCCTCGATATTGTACAGACTGCGATCTGGACCGTGCTGGTTTGCTCGGGCCCTGCGGTCTTTGTCGCAATGTTCGTCGGCGTTGGCATCGCCTTCATCCAGGCCCTGACCCAGGTTCAGGAAATCACCCTGACCTTCGTTCCCAAGATCGTGGCCATTCTCATTACCGTGGCCATCTCCGCGCCTTTCGTCGGCGCCCAGATTTCGACCTTCACCAATATCGTTTTCCAGCGCATCGAATCCGGCTTCTAACTCAGTCTCAGGGACTGACAGAAGGCCTGGAAAAACACGACGGCTGACCGTGGTGTTTCGCACTCTCCTGATGCTGGCGATATGCTGCGCGAACCGGGCAAACAGCCTGCGGCGGAAAACGCCATGATCCCGCACCAGCAATCACAATGCCACCTTCGCGCAAGCTTCGGCCTCTAGGGTCCCGGTGACTTATTGCGTGGGCATGATGCCTGCGCTGTGTTCCGGAGCTCCGCAAACATGGCCAACCCGCAAGCGCTGGCGATCCAGAAAACAAGCTTTCAGGGAAAGGACATGGGCTTTGCCTTTGGCATTGTCGTCATCCTGTCTATTCTCTTTTTGCCGATTCCGGCTTTCCTTATTGATATCGGACTGGCGTTCTCGATCGCGTTCTCGGTGCTTATCCTGATGGTGGCATTGTGGATCCGGCGTCCGCTCGATTTCTCCTCGTTCCCGACCATTCTGCTGATCGCCACGATGATGCGCCTGTCGCTCAACATCGCGACCACGCGTGTGATCCTGTCCGAAGGCCATCTTGGCCCGGAGGCGGCCGGAAAGGTCATCGGCGGTTTTTCGCAGATGGTGATGTCGGGTGACTTCGTCATCGGCGTTATCGTCTTTCTCATTCTGGTGACTGTGAACTTCATCGTCATCACCAAGGGCGCCACCCGTATCGCTGAAGTCGGCGCCCGCTTTACCCTTGACGCCATTCCCGGCAAGCAGATGGCCATCGACGCCGATCTCTCGGCCGGCATGATCGATGACAAGCAGGCCCACGACCGGCGCAAGGAACTGGAGATGGAGAGCTCGTTCTTCGGCTCCATGGACGGTGCCTCGAAGTTCGTGCGCGGCGACGCCATTGCCGGCCTGCTGATTACCGGCATCAACATGTTCGGCGGCGTGATCATCGGTTACGCCCGCCATGACATGCAGATCGGCGAAGCGGCCGATGTGTTCGTACGGCTCTCCGTGGGCGACGGACTGGTCAGCCAGATCCCGGCCCTGATCGTGTCGCTGGCAGCGGGCCTCCTGGTCTCCCGCGGTGGTCAGCTGGGCTCCACCGACGAGGCTGTCATCGATCAGCTCGGCGGCTATCCCCGCGCGCTGTTTGCATCTTCCGGATTGCTGTTCCTGCTGGCCGTCATGCCAGGCCTGCCGTTCATCCCCTTCGTGCTGCTGGGCGCCGGCATGGCTTTCGGAAGCTGGATCATCCCGCGTCAGCGCGACCAGAAGGCCCGCGCCGAGGCGCAGGAGATCCATCGCTCCGAGCAGGAGGAAAAGGACAAGGAAAAGGATTCCGTCAAAAACATCCTCAAGACCGCCGAAATCGAACTGGTGCTCGGCAAGCAGGTTGCCACCAAGTTGCTCGGATCGCACGAGGAACTGGCCTTCCGCGTCGCCAAGATGCGCAAGAAATTCGCCACCCAGTACGGCTTCGTCGTGCCCGAGATCAAGGTCACCGACGACATCTCGATCAAGGACAAGAGCTATCATATCCGGATTCACGGAACCACGGTGGCCGCCAATGACCTCCGGGTCGGCGAGCTTCTTGTGGTTCTTGCCGGTTCGCATCGTCCGTCGATTCCCGGCGACGAGATCCGCGAACCCGCGTTCGGTCTGCCCGCACTGTCTGTGCCTGAAAGCTTTGGTGCTGACCTCAAGCGTGAAGGCTTCCAGCCGATCGACAACGTCTCCGTCGTGCTGACCCACCTTTCCGAGGTGATCCGCAACAACCTACCGCAGCTGCTGTCCTACAAGGACATGAAGATCCTCATCGACAGGCTCGATCCGGAATACCGCAAGCTGGCCGACGAGATCTGCACCTCGCACATGACCTATTCCGGTTTCCAGGCGGTTCTCAAGCTCCTGCTTGCCGAACGGGTCTCGATCCGCAACCTGCATCTCATTCTCGAAGCCGTTGCCGAACTCGCGCCGCATGTGCGCAAGACCGAGCAGATCGTCGAGCATGTTCGCATCCGCATGGCCCAGCAGCTCTGCGGCGACATTGCCCGCGACGGTCAGCTCAACGTGCTCAGGCTCGGCAACCGCTGGGATCTGGCCTTCCACCAGGCGCTCAAGCGCGATCCGAAGGGCGAGATCATCGAATTCGACATCGATCCGCGCATGCTTGAGGAGTTTTCCGAGGAAGCAACCAAGGTTATCCGTGAACACATGGACAAGGGCGTGCCGTTTGTGCTGGTAACTTCGCCCGACTCACGGCCTTATGTCCGCATGATTGTCGAACGGATTTTTGCAACATTGCCGGTGCTCTCGCACGTCGAAATCGCGAAGGGTATCGAGATCAAGCTTCTCGGCTCGATTTCGTGATCGAGGACCCGCAAGGAACGGTTCTTGCGCTGTTCCTGGCGTTCTGCCGGATCGGCGGCTGCTTCATGGTGCTGCCGGGTTTCTCCAGTTTTCGGGTTCCGGTCCAGGTTCGCCTTTTCGTTGCGGTCGGCGTTTCCATGGCGCTGCTTCCCATCCTCTGGGACACCATCTACCCCAAGGTGCAGGGCGGCAACGGCGACTATATCCTTCTTGTCGGCGCCGAAATTCTCATTGGCGTCACCCTGGGCCTGGTTGCCCGCTTCATTGTTCTGTCGCTTCAATATGCCGGCACGGCCATGTCGATGGCGATCGGTTTCAACTCCTCGCCCGGCGGCGGGGTCATAGAGAACGAACCGGAAGGCCAGCTGACGTCGCTGATCACCTTTACCGCGCTGTTCATCCTGTTCCTGACCGACTTCCACCACATGATAATCGGCTCGCTGGTCCGCTCCTACAGCTTCATGCCGATGAGCACCGGGTTCGAGCCCAGGCTTGCGTTGATGACCCTCACCGACACGCTTGCAGGCTCGTTCATGCTGGTTCTCAGGCTGGCCAGTCCGTTCATGGTCTATGGTCTGATTTTCAACCTGTCGATCGGCATGGTCAACAAGCTCGCACCGCAGATTCCGGTCTACTTCATCTCCATTCCCTACATCCTCGCCGGCGGACTGATCCTGTTCTATTTCGGCTCCCACACGTTTTTCTCGCAGTTCATCGACGGGTTTGAAGCCCTGTTCATGGGGTTGATCTGAAATGGCGACGTCGCGCTCGGAAAAACTCGCCCGTCTCGTCCGCGTTCAGCGCCAGGTTGAGCGGATGGCCGAGTACGAGTTGTCCCTCACCTTGCGCGAGCAGGCCTTGACGGAGGCGACCCAGGACGCCCTGGTGCAGGCTGTCGGCTCTTTCAATCCGATCCATGCGGCGATGTCGCATCAATACGCCCAGCGGTTTCAGCGGCTGTCTGCAAAATCGCAGTTGCTGGAAGGCGCCAAGGGCGTGCAGGAACGCCGCATGCTGACAGAAAAGACCAAGGCCGACCGGTTGTCCGACCAGGCTGACCGGGCGGCCGAGGCCGAGGATCGTTTGGCCACCGACGAAACCCTGTTCGATCTGCTCGACAGCTCGCTTCAGCACCGCGGGTCCGACTGAATCACGCCTGCTGCCGGCTCGGCTGCGCAAGGCCAGCGTAAGCTTCATAGGGCAAAGTGACGGTGATCATTTCCGGTCAGTTTCTGCGAGGCAGGCTCTTTGTCCATACAAACAGCAACCGATATTATTCTTGATGTTGTCCGGGCGGCGGATCCCGCGGTGGCGCAGCGGGCGGAAGCAATGCTCGAAGCGGCTTCGGTTCGCAAATCCGAGCAGGCCGCCGGCACGCCAGCATTCCAGCACCAGCTGCTGGCATCCGCCGATTCGTCATCGGTCTCCGTCGCGTCCGGCAAGGACGGGGCATCAGCCAAGGACGCGGTTCCCGACAAGTCACTTGAAATCTATCAGCGCTTCGAAGCGATGATCCTGCAGAATTTCATCGGCTCCATGCTGCCCAAAGACAGCGAACAGCTCTACGGCGAGGGGACTGCAGGTGACATCTGGAAAGGCATGATGGCCGAACAGCTCGGTGCCGTGCTCTCCAAGGGCGGCGGCATCGGCATTGCCGCGCGCATGATGGGTGACCGTTTCAGCACTGGGCTGGCGCCTGAATCGGCCGATGCTTTGGGCTCCAACGTGTCCAACCGCGCAGCCGGACTGATCAACGAAATCCAGAAACAGGTCCTCGCAGATGTTGCCGGATCTGTTGAATCCAAAGACGCGATAGAAAAATCCAGCCAGGGGCAACAAACAGCATGAGCGAAATGAATTCACACGATCACCGGATCATCGGCGTCCTGTCCCGTCTTGAAGCTGTTATCGACGCTGAAAATGCGGCGATCGGCGCCGATCCCGAGTTTGACATCACGCGGTCGAACACCATCAAGAGCCGCTGCCTCTATGACATGACAATGCTGTTCAACGGCATTCGTCCCGAAGATCTCGAGCCCGAGCACAAGGCCCATCTGGAAACTGTGCGGGCCAAGCTGCAAATCAACAACCTCAAGGTCAGGGCGCACATGGAGGCGGTTCGCGACATTGCCGACATGATCAAGGAAACCGTTGCGGCATGGGAAGCGGACGGCACCTATTCCGCTGACCAGTTCAAGGCTATCGAACTGTCATGATCAAACTGCTCGCCACTGGCGTCTGGATATGCGTGGTGGCGCTGGCATCGGTCTATGTCTCGGTCCAGGTCACCAACACAAAGGAAGTGGTTGAGCCCGATCCTGCGATGTTCGGCGGCCTGGAGACCATCCGCGGTGAAGTCACATCAATTCCGGTCATCAGCAGCGGAGCCGTGCAGGGATACTTCCTGACCCGGCTGTCCTACACGGTCGATCCGCTCAAGACCGAGAAGCTCAGTGTCCCGGTCAACGAGCTGATCACCGACGCGCTCTATACGGCGCTGGTGGGCGAACCGGTTATCGACTTCCCCGACATGGAGAGGTTTGATCTCGAGGCGTTCAAGACCCACATTCGAACCACCCTCAACGAGCGGGTCGGCGAAGAGCTGTTCCACGATGTCATCGTCGAACAGATCGATTTCCTGTCCAAGGAAGATATCCGCTCCAATGTGCAGCAGGGCCGTTCTCTCAAGAACAACCCGACAATCGAACGCGAGGCCCCGCCGCCTGCAGCTGAAGCACAGTCACACTGATCCGTACATGGCGAGCCGCAGCAGCAGATGCTGCGGCTCGATCATTGCGAATTTGACGATGTAGCGTCAGTTGCTTTCGGGGTTGCGGTACTGTTCGTTGACCAGTCCGAATTCTGCCATCAGCCGCCCGACAGCCACCTGGATATGATAGAGCCCGATCACCGCCGAACCGGTTTGAAACCCGAGCCGGAGGCCGCGCAACGGTGAAGCGGCCAGCAGCGCCAGCGATTTGGCCAGCGTGCGGGCCCGGCCTGGAATGCCCGGCCATTGCCGTTTTTCCAGGATTGCCGAAATCGCCCCGTTCCGCAGCGACCGCGCGTTCAGCCACGAAAACTCGGCCCGCCGCGATGGCAGCGTCTCCATCACCGCCGCTTCCGCACTCCAGCCGAAGGAGAAACCGCGTGCCTTGGCGCGGCGGTAGAAATCGCTGTCGCCCCCGCCAATGAAATTGAAGGCCGGATCGAGAAACGGCCTCGGCATCATGTCTAGCACCGGCCGCGAGATCAGCACATTGCCGGAGGAATAGAGGATCGGCACGATGCCGGATTCCTGGTAATGCGGGGTAAAGACCGGATGCCTGCGCCAGCCGTCCAGCCTCTTGTCGGCGAACACCGGGATTTGCGGGCCGCCGACGATATCCGCGCCGGTCTTCTGCGCGGTCTTCATCAGCCCGGACAGCCAGTCAGGACCTGCAATTTCATCGTCATCGATGACGGCGACATGGGTGAGCCGGGGAAATTCCGCCAGCGCGGTTTCCCAGCCTGCATTGTAGGCGTGGCAGTTGCCGCGCTGGTGCGCCACGATGACGATGCCCTTGAGCCGCGAGTTCGTCAGCCAGTCGGCTGCGGCGCGCGCACCCTGCAGCCCTTCGGCGTCATTGTCCATGACCACCACGGCCGTATCGTCGCCAAATCCTTGCGCCTGCAGCGAGTCCAGCGTCATCATCAGGTGGTCGGGCCTGCGGAATGTCGGCAGCGTGATGACGACGCGGATACGGTCCGGCTTGAGGTCTGTGGAGCGGGCGTGCTCGGACACGGAAACGGGATCAGGCGTCATGATGGATATCCGGTTGGTACGTTTCCATCCAATCACAGGTGTCTGAAGAATGCCTGAAGGCGATATGCAGCATTTGAATCAGGCATTTAACGGGCCTTTCAAGCCGTCGCGCTATAGTCTGCGCCAACATCGGAACGGAATTCGCATGCATCTTGTCTTCATCTCATCGCTTGTCCCGGTGACAAACCCGACGTCTGGCTATGACATTGCCAACCGGGTGATCGTCGATGCGATCCGGCTGCTTGGTCATAAGGTGTCTGTGCTTGGTTTCCTGCAGCCCGGCCAGAAGCCCGCCCATCCCGGTGGCACCAGGCTGCTGGGCCGGCTGGAAGTGACAAATGCGCGTGTCGGCAAGTTGCAGAAGGCGCTCTGGCTGAAAGATGCCTTTGTTCACGGGGAACCTGTGTCTGTGGCCAAGATGCACGCCGTCACAGCGTCAGACATCCGCGCCGCATTGGCCGAACTCGGCCCGGTTGATGGGCTGATCCTCAATTCGGTGCAACTGCCCGGTGCCTTCAAAGACGTGTTCGCGGCTTACCCCTCGGTCTTCATCGCCCACAATGTCGAGGCCGACAGCGCTGCCGACAATGCCGCCAATGCGGCAAATCCGGTTACCCGTTTCCTGTTCAGGCGCGATTCCCGGCTTCTGGCCGAACTCGAGAACGGTCTCTGTGCCATGTCGGGCCATGTCTTCACCTTGGCCGAGCCTGACCGTGCGGCACTTGGTGTTGCCGGCGACGACCGGTCAACGGTTCTGCCCCTGGTCACCTCGGTCACGCCGCCGCATTCGTCTTCGCCACGCACACCGATCTACGATGCCGGGATGATCGGGACCTGGAGCTGGGCCGCCAACCGGTCCGGTCTCGACTGGTTCCTTGAAGAGATCGCCCCGCGCCTGCCAGGCGATTTCCGTATCGCGATTGCCGGCGGCATCGGCTCCGACCTGCCGGGTGCCCCGGACAATGTTGCGTTTCTGGGGCGTGTCCCCGATGCCCGCGCCTTCGTTCAATCCTGCCGGGTCGTGCCGCTGATCTCGCGCACCGGCACCGGTGTCCAGCTCAAGACGATCGAGACATTCGAGATGGGGTTGCCATCGGTGGCGACGGCAAGCGCATTGCGCGGAATCTCCGCCCAGCCGGAAAATTGTGCGGTCGCAGATGACCCCGAAGCCTTCGCCCGGTCGCTGATCGAGATGGTCGGCCGCTCACGCGCAGGAGAGCCTCTCGACCGCGATGGCAGAGCCTTTCATGCGCTGCAGCTGGATGGTTTGAAGACCGCCCTGGCGCATGGTCTGGAACGGGGCTTTCAGCATGGTTAACAACAGGTAAATTAAGGCTTTAACCCCATTTGTGAAATGCGGCTGCGGAAAAGTTAAGGAAGTGCTAACACCACTGTCAGGGTGCCCCACAAGGGAATGCCCGCATCAAGGCAGAGTGTTCGGAGTTATCATGCCAGCATTGGAAAAAGGTCAGCATCGCGACATCATGGGCATCCGTGTCGCAGCCTTGGGCTGGGCCCAGGCGCTCGATGAGCTGACGCATGCGATCTACGGCAATGGTCCGCAGCGCATTTTCAATTTCCTCAACGCCAACAATGCCAACCTTGCCATGCGCAATGCCAAATATCGCCAGGGCCTCAGCAAGTCCGAGGTGCTGCCCGACGGCGTCGGCGTCGATATTGCCTCACGCGCGCTCCACGGCACATCCTTCCCGGCCAACCTCAATGGCACTGATTTCATTCCCGCACTGCTGGTACATGCTGAGAAGCCGCTGAAAGTGGCGCTGATCGGTGCCCGCCCGGAAATTCTCGAGCGTGCGGTCGCCAACTTCAGGTCAGCCACCCCGTGGCATCAGTTCGTCGCCGTATCGGACGGGTATTTCGACAAGACCGACAGCGCGAAGGTGCTCGCGGATCTCGCCGCAATCAATCCCGACATCACTCTTGTGGCGATGGGAAGCCCGTCACAGGAAATCTGGATCGACAGCAACATCAGGCAGGGCCATGGCCGTGTTGTCTTTGGCGTCGGCGCACTGTTCGATTTCGTCTCGGGCGCGGTTCCGCGTGCCCCTGAGACCATCCGCAATCTGAGGCTCGAATGGGTCTGGCGCCTGGTTCAGGAACCGTCCCGTCTGTGGCGCCGCTACATTCTCGGCAACCCGGTTTTCCTCTTCCATCTCTTGCGCTACAAGGTATTCGGTGCGGGCCGGCAATCCGGGATGCCTGCCTGACATCCAACGCAATACCCGCCTTCAGGAACCGACCGGAACTGCAATGAAGACAGCCGTAATGACCGCGTCCTGGTCCGCTGACCTGGAACGTTGCAGCCTGATGTGTGAAAGCCTTGACCGGTTCCTGTTGGGCGACTGGCATCATTACATTCTGGTCGAGCCGCGCGATGTTGCTGCATTCAAGCCACTCGAAGGTCCGCGCCGAACCGTTGTCAGTGAAACCGATCTGTTTCCGCGCTGGCTGCGATCCTTCCCCGATCCGTCAAGTTTCGGCCGCCGCCGTGTCTGGCTGAGCCCGTTCTCCGTGCCTTTGCGCGGCTGGCATGCCCAGCAGATCCGGCGTCTGGCGCTGGCGCGGCACATCGATGCCGACATGCTGTTGTCGATCGATTCCGACGTGGTGATGGTGCGTCCCTATGATCCCGCAAGCATGTGGGTGGACGGGAAAATGCGGATGTTCCGCATTGATGGCGGTGTCAGCGAGACAATGTCCGAGCATCACGACTGGCTGGCCCATGCCGGCCATCTGCTCGGTTTGCCCGCGACCGTCACCCCGGCACATGACTACATCAACACCTTTATCGGCTGGCGGGCCGACACCGCCCGCGCATTGCTCGATCACATCGAGAAAACCACCGGCCGCAACTGGGTCCGTGCGCTGATCTCCTCGCGCGCCATTTCCGAATGCACGATCTACGGCCGGTTTGCCGACGAGGTTCTGGGCGGGGAGGGGCATGCTCCCTCTGACCAGGCGCTATGTCATATGCTCTGGTTCCGCGAAACCTATCCCGAAACAATCGAGGGTCTCGAGATCTTCATGCGGGATCTGCGTCCCGACCAGGTTGCGGTCGGGGTCCAGTCTTTCGTGCATCATCCGATATCCGAAATCCGCCGCCTGGCGTTTTCAGTCACGCCGCAATAAGCGCCGTGTGTCTGGGGTGATTCACAAGCCGTGCCCCGTCGCCGGAATGCGATGAGCTTCAGATCGGCCGTTTCTTGATCGAGCGCAGCGCCCGGTACGTCATCAAGGCCGATTGCAGGTAGAGCACCAGGAACGCCGCGTTCAGAAGCTCGACCCAGATCACCACATCTGTATGCAGCCCCAGCACATAGGCCAGCAACAGCGCCTTCATCACGGCGAGCGATGCCAGGATCATCATGCGCACCACGGTCCGGCCCGTCGCATACAGAAGCTCCGAATGGTATTCGATCAGGTTGCGGAATGCCGGCACAAGGGCGACGAAGATCAGAAGCGGTGCCGCCACGGCGACATTCTTGCCCAGCGCATTGGGAAACAGCCACAGGAAGCCTGCCATGCCAAGTAGCCCTGCCGTCGAGACCGCCGCCACAACGCCTTCGAGCAGTATCCGGTTCTTCAGGCTGTTGAGCATGGCCGAGGCCCGCATCAGTTTTTGCGTCAGCACCGTCAGGAAGGCGCGCACCGGAAGCGCGGTCAGGTCGACCAGCCGCATGATGATGGCGTAGATCCCGGCCGTCTCCGGTCCGCCCAGCGAAAGCACCAGCACCTTGTCGAGCTCCGACTGGACGTAAAACAGCACTTCCGCGCCGGCCACGGAGACCGCATCGACCCAGCGGCGGGTATAAAGCGCCAGCTTCCAGCGCAGCCTGACCCGCGGATAGAAAAACAGGATCGCGATCACTGCCGCCAGTCCGTTGGCGGCAAGGTAATACCAGCCCCAGCTGGCAAGCGTTGCATCGGACAGCCAGGCAAACAGCACCGCGGCAACTGTCTTGAGCGCGGTCGCCACCACCACCAGCACCGAACCGGAGCCGAAACGGTTGGTGCCATAGCTGACGATGACCACGATTTCCATGATCCGCCAGCACAGCACTTCGGCGACAATGATCTTTGCGAAGCTCGCAAGCTGCATCTGGTCGCTGAAGATCAGGGCATGTGTCGCCCACGCCGCCAGCGCAATGACCGGTGCGGACAGCACCACTCCGCCCAGGAAGCCTGCGGTATAGACCCCGAGCAGGCGCGTCTTGACCGTGGCGATCCGGTAAAGCGGTGAAACAAACCCGAAGGCCAGGAGCCGTGACAGCATGATGCCGCAGGCCGACGCCGTGGCAAACAGCCCGAATTCGCTGATCGACAACGTGTTGGCAATCGCGATGAAATAGACGAGCGAAATCACCAGCCGTCCTGCGGATCCCCCCACCATGGAAAGATAGGCGCGGATGATTGCGGCATTGGCGCTTGCGAGATGTCTCAGGCGAACAATCATTGAGTACCGTTTTGGGAAGACGGCTGCAGCTGCCGCACCCGTCGTTTCGTCCGTCTATTCATAAGGGGAATGTGTTAATTCGACGTTTGAAACGGCTCAATCTGTCCGGATTTCGCGCCAGGCGGCACCAAGCCCGACGATGTCGCCACTGCTGAAAAACTGGCGATTTCGCAGATGTTTCGCCGGAAATTAACCATTTGTTACCCATGAATTTATAGCCTGTCTTAACGAAGTCGACAATCTTGCCAGTTAGGGCGGCCAAAGCCGGACATGAGCGATTCACCCGAAGACAGAAGACCCCGCGGCCGTCGCGGATCGCTGCTCGACCACGCCCGGGACGCCCCACCGGCTGCGTCCGCGCCTGTGCGCGGAACCGACGATCAAATTACCCGTACGGAAAGGGCGTCGATGGCCTCCGCCTCGTCGCTTCTGGCCACACCCTCCCGCTCGGCCCGCATTTCCACATCGCGCTATGCCCCACCGGCCAGTCACGCTCCGGCGCGCCCTGCCGAATCCCTGCTCGCATCCGCTCCCGCCACCCCGGCAGCGCCAGCCGCCGCGCCATCACCGCCGGACGCCGACCGGGCCGCGTCTTCCGTCCGCGAGAAATTCGGCGACCGGATCGCCCGCATGATCGGCACGATCGCACCGGAAAGCAAACCGGCCGCACCGATTGCCATCGAACGTGAACCCGCGCCTGACAGGCCCGAGCCTGCCGCGACAGCGCCGGAACCGCAGCCGCGTGCCCGTCCTGAGAGCCCTTCGCAACGCGCTGAACAGGCACAGCAGCCGTCTTTCCCCCGCGATCGTCCGCGTGATGAGCCGTATAACGGCGACGATCATTACCATTGGCACGCCGCTTCCGCTGGCGGTCAGTACGAGGATGGAAACCGGCCGCTGCTCGATGCGTCGATCCTGATTTCGGCAGTCTGGCGGTTCCGCCGCCTGATCGGCGCGGCGACCGTCGCCGGCGCCGTGCTCGGCGTGCTGATGGCCCTGTCGACGCCGCACCGCTATTATGCCGAAAGCCGGCTGTTTGTTGATCCGCGCGAAATCCGGGTGACCGAGGACGACATCCGCAACCAGCAGCTTTCCACCGAAGCCATGCTGGCGATCACCGACAGCCAGTTGCAGATATTGTCCTCGACCAGCGTTCTGGAAAAAGTGGTCGAGGATCTGAATCTCGACCGTGATCCGGAGTTCAACGGATCGATGTCGTCCGGCGGCATCAGCGGTGGCGTGGCGCTGATCAAGGAGCTGTTCACCGGCAAGAACCCGGCCTCCGAAGGCGAGCAGAAGGCGCTCAACAATCTGCGTGATGCGCTGTCGGTCGGCCGCGATGCCAAGACCTTCGTCATCATCGTCGGGGTCGATACCAGGGACCCCGAGAAGTCAGCCCTGATCGCCAACCAGATCGTCGAAACCTACCTCGATTCCGAAGGTCAGGCGCAATCCAGCCTGCTGGAGCGGACATCGGAATCCATCGACACCCGGATCAACTCGCTGCGCGCCGATCTCGATGCTGCCGAACGCGAGGTCGAGCGCTTTAAGGCCGAGAACGGTCTGGTCGGCGTTGGCGGGCAGTATATCGACGACAAGGAGATCCTGGCGCTGAGCGATCAGCTCGCCAATGCGCGCGCCATGAAGGTCGGTATCCGGGTCAAGGCCGACAATCTGGCCAAGGTGAAGATCGACGATGTCCTCTCGGGCGCCTTCCCCGAAGAGCTGCTGTCTTCCAACCTCAGCGAACTGCGCAAGCAATACGCCCAGACCAAGTCCAACGCGGAATCGCTGGCAACCCGGCTCGGGCCCCGGCATCCGCAGTACATTGCCGCAAGGCAGTCGCTCCAGACCATCACCAACGAGATCAGCGCCGAGCTGCGCCGCATCGTCGCCAGTTCCCAGACAGAACTGCAGCGCGCGGTCGAAACCGAGCAGGAACTGGCAAGCCAGATGGCGGTAGCCAAGAGCCGCGCCATCGACCAGTCGGTGGAGTTGGTCACCCTGCGCGAACTCGAGCGCAAGGCCAACGCCACCCGTGGCATCTACGAGGCCTTCCTCACCCGCTCGCGCGAGACCAGCGAACGCTCCAACCTGTCGACACGCAACGTCCGTGTCATTTCGCCGGCCGAAGCGCCGCTCCAGCCCATGGGCCCGTCACGCAAGTTCATCGCCCTTGGCGGCATGATCGCGGGCTTCCTCGCAGGGCTGGGCTTGGCCTTGCTGGCCGGCGCGGTCGAAAGCATTCGTGCCTACAATGGTGGCATGCTGCCGCAAGCCCGGTTCCCGGGATCACCTTCCGGCGGCTATCCGCAGCCGCCTGCGCCTGGATCACCTCCCGGTGGGCCTGGTCACCGTTTCTGGCCACGCCGCAACGATGCCAGGGACGCAACCAATACAATTGCCGGCCAGCCCGCAGCCGAACCATTTTCCGGTGCCCGCGCTCATTTCGCGCAAGAACCCGGTGATCAAGATCCCGCCAGTCACGAGCCAGTCCGTGTCGAGCCGGTGGTCGCGAAGTCCGCACAGGCCGAGCCGGGCCGCATGGACAACGGCTTAGGGGACCGGTTCCCGGCGCAATCAGGTCCCGTCACGCACTCAATCCATCAGGCTCCTGAAACAGGACGCAACGCACAGGCATTCATGTCGGCGCATGGCCAGTCGCATCACGCCGGACCGGCCCTGCCGCCCCAGCAACCAATGGCTACGATGCAGGATCCACGGATGGCTGGGCAGCAATGGCCGGCCTACCCGGCAGCGCCGCAGCCCTACATGCAGCCGCACGCGCAAGCTTACCCGCACCCCCAGCAGCCACCATTGCCGTCGTACCCGCAGCATCCCGGTTATGCCGCGGGTCCGTATGTGCCGGTTCACCCGGCCCACAACACCGCATATTCGGTAGCCCAGCAGCCCTATCCGGTGCCGCCATCGCCGATGATGCCGGCTTCGCAACCCCAGTTCTATCCGCAGTCCGCACAGATGCCGCAGCAACCTTACGCCGCGGCCTACCCGGCTCAGCCCGCCTATCCGCCTCAACCGCAGTTCGCGCCCGCACCAGTCCCCGCGCAAACCTGGCCACAGCCCGTTCAACAGGCGCCCGCAATGCCGGATGCCCAGGCGCACCAGCCCGCCGAGCCCGCCCGGCCGGTCCGCAACGACGAGGCGGTCGACCGGATTCGGAAGGAAATGGATCAGCTCCGTTCCCGGATTGATGGCTACGGTTCAGACCGCCGCAGCGCCTGACAGTCGCGCCCTGCTTGAAATTCGTCACCAGAAGACGCAAAGAAGCTATCAGCCTTCGGACCTTGTTTTCTAGGGTTCGCGAAGGGATACGGTTCCGGTAGAGCCGCGCAGGCTGCAAGACGGCAGATCGAAGAGGATGGATTATGGCGAAGGTGATTGACGGCAAGGCTGTCGCGGCGGGCGTGGTCGAGCAGGTGACGGCGGCCAGCAATGCGCTGGAGGCGCAGACCGGTGCGCGCCCGGGACTGGCCGTGGTCATCGTCGGAGATGATCCCGCCTCCCACGTCTATGTCTCATCCAAGAGCCGCATGGCCAAGCAGTGCGGCTTCAAGTCGGTGCAGCACACCTTGCCCGCGGAAACCACCCAGGCCGAACTCGAGGCGCTGGTGGCCCGGCTCAACGAGGATCCGGAAATTCACGGCATCCTGGTGCAGCTGCCGCTGCCGGATCATCTCGATTCCGATCCGGTGATCCAGTCGATCCGGCCGGAGAAGGATGTTGATGGCCTGCATGTCGTCAATGCCGGCAAGCTGATGACCGGCGATCTCGATGGCGGCCTGATCTCCTGCACGCCCGCCGGCGCCATGCTGTTTGTCCGCCAGACCCACGGCGAGGATCTCTCCGGCCTCAATGCGGTTGTCATCGGCCGGTCCAACCTGTTCGGTAAGCCGATGTCGGCGCTGCTGCTGGCCGCAAACGCCACGGTGACGACGGCCCACTCCCGCACCAAGGATCTCCCCGGCGTCTGCCGCAATGCCGATATTCTGGTGGCCGCCGTTGGCCGCCCGCAGATGGTCAAGGCCGATTGGGTCAAGCCCGGCGCCACGGTGATCGATGTCGGCATCAACCGCATCGACGCGCCCGAGCGCGGTGAAGGCAAGACCCGGCTGGTCGGCGATGTCGCCTTTGATGAATGCGCCGAAGTGGCAGGCACCATCACCCCGGTTCCCGGCGGCGTCGGCCCGATGACCATCGCCATGCTGATGGCCAACACGGTGACCGCCGCCATGCGCGCCCACGGCCTCAAGCCGCCAAGGTTTTAAACGGTTGCCGGTACTGGCTGCTGATCGGTTTTGAAAAACACCGGTCCGGCAACAGCGCCGCGCCTCCGCCTCAACGCGAGAACGGCAGCTGGGTTGTTAATCAGATGCACCGTTGGCGCTGCTAGGCAGCGTCATGGGCTTTTTGGCTGTGAGCCTGTCCGGGGTGCGCGCTGATATCCTGAGGAGGCTGCGCGACCACTGTCTGGTTCTTGCCCTTGCGCTTGGCGTCGTACAACGCCTCATCAGCACGGTTGATCAGCATGTCGGGTGTCTGGTCGCCCGCCCACAGGGCCAGGCCGATGCTGACGGTCACCGGGCTTGCCGGCGCATTTCCCGGGGTGTTCAACTGTAACGACTCCACGGATTTGCGTATCCGCTCGGCCACTGCGAAAGCATCGCTTGCGGTGGTATCGGTCAACACCACGAGGAACTCCTCCCCACCGTGGCGCGAGACGATGCCGCCGTCGTGCAGAGCGAGGCTGATCTTGTCGGCCACTCCCTTTATGCAGTCGTCACCGGTGGCGTGGCCGAGGGTATCATTGAGCTGTTTGAAGTTGTCGATATCGAGCATCAGGACGGCGATCGCCGGCTTGGCATAAGCGGGGTCGTCCCAGATCCGGGCAATATTCTCCTGGGTCGAACGGCGGTTCTGAATTCCGGTCAGCGGGTCAAGATTGGCGACGACCTTCAATTCGGCATTGAGTTTGGCCAGTGCTTCCTGGTCGCGCAGTTCCCGGATTTTCGATTTGAAGCTGTTCCACTGGCTCCTCAGTGTCGCCTTTCGCGTCGAGGCGAAAGCAACGATGGCACCGCTGTAAAAATAGCTGGTGCTCAGCGCCAGCAAGGGATCGCGGACCGGACCGGTGACGAGCATGACGGCATGGAGAACGATCGCAGTGACAACCGCAGCCACCGTCCAGCGAAACCCGATCGGGAAGAACAGGATCGCGGTGGCCACCGTGAACAGCGCCCCGGTGGTGTAGCGTTCAAACAGCGAGACTCCGCCCAGTGCCCCCAGCGCGCCGGACCCGATCATGATGGTCGCCGAGACTACAACCAGTGTTGCGCCCTGGATCCAGCTTGCACGCTGCCGTCCCCAGAGAAAGTAGAGGCCCAGCAAAATGGATGACATTATGAAGCCGCGGATGATCAGCGTCGCCACCAGAAGGGAGGGGCTGACAAAATAGTCGAATGACATCAGCAGGAAGTTGAAGAAAATAGCTGCTTGCAGCCAGGCGCGTGCCTTGAGCGAATGCGCAGCCCAGGAATAGCTTTCGTAAAGAGCGTTGAGCGCCGGGGAAGCATCGTGCAAACGGCTTTCCGGCGTCAGCAACCGGTCAGGAAGCAGGCCCCGCTCGGTCATTGCCGTTTTGAGCGCATCATTGTAGATGCGCTGGCGGAGTGCCCGGTGATTGCTTTGTGCAGAATTGCTCATATCTGCGTAAGCATAGCTTCGGGGCGTTAAAAATGGCTTGCCGGCTGCCGAAACGTTGCGCCGTCAAGAAGCGGTCCGCTTGCCGTGATGCTTCCCGTGAGCCGAACACCGGGATCAGCCTGAAGCGCCTATTCAGCCGCCTCCGCAGGCCGCCTCCGCACAATCCTGCGCTCGGCCGGGGCAGGGCCCGTGGAAGCACGCACGATCAGCTCGACCGGCCAGATTTCCTGGACGTGCGCGGCTTCCTTGCCTGAAATGATGTTGACCAGCCGTTCGCAGATCCGCGCGCCCGCCGCCCGGATCGAGGACCGGGTGGTGGTCAGTGGCACCGAGAAGCTCTCGGGCTTGAGAAACGGGAAAACATCGTCATGGGTGATGATCGAGACGTCGTCGGGTATCCGCATCCCCAGCTGGTTGAAGGCGCGCACGATCCCGAGCGTCGAAAACATAGAGGCGCTCAGCACGCCGGTCGGGCGGGTTGCCGGGTCGGCATCGCGAAACAACGCCATCGCCAGCCGGTAGCCATTCTCCTCGTTCATCGCGGCGGAATGGTGCTGCAGTGCGCTAACCGGAAGGCCGTGTGCGTTCATCGCCCGGATCACGCCATTGAGCCGGTGCACAGCAAAGGCGAAATTGGTGTCGCCGTTGATGAAGGCAAGGCGCTGATGGCCCAGCTGCAGCAGCAGCCGCGCCGCATCGTGAAAGGCGCCCTCGTTGTCGATGTCGAGAAAGGCATATCCATTGGCCGGTTCAAGCGCCCGGCCATGCGCCAGGAACGGAATGCCAAGCTCGCGAACCAGCGAAATCCGCTGCTCGTCATTGCGCATCGAGGACAGGTATACCCCGTCCACCGAGCGGCTGGCAGCAATGCGGCGATAGGCCTCCGTCTCGCGTTCACGCGGCGCAGGCGTCAGCGACAGATCGACCTCGCGGGTCAGCGCATGTTCGCCCATGCCGGACAGGAACTCGACAAAATGCGGATCGAGATCGACATTGTGTCCGACGGGCAGCACATATCCGATCGAGCCCGCACGGCCGGTGGCGAGCTTGCGGGCGTTGGAATTGGGCTTGTAGCCATGTTTGCGGGCGGCTTCGAGCACCCGCTGCCGGGTCTTTTCCCCGACCTCCGGATAGCCGTTGAGCGCCCGGGAAATGGTGGTCTGTGACAATTCGAGAAGCTCTGAGAGCTGCTTCAGATTCACCATGCGTGGTCCAGTTCCTTCAAAGCGCTTTGGCAACGGGATTGCGTTCAAGCGATCCCGAGCCTTGCCGCCGCGCCATCTAACCGTAGCTTGATGCCTGGAAAAAGCGAAAAAGTGGACATTGCGATGCGAAAAGGTACCGCAATGCAGCATCAATCTCGGGATCTCGCAAGGCCGGACCCGAATTCAAGCAGGGATTGCAAATTTCAGCTTGACTCAAGCAGGCACTCGTAATCCTCTGAAGGCAAGCCAAAGCGCTTTGGAAAAGTCATGGCGCCGGCTCCGAGACCTAGTTCAGCTTCACGTGAGTGGCCAGCGTCGGCCAGGAGGAAGAATTCGATGAAAAAACTGCTTATGATGAGCGCCGCAGCCGTCGCGCTGACCTTGGGAGCGGCCCATGCTGCCGATCTCAAGTTCACGCCGGGTGAAGGCAATTTCAACTGGGAGAGCTACGAAGCGCTGAAAGCCACGCAGCTCAACGGCGAGGAAGTCACCGTCTTCGGGCCGTGGCTTGGACCGGACCAGGAAAACGCCGAAGCCGTTCTGGCCTATTTCGCCGAGGCCACCGGCGCCGACGTCAAATATGTCGGTTCCGACAGCTTCGAGCAGCAGATCGTCATCGATGCCGAAGCCGGTTCCGCGCCCAACATCGCGGTCTTCCCGCAGCCGGGTCTTGCCGCCGATATGGCCAAGCGCGGCTTCCTGTCGCCGCTGCCGGAAGGCACGGGCGACTGGGTCAAGGAAAACTACGCCGCCGGCCAGTCCTGGGTTGATCTGGGCACCTATGCCGGCAAGGACGGCTCCAAGGATCTCTACGGTTTCTTCTACAAGGTCGATGTGAAGTCGCTGGTCTGGTACATCCCGGAAAACTTCGAGGATGCCGGTTACGAAGTCCCGCAGTCGATGGAAGAGCTCAAGGCCTTGACCGAGCAGATCGTCGCCGACGGCGGCACGCCCTGGTGCATCGGCCTGGGATCAGGCGGCGCCACCGGATGGCCGGCCACCGACTGGGTCGAGGACATGATGCTGCGCACCCAGGCGCCCGAAGTCTATGACAAGTGGGTCTCCAACGAGGTCAAGTTCACCGATCCTGCCGTCATTGGCGCGATCGAGGAATTCGGCTGGTTCGCCCGTAACGACAAGTTCGTTGCCGGTGGCGCGGGCGCGGTTGCCACAACCGATTTCCGCGACAGCCCCAAGGGTCTCTTCTCGTCGCCGCCGCAGTGCTACATGCACCATCAGGCCTCCTTCATCCCGGCCTTCTTCCCGGAAGGCACCAAGGTCGGCACCGATGCTGATTTCTTCTACATGCCTGCCTATGAAAGCAAGGATCTCGGCAAACCGGTTCTGGGCGCAGGCACCGTCTGGGCAATCACCAAGGACAGCCCCGGTGCACAGGCGCTGATCAAGTTCCTGCAGTCGCCGATCGCGCATGAAATCTGGATGGCGCAGAAGGGCTTCCTGACCCCCTACAAGGCTGTGAACACCGACGTGTTCGGCGATCCGACTCTCAAGAAGATGAATGACATTCTCTTGGGCGCCACAACCTTCCGCTTCGACGGGTCCGACCTGATGCCGGGCGGCGTTGGCGCCGGGTCGTTCTGGACCGGCATGGTCGATTATGCCGGCGGCAAACCGGCAGAAGAAGTGGCTTCGGAAATCCAGAAGTCCTGGGACGCGCTGAAGTAACGGCTTTGCGATAGCAAATCGGCAGGCCCCGGCATCACTCCGGGGCCTGCCTTGGCAACTGCCTTTTGGGGGAAAAGGGAATGCATCCGGCACTTCAGGGCTTGATCACCATCATCGTCGGCGTTGGCGGATGCGTGGGTTACTTCTATTTTTCCAACCAGTTCCTCGACAAGGTTCTCTTTCCTGCGAAGGGCGAAAATGCCGGGCGCAACATCAACCGCGCCAATCAGATCCGGCCCTGGCTGTTCCTGTTTCCGGCCCTCTTCGCCCTCGGGCTCTATCTCGCCTATCCCGTCTTCGCCACCCTCTGGCTGTCGCTGACCGACCGTGACGCCGGCGGCGCTTTCGTCGGGTTTGCCAATTATCGCCAGATGTTCCAGGAGCCGAAGTTCTGGGAAGCCATGCACAACAACATGCTCTGGCTGATCATCGTGCCTGCGTTCTCGACCGGTTTCGGCTTGCTCGCCGCCCAGCTGACCGACCGTATCTCCTGGGGCGGTATCGCCAAGTCGCTGATCTTCATGCCGATGGCGATCTCCTTTGTCGGCGCGGCGGTGATCTGGAAACTGGTCTACGACACACGGCCCGCCGATCAGGACCAGATCGGCGTTCTCAATGCGGTGTGGCTGAGTTTTGACGGCGGCGCCTTCTCCATCCTGTTCCTCAAGATCGTTCCGGTGCTGCTGGTTGCGCTCTTTGCTGCCCTGATGGCTTTCACCATCTACCGGACCCTGCGCCCTGTACTCGGTCGCGAAAAGGGCCATGGCAAGTCGCATTGGTGGGCGTTCGTTCTCAGGGCGTTCGCCGCAATCGCAGCCGCCTGGATGATCTGGCTCTCGCTGGATGCGATTGTTTCGCTCGTCCCCGCACGGCTGCCTTACGGCGAACCGCAGACCTGGCTCACCATCCCGTTCTGGAATTCGATCTTCCTGATGGTGGTGCTGGTCTGGATCCAGACCGGCTTTGCCATGGTCATCCTGTCGGCGGCGCTGCGCGGAATCCCGGAGGAAACCATCGAGGCGGCTGTCATCGACGGCGCCAATCCGTTCCAGATCTTCTTCAAGATCAAGGTGCCGCAGATCATGAGCACCATCGTCGTGGTCTGGACCACCATCACCATCGTCGTGCTCAAGGTGTTCGACATCGTCTTCGCCATGACCAACGGCCAATGGGAAACCCAGGTTCTGGCCAACTACATGTATGACAAGCTGTTCCGCGCCAATGACTGGGGTGTCGGCTCCGCCAGCGCCATGGTGATAATGCTGCTGGTCACCCCGATTCTGGTCTGGAATGTCTACAACGCCCGCAAAGAAATGCGCTGAGGGAGATGGCGATGCGCTCGACATCATCGAAAAAGTCACCTCTCGTCTGGGCCGTTCACATCTCGGTCGTGCTCTTGGTCGCGCTCTGGATGTTCCCCACCGTCGGTCTGTTCGTTTCCTCTTTCCGAACCGCCGACCAGATCGCCAACACCGGCTGGTGGAAAGCCCTGTTCACCCAGGAACGCCAGGCGCCGGCAATCCGCATCGCCGGTGTCGAGAAAGAGATCGACGGCGCGTTCGTCATTTCCGGCAATCTGTTTGAAAGCGACAAGGTTACCATCAGCCGCTGGGGCACCAGTTCGCGTGCGCCCGAAGCCTATGAGCCGGACCAGGTGGTCGATCTGGGCAACGGCGAAACCCTGACGGTCGCCACCGACGGGGCATTCCGCCTTTCCGCGCCCGAGAGTTTCGGCGACAACCGGCTGCCGCGGGTCTTCACCACGGCCACCCGTCCGCCCGAATTCACCCTTGAGAACTACCGCTTCGTGCTGTTCGACCCGAACAATCGCGAAGGCATGGCCAAGGCCTTTTTCAACACCTTGACCGTCACCATCCCGGCCACCATCATCCCGATCGTCATCGCCGCCTTTGCCGCCTATGCGCTGGCCTGGATGCGCTTTCCCGGCCGTTCGCTGCTGATTGCAGCCGTCGTCGGCCTGCTGGTGGTGCCGTTGCAGCTGGCGCTGATCCCGCTGTTGCGGCTGCACAATGACATCGGCATCGGCAAGGGCTATCTCGGTGTCTGGCTCGCCCACACCGGCTTCGGCCTGCCGCTGGCGATCTACCTGTTGCGCAACTACATGGTCGGCCTGCCGCGCGACATCATCGAGAATGCCCGTGTCGACGGCGCCACCGATTTCCAGATTTTCGTCAAGATCATCCTGCCGCTGTCATTTCCGGCGCTGGCTTCGTTTGCCATCTTCCAGTTTCTCTGGACCTGGAACGATCTGCTGGTGGCGCTGGTCTTCCTCATCGATTCAACCGGCGAGACCACGGTCATGACCAAGCAGATCGTCGAACTGCTCGGCACCCGCGGCGGCAACTGGGAGATCCTGGCCACCTCGGCGTTCGTGTCGATCGCGGTGCCGCTGGTGGTCTTCTTCGCCATGCAGAAATATCTCGTGCGCGGCCTTCTGGCCGGGTCCGTGAAGTAACGAGGCTTTTATGAAAACCATGACTCTTGCCGGCAAGCGGCTGCAAACCGGCACCGAGCTGGTTCCTGATGCCGACTGGTGGCGCGGCGGCGTGATCTATCAGGTCTACCCGCGCTCCTATCAGGATACCAGCGGCGACGGCATCGGCGATCTGATCGGCATCGCCGAACGGATCGGCTACATCGCCTCGCTCGGTGTCGACGCCATCTGGATCTCGCCGTTCTTCACCTCGCCGATGAAGGATTTCGGCTACGACGTCTCGGATTATACCAATGTCGATCCGATGTTCGGCACCCTTGGTGACTTCGATCACCTGGTCAGGGTGGCGCACGATCACGGCATTCGCATCATCATCGATCTGGTACTCTCTCATTCCTCCGACCAGCATCCCTGGTTCGTCGAAAGCCGGATGGACCGCACCAACCCGAAGGCCGACTGGTATGTCTGGGCCGAGCCCAAGCCCGATGGCACCCCGCCCAACAACTGGCTGTCGATCTTTGGCGGCTCGGCCTGGCAGTGGGATGGCAAGCGCGAGCAGTATTACCTGCACAATTTCCTCACCTCGCAGCCTGACCTGAACTTCCACAACGAGGAAGTCCGGGCAGCATTGCTCGATGTCGTGCGCTTCTGGCTTGATCGCGGTGTCGATGGTTTCCGGCTCGACACCATCAATTTCTACTTCCACGACGAGCAATTGCGCGACAACCCGCCGCTGGCCAAGGAGCTGCGCAACGATTCCATCGCGCCGGCGGTCAATCCCTACAACCACCAGCTCCATGTCTATGACAAGAACCGACCGGAAAACCTCGAGTTTCTCAAGCGGTTCCGCGCCCTGCTCGACGAGTATCCGGGCACCACGGCGGTGGGCGAGGTTGGTGATGCGCAGATCGGGCTGCAGATCGTCGCCGACTACACTTCCGGCGGCGACAAGATGCACATGTGCTATGCCTTCGAGTTCCTGTCCAGCACACCGCTGACCGTTTCCCGCGTGCGCACAGTGATGACGGACTTCATGACCGCAGCACCTGAAGGCTGGGCCTGCTGGGCCTTTTCCAACCATGATGTCGTCCGCCACGCCACCCGCTGGGGCGACAAGGTCAATGACCGCGAGCACTACCTGCGGCTGCTCGCCGGCCTGATCATGTCGCTCAGAGGGTCTGTCTGCCTCTATCAGGGCGAGGAACTGGGGCTGACCGAAGCCGAGCTGGCTTTCGAGGACCTGCAGGATCCCTATGGCATCCAGTTCTGGCCCGATTTCAAGGGCCGTGACGGATGCCGCACGCCGATGGTCTGGTCCGGGCATGAACAGTCCGCCGGCTTCACCAACGGCCAGCCCTGGCTGCCGATTCCTCCCGAACACCGCCATCTGGCAGTCGATGAGCAGGACAATGTCCAGGCCTCCATGCTCAACCATTACCGGCGGCTGGTGGCTTTCCGCAAGTCGCACCCGGCGCTTGTCAAAGGCACTCTCGAATTCGTTGATTCCGGCGACGATGTGCTCGCGATGATCCGCCGTCACGGCAATGAGGCAATCTTCTGCGCTTTCAATCTGAGCGAGGAAACGCAAGTCATCGCGCGTCCGCAAGGCGAACTCGAATTGCTGGATGGTCACGGTTTCTCGGGATTTTTGCGTCCCGATACAATAGAAATATCACCTTACGATGCATTTTTCGCCAAGCTTGGATGAAACCGTGTCAGGCGTGATGGGGAGGAGAAAATATGGCCGGCTTGAAACTTAAAGGGCTCAAGAAATCCTACGGTGCCGTCAAGGTCATTCACGGTGTCGACCTCGAAATCGAGCAGGGCGAGTTCATCGTCTTCGTCGGCCCGTCGGGTTGCGGCAAGTCCACCCTGCTGCGCATGATTGCCGGGCTGGAGGAAATCACCGAAGGAACGCTGGAAATCGACGGCATGGTGGTCAACGATGTCCCGCCCTCCAAGCGCGGCATCGCCATGGTGTTCCAGTCCTACGCGCTCTATCCGCACATGACCGTCTACGACAACATGGCCTTTGGCCTGCGCATTGCCGGCCAAAGCAACGAGGAGATCGACCGCCGGGTCCGCTCCGCGGCGGAGATCCTGCAGCTTGAAGATTATCTTGACCGGCTGCCCAAGGCGCTCTCGGGCGGGCAAAGGCAGCGCGTCGCCATCGGCCGCGCCATCTGCCGCGATCCCAAGGTCTTCCTGTTCGATGAGCCGCTCTCCAATCTCGACGCTGCCCTGCGTGTGGCGACCCGCATCGAGATCGCCAAGCTCAACGAGTCCATGCCCGAAACCACGATGATCTATGTCACCCATGACCAGGTCGAGGCGATGACCCTTGCCGACCGCATCGTGGTCCTGTCGAAAGGCGTCATCGAGCAGGTCGGCCCGCCGATGGAGCTCTACGACCGGCCGCAAAACCTGTTCGTGGCGCAGTTCATCGGCTCCCCGGCAATGAACATCATCCCCGGCACGATCGAAAAGGCCGGCGCAAGTGCCAGCATCTCGTTTGCCAATGGCAAATCGGTCGACACCGGCATCGCGGTCCCGGACGCGGACAAGGGCAAGAAGGCCTCCTTTGGCGTCCGGCCCGAGGATCTGGTCGCGACCACGGGCGATGATTTCCTGTTCGAGGGAACGGCATCGATTGTCGAGGCACTGGGCGAAGTCACGCTGATCTATGTCGACGACCTGACCGAGGACGAACCGATCATCGCCAAGATGCCGGGGCACCAGCAGGTCAAGCGTGGCGACAAGCTGCGCTTCACCGCAGACAAGGCCAAGCTTCATCTGTTCGACGCCGACGGCAACACCTACCGCCGCTGAACCGGGAATGCCCCCGCGGGCACCCGCATACAAAAAAGCCCCGGCCTTTCGGTCGGAGCTTTTTGAGGGACGCTCTTGACTGGAGGTCAGAGCGAATGAAGCCGGTCGGGAGGGACCCGGCTTCATCCTGTCGTCATGGTCTTAGCGGTTGAACAATTCCAGCGAACGCTCGAAACGCTCTGCCTTCACGGTGTCGCCGACCGAAGCGGTTGCGGTGTAGTCGATGCCGGACT
>NZ_JBBMQQ010000005.1:0-266971 GCF_038900095.1 Hoeflea sp. AS16 | reverse complement strand
CCTGTTTCCGGCATCTAAGCCAAACTCAGGCAGAAATTCCACTTATCCCTGCTGTGCAGTTTTCCCGAGCCACCTCTGGCTGCCACACCACAGGAATTGTCAAATCGAAACCGCGAACAAATTCTTGAAGGACATCTGTAGGCTGTATGGCTTTATCTGCAGCCAGCTCTCCGGCCGTTGAGCGTTTCAGTCCGACACTTCCGCCCAGGTCGCGCGGCTTGATCATTACCGGTGTAAGGGGGTTGAGCGAGAGCAGTTCATCTTTTTGAAAGTTCTTCGGGACGGCTAAACCGCATTCTCGCGCTATGAGGCTGGCAGTGTCCTTTCGTTCGCTAACGATGAGAACATCCGCCTCGGATGGGAACGGTTTGATCCCGCACCAACTAGCCACCGATGGAACCATGCTCCAGTGATGGATTGGAGTTATGCCGGCGTTCAAATTGAATGCGCAAATCACTTTCGGAAGGGAGCCATCCAGAGCCTGGCGAGCGAAAGCTGCTGCGTCGACGAAATAGGGATGTAGGCCCAATTCCTCGAGCGCATAGCCATATGACGAAATTACAGAACTGCGCCACTGGTCGTACCAAATCTGTGTGAATTGCCCGGCTGGTGCAAATCCGTAAACAACCGCGGCAGAGTGTCCCCGAAAAAGCGTTATCTGTTGTCGAAACTGCCTTGCGGAAGGGAGATCGTCCGTCACCATAATTTCCAGTTATCGTAACTGGACTGGCTTTCTTCCGTGCTTTCAAAGTCGACGGCTGTCTACTTCTATCAACACACGGACATGCGGAGGGGTGCAATCAAACGCCCCTTTCCTCCCATCGCCAAAGCCAGAACAGTCAAGGGGCAAAGCTTTTCAGGGGGACGCTCCCCCCTGAATTCCTTAATCCGCGACAAATGCTCGACTGAAAGAATCAAGAATTGGTCGAGCGAGGTACTCGAAGAATGTGCGATCACCGGTTTCAATGAATGCCTCTACCGGCATGCCCGGATAGAGCTGCTCGACGGCCACCGAGGCTGGAAGGTCATCTGTAATGCCGATGCGGGCACGGTAATATGGTTCCTGCGTAACCTCGTCGACCAGGCGATCGGCGGAAAGATGAATGACCTCCCCTTCCACTTCCGGGGTCAGCCGCATATTGAGCGCGGACAATCTGAGCCTGGCGGCCTGCCCGACTTTGACGATATCGATATCTTGCGGGTTAAGCCGGGCCTCGACAATCACCTTCTTGGTAGTGGGAAGGATTTCCAGCATCTCTCCTCCCGGTGCAACCACACTTCCTGTCGAATTGTAGACCGATGAGACGACGATCCCGTCTACCGGCGCTCTAATGACAGTGCGCTCCACTACCCGACGCGCGGCTATCAACTGGTCCTCAAGGTCGGCCAATGAAGTCCGGACCTCGTTCAGCCTTGTGACAGCCTCCTCGACGCGCTGGGTTGCAAGGCGCTCCAGTTGCTCAAGCGCCTCTATGCGCTGGGTGATCGCGGTTGCAACCTCAGAGGCGACAACGCCGCGCTGACCGATCAAGTCAGCACGATTGCGCAGGATCTGGGTGTATTCAAACCGGTTGGTCAGCCCCTGATCCACCAAGGTCTTCTTGGCCGCAAGTTCATCCGATACGATGCTGAGCTGCTCGGCGATCGCTTCCTGCTGGGATTTAAGCCCGGTTCGCGCGTCATCAAGTGCCGCAACCCGCTGGAGCAGGATTTCGCGCTCCGATGTGTAGCGCAACAACCGAGCCTCAAACTCCTTGTTCTGCTCCTGGAAGATTTCCAACGTCTCGCTACTGACCGTATCGTCCTGAGCGGGTCCCGCTATCGACAGCGCACCATCCCGTTCTGCGGTCAGTCGTGCCATCATCGCTTGGTTGGTCACCAGCTGCGTGGTCAGGCGGTTGAGCTGGGTTTCGGCTTCGGTCGGATCAAGGATCACCAGCGCCTGGCCGGCCTTCACCCGATCGCCTTCGGTCACAAGTATCTCCTGGATGATCCCGCCTTCCAGATGCTGGATCATGATGTTGCGGCCCGCCGCAGCAATCACTCCCGGCGCAAGGGCTGCTCCCGAGAGAGGCGCAAGAGCGGCCCACGCACCAAAAGTTCCCACCAGCAAGGTGATCGCCAAATAGCCCGCCCATCCAATTCTATTGGGATTTGAAGCGATCCCGCGCTCCCATGCAAAACCTGTATCAACCATTGCTGTCGGACCTATCCACCGGGTTTGCGCCATTGCGAGGCCATGCTGAAGCCGGGACCTGTTGCAAGGGATGCAGCTTTGTTTGCAGGAGAAGACCCAGCCGGACGATTTGCTGTCATCGTCGCCAGCACGTCCTGACTTGGACCGAATGCAGCGATCGCGCCATCTTTGAGCATCATTACCCGGTCGCATTTCGCCGCTATCGAAAGACGATGGGTGACAATAATCACCGTGGTCGACGCAGCACGGGCGTCAGCCAAGGCCTGAGCCAGCGCTTCTTCGCCGGCCGCGTCAAGGTTGGCGTTGGGTTCGTCGAGAACAAGGATCTTTGGATTGCCATAGAAGGCGCGCGCCAGGCCAATTCTCTGCCGTTCACCGCCGGACAACCCGTTGCCTCCAGAACCAATCTCGGTCTGGTATCCGTCACTTTGCAACAACACCAGCTCATGCGCATGGGCGCGCTGGGCGGCAGAGACAATTGCCTGATCTTCAGGATTGGGATCAAACCGGGAAATGTTCTGAGCAATCGTTCCCGGCAATAGCTGGACATCCTGCGGCAGATAGCCAAACAACGAACCGCGCTGGCTCTCATTCCAGGTCTTGAGTTCGGCACCATCGATGCTGACACTTCCGCCGCTCGGGGCGATGGCGCCTGTCAGGCATCGGGCCAGTGTGGTTTTGCCCGCCCGGCTCGGACCGATCAGAGCGATTGCCTCGCCGGCCCTGATGTCGAAACTCAGGCGTTTGAGGATAGGTTCCGCGCCGGGCTCGGCCGCTGGGCGGGCAACGACAAGGTCGCGAACCGCAATCGCTCCCAGGGGCTCCGGAAGTTCCGTCTTGATCGATCGTGCATCCCGTATGGCCTTGGCAACTAGCCCGATACGCCCCCATGCCTTGCGAGCCTCGGCAATCTGCCGCCAGCCGCCAATCAACTGATCAATCGGCTGCAGCGCCCGGCCGGAGATGATCGAGGAAGCGAATATCATACCCGCAGTCATCTCGTTGCCCAGAACCAGCCAGGCGCCAACTCCGAGGATCGCCAGTTGCAACAACATCCTGACCGAGCGCGACAGGCCGCTGAAAGCAGAATTGATTGTGGCTGAACGCGCCTGCTGGCGCAGGCTCGTCGCATATCTGGCGCCCCAGTGCTCGGTCGCGTTGGCTTCCATGCCCATCGCACGCAGGCTGTCGGCATTGCGGGCAAAGGACTGGGCCGAGAGCTGCGCTTTAGCCGTCAACTCGGCCGCTTGCCGCCCGCTGCTTTGCTCCGCAGCCAGGTTGATGAACAACAGCGCGAACATGATCAGAACGCCAGCCAGGGTGATCCAGAACAAGGCAGGATGGACGAGGTAAAGCAACGCGACGAACAAGGGCGCAAAGGGCAAATCGAATAGGGCCGTCAGTCTTTTCGAGGCGATGAAGCCGCGCACCGAACCAAGATCGCGCAAGGGCTGGATATCGCCGCTGCCGGCGGCCTTTGACGACAAAATGGAGCCGAACAGGGTCGAAGCCAGAGTCCGGTCAAAACCAGCCGCCACGCGTTGCGCATAGAGCGAGCGGATGACCTCCATCAGTCCGAGGAACACCAATGCGCCGATTGCGATCAGGCTCAGATAGACCAGCGTTTCGATGCTGGCGGACGGCAAGACCCGGTCATAGACCTGCAGCAGGTAAAGCGGCATCGCCATCATCAGCAGGTTGATGAGCAGCGAGAAGACGCCGATATCGACCAAGGCACGCCTGGCGATACTCTGGAGGCGGGGAACCTTAGGATGTGTCACTTGTGGGCCTTCTGGCTAGGGAAGCAAACAATTCTGGTTCCAAAAGACTGATCCCGACAATGGATCGGTCGGCGCGGGTGCCAAACTTGCTTCATCTGGGTCTTGCGAGCGCACCTACCTGTAGCAATGAACCGGCCGGGATCTGCAGAGAAATCCCGGCTGGTTTCGCACAACTTAAATCAAACCACCAATCGGCTCCGGATCGAACCAGGTGTCGCCGGAGCTGTAGGTGGAGTTGGCGACGATATCGGCGAGTGACACCGGCCCGGCGTCACTGAAGCTGATATACTCCACCTCGGTGAACTGGATCGCATCGGTACCCGTCCCGTTTGCGATGGTGAAATGGTCGCCCTGGCCGAGGATGTTGTAGTCTGCGACGTTACCTGAAAACACGATGATGTCATTGCCGGCATCGGCACTGACATAGTTCCCGGTGCCGCCGGTGAAGATGATGGTGTCGTCCCCGGTCGTTCCACCAAAATAGCCCGAGTTGCCGGTCCCAACATAGGTGTTTGGATCGGGTGCGAGTGTGCCCAGATCGTACCAGGCGCTTTCGCCGTAGAACCAGACACCGTCAATGTTCTTAAGCGTATCGGTACCGTAGAGCGCATGGCTGACAGTGATGCTGTCATCGGCGTTGCGCGTGAAGGTGTAGTCGGATGCAGCGCCATCATAATCGGCCTGATTGTAAGTGCCGCCTTGGCCGTCAAGCAAGTCATCGCCTGCTCCGCCATAGAGCGTGTCATCGCCATCGCCGCCCAGGATCGCATCATTGCCCGCTGTGCCAGTCAAATAGTCATCGCCAGCCGTGCCAGTATCCAGAGTGTCGAAACTGTCGTAATCGATCAAGTTATCGAGATCATACCACTTGGCTTCGCCCACAAACCAGACGCCGTTGATGTCGGTGAGCGTGTCCGTTCCCCAAGCTGCGCTGGTAACAGTCACACTTGTGTCCAAATTGCGGACGAAGCTGAAGTCGTTGTGATTGCCTTCATAGTCAACCTGATTGTAGGAGCCGCCTCCGCCAGCGAGCACATCGTCGCCAGCGCCGCCATTGAGTGTGTCGTTGCCGTCTCCACCGAGTAAGGTGTCATTACCGCCGCCACCAATAAGGAGATCGCTGCCAGCAAGGCCACGGATAGTGTCATTGCCGGATGTGCCGGTAAGCTCGTCATCGCCAGACGTCCCCTGAACGGCCTCAGCCATGGCCGTTATCGTTGCCCGATCCCAAATCGTCCCATTCTCGAATTCGAAAACGTCGATACCTTGACCTTTCGAAGTGCGACTCCAGAACGCACCCTCATCAATTACTTGCTCACCGGTTGGCAGGATCGAGATATGCAGATCATATCCGCTGACCGATAGAGAAATATCATCCGGATTAATCCCGGACAGTTGGAGCCGATCCACTTCACTGCTGGAATGCGAGCCATCAAAGATGATGTCATTCCCGTCCCCAAGGCGGTAAATAAACAGATCGTTTCCTGTGTTCGCTCCGTTATTGGAACTCCCTCTGTTTTGCGCAGACATTATCAGATCATCGCCGGTATCGCCGAAAAACACGGAATCAACGGCACCATATTGCTGCAATGTTTCTGATCCGCTCGTGCCACGAACCCAGGCATTGTCCCGCATTTCAGTTCGGTCAAAGGAAACGCCATCCGCAAACCGAATTTCATCTATACCTTGGCCTTTTGTAGCCCAACTCCATAAAAAACCTTCGTTTATAAGAGTACTGCCGGATACGGTGTCGCGAATTATCAGATCATAATTGGAACTCGACAACTCGACGTCATTTGAATTGATGTCCGTCAGAACAAGTACATCATGTTCAACGTTAGAGTGTGAACCATCAAAATAGATATCGTCACCGTCTCCGCGGTTGTAAATGTAGGTATCATTACCATTAGAGGCGCCGTTGTTTGAGCTTCCTCTAGCATTCGCCGACATGATGATGTCGTCGCCAAGACCGCCGACAAACGTGTCATCACCATTGGTCCCGGTGAGTGTGTCATCGCCCGACGTACCAGTGATCGGCAACGCCTCGGATTGATTTTCCTCATTAGCATAGTAGTTTCGGTCCCAAACGGTTCCGTCTGCAAAAACAATGCTCTCCACACCCCTGTTTACATAGTCAGCAATTGTGGAAAGAATTGTAATTGATCCATCATCACCTGCTCCTGGTGTCGATTCAGTGATTGTAATCAACAGATCTGAACCATTACTGGTCAGGGACACATCAGAAGGATTGATATCCGTAAATAGGAGACGGTCAGCCGTGCCGCTCCAATTATCTTCGGTGATCGTGTCATGTCCATCACCGCGTGAATAAACGTAGGTATCATTCGAACTGCCGCCATTCAGCGCATCGTTGCCGAGTCCACCGATCAATGTGTCTTCAACGCGGAATCCAGTTATTGTATCATCACCGTCGGTAGACTGAACGGATAAGAAGAAATCGCGCATATAATCTGGATCCCACAAAGTCCCGTCCGCGAATTCCACCAACTCCACCCCTCGATTGACCGGCATGTCTAACGAGGAAAGAAGCCGCACTGAACCTGCGTCGCCGGCACCTGATGCGCTGCTGGCAATGGAAATCAAAATGTCGCTTCCATCTCGAATAAGAGTGACCTCATTTGCATTGATATCTGCAAATAGGAGACGGTCCGCCGTGCCGTTCCAATTGTCTTCGGTGATCGTGTCATTTCCGTCTCCGCGGAAATAAATGTAGGTATCATTCGAACCGGCGCCATTCAGCGCATCGTTACCGAGTCCACCGACCAATGTGTCTTCACCACTAAAACCCGCAATTGTGTCATCGCCATCCGAATACTGAACAGACAGGAAAAAGGCGCGCAAATAATCGTGGTTCCAAGAAGTCCCGTCCGCAAATTCAATGATTTCCACTCCTCTCTCAACAGTCGTATTGAATGAGGATAGGAGGGTCACAGATCCAGCATCATTGGCGCCTTGCGTGCTTTCAGTTATCAGGATCTGAATATCGCTACCATCACGGGTCAGGGTGACTTCATTCGCATTGATATCTGTGAACACGAGACGATCTTCCACTCCGCTCCAATCACCTTCGATAATTGTGTCGTGGCCGTCGCCACGGGCGTAACGGTAAGTGTCACTCCACTGCTGTCCGGCGAGGGTATCATCTCCTTTCCCTCCCCGCATATCATCGGCTGCTCGAAATCCGTTGATCGTATCATCGCCATCGGTAACCTGCTGCTCAAGCAAAAGCGCCCTCACAGTGGCCATGTCCCAAGTCACGCCATCGGCGAATTCTATGAACTCTACACCCTTTTCTATATAGTCAGCTAGCGTGGCTTGCACCGTCACGCTGCCTGCGCTCGCCGGATCCGATCCCGTCTCAGGGATAGTGATTATCAGGTCTGCCCAAGTGTTTTCGCCAGAGTAATCAAGCGAAACCTCATCCGAGTCGATATCGGTGAACACGAGGCGATCCTGATTTCCACTCCAATCACCGTCGATAATTATATCATGGCCGTCGCCACGGGCGTAACGGTAAGTGTCACTCCACTGCTGTCCGGCGAGGGTATCATTTCCTTTCCCTCCCGACATGTCGTCGGCCGCTCGAAATCCGTTGATCGTATCATCGCCATCGGTAACCTGCTGCTCAAGCAAAAGCGCCCTCACAGTGGCCATGTCCCAAGTCACGCCGTCGGCGAATTCTATGAATTCCACACCCTTTTCGAGGTAATCGGCAAGCGTGGCTTGCACGGTCACGCTGCCTGCGCTCGCCGGATCCGATCCCGTCTCAGGGATAGTGATTATCAGGTCAGCCCAAGTGTTTTCGCCGGAATAATCGATCGAAACTTCGTCTGAGTTGACATCTGTGAACACGAGGCGATCCTGAGTTCCACTCCAATCACCGTCGATGATCGTATCATGGCCGTCTCCCCGGGCGTAGACATAGGTATCGTCTCCAGTTTGGCCATCAATTGTGTCATTGCCTAGCCCCAAAGCCACAACATCGCCTCCGCGACCGGCGGATACCATGTCGTCACCAGCGCCAGCGTCAATAACGTCTTGATGATCAAAGCCCACGACCACATCATCATTTTCAGAGATTTGCCGGGCGATAAGGTTTTCGACGATTTGCTCTTTGGTGAGCACAGTTCCGTCTTCGAAATGGAATTCCTCAACGTCTGTTTGATCAAAAACACCTCGATAGAACTCGTCCCGGATGAGCAGAGTTTCGCCGGAGGAAACCAGGGTTATCTTCAGATCACGAGTTCCGATGCGCTCATAGTAGATGTCTTCGATTGAAATCCCTGCTCCAAATTCAACCCAGTCATCTTCTGGATAGGTGACAATACCCATTGTCTCGTAAATGACGTCATGGCCATAACCGTAGCCGAAGACATAAGTATCGGCACCATCGCCGCCATCCAGATAATCATCTCCTGCGCCCCCGTCGAGACGATCATTGGTCCAGAAACCGAAGACGGTGTCGGCGCCCGACGTTTTCTGACTGGCCAGATAGTTCGAGCGAATATCACTGGCTGTCCAAATCGTGCCATCAGTGAAGTGGAATTCATCTACTTGGCTGGGTCGATAATTGATCGGATTGTAATCGAACTGATTGAGGATCGTGAGGTATTCGCCTGTCGAATTGAGTTCAACGATGAGGTCACGATCCTGCAACTCCCCATCTACGATCGAGCGGACCAACCGAATGTCATTCTCGGTAACGGTCCCTGTAAAGATTATTGCATCATGGTCGCCACCATTGAGAGCACCCAAACCGCGCTCATCAATTGTGTCATTACCGTAGCCAGCACCCCAGATGTAACTGTCATTTCCGTTGTAACCGTAGAAGATGTCGTTGCCTGCTCCTCCATCCAGCACATCATCAATGTCAAATCCGGTGATGATGTCGTCACCACTGGTCGCTGCACTTGCCAATACCAACTGGGCCAGTTCCGACCAGCCTATCGACGCTTCCCCCGATGCAAATTCGATGGTTTCGATGCGATCGAAGAAGATATCTCCATAAACCCCGGACGCAGCGTACCCGAACTGGCTTTTAAGTGTGACACTGCCGTCGAAGCCGGCAAAACTGATCTTGACCGAGTTGTGATTATCCTCGATGCGACTGAAAACGAAATCGGAGGCGGTGATACCCTGTCCAAAGCGGAGTGTATCGGACATGCCCGAAAGGATATTGGTGTTCTGATCCTGAAGAACATCGTGCCCATCACCAACCTGATAGATGTAGAGATCTTCCTGATTGCCACCCGAGACGTAGTCATCGCCCTTTCCCGCATTCAGGGTATCCTGGCGGTTCATCCCATAAAGCTGATCGTCTCCATCGGTGGAGTAGGTTTGAAGGACCAGATAGGCGATCTGGTCACTGGTCAACATGGTCCCGTCATCGAATGCAAAAAGATCGATCCGGTTTTGATACCAGGTCCCGTAGACGCCAGTGTAGGTGGCGGCGAATTGTCCCTCGATGGTTACTGAATCAAGAGAGTTGCCGGCAAAACCGATGGTCAGATCGTTGGAAGCGCCATCGCGGCTGAAGACGATGTCGCCGATGTCGATACCGCGGATGAACTGCAGCATGTCCTGATCGTTGCGAAACGCATTGTCCTCAAGATCAATGATCCGGTCATGGCCGTCGCCAGTACCGAACCGATAGATATCGGTGTCGCCACGGCCTTCGAGGATATCGTCGCCCGCGCCCCCCTCGAGCACGTCGATATCTTGCGAACCAACAAGATGCGTTGAGCCAGGATCAACGTGGGAAACCGCTTCTGCGATCTCAATTCTTGTCCATGCCGTGCCATCGGCGAACGTGATCTCATCGATCCCGTAATCAGGAGAAGCGTCTCCGATGGTCGGCCCGGGCCAGCGGCCTTCGAATTGCTTGGTGATGGTAATCGTTGCACCACTCAAAATGTCGGTGAGCAACAAATCCTCACCGGAGCGCGTGGCGTAAATGTCATCGGAATTGTGAGCCGAGAACCGCAGGATATCTCTGTAATGATAGGCGATTGCATCGTCATCATAGATTTCGACATTGCCGAAGCTGGCTCCAACCACGTAACTGTCGGAATTGTTCCCACCAACCGCGCGCGTCTCATCACCGTCAATCAGGATGATGTCTTCCTGACTTGTGCCGGACACAACTCCCGATCCATTGATGATGAGATCGTCAGGAACGTCAAAAACACGTGCAAAATCTTCGACTGTGACGGTACCGCCCACGGCTTCAACAGCGTGCAGGATGTTCTGAACCATGAAGCTGTATGAGTTGAGCAATCCGGTGTTCGGGAGATAATAATCCGCCAGCACCACGTCGAAGAACGGCTTCCATTCGGCAAGCCAGGCAACAGGATCTGCGGACTGTTCAGCCTCTGTCAGCAATGCCTCAAAAGTGGAGCCAAGCAGTGAATCGCCTGCCGTGCCGAAATTGTCGGACACGACATCATAGCTGACATCCGTGAAATAGCCCGACAGCGGACCGGCCTGGACGGCAAAGCGGACCGCGAGCAGGTCGAGTATGCCTTCAAACTTTTCCGTGAACTTGTCCAGTGCGTCGATCGCGTCGGCGGAGGAGACAGGCGCCAGGAAAAATCCGTCGAAAGATTCCCCCAAATAGCGATCATAGAACGACAGCTCGTCGTGGATCAGCTGATCAAAAGTGGTTGTCGCAGTGACTACGCCATTTGTCTGATCCAGCCAGCCCGACCAGGAAGCCTGCGAATAGTTGTAGATGCGCAGGTTCGTGCCGCCATCAATATATTCGATGTAGTCAGCTGATACGCCGTCAAGTGTCCCCTGCCCCACATTCACGGTCGCACCCGAGCCATCGGCCGTCAGTTGTGCGAGCAACGCATTGAAGTCTTCCTCGCCAGACAGGGAAGCGGCCGTGACCACTGTCACGCCGGAGGCGAAGCGGACGGTCGTCACGCCTGAGACCTGATCGAATTCATAGGCGTAGTCGATCACCGCATTATTGCTGCGGACAAGGATCAGGTCCTCGTAGTCAGGTATGCCGGCAGCGCCGGTGACAATTGTCCCGTTGATCTTGATCGGCGAACCTTCCACCCATGCGGCGAGCACGGGAAGCATTGCCGCGCGCAGGTCAGAGAGATTGGGATTGTCAAATCCGGACAGGGCCGCGCGAACCGCGGCCTCGGTCGCGGCGGAATTCGTCATGGCTTCCCGGAGGGTCAGCACGGTGCCGTGACTGCGAAGTTCCGGCAGGTCTTCCACCTGCGCTGCCACCTCAATCGGCGAACCGGTGTAGCGCGTGTTCTGGTTTTCGGTCTTGAGGACGACATCAGCAACCGTATGCACTGATCCGTCGGACATCGTGTAGGACCCCGTGCGGAGGATGTTGTTGCCGTTGACGACATCGGGCGTGGCAAGATCCGACGCGGACAGCGAAATCGAGGTAATTCCACGGGCACTTACCGATTGGAGTTCTCCGACATCGGTGACGTGGTTTTCGTTGGAATCCTGCCAGACCATCAGATCATCGAAGCCGTCATCGGCATCAACATCGCCGTCGCCGTCAAAATCGGCAAGCCCGTTGTCTGCGGCGCTGATGACGCCGTCATTGTTGCCATCCAGAGCTGCGAGTGCCGCAAACCCGGATTGTGTCGCTGATCCGAACATCTCGGCTGAACCCGTGATCTTCCCGTCACCATCGATATCGCGGACCAAAAGACCATCGTCGCCACCGACAAAGCCGGAATGCTCGGCGTAAAGATCATCGTCGATGTCCAGCCGGGCCTTGGTGTGATCAATCGATGTCAATTCGATGCCATCGCCATCGAGATCCAGCACCAGCGGGTCCTGACCGCCCCAGTAAGAGCCGGTCGCGACCTTCAGCTGCAAGCCGAGAATATCGAACAAGCCTTCACCGAAGAACGAGTATTGTCCCTCCATCTCAGGCGTAATGTCGATCAAGCGGACGCTGGAAACATGAACCTCGGCCAGGAAAATGCCGCCTGCACCAATCTCGCCATACCCGTCCGGACCCGGGCGCGTGGATTCGCGCCAGTTGAGAATATAGGTCGTGGCATAATCATAGCTGATGGTGCCATCGGCATTGGTGTGCGCAACCTTCCAAAGCGCATTCTGGACGATCAGATCGCCGTCATCGTTAAGGGCATAGCGGGTGCCATAGGAACCCCAGGCCCAGGGATCGGAGGAATCGCCCCACTTGAGGCCGCCGATCAGGTTCAAGGTTCCGCCCAAGGTCAGCCGGTCATCATCCGACATGTCGGTGATCCCGACGCCGTCCATCAACCAGATCTTGTCATTGCCGTCGCCGGTTTCGATCAGCGAGCCAAACTCGGAATTGATCACAACATCGTCGTGGTCGGTCAGCCGTATACGGTCGGCGCCGGTCACACGCAGGGCGTCATTGTAACCCAGCGCTCCATTTGTCGCGTAGTCGGCTATTGTCGCCAATTCGTCGGCGATACCGGAAAACTGGATGATGCCGTCCATCGGCCCGTTTTCGCCATTCCAGCTGGTGCTGCCGAAAATAAAGTTCACGCCATGGTTCAGGCCGGAATAATCCAGCACGTCGACCTTCTCGACAAAATCGTCCGGCCCGAGCACCTCGCCGGGCTGCAGTTCAGACTCAATACGGCCGGAGCCGCCCATGTCGACGATAATGGGAGCTGAAAGCGCGTCTTCGGTGACGATGAATGTGTCTGGCCGAACCGATAGCTCGACCTTCTCGATGCCGACCAGCAGATCGGTTTCCGTTGTGCCGGTGTTCAAATTTTGAAGACTGATCGCCAAACCTTCGGAATCGAGGAAAGTTTCGGCTTTGAGATCCGTGATCTTGACACCTTCCGGGGCGATTTCGCCGCTTCCGGCAACTTCTTCCGCAGAATATCGTACGATATCGGTATCCGTCAGTCCCTGTAGCCAGTCCTGGAAAGAGGCGGCCAGCCCCTGACCGATATCGCCACCGACAAAAACATCATCATAGCCAGTAACCGACGGATCGGCGGAGTGTTCCGTGTCGATGTTGATCCGGTCGACAATGACATCCGAGCCATCGCCGGCAACGATGAAGTCGCGGCCGCCGCGCAATTCGATCACATCATCTCCCGACGCGGAGAAGATCAGATCATTGCCCTTCGTCGTGGTGATGGTCTCGCCCTGATCGCTGCCGACATACATGTCGACATGGACATTGCTACCACCACCGCTCGTGACGTCATATGCTCTCTCGCTCAGCGTCACATCGATCACGTCGGAAAGCGTGCGCAAATGTATACGGTCGATGGCCTGACGGTCCGTCGCCTCCCATCCTGCCTGGGCGATAACATCGAGCGCGGCGAGATCGATTTGCGGGAATGGCAGCAGCCAGTCCAGACTGGATTGGAGGTCTGTTGCCTGCTGGAAGAAATAAGTCAGCAGCAGATCCGCATCGATCGCCGCCAGCTTGTCCGCAGCACTGTCGTAGACGCCGCCGGTAGCGAGCATATCGCGCCACAGCACCGATGAGAGATCCAGCGCCAACGTATCACTGTCCGCTGAAAGGCCGATGACCCCCTCAAGAGGGCTCAACCCGTCGATCGCGGCAGCAGCACCGGCTTGCTCGACTTTGTTGATTGCAAGTGCGCCGGAATACTGAACCGCGATCCTGACAAGCAGAGACCGTATGCTGGTCGTGTCAAAACTCAAGGGAAAAAGCTCGGCATCAAGGAACGGATTACGGTTCTCATTGCCGAAGACTGTTCCGATCTCGTTGAGATCATCAAACATCGCCCGGATGCCGGTGTCGCCAAAGACGCGTGTGCCTTCGTCAATTGCGGAGTAGGCGATGGCGCGGCCCATTTTGCCTGTCAACGACGAGGCACCGCCGAGGCTTTCAGCGCCGGCTGCGACGGCCACATCGTTATCGAAATACGCGTTAAAGAAGTCAGCACCTACATTGTGCCATTGGGTATAGATGTGAATATTCTCATTGGCGAACTGTAACTGGATGAGATAATCCACCATATGCAGTCGAACTGCGCGATCCAAAAGTTCCCATCTGGATACGTCCGAATGTGATTCAATGTTCGTGAGCGGCCCGTCGGGAATGAGCGATTCAAAATATTGGGTAAGCTCGGATTCCGCTACCCCCAACTCACGCAGGGCGGCTGCAAGGGCCGGCTGGCCGACAATCGCAGAAATAGCAGCCAAGACTTGGCCCGCATAGCTCTGGACAGAGCCGTCCCGAACCGACTCCAGTATTTCGTTGGTTATCGCAATCGCATTGAAGTTTGAGAAATCCAGCGGCGGATTTTCGACGCTATCTGTCAGCGTTACACCCAATGCGGCAATTCCAAAGGGCATGTGGTCAAACCCATAACCCTGGGTGCCGGTCAGCGCCGAGACTAGCCCGGCAAGCCCGCCTCCGAGAGAATGGCCCGTCACAATGGTGTTGGCAGCGGGGCCAGCCGTGTAAGCCTGCCCTGTAACAGCTTCATAAAAAGCCAACGCCTCGTCCGCTTGTGTCCAGTCGCTTGTTAGACCAGCCCCAATCAGCCAGCCTTTCAGATAATCCCATCCACCATCCGTGCCGCGATAGGAGATGACCGTTTCGCCGTTCCACTGATAGGCGACCGCGTAGAAGCCGGCGGCTTGAGAACCTTGGGGAAGCGAAAAGTTCAGCACGACAGCAGAACCGATGGTGCTTCCTGCTTCGCCGAGACCATCAACATCTACGCCATCGACGACGTTCTGGCCGTCACCAATTCCGGCATCATAACCGCGATTGTAGGAATCCATGGCCAGGATTGCGAGCATCAACTCATTAGAAAAGGTCATGACTATCTCCTGATAAAATCGCCGTGGCGAAGCTTTGCTTCAAAACTGAAGTCCTTAGGATCGATCTGCGGCACTACGGATGGTTCAGGGTATTTACTCAACCACCCCAACACCGCCTCCACCCGGCCCTTGGTCACCGGCTCGTCGGTGATCGCAAGCGTGATCGAGGAAAGCGCGTAGCCGGGGCCAAAGGTGGCGGCGAGATCGTCGGGATCGACGCGTTGAACGCTTGCCGGGTCATTGATGTCGGCGAAGGTGACCAGAAGGGGGTAGTTGCCGGGCTTCAGGATCCGGGACTCTCCTTGCATGCGGGCGATCCGGTCCAGATCCCTGCCCCGGTTTCGGCCCCGGTCTTCGAGCGCGTAATAGAAACGCTCGGCGCTGCCGCCCAGAAGCGCGAACAGGTAGCGCCCACCGCCGAAATCGACGATGGTGGCTTCTCCGATGACCTCGTAGTTCACCTCGTTGCCGCTGGCCGGGAGTTGACCGAACCAGGAGTCCACCTGAATGACCGAAGCCCCGCTGACAACACCTTGCGGCGTTTCAACCTCGACGATCAGCTTCTGGCGCCAGCTGTTGTGGTCCCGGCAGCCGGAGAGCACGGTCACTGCCAAAGCCAGAGCTGCCAAGGCGCGCATGGAAACCCGGCACCTCATGCGCATGCCTCGGCTAAGTCAAAGGTGCAATCAGATTTATAGGAGGCGCGGGCACACTCATCCATCAGAGGTAGACGTGATTGGAGGAGCGGCGGCGTGCCTTCGGATATCATCGACACACCCTCAATTCAGCGCCTGCGGCGGCGTTTCGCCTTCGGCCTTGCCGGCCTGCGTCAGCTTTTTCAGAACCTCGGGATCAACCAGTTGCGCCACAAGCGGATGAATGTTGAGCGACCGGGTCTTGGCGATCTGGTTGAAGCTGGTCAGCACGGCAGTCGCCAGATCGCGGGTCGGCGCGATGACATCGAGGAGCCAGACCTTGTCACCACTTTTCCAGTCAGTGGCCTTGAGCCGCACCGGAAAAGCGCCGGCCTTGATCTGTTCCTTGATCCTGGTCTCGACCTCACCGGAAACGCTGGCCCAGATGGCAATTGCCGCCGGCGCCAGGGCCGCTTTCGGATCAGCGTCTTCGGCCGGTTTGGGCGAGGCGATGGCGATGCAATCGCGCACCAGCGGGTCGATGACAAGATGCGCCAGATCCGCCAGCGACTGGTGCCGGTAGCGCGGCACCGAGCTCATCGCCAGCACCACCTGCCCGAAGGAGGAATGCACCTGTGCCTTCACGCCGGCGATCTTCGCAAGCGCCTCCGGTGACAGCTTCGACAGATCGGGGCTCTCGGTGTTTGGTTCGCTCATTCGCAATTCCTCAAAAAACAATCAACCTGCGGGTTAAGAACGCCAAGCCCCAAGCCTATCCCCGGGCGTGCGCCCATTCGCCTGCGGGGCAACGGCTACGCCCATGAGTCGACTCATAAAGCACTCTGCCCCACAACCTGAACACGAGCACAAAACCGAATTGTGAAACAACTCCGGCTTTTTAGGGGAAATTAACAAATCATGAATTTTGGTCGGAAAAAGATACGGGGACGGGATTTCCCGACCGGCATTCCGCACCAGTCTAAAACACGCCATCACGCCCGGATTGCGCCTGTCGACAGCTTCGGGCGGAGCGGAGACGTGACGCTGGCGCAAAGGCGATCGAAGCCTCGGGTATAGTGGCCTGGATTTGTTTCGCACATGTCTTAAACAGCAAACTTCCTCGCCCTCAGCGTCCGAATTTTGCCATCCTCATCCGAGGCGATTTCGAACCTTACCCGCTCGAACCGCAGAGCAAGTTCGAGAATACCAATGCGCGCCGCGGGATCGTTCATTTTCCAGGTATGATGGGTCATGATCTGCAGCGCCCGGTCAAATCCAGCTTTATAGCCACGCCCGAATATCATCGGCGTCGGCGAGAGCTTGAGATCCTTGGTGTCAAGCACATGCCCCCGAAACCGCCATTCACTGTCGCTGAGTATTTTCCGGGCTTCGCCTTTCGCGCTTCGGAGTTCCCAAAGTTCGGTGGCGATGCAGTCAGCCACCATGAAGAGCGCCAGGATCGGTGCTTCGTCTCGTGTCAGTGTCTTGGTGTAACGCTCCGTTGCGCACTGAACATCGCGCAAGGCCATTCTGTAGCCACGGAGAAACGGGGGTACGCTTGTCATTTTGCACCTATGCTCTGTCTGCACTGGCGCCCGAGATGCGCCGTAGCGGACGGAGCAATTACGTGGCAATGCGTCGTCATTGCGTCCAGATACCGATTTTGCCGGCATTCGAGGAGGAATGGCCGCGGATCGTCCCTGGCGTCCATTGAGACCAGTCGGTCGGCCGCCTCCCCTGCCCGCATCAGCGCTGCAATTGCCTAAGCCTTGCAGAGATTTCGCGGTCGCTCATGATCTGGCCGGCCATCATCTCGTGCAGGAGTTCGATACAGCCCTCGGTTACACGTTCGAGATCCGCGCATGTCTTTCTCAATGACGGCATCCTCCAGCCTCTTGGCTTTGGACTGCCGATTGCAGCCCACTCCTGATGGGTGATCTTGAGCAGATCGCGCTTGGTGAGCCTGCGGCATTTGTAAAGATCGGCGATCAGTTGCATGTCCGACTTGTGAAATCGGGCCGGCAAGCCGTCGTTGAAGAAGTGCACGAGGACCAGAGCGGATGCGCCGGGGAATTGCTTATCCCTTCCGCCGCTGTTTTGGTCACTCTCCGGCTCGCCCAGCCGCTCCTCAAGGGCTGCCTGAAGGATATAGAGATCTCGCCTGGCACAATTGCCGAGGACGATCTTCAACTCCGCCTCATCCCATGGCCCGTGGACCTTGTAGCCAACGCCTGGAATGATCTCGATGTCATCGGGATGGGGCAGGACAGTGTTGAGGTCCTGGCCTTCTTTCCTGGCCTTGTCGAGCAACACTTGTTGGTGTGCCTTTACGCGGTGAGCGAACTCGATATCCTCCTCGATCTCCCGCTGCATGATCCGTTGTGCCAGGATGATCTCGTTGACCGCATTGCTCAGCGCATGGACAGACCCGCTGGCGGCGACCTGCAGAAGCTTGCGGGTAACCACCTGTTCGATCGAGACTTCCTGCTGCCGGCCCTCACTGGTGATCGTGACCTTGCGGCCTGCCTCATCAAGCAGGATCTTCTGCAGCGGAGTAAGGCCGGGTGGAGTGACTTTCGGCGTCGCCTTGCGCGACTTGTTTCGCTTGACCGCCATCACCGAGCTCCTTTGATCAAAGCGGAGATGGCGGAGCTATGGTCGGCCGAATGGAATGTACCAGCAATGCTCACACCCTGGTTGCCGACATCACCAGATCCATCACGATCCGCCATCACGTCCGCGAAGGTTCTGCCGGTTTCTGCCATGCGAGCCGGTTCGCCGGTCAGTCGCTCGAACCGGCGGATGATGGTGTCGCAATAGAGCGGATCGATCTCCATCAGATGAGCGACACGACCGCACTGATCAGCAGCAATAAGGGTCGAGCCGGATCCTCCAAAGACATCGAGGATGATATCGCCACGCCGCGAGCAATCCTTGATGGCATCCCCAATCAGCGCCACCGGTTTGACCGTTGGATGCATGGCAAGCTCTTCATCGCGGCTGGCCCCGAGCGAGCTGATCCCCGGATAGTCCCAAACATTGGTTCGATATCTTCCTTCTTCCCCAAGCCCGAAGGTGTTGATGTGCGGGGCCGTGCCCTTCTTGAAGACAAAGACCAGCTCGTGCTTGGAGCGGTAGAACGAGCCCATGCCGCCATTGGTCTTGTTCCAGACGCACAGGTTCTTAAGCTCCGAGAAGACGGCATGGCCCGCTGCCAGCACCTCGCGCATGTGGCGCCAGTCCATGCAGACATAGGCAATAGCTCCGTCTGTGAGTTGAGACGCCGCGGCTTGAAGGCTGTCTGTCAGGAACGTAGTGAACGCGGCTTCGTCCATCTCGCCTGAGGCCAGTGCAAACTCACGATGCCTGACACGACCCAGGCCAGTGACATGGCCATCGATCGGCACATTGTAGGGAGGATCGGTGAACAGGAGTGTCGACGGTTTCCCGTTGCACAGGCGCGCAACATCCAGTTTCGACCGGGCATCTCCACACAGAAGGCGATGCGGCCCAAGCAGCCATAGACCCCCTGCCCACGTCACCGCAGGTCCCTGCCCGACCGGCTCGACCCGATCCAGAGTACTATCCGCTTCAGAACCGGTCGGCTGTTTGTCGCCGATGGTGAGATCTATCTCCACCGTGGAGAAGCCCAGGCCCTCGATATCGAAGTCGAGATCGATCAGGCCCTGCATCTCGATGGCGAGCAGTTCCCGATCCCAGCCTGCATTCTCCGCGAGCTTGTTGTCTGCGAGGATGTAGGCACGCACCTCGTCTTTCGACAAATGTGACAACCGTCGGACCGGGACTTCCGTCATCCCGATCAGCTTTGCGGCCTCGACGCGCCCATGACCGGCGATGATCGTGTTGTCTTCGGCAATCAGCACCGGATTGCAGAAGCCAAATCTTCGAATGCTGTCGGCGATCTGCCTTACCTGCTTCTTCGAATGGGTTCTGGCATTGTTGGCATAAGGCGCGAGATTTTCGATCGCGCAAGATTGTTCAAGGCATGCGTCATCGCTTGGCGGATGCATCTGCATACTCCATGTCAGCGCCACGAGGGCGGATCAGGTTGTCCAGGGACTTCAAACGCTTAACTGACCGAACAATACCGGAACAGAATCAACCACTGCAACCGGTGATCAGCAGAAAGCAAAACTGTACTCCCACGTTCGTGGGATAGTTTTGTGCATTTACGGAGTTCAACTGCGTATGGGCTTTGAAGTCGTCTCGAGAAAGGCAGCGTTATTTTTGCGGGGCGCGAGGAAGGCCTGTTTTCCAATCTGTTAGAATATTTTTCCCAAGATAAAGCGGTCTTGTTCTAAACCATGGAGCCTCTTGGCTCCTCATCGACCAGAGTTCGGAACCGTATTCCGCGAATCAAACGCCGAGCAGCAACTCAAGGCGACCCCATCTCACGCGGGCACAATCTTGCTTCGTCAAAACGCAAGCTGAAGCACACTGAAAGCCGGCCGGATTTCGTGAGACAACAAGCCAATCCCGCCAACGCGCCAGGCAATCCCATATAACTGCGATCCATTCCCACGAAACGACAATCGAATCCCACGCAACTGCAATCGCATCCCACCGTCCGGCAATGAAATCGCCCACAAACACCGCGCCAGGATCGGGCCGACTTCGCCCTTTGGTAGCTTCCACTGACCGGACATCGTCGGAGCGAAACCATTCAACCCTTTGAAATTGCGCCTTAATTTAGGCAATTGCCTGAGGGACGGTTAGCGTATCCTCCCGCTTTTCGCCACTCAAACCAAGAGACCGGTTCGCGCAGGAAAATTTGCACAGCCAATCATCGCCAGTGATTCTAGTGATATAGAAGAGTTTTTCCGGGAGTGACGGCAATGCGCCGGTCGCTGCGGATAAAGACGCTGTGGCGAGAATCTGCGCCGCCAATGGTGATCATGTGATTGCAGGCGGGGTGCAGCCATCCGGTCCACCCCGCCCTGCCCTGTCAGGTTTACACGCCATCCTCGACCCGGCCCGTCAAGGCCCGGGTCGAATGGTCAGATGCTGTGGCGCAGGCGCATTTTCAGGTGTTTGGGCTGGAGGTAGGTGTCCAGTCCCTCGGGGCCGAGTTCGCGGCCGAAGCCCGACATTTTCCACCCGCCAAACGGCGCCTGCAGATCGCTGGTATCGTTGACGTTCACGCCGACGGCGCCGAAATCCATCCGCTCGGCGAGCGACCAGACCCGGTCGAGATCGCCACCGAAGATATAGGCGGCGAGGCCATATTCCAGGCTGTTGGCTATTGCCAGCATCTCGGCGTCACTGCCGAATGTCGCCATGCCCATCACCGGACCGAAGGTTTCCTCGCTCATCGGAAGGCTGTCGAGGGGCGCGTTTTCGATCACGGTCGGGCGATAAAACAGCCCGTCGTCAAAGCCGCTGCCGGTGGCGCGGGCACCGCCGGCAATGACGCGTCCGCCCTTGGCCACGGCGTCGGCGACATGCCGGTCCATCCGCGCGATCACGCCCGCGTTCTGGACCGGACCATAGCCAATGGCCGGATCCAGTCCGTCGCCGATGACCGTCTTTTCGGTCAGCGAGGACAGGATATCTGCAAACTCGCGGGCAACAGGCGCTGCGACAAGGATGCGGTTCACGGTGATGCAGATCTGTCCCATGTTGGAGAACCCGCGCCGGTGGGCGGCGCGGGCGGCCTCTTCGAGGTCGGCGTCCTCCATCACGACGAAGGGCGCGTGGCCACCAAGTTCGAGGCAAAGGCGCTTCATGTTGACCGACGCGGCGCGCATGATCGCCTGCCCTGCAGGAATGGAGGCGGTGGCCGACAGCGCCCGGATGCGCGGATGCGATGACAGGGCTTCGCCCGCCACCGGACCGAGACCGGGGATGTCGGCAATGGTGCCTGCCGGAAAGCCGGCTTCATGCAGGCAATCCACAACCATGGCGATGGCCAGTGGCGTCTCGTGCGGCGACTTGACTATGATCGGGCAACCGGCGGCCAGCGCCGGGCCGATCTTCCAGCAATAGAGATCCACGGGATAGTTCCACGGCACGATCGCCGCCACCACGCCAATCGGGTGATAGGTCACAAGGTTGCGGATATCGGGCGCCGAGGCCGGACGGATCGATCCGCCGACGCGCACGGCCTCTTCGGCGTAGTAACGCATGACTTCGCAGCCGAAGAGGATTTCCTTGACGTTGTCAGGCACCGGCTTGCCCTGCTCGCGGGTGAGCAGGCGGGCCATCTCGTCAACCCGCTCCTCGATCAGGGTGGCGGCCTTGCGCAGCATGTCGGCACGCGCACGCGCCGGCATCAGCGCGAACGAGGTCGCCACCGCTTCGGCGGCATCGACGCACCGGTCGACCACGGCAGCATCGGCCAGCAGTGTCGAGCCGACATGTTCGCCATTGGCCGGGTTGATAATGTCGAAACGCTCGAGACCGGCGGGATGCTCCCAGCGGCCATTGATGAAAAATCCGCGCTCCATCTCAGCGCGCCTTCAGCCGGCGCCACAGCTCGGCATAGTTGAGGTCATTCTGGGCGTTGGCTGCGGCTTTCTCGGTGGTGTTGGGGCTGACCATGAGATAGGGGTCACGGCCGGCTTCGGCGACCAGTTCAGCCGTGGTCGAATTGATCGCATGGCCGATGGCAATGGCAATCGAGGTCGAGGTTGCGCCGGTCTTGCCCTTTACGCCCTCGATCGCAATCCCCGCATCGCCCAGGGGTACGCCGGTGTCGATCACCACGTCGGCGATTTCATAGAGCCGCTTGCCGCTCGAATGGCGCGACGGGACGGAGGAAGAGTGCGGCATCGATGTCACCGCGATCAGCTTCATGCCCTTTTCCTTTGCAGCCACCGCGATGTCCAGCGTCACGGCATTGATCCCGGAATGGGAGAACATCAGCATGGTGTCGCCCGGATCGGTCTGGTGGCTGTCGAAAATCGCCTTGCCATAGCCTTCCTGCGAATGGATGAACCGGTACTGGCGGGCGCCACCGTCGCCGAGCACCCGGTGGAAGGAGATCATCGAGCTTTCGACGATGGGACGAAAACCGGTGACAGTGCCGGTGCGCGGATACATTTCCATCGCGGCGAAAGATCCGTGCCCCGTGCCGAAAGTGAACACCAGCTTGTCGTTGAGGATTGACTGGGCGCAGGCGCGCGCGGCATCCTCGATCGCCTTTGTCTGGGTATCCATCACCTGGGTCAGGCGGTCGACAACCGTCTGCAGATAGCGTTTGGGCATATCGCTCATTGTTCTTGTCCTTTTTGTCGGTTCAGCCTGTGATCGCGTCGAGAGCGATCCGGAAGAGTTGTGTCTCGCCATTGTCGAGGGCTTGTGCGCCGAGCTTTTCCTGGCTCAGGGCATCGACCGTGCCATAGCAAAGTGTTGCGACGGCGAGGCCAAGGTCCTGGCCGGCGGCCAGAAGTGCTGCCGTCTCCATGTCCAGCGCCATGACACCGCGGCTGTTCATGTCTGCGCGCATGGCGCTGGCGCGGGCCTCGCCCTTTGCGTCGATCCCGAACATGTCACGGTAGAAAGCGTCATAGGTGGCATAAAGCCCCCGGTGCGATGTCTCGCCGGCAGCCGTCGCGGCCCCGGCCAGTGCTTCAACCATTGCCGGGTCCGCGGCCACCTTCTGGCCGGTGGGAACACCATAGGCGGGTGAGGTTCCGTCGAAACCAATGGCGGCATCGGAGACAAGAAACTCGCCGCCGGTGGCTGGCGGAAAATACATTGCCGTTCCGATCCGGACAAAGCGCTTGATGCCGAGATCGGCAAACTCGTGCAGAACGATGGTCGCAATGGGTGCGCCCATGCCGAAGGCTGCGACGCTGACCCGTTTGCCATTCCAGGTCCCGGTCACGGTCTTCAGACCTCGCTTGACCGGCAGGAAAACGGGGTCGCCCAGAAGCGCGCCAATCCGGTCGACCCGGTCGGGATCGCCAACCAGAATTGCGCTGTCGCCCAACTCTTCTGCGCTGTGGCCTGAATACCAAGCTCGTTTCATTGCAAATGTCTCCTCTTACGGTCCGCCAGTAGCGCGGCCGCTGCTTTTATTCCCGCGCTTGCAGCGCTTTCCGGGTCAGCCCCGGCCATTTCCGCGGCGATGTATCCGCCGGCAAAACTGTCGCCCGCGCCGGTGGTATCGGCGATCTCGATCGCGGCCACCGGTATCTCGCGGATTTGGCCTGCTTTGCTGACAACAACACAATCGCTACCGCGTGTTTCCACCAGCACTGCCGCGGATTCGCCAATCAGCGGGCGCTCGGGGGCGGAGTGGAAAATCACGTCCGCCCGTGCCGACAGCCTGGTGCGAAGCAGCGGCGGAAACGCATCCGGGTCGTTCTTCACCGCCCAGTAGAGCCGGGCCTCCGCGGGGCAGAGCGCCACGATTTCATCCATCAGCTGCGGCGGGCCGACGGATATGCACAGATGCGTCGCTCCGGCGATCAGGCTCTTCTGGGTTTCGGTCAGAACTTCGGACCGGCCCAGTGCCGGGTCGTAAAGGCACATGCAGGATCCGTCCGACTGGTAGACCAGAAGTGCCGTGGGCGAGCGCGGACTGTCGCAGACGCCGATCCCCCCGGTGCCGATGCCCTGGGCCTCAAGCCTGGCGACAAACCCCTCGCCCTCGGCTCCCCTTCCAACCCACATGACCGGCGTGGCCTGCTGACCGGCACGGACGGCAGCACCCGAAATGTAAGTCGGGCAACCGCCGGCGCGCGGCCACGCTTCGGGGTCACGCGCGGCAATCAGCGTGGTGGTATCGCCCATAGCCTGTCCGTCGAGGCCGACCGCATAATCGAGGCTGGCATATCCGGTAACGACAAGTCGGCTCATGCGAGCAGGCCTTTTCCGGTTTCCAGATCGACAACCTTGCCGATGTAACGGTCGATGTCCTCAAGCGAGGCTTCACCCAGATTGGGCCGGTTGGTGTTGGTTGCCGGGCCGACCACATTCACTTCAAAGCCGTTGGCGAAAGCATCGGTTGCGGTGGCGCGAACGCAGACATTGGTCTTGACCCCGCAGATCACCACGCACCCGATGCCCTGTTCATTGAGGAAGAGTGCCAGCTCGGTGGCAAAGAAAGCCGAATAGCGCCGCTTGGTGATCAGGATTTCCCTGGCACGGCCCTGGGGTCCAAATCCCTCGAAAAACGCGGCATTGAAACCGCCTTCCACGCAATGGACCGGAAGCCGCGGCTGCTCGAAATCGGCAAATCCGTCACGGTGGCGATCACAGACATGCACGATGATCGAGCCACCAGTTTCTGCCGCCGCGATCAGAGCCCGGACAGGCTCAATGACCTCCGGAGCAGCGGGATAGTAGTTTTCGCCATCAGGATGCAGAAACGAATTCTGCATATCCACCACGATCAGTGCGGTCTTTGTCATTGCGCTCTCCTGAGGCTGCGAACTTGTGTGATGACCAGTGCGACAAGCACCATGAGATAAGGCAGTGCGCCGATCAGCCGGGGCGGCAGACCCACGGTCTGCATCCGGATCTGCGCTGCATCGAGCAGGCCGAAAAGCAGACAGGCGGCGGCGGTTTGCCAGGGCCGGTCGCGTCCGAAGTAGAAAGCGGCAAGGGCGATAAAGCCGCGCCCGGCAGTCAGGCCCTCATTGAAGATGCCGATGGAAGCCAGTGCCAGCTGCGCGCCTGCAAGGCCGGCAAAGAAGCCGGCAAATGCCGTCGATGCTTCCTGCAGCAGTTTCGGCTTCAGCCCGACCGAGAGCACAACCGGCGAGGCGTTTCCGGTCGCCCTGATCCACAGGCCAAAGCGGGTGGCTCCGAGCATGAAGGGAAGGACGGCAATCGACAACACCGCGAAAATCGTCAGCGGATCGAGGTTGGCAAGCATCTGCCCAACCACCGGAACAGTTTCGATGGATTGCGGGAACACATGCGGCAGAAGGGCAACGTCGGGCAGGCGCAGGGTGCCCGACGAGCCATAGACATAACTCATCAGGAAGCCGATCGCGCCGGCGGCGAGCACATTCAGGCCCAGCCCGGCGGTGATCATGTTCGCGCCCAGCCGGGTGATGGTCAGCGAGAAGCCCCAGCCGATCACCATGCTGACCAGCGCGGCCGCGAGTGTGGCGACGAGCCAGCTTCCGGTGGCGGCGGAGATCACCACCGCGACAAAGGCCCCGACCAGCATCTTGCCTTCGAGCGCGATATTGACGATGCCTGCCTGCCGGTTGACCAGCCCGCCGATAGCGGCGAGCAGGATCGGGGTGGTGAGGACGACGCCTGCGGCCAGAACCTGTTCGATCATGCTTTCGCCCTCCGAAGGATGGTGATGCGGCCCAGTTCGATGACCGCAAAGATCATCACGATGCCCTGAATGATGTTGACGAGGTCGAGCGGGATATTGGAGAAGAGCTGGATCGTGGTGCCCGCCGAGGCGAGCGCACCGAACAGAATGGCCCCGATCAACATACCCACCGGCGTGTTGCGGGCCAGAAGGGCCACTGCCATGCCGGTGAAGCCATAGCCTGCGGAAAAGCCGTCGGTGAAGCGGTGCAACTGGCCCAGCCCATGCGCAGCCCCGCCCAGGCCGCCGACTATGCCGGACAGCACCATGGCGAGGATGATGGTGCGCTGGACCGAGACCCCGACAACGCGCGAGAACCGGCGATTGAGCCCGACCCAGGCGCCTTCGAGACCCGTGGGTGTCCGCCGTGCCCACAATGCATAGGCAACCAGAACCGCCAGCGCGAGCAGGAAGCCGCTGTGAAGTGTTGCCGGAGGCATCAGCCGCGACAATTCCGCCGCCTCATGAACAGGAGGGGTCACATTGTTACCCGACTGGGCTGAAAGGAATGGCCCGTTGACAAGGTATCCGGTGATCGCAACAGCAATGAAGTTGAGCATCAGGGTCGACACCACCTCGTCGACCTCCAGCTTTGCCAGCAACCAGCCCGGAACAAAGAGCCATGCCGCGCCGAAGATGGCTGCGATCACCATGCAGGCAGGTGCCAGCGCCCAGCCGAACCCTGCCGGCAGGCTGAAACCTGCAACCACGGCTGCGAGACCGCCGATGAGAAATGCCCCGTCGACACCGACATTGAACACGCCGGCCCTGAAGCAGATCGCTGTGCCGACAGCGGTAAACAAAAGCGGTGTTGCCGCCGAAAGGGTTGATGCGAAACGCCGCGGCGAGCCGAAGCCCTCGGTCAGCATCAGCGAGAACGTGTCGAGGGGGTTCTCACCGATGAGCAACAGCACAACCGCGCTGACCAGCAGCGCGATCAGCAACGGCACGGCAAATCCCAGTCCCCGGTCAAGCCAGTCCCTCATGCGCCCGCCCCTTCCATTACCATGAGCCGTCCGATGTCACGTCGGTCAGCATCCGCGTCCAGCTCTCCCACGATCCGGCCCTGAGCCATCACCACGATGCGGTCGGACAGCATCTGCAATTCGTCGAGTTCTTCGGAAACAAGAAGCACCGCACCGCCGGCATCGCGGAAATCCCGCAGGATGCCGTGGATCGCGGCGATGCCGTTCAGGTCCACTCCCCGGGTTGGTTGCGAGACCAGGAGAAGCTGTGGCGCGCCTGCAATCTCGCGGGCAAAGACCACGCGTTGCTGGTTGCCGCCCGACAGGCTGCCGACCGGGTCACGCAGCACGCCATATTTGACCGAGAGCCGCTTCAACCGTTCCAGCGCGACATCCTTCATCGCCCCGCGGTCTACCCAGGTTCCATTGGAAATCGGCCGGGCACGGTGCGACCCGGCAATGGTGTTTTCCTCGATCGAGGCTTCAATGGCGAGGCCCTCATGGCGCCGGTCGGCACTGATGTATCCGATCCCGGCGGCCCGGCGAAGGTCGGCATCGAGCCCCGACAGGTCCGTGCCCGCCAGCTCTACCCGGCCCGTTGCACGGCGAAGGCCGCAAAGCACTTCCATCAGCTCCACCTGGCCGTTACCGGCGACACCGGCAAGCCCGACGATCTCGCCTGCATGAACGGCAAGAGAAATGTCGTGCAGCGGATGTGACTTTTCGACGGCTTCCGCTGAAAGATTCGTTACGTTCAGAACCAGCGAGCCGGGCGTCCCGCGCTTTACTTCGCCGCTGACCGGGTTGGCGCCGTCGACAATATGCGATGCGATCTCTTCACCGTCGGTCTCTGAAACGGCGGCAGAAAAGGCGACTTCGCCCTGGCGGATGACGGTTACCCGGTCGGCCAGCGCCGTGACCTCGCCGATCTTGTGACTGATAAAGAGAATTGCGGTTCCGTCCTCGCGGATCCGGCGCAGCAGGTCGAAAAGCTCGTTCACCTGCTGAGGCGCCAATACCGCTGTTGGCTCATCGAGAATGAGAATTCTCGTGCCCCGGCGCAGCAGCCGGATGATTTCCACGAACTGTTGAATATGGACCGGCGCAGTGCCCGCGCGGCGGTGCCAGTCAACCTCGATCCCGATGCGCTTGGCCAGTTCCCGGCCCTGAGCCTCGGCAACCTGCCAGTCGATCCGGGCGAAGGCACCCCGCCCCCAGCTTACCGGTTCATCTCCGAGAACCAGGTTTTCCAGAAGGCTCAGGTCGGGCGCGAGCATGAACTCCTGGTGCACCATGCCGATGCCTTCAGCCAGTGCATCACCGGGACCTGTGAAGGTGACGTCGCGGTCCATCACGGTAACATGACCGCTGTCGGGACGATCGATGCCCTGCAGCACCCGCATCAGCGTCGATTTTCCGGCCCCGTTTTCTCCGACGATGGCATGGATTTCACCGGGACTTACGGAAAGCGAAATCCCCCGGTTCGCCTGAACCGATCCGTAGCTTTTCCATATTTCGGTGGCGCCGAGCGCGATCGTCGTCATGGCATGCTCACAGCAATAGAAGGTTGCTGCGGCGGGCCGAAAACAGCCCGCCGCATTTTGCAAATGGTTTCGCCGGGGAAGCCAGCCCGGTTAGTTGTAGAAGTCCGGATACCCCTGGGAGGATACGTCCCAGACCTTGATGTCACCGGCAATGATCCCGGCCTTGGCAGCTTCGACAGCTTCAAGATATTCAGCCGGAATGATGTCCTTGGTGAATTCCATGTCGGTCAGGCCAACGCCGTTCTCGGGCAGACCGAACACCAGCGTATCGCCACCGGGGAACTTGTCGGCCGCATAGTCCTTGATCAGCTGCTCGGTTGCGACGTCCACACGCTTGACCATCGAGGTCAGCACATGGCCCGGCGCAAGGCCGTCCTGGTTGGTATCCACACCGATGGCATAATGTCCGCTGGACTCGGCTGCAGCGATCACGCCCAGTCCGGTGCCGCCTGCGACGTGATAGATGATGTCCGCACCGCTTTCGAACATGGCATTGGCCATCTGCTCCCCTTTGGTCGGATCACCAAAGCTCTCGGAGTAGCCGACCTTGACCTCGATATCGGGGTTCACCGACTTCGCGCCCTGAATGAAGCCGACAACGAACTTGTCGATGCCTGGGCTCTTTACCGCCGGAATCACGCCGAGAATTGCCTCGGGGTTGATCCCTTCCACGCCCTCGGTCGTGGTCATTTTCGCGGCCAGAACACCGGCGAGATAGGATCCCTGGTGCTCACCGAACAGAACCGAAGCGATGTTGTCGCCTTTCCGGACCTGGTTGAAGATGGCCCAGAATGTGTCCGGGTAGTCCGCGGCCAGCGCCTCCATCGGCTCGCCGTGGGCATATTCGAGGCTCAGCACCAGGCCGAAATTCGAATCCGCGGCGCGGCGCATGATTTCCTCGCCCTGCGCCACCACATCGTTGGATTCGATGGCCCGGCCTTCAAGACCGGTTTCCTTGATCGCGGCGGTAAAACCGGCATTGGCCGTGTCATTCCACGAGCCGTCACCCAGGCCGCCCTGCGCAACAATCATCGCAACGGGTGCATCGGCGGCAAAGCCGGGCACAGCGAAAAGGGACAGCGCGACCCCTGCAAGTAGCTTCCTGAGTGTCATTTTAGTTCTCCTGTTGGTTATTTTGTTTTGTATTGTCGAGCGCAACGTGAAGCCGGTGCGGCACCTCGTGGGCCGTGCCGCGCACCAGTTCCAGATCATAGGTGTAGTAGTCGGCGTGATAGACGGCCTCGGCAGCCTCGATCAGGCGGCCGCGCGGGTCGTAGCTCTGCCGGATCACCACCATCAGCGCGGCGGGCAGCGGGACGCCCAGCGTCTCGGCCTCTTCCGTCGTGGCGAGCCGCGCGGAGACATGTTCGGAGCCGCGGCCAATGGCAATCCCTGCATCCTCGAATGCCGCGTACAGCGAGGCCTCGCCTTTCAGCAACTGGCCCAGTTTTTCCGCCGACAACTGCTCAAGAACCCGCTCGGGAATGAAGGAGCGGTGAATTGTTGCGGCCACCCCGTCAACAAGACGCAGGCGAACCAGAAGCATCGACGGCTCGTGCACGCCATAGGCGCGGGCCGCATCGGTGTCGGCACGCGCATAGGACAGAACCTTCTGCGACGCGATGTGACCCTGCGCCTGTACGGTTTCGGTAAAGGACATCAGCCGCGAAGACCGCCGGTGCAAAGCGGGAAGCGCGACAAAGCTGCCTGCCCCCTGCCGCTTGATGACGATGCCTTCGGCCACAAGCGTATCGATCGCCTTGACCACCGTGCCCCGGCTCATCCCGAACCGTTTTGCAAGCTCTGCCTCGGTCGGAAGCTGACCACCCGGCGGATACTCACCGGCGACGACCGCCTCGCGAAGCGCTTCGGCAAGCACGCGGTAAAGAGGTTGGGAAACAGTTGGCTCTGCGTTTGTCATGCCTGGACTATCGGCATGAAAATTTGAATAGTCAAGTTTGATTTTTGCAACATTTGCCTGAGCATCATCTCTTCGCACCAACCGGCCCCCTCAACGCCTCACCCATGAATAACAAGCAAAAACATTGATTTACTCGGACAAACTGAGGGTTTCACGCAAACATATCGATCGGACGGCCAGAAATAATTTGCTCATGCGAATTTCAACGCTGTCCACGCAGACACCGGTTCATGGTGACCCGCCACGGCCAATTCCCGCCGTTTGGAATCAGAGTCCGGCCTTGCTCGACGAACGACGGATGAAGGGAAAACGGCTTGCGGACCGGCAGTGACGCTGGGGACTGGAATGCCGGATACCGCCGCAGTTCATGGCAATGCCACAACCAGACCGACGGTTTCGTCACAATTCCAGAGCTTGGGTTTGAGCCGTCCTACAGGAACAGCGAGGGATTGGTCCTGGCGACGATGTCGTACCAATCCTGACGATCAAGCACGGTGTTTGCCGCCTTGATAGCGCCTTCGATGCGGTCCCGCTTGCCTGACCCCACGATCGGCACACCACCTGCGGGGTGGCGCGCGATAAAGGCAATTGCGGCTTCCGCCGCACTGGGGAGACCGTAATCGGCAGCTATCCCGGCGAGCAGGGTGCGAAGCCCCACGGTCTGCTCGTCCTCGCCCTTGAACAACCGGCCGCCGCCGACCGGTGACCAGATCATCGGGCGATAGCCTTCCCGGATGGCGTGATCCAATGTGCCGTCTGAAACCGGGGACAGATGCAGAGGCGAGAACTCGATCTGGTTGGTCACCACCGGCGCCTTCAAGCGCGATGCGACCAACTCGACGCGAGAGACCGACAAATTGGAAACGCCGACATGGCGGATCTTGCCCTCGGACACCAGATCGTCGAGGGCACCGGCGGTCTCGTCGGGGTCCATCAGATAGTCCGGGCGATGCAGCAGCATCAGGTCAATCACGTCGATGCCGAGCTTGGTGAGCGAACGCTCGGTCGAGCGCCTGATCTCTCTGGCGCTGAAATCGAAATGGCGCACCCGGTTTTCAGGCCGCAACCTGGAAATTCGCTGGATCCCGCATTTGGTCACGATCTCGAACTTGTTGCGCCCGGCCTTTGCAAGCGCCTCGCCGAGGGCTTCCTCGAGCGAGAACGGATCGGGATGGCCATAGACGCTTGCCGTATCGAGCGTTGTCACACCACGCCCGCGAAGCAAGTCGAGATGCCCGGCCAGTTCGGTTGAGGTCGCGAACTGCGACTGCATCCGCATCGATCCCCAGACCACGCCGGAAATCTCCGGTCCATCCTTGTGCAGTCGAACGCGCGCAACCGCGTCTGTATCGTTGCTCATCACAGTCTCGCTTGTATCTCGCTTGTATCTGGCTTGTGTCAGGCTTCACAGGATCCGGGCTTCGCTCACAGGATCGAAGAAGTGAACATTGGGCGTTGCGAAGGACAGCCGGACCTCTTCGCCAACCGCCTTGTCGAAACGCGCCGGCAGCACGCTGGTGAAATTTGCACCGGACAGATCGGCCAGAACATGGGTGTCGGCCCCCGTCGGTTCGATCACCTTGACGGTTGCGGGCGTGCCGCCCACCGGATCGACCGAAATGTCCTGGGGCCTGATGCCCAGGACCACCGGTTCGCCGCCACGGCCTTGCGGAGACGTGTGCAGCCTGACTTCGCTGCCATTGTCGAGCGTCAGGACAGGACTTCCATCTGCCGCCAGCTTGCCGGTGATGAAGTTCATCGCCGGAGAGCCCAGAAAGCCGGCGACGAACATGTTCGCCGGATTGTCATAAAGATCCATCGGCGTGCCCACCTGCTCGACCACGCCGCTGCGCAGCACGACAATCCGGTCCGCCATTGTCATTGCCTCGATCTGGTCGTGGGTGACATAGACGATTGTCGAGCCAAGCCGCTGGTGCAGCGCCTTGATTTCAGCCCGCATTTGCACCCGCAGATTTGCATCGAGATTGGACAGCGGCTCGTCAAACAGGAACACATCCGGATCGCGCACGATGGCCCGGCCCATGGCGACGCGCTGGCGCTGCCCACCTGACAATTGTGACGGCTTGCGGGCCAGCAGCGGCGTGAGACCCAGGATTTCCGCCGTGCTTTCCACCCTGGTGCGGATATCCGGCTTGGACATGCCGGAAATCTCCAGCGAGAAGCCGAGGTTCTGCGCCACAGTCATGTGCGGATAGAGCGCGTAGTTCTGGAACACCATGGCGATGTTGCGCTCTTTCGGGGTCAGGGCGTTGACCACCCTGCCCCCGATCGAAATCGTGCCGCCGCTGATGTCCTCAAGCCCGGCGATCATCCGCAGGAGCGTTGATTTTCTGCAACCCGAGGGGCCGACAAGGATGACGAACTCGCCATCCCTGATGGCCAGGTCGACGCCATGGATGACCTCGAGAGCACCGTAGGATTTGCGGCCACCTGAAATTTCAACCGTCGCCATGGCCGCGTTCCTACTTTTGCCGGGGACGGACGCGCAGCGCCAGCCGCGGCCGGCCCGGAAGTTCAACGGCGAAATCGGCGTCAGCCTTGCCGCCGCGGATCAGCGTGCCGTGCCGGGTGGTGGGGACGACATGGGCCTCGACAATCTTGGCAGGCTCGATTGTCATGTTCCAGGTGTCGATCAGGTCGACATCGTACTCACCGCCGTCGGTCGGCAAACCGCTCGACCAGCGAATTGGCTGATGCTCGCCGAAATAGATGTAGCGAACACCATTCACGCCATCGATGCCGCCGGAAATCCGGCTCCAGGGATAACCGTAATAGGTGCCAATCGGCGTGAGCCCGTGCTCGACATCCTCGTCCAGAAGTTCACGCAGCCACTTGAGCCGCTTCCAGGATTCCCCGTGCAGCTTGCCGCCCTTGGCCCACCAGATCAGGTCGTCCGGATCGCTGTAGGTCTCGCCGTGACCGGCGTAGCCGCCGCGTATGGTGGTGATCCAGAACCGGTGCACCAGTTCCTCGGCGGTGATGCTGCCCCAGCTCTGATAAAGGTCGCCCTCATATTCCGGCTCGTCATTGATGACCGGCTTGCCGTAGGCCTCGCGCCAGAGCGGGGTCTGCTTGACGTCCCAGTGCTGGATGCAGACATGGGTGATCCATGGCAGACGGTGGTTGTAGTTCTTGGCCGGGTCGCCGTTGTGGATCGACGTCAGGTGCTGGAGGTGATCGTTCTCTTCCAGCACATGGCAGAACTTGTGCCACAGCTCCATCGGCTTGGTGTCCATCAGGAAGTCATACTCATTGGCCAGCGACCACCAGACATTGCGATAGGCCGAGATCCGGGCGGCAAGATATTTCAGGAACCGGCAATCCTGCTCCGGCGTCATGTCGGCATAGCCCCAGCGGTCATAGGGGTGAAACAGGATGATGTCCGCCTCGATGCCCATCTCGGCCAGCTTGCCGATCTGGGTTTCGAAATGGCGGAAGGCTTCCGGATTGGGACGATCGAAATCCATGTCGGCTTCGCCATCCCCGGTTTTCTCGTAGACCGGATGCAGCGCAGGATTGGTGTTGTAGGGATAGTGTTTGGGAAACACGCCCATGCGGATCTTGTTGAAGCCCGACTTCGCCATCGTTTCCAGCGTCTCGTCCTGCATCGCTATCGGCTGATGCGTCCAGGCGTAGCAGGTGGTGCCGAAAGGCTTGTAGGCAGTGCCATCGGCATAGGCGAAATGGAACTGGTTGCGCACCCGCACCGGGCCGTGAACGCCGGATCGGGCCGGTGCGGCGGTCAGACCGCCTTCGAGCCCGTCGAGCTCGCTGACGTTCGACGCGGTCCGGAAACGCCATTCTCCCTCGGTGTCGGGGCTGAAGCGGAGACGGTAGGTGCCCTCGCCATCGTAGAAACCCGGAACCTTGACCCGGCGGTTGCCGAAGCGGAATTCGGCCTCAAAGGCAACATCGACAAAGGGATTGCCATTCGAAGGCCCTTGGGCGGAAAACTCGAAAATGTCCCAGAGCGGAATGGTTGGATTGGTCATGATATGGCTTTCTTTCTGCATGGTTGTGAATGGTCGATCAGCCCTTGACCGCCCCGGACGTAAGACCCGAGACGAAGTAACGCTGGAAGATCAGGTAAACGATCACGGCGGGCAGGACCGTCATCACGATCGCCGCGTTCAACTGCCCGTAATTGTTGGAAAACTGCCCCTGGAACGACATCAGTCCCAGCGGCAGGGTCCACATGTTCTTGTCCTGCAGCAGCACCAGCGCCATGGCGAACTCGTTCCAGGTGGCGACGAAATCGAGGATCAGCAACGCCGCCAGAACAGGCAGGGAAATCGGCAGGAAAATCCGCCGGAACGTGGTGAAATGCGAGGCGCCGTCGATCAGCGCGGCCTCGCTCAACTCCTTCGGCACCGCCTTGAAGAAGCCGTGCAGGATGAAGACCTGATAGGGAACGCCAAAGGCCAGGTAAGGCAGGATGATGCCGATATAGGTGTCGATCAGGCCGAGCGAATTCACCAGCGTGAACAGCGGCGCCAGCATGACCTGGAACGGGATCATAGCGCCAAAAAGGACGAAGACCAGAAGCAGCTTGTTCCAGCGCAGCCTGATGCGCGCCAGCGCGTAGGCAGCCATGGCCGAGAACATCAGCCCCAACGGCACCTTGATCACGGTGATGATGACGCTGTTGAAGAAGGTGGTCGAGAAATTGCCCTTGACCCAGGCTCCGGAAAAGTTGTCCCAGGCGACGACGCGTGGCGGCGCGAAGGCGTTGGTTGTCATGATCTCGTTGCCGGTCTTCAGAGCCGTGAAGGAGATGAAGACAAAGGGCGCGATCCAGATCAGAGCGACGGCAAACAGCGCCACCCAAAGCGCGATCAGCAAGGGATCGCGGCGCGGGCGAACGATTTCTTCTTCAAGCTGGACCATCGACACTGTTGTCACCGGGCGGCCTCCTCGCGCTTCTGCGACCAGCGCAGGTAGGGGACGACCACGGCGAGCGTGATCAGCAGCAACGTCACCGATATCGCCGAGCCGCGGCCGAAATCGAAGATCTGCATCGACTGGGTGAAGGCCCACATCGCCAGCATTTGTGTCGACTGCGCCGGACCGCCACCGGTCATGCCGTAGACAATGTCGAAAGCCTTCAGCGACGAGATCGTCGACAGCACGATCACGATCGTCATCGTCACCTGCAACGCCGGCAGGGTGACATGGCGGAACACCTGCCAGCGGCTGGCACCGTCGATGCGCGCGGCCTCGACCAGCGACCGGTCGACACTCTGCAACCCTGCCAGGAACAGCACCATGGAGAAACCGACATTTTGCCATGTGAAGGCCACGAACATCGAATAGAGCGCGACATCTCGGTCGCCGAGCCAGTCCTGAATCAGTGACTGCAGGCCGAAATCGGTCATCACCTGGTTGAAGAGCCCGAAGAACGGATCGTACATCCAGCGCCACATCGTCGCGACGGCGATCGGGGCAATGATGACGGGCAGATAGTAGATGGCGCGCATTGTGCCGCGGGCGAACAGTTTCTCGTTCAGACCCAGTGCCAGCAGCAACCCGACCATGGGCGGGAAGATCACCGACATGACCGTCCAGATCAGGGTGTTGTTGAAGGCGACCCAGTAGACCGGGTCGTCGGTGAATATGTACCGGTAATTGTCCAGCCCGGCCCAGGCGCGATCAGCGGTCAGACCGTTCCATCGCTGGAAACTCAGGATCACCACCTCGATCATCGGCCAGACCGCGAAGATCGTGTAGGCCCCCAGCGCGGGCGCGAGCAGGAGCAGCGCCTGGGTACGCGGAGAATGCAGATTGGCAGAATTGAACATGATGTCAGCCCGCAGCCCGGGGCGCCTGCGCCATGCGCAAGCTGCCCCCGAAAAGGGCCCGCAGCATCACTGCCGCGGGCTTCGATTACGCAATCACGAGCGCTTGCTGATGAACGCCTGCATGGCATCTGCAGCTGCCTGCGGCTCCATGTTGCCGGACGCGACTTCGTTGATGATGCGGAAGTACTCGGTGGTCACATCGAGCGGGAACGCCTGGTCGCCATTGACGAAGGTGCCCTTGGCGTTGGCGAAGATATCCTTCCACGTCTTGTACAGCTCCGGCACATCGTCGCCGAGTTCCACCGACTTGTTGACCGACAGCGCACCGAAGGCGCCCTTGATCTGGTCCTGGAACTCGGTCGAGCTAAACATGTCGAGGAATTCGGCAGCCAAGTCAGGGTTCTTCGACTTGGTCGAGATATAGAGATATTCGGCGAAACCATAGAGACGGTCGGTGCCGGTGGGGAACGGATAGACAGCAAAGTCTTCGAGTTTTGCGCCTTCCTTGATGACGTTCACCTGCCAGTCGCCTTCGAGCATCATGGCTGCCCGGTTGGTAAGAAACAGGTTGGTTGACTGCCGGTTGTCGATGCCCATGAACGGCGCCAGAATGTAGTCCGTGGACCACATTTTCAGCTCCTTGAACGCATCGGCGGCGCAGGGTGTGGTGCTCCAGTCTACTTCCATGCCGGTCAACGCGTCATGTGTTTCGACGCCGCAGGTGGTTTCCAGCAGGACGTCCATCAGCCGCATGACATGCCAGTTGACCGTGCCGCCGAAGGTGAAGGCCGGAATGCCGGCTTCCTTCAGTTTCTTGGCCGCTGCCACAAGCTCGTCATAGGTCTTCGGCTCCTCGGTGATGCCGGCCTTCTCGTAGAGCCCCTTGTTGTAATAGATGGCCTCGCCGGTGAAGCGGTAGGGTGCGCCGTTCATGCCCGGGCCGAAGGCTTCGACGAAGGCCAGCGACGGCGTGGAGACGCGATCCTTCCAGCCGTATTTCGCATAATAATCGGTCAGATCGCGGCTCAACCCGGCTTTGACGTATTCGCCGCCAAGTCCGAGACCCGCCCACATGAAATAGACATCCGGTCCGGTGTCAGACCCGGCTACGACGCGCAGCGCGGTCTTGTGCTCGTCGGTGCCGCGCTTGACGATATCGACATTCACGCCCGGATGGGTTTCCTCGAACCTGGCCTCGGCGGCATCAAGGGCAGCGACCTGCGCTTCTGACGAATAGTTGAGCGTCCAGACGGTCAGGTCTTCCGCCTGTGCTGCGCCTGCAACCAGGCCGGCGCTTGCAATCAATCCGGCTGCGATTTTTCCATAATTCATTTGTCTCCCCTCCCAAGGATTCTTTTCGAACAAAGCCAAACTCGCCTTTACCATCAGGCACAATAATCATCATGTCGACTGGTATAATGACCTGCTGACTCGTGACTTCTTACAGAGCCTCGATCTTTGAATCGGGCAGCCGGTCTGTTTGGGAAAATGCACGCCTCAAACAGAGGCGGTCAGGGGAATGGTGGTGCGTTGGATGGTCTGGTCGCGCTGGATAAAAGGGCGGGATGGGCAGGGAGGGAGGGGCATGAATGCCGACCGGCTTGCAGCCGCGGGTTCGGCAATGTGCTTTTTGCAAGGAGGCTGTCAGACGGTTCCAGCTTGAGCGAGGCAGGCAGAACCGCGCGCTTCGTCCCGGACGCCATTCCGCTGCGCCGGCCGGGTTCACGATCACCAGGTTTGGCTAAACTGCTACTGTGAGATTCGGCAGGGGAGCCCGATTAGAGTGCCTGACGCGACGGGCGCCAATGCCCCCTGATCACCAAATCCTGCCTGTTTCCAACGCGCGGACCCAACCCGGGAGGGGCACCCCTGTCCGTGATTACATGCCGTCTGCATCGGTCTTTACGATGCAGACGACTCCGAGGCGCCCTGCTCGGTTCTGGCGTTGTTTGCGCGGGATATCGGCGGAAATTCTTCAGGGGTGACTGTTTCCTTCTCCAGCAACAAGGCGGCGCCGGCCTTCAGGTCGGACATATGGGCGGTCAGAATCGTCTTGGCCTGCTGATAGGCATCTTCCATCAACTGGCGGACGGCGAGATCAACTTCGCGTGCGGTCTCTTCAGAGTAGTCCCTGGCCGCCATGCCGAAGGCATTCTGATCCAGATACTGGCCGCGCTTGTCCTCCAGAACGGCCTGGCCGACCGCGGAGGTCATGCCGAAGCGGGTGACGCATTCCCGCGCGATATCCGTAGCCTTGGCCAGATCATCGGACGCGCCGGTTGAGATCTCCTTGAAAACCAGGTCCTCGGCGGCACGGCCCGCCATCAGGACCACCATGCGGTCCTTCAACTCGGAAAATGTGATCAGGAACCGGTCTTCGGTGGGGCGCTGCATCGTGTAGCCCAGCGCCCCGATCGAGCGCGGAATGATCGACACCTTGTGCACCGGATCGGCATGAGCAACATTGGCGGCGGCAAGTGCATGGCCCATCTCGTGATGCGCGACACGCGCCCGCTCCGCGTCACCCAGCACCCGGGATTTGCGTTCGACACCGGCCACAATGCGTTCCACCGCCGCGGTAAAATCGGCCATGGTCACCTTTTCGCCGTCACGCCGTGTGGCAACAATGGCGGCTTCGTTGACCAGGTTGGCGAGGTCGGCACCGGTAAAACCGGTGGTGATCGCCGCAACCTGGTCCAGATCGACATCGTCGGAAAGATTGACGCCTTTCACATGGACCTTGAGAATGGCCGCGCGCCCCTTGCGCTCCGGTCGGTCAACGACAATCTGGCGGTCAAACCTGCCGGCCCGCAACAATGCCGCGTCGAGAACCTCGGGACGGTTGGTTGCGGCCAGCAGCACGATGCCGACTCTTGGATCGAAACCATCAAGTTCGGACAGAAGCTGGTTCAAGGTCTGTTCTTTTTCGTCTCCGCCGCCATAGCCCGATATGCCCGAGCGGGCGCGACCAAGGGCATCGAGTTCGTCTATGAAGATGATGCATGGCGAAGCCTTGCGGGCCTGCTCGAAAAGATCGCGCACACGGGCCGCGCCGACACCCACAAACATCTCCACAAATTCGGAGCCTGAAATCGAGAAGAACGGCACGCCCGCCTCGCCGGCGACGGCACGCGCGAGCAGCGTCTTGCCGGTGCCGGGCGGGCCGACCAGGAGTATCCCCTTGGGAATATGCGCGCCGAGGCGGCCGTACTTGTCCTTGTCCTTGAGGAAGGAAACGATCTCCTGCAACTCGCCCTTGGCTTCATCAACGCCGGCGACATCATCGAAAGTGACGCCGGTCTTCTTCTCCAGATAGACTTTCGCCTTGGACTTGCCGATGTTCACCAAGCCACCCAAGCCCTGCCCACCCCCGGACATGCGGCGCATCAGAAGCATCCAGATCCCGAAGAACAGCAGGACGGGCGCCACCCAGGAAATCAGGTTTGTCAGCCAGTTCTGATCCGAGCCACCGGTGAAGACGACATTCTTCTCCTCCAGCGTGTTGGCCAGGTCAGGATCGACACGATGGGCCACGAAATACTGCTTGCCGTCGATGGCTTGCTTGAAGCGTCCCTGAACCATCGTCTCGGTTACGGTCAGTTCCGCAATATCGCCATTGTCGAGATGGGTCAGAAACTCGCTGTATTGCAGGGTTTCGACACTGCGCGCCCCAATCCAGACCTGCAGGCCCATCCACAGCAGCGCTGCGATGATCCAGAAGGTCCAGTTGAACTGTGTCTGCTTTTGCTTGTCCATAATCACAACTCGATGGGGTTCCTGATTTCAAAACACATCCAGACCCGGGCAGCCAGGTTCCACTGCCTCATGCTGCCAAATGTGTCATCGATGCCGGCAATTTCAACGTCGCACAGCATCAAAGGACCACCTTCGATAAAAAACTCGACGTCAATGATCTCGATTGCTTCGGGTCGGCTGAGTTCAGGCTTGATAGCCACCTGCGATCGATAAACCATATGATCGTCATAGCGCGCGGTAATAGCGATCACAAACGCAATCAGTTCCTCGGTCTGGCCCGATAATGCACCATTTCCCGGTGCCTCATTAAGCAATTCGCTGATTATCGGGGTGGCGGCAGGGATCGCTTTTATCAGGTCCGTGCAACCTGCGGGATATTGGTCGACAATGTTCGGGTCGTGTCTCATAGCCTGAAGTCCCTTTTTGCCTCAAAGGGACACTACGCGCCGATGCAGCCCACCAGATTGACCTCCGTCAATCTGCAATTCCCCACAGCCTGTCGAATCCACACAGTTTGTCGACGGCTCTCCTGAAGACGAGGCACACTGACAGGAACCACCACTACCCGCATCCGCGCTCACCGGCATGGCTGCATGGGGACTGCGGAGGCACCGCTGCGGGTTTGGTCTCAGGTTACAGGCAATTGACTTGGGAACCCCGCCTGCATCGGGGTCGTATGGGCGCTTGCGATTGCGCCCATGCCTTGTCCAATCTTCCGAAAGCCTCTGATAACCGGCACGCCTTCCGTGTAACTCGCTCAGAGCATGATGAACGGGTTGGGGACATCCTTGTTGAAGGCCATCCAGACGCTCTTTGTCTCGAGATAATCATAGATCGCGTCCTGTCCGCTTTCACGGCCCTGGCCCGAATTCTTGAAACCGCCAAACGGCATCATGTAGCTGACGGCGCGATAGGTGTTGGTCCAGATCGTGCCTGCCCGGAGCTTTTGCGCTGCGGTGAAAGCCCGCGCCATGTCGGTTGTCCAAACACCGGCTGCGAGGCCATAGGGCGTATCATTGGCGATGGCATAGGCCTCGTCATCGTCGGTGAAGCGGATGACCGAGAGCAGCGGGCCGAAGACTTCCTGCTGGGCGATCTGCATCTCATTGCGCACGCCGGCAAAAACCGTCGGCTCGATGAACCAGCCATCGCCGCATTCGGGGCGCTCGGCTGGTTTGCCGCCCATGACGCAGGACGCGCCCTCGCCCTTGGCCATCTCGATCATCGACAGGATGCGGTTGTATTGCGGCTGCGTGGTGACCGGGCCGACCTGGGTCGACATGTCCATCGGGTCACCCATCCGCGCGGTGGCGGCAAGAGCGAGGAATTTTTCGAGGAACTCGTCGTGGATGCTGTCATGCACGAGCAGCCGCGAGCCGGCGATGCAGGTCTGGCCGGTGGCGGCGAAGATGCCGGAGACTACACCTTTGACCGCATTGTCGATATCGGCGTCGGCGAAGACCAGCTGGGCGGACTTGCCCCCCAGTTCCAGCGTCAGCCGCTTGAAATTCCCGGCCGATTTTTCGGCGATCTTGCGGCCTGAAACTTCACCGCCGGTGAACGCAATCTTGTCGATGCCGGGATGGGTCGACAATGCCTCGCCTACATCCTGGCCAAAACCGGTCACGACATTGACCACGCCTTTCGGGAAGCCCGCTTCCTCGATCAGCCGCATCAGTTCGAGCGTCGAGGCGGAGGTGAACTCCGATGGCTTGATGACCATGGTGCAGCCAGCGGCCAGCGCCGGCGCCATCTTCCAGGCCAGCAGCAATAACGGCGAGTTCCACGGCGTGATCGCCGCCACCACGCCGATCGGCTCATGCCGCGTGTAGGTGAACATGTCGGGCTTGTCGATCGGCATCACCGCGCCCTCGACCTTGTCGGCCATGCCGCCGAAATAGTAGAACCATTGCGGGATGTAGCCGACCTGGCCGCGCATCTCGGCATAGAGCTTGCCGTTGTCCTGCACCTCGACCGCCGCCAGGTGATCGGCATCGCGGGCGATCAGGTCGCCGAGCCGGCGCAGCAGATGCCCGCGCTGGGTGGCATTGATCTTGGACCATTCGCCGCTCTCGAACGCCGCACGCGCAGCACCCACAGCCTTGTCGACATCGCGGGCATCGCATTTGGGCATATTGGCCCATTGCTTCGCAGTGAAGGGGTCTGTCGATTCGAACACATCGCCGGATTCAGCTGCGACCCAGCCACCGTCGATAAAACAGCGGTAATCCTTGATGCCTTCAATTCTGGCCATATCCATTCCCCTTGAAATTGATGTCGCGAAGCGCCGGTGGCCTTGCCATCGGTCGCATCTCCAAAGCCGTTCAGTCTAGACGAAGTCGACGATCTGCCGGATGGCCTCACCACTCGCCAGCCTGTCAAAGCCCTCGTTGATATCGTCAAGCGCAATGCGGTGGGTCAGCAGCTTGTCGACCGGCAGCTTGCCGCGCTTGTAAAGCCCGAGAAACCGCGGGATGTCGCGTGAGGGCACACCTGAGCCAAGATAAGAGCCCTTCAGCGTTCGCTCTTCGGCGACCAGCGACACGGCAGGCAATGTCAGCACCGCGGCCGGATTGGGCAGGCCGGCGGTCACAGTCGTTCCGCCACGGCGGGTGATCGCATAGCTGAATTCCAGTGCCTTGACCGAACCGGCAAATTCCAGCGCGGTTTCCACGCCACCATTGGTCGCGTCGCGAACCTTGGCGACGACATCGGGATCATCGGCCCGGAAGGCGTGCGTGGCGCCGAGTTCAAGCGCAAGATCGAGCTTCTGCTGGAACATATCAACGGCCACGACCGTTTCAGCCCCCGCGGCAACTGCGCCGAGCACCGCAGCCAGTCCGACACCGCCGAGACCGATCACCGCAGTCGTTCCACCCGGTTTTACATCACCGCCGTTAAAGACAGCGCCTGCACCGGTTAGCACCGCGCAGCCCATCAACGCAGCGATATGCAGCGGCACCTCGCGATCGATCTTGACCAGTGAATTGCGTGACACGGTGGCGTATTCGGCAAACGAGGAAACACCGCAATGGTGATGCACCGGCTGTCCATGGCTGCGCAGCCGGAAGGCGCCGCTCATCAGGTCGCCAACACCATTGTGTAGAGCGCCCGGCTCGCAAAGTGCGGGACGTCCCTGGGCGCATGGCGCGCAATGGCCGCAACTCGGCACAAAGACACAGACAACGTGATCGCCGACAGCAAGATCATCGACATACGGCCCGACCTCTTCGACTATGCCGGATGCCTCGTGTCCAAGCGCCATCGGTACGGGGCGCGGACGGTCGCCGTTGATCACGGAAAGATCTGAGTGGCACAGACCGGCCGCCACCATCTTGATGAGCACTTCACCTGGGCCGGGACCTTCGAGGTCGACGTCCTGAACCCGCAATGGCCGCGTTTTGGCATAAGGGCCTTCGCGTCCGATTTCCTCAAGTACTGCCGCTCTGATTTTCATGATCGCTCCTGTCTCAACTGTCGCATCCCTGGTCGCATCAATGCACGGCGGCGTACATGATCTTCTCCTCCGTCGCCTCCTCCACCGAGAATTCCTCGACGATCCGCCCCTGGCGCGAGACCAGAATACGGTCGGCCAGATTGAGGATCTCGGGAAGATAGGACGAGATCACCACAACCGCCAAGCCGGCATCAGCCAATTCATTGATAACGTGATGCAGTTCAGCAATGGCGCCGACATCGACGCCGCGTGTCGGCTCATCGAAAATGATCAGCTTGGGCATCTGCACCAGTGATCTGGCGATCACCACTTTCTGCTGGTTGCCGCCCGACAATTCGATAACCCGCGCATTGGCGTCAATGGCCTTGACGTTGAGTTTGCTGGTCCACTGCCTGGCCAAATCCATCATCTCGGAATGACTGATCACGGCGTGCTTGTTCAGGTCAGCCGACAACAGATTCATGTAGATGTTTTCGGCGATCGACTTGGTTTCGAAAAAGCCCTCGATCTTGCGGTCTTCGGTCACATAGACCACCCCGTCCTTGACCGCCGGGCGCGGCACCCGGTAGCGCACGGATTTGCCTTCAAGCCGGACTTCGCCGCCATGGAAGAAATCGCGCTTGATGACGCCCGATATGATCTTGGCCGTTTCCGTCCGGCCCGAGCCGATCAGCCCGAAAATACCGGTAATCTGGCCGCCATAAACCGAGAACGAGGTGTTGCGCACCATCTTGCCCATCGACAGGTTCTGCACCGACAGCACCTTGCGGCCATAGGGACGCACAGTGCGCGATTTCTCGCGGCTGTAGAGTTCCTCCGACAGCGAGCGGCCAACCATCGCGGCAATGATCTTGTCACGATCGAAATTGCTGGCATCGTCGGTGACGACATGCTCACCGTCGCGCAGGATGGTGATGCGGTCGGAAATCGCCAGCGCCTCTTCAAGCGCATGACTGATGAAGATGATCGATACACCATCCTTCTTCAGGCGTTCGATCAGCGCGAAGAAATGGTGCTTCTCTTCAGGCGTCAGCGTCGCTGTCGGCTCGTCAAAGATAATGACACGGGCCTTGTGGTGCACGGCGCGAGCGATCTCGACCATCTGCTTCTGGGCCGCACCCAGCTGCGAAACATACATCGTCGGATCGACACCAAAGCTGAGCGACTGCAGAAACTGCTGGGCGGCGATGTAGATGCCGCGCAGCCGGTTGAGAAATTTCTCGTTGCCGAGATAGATGTTCTGCGCCACCGTCAGCGACGGCACCAGGCTGGTTTCCTGGAAGACCATGGCGATGCCATTGCTCAGCGCTTCTGCCGGGCTGCCGAATTGGCGCGACTGGCCATCAAACAGCACCTCGCCGCCACTGGCCTCGTGGACGCCGGCCATGATTTTCGTCAGCGTCGACTTGCCGGCTCCGTTTTCACCGAGCAGCGAATGCACTTCACCCGGCATCAGCGTGAAGTCGACCCCGCGAAGCGCGGCGACGCCGTGAAATTCCTTGGAAACATTCTTGAGTTCGAGAATGGGTGTCATCGCTCAAGCTCCCTGCCGCATGAGTTCGATGGCAACGATTTCATTTCCGCCCTTGCTCGCAAGCCAGAGCCGGTTGCCATTCTCTACCGTGGCTGTAATGCCGTGACGTTTTCCGCCCGCACGGCTGTGCAGGCTGCGGACCGGTTCGAAATCGGGGGTAAGCTCGATCACCAGGCCGTAAGAGCGCGTTGGCGCCCACGGCTTGAGGATACCCATCTGCTTGAGCGCCCCGCCCTGCATCGGCTCATGGAACGACAGGCCGCTGCGCAGTGCCGGTGCGATCCAGAACTCCGGCGCGACTTCCGCCATCATCGCCTTGCGGTATTGAGGTTCGCGCAACACGAATTCGATCAACTGGCTGCGCGGTGCGAACAGGGAAAGCCAGTAACCGCCCCGCGCGTTGCGCGAGATGCGGGCGGGATATCCGGGCAGATCTTCCATGACCTGACCGACAAGCTTGCCGGCCGGTGTCAGCCGGACCAGATGTTTGGCCCAGCTTTCGCTGATGACGATGTTGCTGTCTGCCTCGACGACAACACCGTTGGGATAGGCCAGTCCGCCGGCAATCCGCGCGGCCTTGCCGGTACCGGTGTCCAGCGTCCAGATCTCGCCCGATTTGCCGGAGCTGAGCAGGTCGCGCTGCCACTCACCAATTCCGTGCCGCGTCGAGCCGACGCAGATCAGCAAAGTTGCATCATCAACAAAGGCCATCGCCGTGATGCATTGCCAGTCATGCTCGCCTGCAACTGCAATCGCGCTGCCGTCGCCATTGACCAGATGGATCCCACCTGGCTGGCTTGCAACCGCTATTTTTTCCTCAGGTGATGCCGCAAGAGCGGTAATGGTGCCAGGCGCGTCGAAAACCGCCGTTGCCCCACCATTCTCATCCACCTGCAGCAGGCGGTTGCCGGCAGAGCAATAGGTGTTGCCGTCAAAAACGACCATGTCGTCAGGCTCGTCGGCATCAATGCCCTTCGGAGCCTCATCGAGTTTGGTGTTGGGCTTGAGCGCACCATCAAGAGGCGGCACCGTGACGGCGGCAGAACCGCGGCCAAGGAAGCGATCAGCCCAGTCTCGCATTGCACCGATCATGAGTTCTGCCCCCAATAGTTCTGGTAGCCACTCCAGCTGGTATCCCGGTCAGGCAAACGGATGCGGCCGATGCGGTTGTTGGTGATACCGCCGAGATAGAGATAGCCCTTGTGCTCGCGCATCGAGGTGATCATCGGATGGTTCTGGGAATGCTGGTCCCACAGCGATTCGAGGATTTCACCCTTGTCGTTGAAGCGAATGACGCAGCCGACATTGAGGTTGGGATACAGCCACTGATCCGGCGCAATGCGACGCGCCATCCGCTTGCGGAAGCCCGGCATCTGCAGCGCCACGTCAAGAGCAGGCGACCGCATGCCCATGATCGCGGCCCAGTAGGTGCCGTCGGAGGCGCGGTTGATGTTGTCGGGGTAGCCAGGCAACCGGTCAAGAACCGGCTCGACCTGACCTGCCTTCGGGCCGTCGAAGTAGTAACGGCTGATGCGGCAGGCCCAGCTTTCGGCAAACAGGATCGACTGCCCGTCCTGCGAGGTGCAGATGCCATTGGGGAAGATCAGGTTGCGGACCGCGGTGTGGGTCTTGCCGGTTTTCGGATCGTAGCAGATGATGCGCCCGTTGCCGCGGCTTTCGAGCGCGTCGACCGGCCAGTCATGCATTTCGTAACGCACCGTCGCTTCCGAGAAGAACACCCGCCCGTCGGGGGCAATATCCAGGTCGTCGGCAAGCCGCAGCCGGGAATCGTCAACCACCGAGAAGGTCGACCTGTTGGTCTCGTCCGTTACCTTGGAGACCGTGCGATCGGGAGAGATCTTGTAGAGGCCCATGCCGCCGACACAGACCAGCAGGTTGCGGTCCTTGTCCCAAGACATGCCGAGCGGTGCGCCACCGATATGGGCAAAGACTTCGGACTGCTTGTAGTCGGGTGCCAGGAAGCGGACGATGTCGCCATGGCGGGTTCCGCAGTAAAGATGGTCATCATCGTCGAGGATCACATCCTCGGGCGATTCCACCTCGCCAAGTCCGATGATCTCGACATCATTGAGCCGGTCATTGACGGAAAGTGCGGTGTTGTCCGCCTGCGCCGTGGAGACCGGTTTCGGCAGTTCAATATAGGTCGGCGAGACGTAAACCTTGGAGAGAAGCTTGTCGCGATTCTTCAGCCATTTGACGTCAACGAAGACCGCGAAGATCAGGGTCAGGCCAAGCACCATCGGACCCGAGCCGCTGTTGAGGCCAAGCCGCAACACGCCGTTGGTCATCAGCAACACGACAAGCGCACCGATCAGCGCCTTGACGATCGAACCGCGGCCACCGCCAAGGCTGTTGCCGCCAAGCACTGCCGCGGTCAGCGCCGCGATTTCCAGTCCCATTCCGGTGTCGGTCCCGGCACCGGAAAGCCGGGATGCGTAGAGCACTCCGGCCAGGCCGCAAAGCATGCCGGATATGGTGTAGGCGGCGCAGATCGTGCCGCGAACCGAAAGCCCGATATTGTGCGCGGACCGGCGCGAACCGCCGATGGCCATCATCCGCCAGCCCGGACGTGAGCGGGTCAGCAAAATGTGGCCGACCACGGAGACGATGACCAGCACGACGAAGGAAAACGGGATGCCGAAAAAACCGCCAAGCCCCATTAGGTCCCACAGCGGGGATTCGTAGAAACTCACCGACATCGCCTGCGCATAGCGCAACAGCAGCATATCGACGACGGCACGGACAATGATCAGCGTCACCAGTGTCGTCAGAAACGCCCTGAGCCGCAGATAGCCAATGAGAAATCCGTTGAGAAGACCGACACTGCCGCAAATCAGGATCACCGTGGGTGCAGCCAGTTCGACAGGCCAGTCTCCGAGATTGAGAAGCGCCAGCATCATGAAATTGCCAAGCGCGAAATTGGAGCCGACCGAAAGATCGATGCCGCCGACGACGATCACCACCATCATGGCGATACCGACAAGTCCGAATTCGCCGAACTGGCGCGCCGTGATCGACAGGTTGGAGCCGGAATAGAAATTGGGGATCAGCGATCCGAAGATCAGAACCACGCAAACCAGCACCAGAAAGGGAATTGCATTGTCGATCCACTTCTTTGAGAGGATCTCCCCGATCACATGGTCGGGAATGAAGCGGTATCTCAGCTTCGTAAGGTTACTCGCCGACGCCAAAGTACGTCCCCTTATTCGATAGATTCAACGCAAGAACTGCGGCAACGAAAATTGCAGCCTGTGGCCGGAAAGTGATCCGGCCACAGGGCTTTGACAGAAATCAGCGAAGGATTTTCGCGTACTGCTCCGGATCCCAGCAGGTGCCTGCCTGGACGTCGTCCTTGGTCATCACCCGTGTCGGAGAGTAGATCTGCGTCTTGATCGCGCCAGCGCCCTGGCCGTTCTGAAGCGCCACCATGATGGCAGTCCAGGCGTCGCGGCCCATGCCGGGTGCGTTGTAGTTGATGACGGCGGAATAGGTGCCGTCCTCAAGTCCGTTGCACATGCTCTGCGCGCCGCCGCCCGAGGTGATGAAAAAGACTTCACCCTGCTTGCCGGCCTGCTTGATGGCTGCACCGGTGCCAATGCCCTGGCCATCCCAGACGTCGATGACGCCGCACATGTCGGGATGCTGCTGCAAAGCGGTTTCGGTGATCGCACGCGCCTTGGATGCATCCCAGTCGGCTGCCTGGCTGGAGACAATCTCGATTTCCGGATGTTCGTTGAACACCTTCATCATGCCCTGGACCTGATAGTAGCTGACGCCACCGGTCAGCACGCCCTGCACGATCGCCACCTTGTGCGACGTGTCGGTGCCGGCGCCGCATTTTTCCAGCATCATGTTGGCCGCCTGCTCGCCCATGGCGATGAAGTCCGGACCGACAAAGGCATCGGTCTGGACCGCGCCCTGCATGTTGAGCTGCACCACGACGATGCCGGCCTTGGTCGCCTGCTTCATCAACCGGGCAAGCGACTGCATGTCCGGGTTCTGCGTCACGATGACATCGGGACGTTCAGCGATCAGCGCGGTCATGCCCTGCGCCATCGCGTCGGTGTTCCAGTTCGGATCCTGCGAGGTGAATGTCATTCCGTAGCGCTCGGATTCGGTCTTGACGACTCCACCCCAGGCCTGCGCCAGATCGAAGCCGATCGAGATCGGCAGATAGGCAATGGACTTGCCCTGCAGCGCTTCCAGCGCCGGTCCGCGATACGGATCGTTGAGATCGTCAGCAGCATTGACTGCCGTTGCACCGATGGCGAGAGCGGCAAGCGCCGTCGCCGTCAATTTCATGAAACCTGTCTTACCCATTGTTCACTCCTCCTTGTCCAAGTCTCTGCGAGTTCAAATTGAAATTCAGATATCCCCCTGCTGGCCTGTCTGTTCATCGCGGGGGTTGACGATACTGTCGACGACGATCGCGAGCAGCAGAATGAGGCTCTTGATGACGTTTTGAATGGTGTATTCGACGTCCATGATGGTCATGCCGTTCATCAGCACGCCGATCAGCAAAGTGCCGACGATGACGTTGCGCACATTGCCGCGGCCGCCGGACAGGCCGACGCCGCCCAGGACCACGACCAGGATGACGTCGTAGATCATGTTGGAATTGACCACGCGGGTGTTCATCGCCTCTACCGAGGTGGCGGTGATGATGCCTGCGACGAAGGCAATGCCTCCGGAAATGACATATTGCAGCGCCAGCATCGGACGCACCGGTATGCCGCCGATGCGGGAGGCGGAAAGGTTGTCGCCAATGGCGTAAATGAAAGCGCCGAGCTTTGTGTACTTGAGAAACAGAAACACAGCCAGCGCCATGCCCGCGGCCACAAGGATCGGCATTGGCAGACCAAGGAAATGCCCCTGCCCCAACTCAACAATCCAGCCCATGTTCTTTGGCATGTAGACCACATCGGTGCCGGTGATCATGTGGGCGCGGCCGAAACCGTAGATGAAGGTTGCCATGGCAAGCGTGGCAAACAGCGGCGGGATTTCGGCATAGGCAACCAGAATTCCGGTCACCAGCGAAATGCCGAGCGCGAACAGCAGACCGCTGGTCATGGCCGCGTAAACCGGCATGCCCTGCGAAACCAGCTGCATGGCCCAGGCAACGGAGATCGCCATGGTCGCCACCAGCGACAGGTCGATGCCGCGGCCAAGCACCACGATAAGCATGCCCAGCCCCAGAATGCCGAGAACCGCGACGCTGCGAACCAGAGACAGAAGATTGCCCGCCGACAGGAAATTGTTCAGCGTGAGTGAGAATGCCGCGAACAGAAGAAGCGTCAGAAGAAAGACAATCCTCTCCTGATTGAGCAGGCGAAACACCTTGCTGAGATCCATGACCAGACTCCTCCCTCACCTCATCCGACGACACCGCCATCAATCATCCCGAAAACAGACAGATCGATGCAGATCATCCCCTGCAGATCAGGCGGCGCACCTCTCCGGTGCAAGCGCCCAAACAGCATCCCAAGCCATTCAAAACATTGGGAACCCAACCGGATTGAAAGAAACAATACCAGCCGACGGCATTATTGAAATTATCGATTTGCGTTAAGCTCCATACAGGATTGTTATGGCGCTGGCGGCTTCAGCCATACCCTGATCCATGGCCGGTGTGCCCGTCCACGGCTCTGGCCATTCCAGCGTCAGATCGTGCGCCGGACACGGGCAGGAAGCGGTACGCCGGCAAAACATGGCGGGCATCCTCCGGGTTCCTGTCAAGCGAACCTGGAGACGCGTGCCATATTCATGCAAAGACAGTTTAGGGCTTGGCTCTATGCCTAAGCGTTATCAGGCAGAGCCTCGGGCAAGGCCCGCGCGCCGCGCCAGCGGCCGGTATCCACCAGGTCGAGCAATGTCTCGCGGCAAAGCGCCTCGATCACGGTGACCGCATTGGGCATCGGCCGGTCAGAGGCGTGAACCAGATAGACGTCACGCTGGAGCTCGGGCTTGCGGATCGGCCAGCTCCTCAACCGGCCGTCCTGCACTTCCCGCGCAATCGCGTTGAAAGGCAGGACCGAATAGCCCATGCCTTCCTCCACCAGTTCCTTGATGTTGCCGTAGGAATCGACATCGATGATGGTGTTGAGAGGCAGGCCGCTCTTGCTGGCCACGCCTTCCAGCAATTCACGCAAGCCGTGGTTGACACTGGGCAGGATGAGCGGCAATTCCGCAACCTGCTTGTAGGCAACAGGACCATCGGCGGGAAGCTTGATGCCCGGCATGGCGGTGGCTGGACCGAGCAGGCACAATTGCTCGCTCAGCACCGAATGCGATGCCAGCGTCCGGTCCTGCACCGGGATGTAGAGAACCGCGAGATCGATCTTGTTCTCGCGGATCCACTCGGTAATGAAGCCGCTCATCGCCTCGGCAATCGTCAGCTTGATGCGCGGGTAGCGTTTTCTCGCGGCAATGATCAGCGGAACTGACAGGATCTGGCTGATGGTTCCCGGCAGGCCAAGCCGCACCTCGCCGCTGGGCTCTGACTCATGCCCGCGGATCTCCTCTGCCGCGAAAGCAAACTGGTCGATGATGACGCGGGCGTTGCGCAACAGGATCTCTCCCGCTTCCGTGGGCAGAACACCGTGCGGACTGCGGAACAGCAACTGTGTGCCGAGATCGGCTTCCATGTTGCGGACGTGAAGGCTCAATGCGGGCTGCGCGACATTGAGCATTGCAGCGGCCTTTGAGAAAGAGCCGTTTTCAACGATCGCGACGAAATATCGAAGTTGCCGGAGATCCACTTGCGCACCCATGCTTTTTGTATGGCATGCCATATCGACAGGCATTTTTATTATACCCATCGGGGCGCACGGATTGTCAAGGCAGGCAAGCTGTCAGTCTGTGGTTAGCGTCATTCACCGGCCGTGGCGGGCTTGAACTCGGCACGGATCCGGTCCGTGTCTTCCCCCAGGCCCGGCACCTTGCCGAGTTCTGACTGCAATCCATTGACCAGGACACCCGGCGCCAGGATACGGACAGGCCCGGTCGGTGTATCGATGGTCGAATAACGGTTCTGCGGGTGGTTTGATACGTCTTCAAGCGTACTGATCCGCCCATAGGCAATGCGCGCCGATTGCAACCGCTCGGCCATCGCCTCGCGTGAAAGCGCCGCCACGAGCGGAACGATCTCCGCATCCAGCGCCGCCCGATTGGCAACCCGCAGGCTGTTGCTCTTGAAGCGTTCGTCCGTGGCGAGATCCGGGCGTCCGAGCGCTTCGTTGCAAAGCGTCAGCCACTCACGCTCGTTCTGGATCGAAAACAGGATCTGCTTGCCACCATCGCAGGTATAGGCGCCATAGGGGGCGATGGTCGGATGATTGAGACCTCTGCGCTGGGGAATCTTGCCGCCGTAAACATATTGCAGATAGGGGACGTTCATCCAGTCCGACAGCGCATGGTAGAGCGAGACGGCGATATGGCGGCCCTCGCCGGTGACGCTACGCGCATAAAGCGCCTGCATCACGGCTTGGGTTGCCGTCATCCCGGCAGCGATATCGCAAACGGAAACACCAACCCGCGCCGGGCCATGCTCGTTGCCGGTGATTGCCGACAGGCCGCTTTCGGCCTGCACCAGCAGGTCATAGGCCTTGAGGTGAGACAGCGGTCCCTCGTCGCCATAGCCGGAGATCGAACAGGTGATCAGCCGGGGATAGCGCTGCCTGAGTTCGTCAACACCGAATCCCAGGCGGTCGATCACCCCCGGAGCCAGGTTCTGAATGAAGATGTCGGCCTCGGCGATGATCGCCGCAAGTACCTGCTTGTCAGCATCAGCCTTGAGATCGAGACAGAGCGATTCCTTGCCGCGGTTGAGCCAGACGAAATAGGCGCTCTCGCCATGCACCAGATGGTCATACTCGCGGGCGAAATCGCCTTCCGGCCGTTCAACCTTGATCACCCGCGCACCCGCATCGGCGAGCTTGCTGGATAGGTAAGGTGCGGCTACGGCCTGTTCGACTGAAACGACCAGCAAGCCGTCGAGATCCTTTTTCATCGCCAATGCCCATGCTTTGAAATGTGCGTCCAGCCACCTCCCCGGCGGCTGTCTCCCGGGCGGATAATTGCTGATTTCGGTTATCACTACAAATAACACTGAAATGGGGAGGCGATAACATCACGCTATAGGTCGTTTCGACCGCCGAACGCACTGCCCTGCATAATGGAACGCGATGGTCGCCTTATCAAAATACTATTGGTACGCGACCTCGTGACCATCCTATCGTCCGCAATCTCATCCCATTTTTGTATCGCGATAGCCTGTGAACCCCATGTCCGAGACACCGTCTCTCTATCTTTTCGTACCGGCCGACCGGCCGGAGCGGTATACCGGCGCGATTGCCTCGGGCGCGGATGCGGTCATCATCGACCTCGAGGATGCGGTGGCGCCTGAGCGAAAGCAGGAGGCACGCGTTAGCCTGTGCACGAAACTGAACGCGGCGAGTGCCTCGGCCATACCCGTTCTGGTTCGGATAAACGGCATCGGCACACCATGGCATTCGGATGATCTGGTCGCGGTTTCCGACCTGTTCGCGACCGGCAGGATTGCCGGAATCGTGCTGCCAAAAGCCGAGAGCGCTACCGACATCGAAACCATTCGCGCCGGGCTTGATCGGGGCGCGGAAATCATTGCCCTGGTTGAAACAGCAGCCGGACTTGCCAGCGCAGATGCAATCGCCCGCGCGGCCGACAGGATTGCCTTCGGTTCCATCGACTTTGCCGCCGACCTCTGCTGCGAACACAGCCGCGAGGCACTGCTTCTTGCACGCTCCCACCTGGTCGTCGCTTCGCGGGTTGCGGGGAAGCCCGCGCCTGTCGACGGGGTCACCCGCTCGACCCGTGACGAGGCCGAAATCGAGCAGGACGCCCGCTATGGCGCAAGCCTTGGCCTGAAGGCCAAACTGTTGATCCACCCTGCCCAGATTGCACCGGCACGGCGTGGCCTTGCGCCAACGGAAGCAGAGCTGGCCTGGTCGCAGCGGATTCTGGCCGGCATCGGCGACGGCAGCGCCGTCACCATCGATGGACAGATGGTTGATGCACCGGTCATTGCCCGAGCCCGGCAAATTCGCGATGATCACAAACGGACTTCGAACAGGCAGACATGATGACAAAAACAACCGCGATCCTTGGCGCCTACGTCGCCGGTCTTTCCTTTGACGACCTGCCTTCCGAAGTTCCGGTGCGGGCCAGGAACCTGATGATCGATCTCGTCGGCAGTATCGTCCGGGCCGGGCAGGAAGCGGATTCGACGCCGTCGGTGATGCAAATGATCGAACGGCTTGGCCTTGGTGCTTTGGGCAGGGCACGGGTTTTCGGACAGGACCGCGGCTACGGGCCAGCGACAGCTGCGCTGCTCAACGGCGTGCTTGGCCATTCTCTCGACTTCGATGACACCCACGCCGACAGCTCGCTGCATCCAAGCGCTCCGGTCGTGCCGGCGGCGATGGCAGCGGCCGAAATGACCGGCGCCACCGGAACCGAGCTGCTCACCGCGATTGTCGCCGGTTTCGAGGTTTGCTGCCGGCTCGGCAACGCGCTCGACCCGACCTCGCATTACGCCCGTGGCTTTCACCCGACCGCCACGGCAGGCACCTTTGGAGCCACCGCAGCGGCCGGCAAACTGCTCGGGCTTGACGCCAAGGGTCTGGAATCGGCTTTCGGAGTGGCGGCAAGCCAGGCCGCCGGTTCACTGCAATTCCTCGTCAACGGCGCCTGGAACAAGCGCTACCAGGTCGGCGCTGCTGCCATGAACGGGCTGATTGCCGCGACACTGGCGAGCGAGGGTTTCGTCGGCGCTGCCGACGCCATCGAAGGCAAGCACGGCTTCCTGCGCGGCTACACCGACAATGCACGGCCCGAGATGGCCACTGCCGGTCTTGGCTCGGTGTGGGAAACCATGAAGATCGGCATGAAGCCTTATCCAAGCTGCCGCTACACCCATGCCGCCATCGATGGCCTGATTGCCATGCGCAGCGAAAACCGGTGGTCTGCCGATGACGTTACCGGGGTCACCATCGGCCTGCACCGCAACGGCATCGTGCTGACCGGTGCGCCGCTGGAGGAGAAAAGGCGGCCACAGAGCGTCGTCGACGGGCAGTTCTCTATGCCGTTCACCGCCGCAGTCGCGCTTTACCAGGGCAGTTTCGGCTGGGACGATTACGCACTGCTCGGCAACCCCGAGATCGAGGCAATTGCCGCCAGGATCGATGTGCGGCAGGACGACCGGCTGGAAGGTCTTCGCCATCCGTTTGGCGCCCATGTCATGGTTCGCACCCGTGAGGGCAGCCATGAACGGATGATTGCCGATCCGTCCGGCGAGCCCGACAGCTTCCCGCCGCAGGCGCAGATGGAGGACAAGTTCATGACCCTTGCCCGCCCGGTTCTGGGAAATCGTGCCTCGGAGCTCTATGCGCGGCTGGCAAGCCTCGAAAGCCAGACCGACGTGCGGCATCTGCTCGATTGAGCGGACCAGACCGGCTGCCATCCTTATACATTTCATATATGGATGACCTCACCTTATCCTATTTGAAGTTATAGCGGCGTCGCCCTATCGTCCCTGCAAAACTGCATATGGAGAAATGACGATGCCCGGGACCATTGAGGATTACGCCGAAATTCAGAAAGAAGTGGCAAAGCTGTGCGCCGGCTTTCCGGGCGAATACTGGCAGAAGCTCGAACATGACAATTCCTATCCTGCCGAATTCGTCACGGCCCTCACCGAGGCCGGCTACCTGGCCGCGCTGATCCCCGAGGAATACGGAGGCTCCGGCCTGCCGCTGTCGGCGGCGGCGGCCATTCTCGAGGAGATCCAGCGCGCGGGCTGCAATGGCGGCGCCTGCCACGCGCAGATGTACATCATGGGTGCGATTCTCCGGCACGGCAATGACGCCCAGAAGCAGAAATACCTGCCCGAAATCGCAGCCGGCCGGTTGCGGCTGCAGGCCTTCGGCGTCACCGAACCGACGAGCGGGACCGACACCACCTCGATCAAGACCTTCGCCACCCGCGACGGCGATGAATATGTCATCAACGGCCAGAAGATCTGGACCTCGCGCGCCGAATATTCCGACCTGATGCTGCTTCTGGCCCGCACGACACCAAAGGACGGAGTGGCCAAGAAGACAGACGGGCTTTCCGTCTTCATCGTCGACATGCGCGAAGCCAGCAAGGCCGGCATGACCATCCGTCCGATCCGGACGATGATGAACCATTCGACCACCGAGGTGTTCTTCGACAATGTCCGGATCCCGGCGGAAAACCTGATCGGCGAAGAGGGCAAGGGGTTCCGCTACATTCTCTCGGGCATGAATGCCGAACGGATCCTGATTGCCGCGGAATGCGTCGGAGATGCCAAATGGTTCATCCAGAAATCCAGCGCCTACGCGAAAGAACGCGAAGTGTTCGGCCGGCCGATCGGCCAGAATCAGGGCGTCCAGTTCCCGATCGCCCGCGCCTACGCCCAGATGAAGGCTGCCGAACTGATGGTCCGGGACGCATGCCGGCGCTATGAGGACGGCGAGAACTGCGGCGAGGAAGCCAACATCTCGAAAATGCTAGCCGCTGACGCTTCGTGGGCGGCAGCCGAGGCCTGTGTGCAGACCCATGGCGGCTTTGCGTTTGCCGAAGAATACGATGTTGAACGCAAGTTCCGGGAAACCCGCCTCTACCAGGTGGCGCCGATTTCGACCAATCTGATCCTGAGCTACATCGCCGAGCATGTGCTTGGCATGCCACGATCCTATTGAGCCTCACGGAGAACATGATGGTCGATATCGACAAATTGCGCGGCTGGATCGGCCGCAGCCAGGAGAAGAGCGACACCATCACGCCGCGGCTGGTCGAGAGCTTCAATGCAATTTTCGATGCCAGTTCCAGCCTCGCGCCGGGCGATCCGGCGCCGCTGGGCATTCACTGGTGCCTGGCACCGGACATCGCACCGATGAGCGCGCTTGGTCCCGATGGCCATCCGGCGCGCGGCGGTTTCCTGCCGCCGGTGCCATTGCCGCGGCGCATGTGGGCCGGCGGGCATGTCGATTTTTCCGATGAATTCCACGTCGGTGACAGCGTCACCAAGCGCTCGCAGATCGAAGATGTTACAGCCAAGACCGGACGGAGCGGTGCGCTGGTCTTCGTGACCGTGCGGCACGACTACCTGACGCCGCGCGGCGTCGTTCTCAGCGAACGTCAGGATATTGTCTACCGGGATCAGGACACCAAGGCCGCCACCTCGGTTGCCGGCCAAACCAAATCCGACCCGGTAACAGAGACGGTTCATGCCGACCACTCCCGGCAGATAGATGCGTCGGCGACATTGCTGTTCCGCTACTCGGCGCTGACCTTCAACGGCCACCGCATCCACTACGACCTGCCCTATGCAACCGGGGAAGAACATTATCCGGGGCTGGTGTTCCACGGGCCGCTGCAGGCGAGCTACCTGATGCGACTGGCCGCCGAAACCGCGGCCAGGCCGTTGCAAACATTTAGCTACCGCTCGGTGGCGCCGCTGTTTGCAGGCGGAGCTGTGTCGATCCATGCGAACCGGAAGCAGGATGAAATCGACTTGTGGGTCGCCGACAGCCAGCACAAACCGACAATGAAAGCGACCGCGACCTAAAGACGCCGGGACTGCTTTATCTCACCATCCTGCCAGCAAAGAGCGGATCCACCGCTCTCAACCTCCTGCCGAATTCCCCGATCAGGCGGCCCCCGCTTTGATGGCGCGAGGGAGTGCTGGCAATATTTGCGCCCGTAAACTAAGTTGCCCGCGATTATACGCGATTTGAGAGAATCGCGATCTTCAAGTGTTGCTGCCAGCACTTGAACATGAAAAGGGCAAGCTGACGGATGAGCGACTCGAAAATCAAGAATATGGACGACTTCGCATCCGTGAGCGGCATTTCACGTCCGACGATCTCCAAGTATTTCAATGATCCCGACAGCGTCCGGAAATCGACACGGGAACGGATCGAGAAAGCGCTTGAGCTTTACGATTACCGGCCGAATTTCTATGCGATGAACCAGAACCGGCGATTGACCAAGAATGTCGGCATCGTCATCCCCTACATGTCGGACCCCTTCTTTGCCGAGATTGCGCGCAATGTGGAAAACCACGTTTCCGCGGCCGGGTTTCGTCCGATTGTGCTCGGTTCGCAGGGAAACCCGGACCAGGAGATCGAGAACCTCAACAACCTGCGGCTGATAAAGCCGGCAGGCGTGCTGCTTGCGCCGCTCGGGCGGATGTCGGATTCAGACCGCATTGCGGCTTTCTGCAACGATGTCCCGACGGTTCTGTTCGATGCGAATATTGAAAACGTCGGTGAAGCCTTCGTCGGGTCGGACAATCATCAGAGTATCGGCCTGATCGTCGAGTATCTTTGCAGAACCGGTGAGCCACCGGCCTTCTTCGAGATGCTGACGCCGGCAAACCCGAACGCCCTGAAACGCCGGAGTGCCTATGTCCAGGCAATGGAGCGATTGGGGCACAAGCCGCATCTGATCCAGGTCAAGGGTGAAGGTTGGGATTTCGAGGAAATCGGCTTCCGCGAAGGATCACGGGTCATTGCCGACCGGACGTTGCCGACCGACACCTTGCTATGCAGCAACGACCGACTGGCGATCGGCCTGCTTTCCGCCGCCTATCAGCAGGGGTTGCGCGTCGGGCTGGGAGACGACTGCACCTTGCGCATAGCCGGACACGATGACCATCCCTTCTCGCGCTACACCTGCCCGACACTGACGACCGTTTCACAGGACTACACCTCTATTGCCACGAAGGCCGCGGAAACACTGTTCACGCTCATCGAGTCAGAACAACGCGCCCAAATACGTGAAGTTACGCTGTATGACGGCAGGCTGGTAATGAGAGACTCTGCTTAACACATTGCAGCACTTGGCAAATACTCCTTTACTTTTACGCGCGTAAAAATTTAATTGACGCGATCCTGTTTTTGGATGTACCATCTTGTGGCAACATCCAATCAAAGGGAGGATACGGATGTACCTCAAGTACGCACTGTGTGCGGCGACCGCCTTGTCGGTCCTCGGCACCACCGGCGCATTCGCCGAGACAATCACCATCGCAACCGTGAACAACGGCGATATGATCCGCATGCAGGGTCTGACGGAGGATTTCACTGCCAAGACCGGCCATGAAGTCGAATGGGTCACACTGGAGGAAAATGTTCTTCGCCAGCGTGTCACCACCGACATCTCGGCCAAGGGCGGTCAGTTCGACATCATGACCATCGGCATGTACGAAACTCCGATCTGGGCCAAGAACGGCTGGCTGGTCTCCATGGACGACCTGCCCGCTGACTACGATGTCGACGACATTCTGCCCGCCATGCGCGGCGGCCTTTCCTATGACGGCACGATGTATGCGGCGCCTTTCTACGGCGAAAGCTCGATGATCATGTACCGCAAGGACCTGATGGATGCAGCCGGCATGGAAATGCCTGATGCACCCACTTGGGAATTTGTCGCCGATGCAGCCCGTGCGATGACGGACAAGGAAAACGAGATCTACGGCATCTGCCTGCGCGGCAAGGCCGGCTGGGGCGAGAACATGGCGTTCCTGACCGCAACCTCGAACGCCTTCGGCGCCCGCTGGTTTGACGAAAACTGGAAGCCGCAGTTCGATACGGAACCGTGGGCAAAGACGCTCAACTTCTACATCGACCTGATGAATGAAGCGGGCCCTCCCGGTGCATCCAACAACGGCTTCAACGAGAACCTGTCGCTTTTCCAGCAGGGAAAATGCGGCATGTGGATCGATGCCACGGTGGCGGCGTCGTTCGTGACCAATCCCGAGGATTCCAAGGTTGCGGACAAGGTCGGTTTTGCGCTTGCTCCCGATACGGGTCTTGGCAAACGCAGCAACTGGCTCTGGGCCTGGGCTCTGGCCATTCCGGCCGGCACCAAGAAGGAAGCCGCCGCCAAGGAATTCATCCAGTGGGCGACGTCGAAGGACTACATCGAGCTGGTTGCCTCGAAAGAGGGTTGGGCGAACGTGCCTCCGGGTGCTCGCAAGTCGCTGTATGAGAATGAAAACTACAAGGACATTCCTTTCGCCAAGATGACGCTGGAAAGCATCCTGTCGGCGGATCCGAACAACCCCACGGTTGATCCGGTTCCCTATGTGGGCGTGCAGTTCGCTGCAATCCCCGAATTTGCCGGTATCGCGACCCAGGTTGGCCAGGAATTCTCGGCAGCCCTTGCCGGTCAGCAGACCGCTGAAGAAGCCCTTGCCAAGGCGCAGGCGCTGACCGCGGAAGAAATGGAAGCCGCAGGTTACTGAGGCTTGCCTCCCAGCCAGAGGGCAGTGTCAGTACTGCCCTCTGGTACACGTCCAAGACGATAGCAATGAAACGCACGGGCGGGTTTTGCCGTCCGATGAGGAGGTGTGTCATGGCGACCCAGCAATCCCGATCCGCAGCGCGCATCATGTTGGCGCCGGCTGTTATCCTGCTTCTCGGCTGGATGCTCGTGCCGCTGATGATGACCCTCTACTTCTCGTTCAAGAAATTCCTGCCGCTTCGCGGCGGCGACCTCGGCTGGGTCGGATTTGACAACTATGTGCGCTTTGTCACGTCCAGCGCCTTCTGGCCCTCCGTTCTGACCACGCTGACCATCGTCGGCGGTGTCCTGCTCATCACAGTGGTGCTCGGCGTTTTGCTGGCGGTTCTTCTGAACCAGCCGATGTGGGGCCAGGGAATTGTCCGCATTCTGGTCATCGCACCGTTCTTCGTCATGCCGACAGTCTCCGCGCTGGTGTGGAAGAACATGTTCATGGATCCGGTCAACGGCCTTTTCGCCCATCTGTGGAAAGCCTTCGATGCCCAGCCGATCGAGTGGCTGACCGAAGCTTCCATGATCTCGATCGTGATTATCGTGGCGTGGCAATGGCTGCCATTTGCAACACTCATTCTGCTGACCGCAATCCAGTCGCTCGACGGCGAACAGCTGGAGGCATCCGAAATGGACGGTGCCCCGCCGCTGGCGCGCTTCGGCTACATCGTGCTGCCGCACCTCGGCCGCGCCATCACCGTGGTCATCCTGATCCAGACCATTTTCCTGCTGTCGGTCTTCGCCGAGATCTTCGTGACCACGCAGGGTGCGTTCGGAACAAAGACCCTGACCTACCTGATCTACCAGCGTGTGCTGGAAAGCCAGAATGTCGGACTGGGTTCGGCCGGTGGTGTCTATGCAATCATTCTCGCCAACATCGTTGCCATCTTCCTGATGCGCATGGTCGGCAAGAACCTGGACGCGTGAGGAGGAGGACGTCATGGCACGCTCAGTTACGCAGCAACGCAAGGTGATCAACACGGCAGCCGCCTGGGCTGTCGGCCTGCTGATCTTCTTCCCGATCCTCTGGACCATACTGACCAGCTTCAAGACCGAAGCACAGGCGATCGCGGATCCACCGATCTTTCTCGCCTTTGACTGGACGCTGGAGAACTACGGGGTGGTGCTGGAGCGCTCCAACTACATGCGCTTTTTGTGGAACTCGGTGATCATCGCCGGCGGTTCGACCATCCTCGGGATCATCATCGCGATCCCCGCCGCCTGGTCGATGGCCTTCGTGCCTTCCAAGCGGACCAAGGACATCCTGTTGTGGATGCTCTCGACCAAGATGCTGCCGGCGGTCGGGGTTCTGTACCCGATCTACCTGATCTTCATCAGGATGGGCCTTCTCGACACCAAAATCGCCCTGGTCGTCGTGCTGATGCTGATCAACCTGCCGATCATCGTCTGGATGCTCTACACCTACTTCAAGGAAATCCCCGGCGAGATTCTTGAGGCAGCTCGTATGGACGGCGCTTCGCTGAGAGAAGAAGTGATGTACGTGCTGACCCCGATGGCTATTCCGGGCATCGCCTCGACAATGCTGCTCAATGTCATCCTGGCATGGAACGAGGCCTTCTGGACCCTCAACCTGACCGCAGCCAAGGCCGCGCCACTGACCGCGTTCATCGCCAGCTACTCAAGCCCGGAAGGGCTGTTCTACGCCAAGCTGAGTGCGGCCTCGACCATGGCGATCGCACCAATTCTCATCCTCGGCTGGTTCAGCCAGAAGCAACTCGTCAGCGGCCTGACCTTCGGCGCTGTGAAATAGGGGAACGGACCAATGGGACGCATTCAACTTAACCAGGTGACCAAGAAGTTCGGCAATGTTCAGGTCATTCCGCCCCTCGACCTGACAATCGAAGACGGTGAGTTCACGGTCTTCGTCGGACCTTCCGGGTGCGGCAAGTCCACGCTGCTGCGGCTGATCGCCGGGCTTGAGGACATGACATCGGGCCATATCGCGATCGACGGGCAGGACGCCACCAACGTTCCTCCCGCCAAGCGCGGGCTGGCAATGGTATTCCAGTCCTATGCGCTTTATCCGCATATGTCGGTTCGCAAGAACATCGCCTTCCCGTTGCGGATGGCGAAGATGGACAAGGCCGAGCAGGACCGCCGGATCGAAGCGGCGGCCAAGGCTCTCAACCTCACCGACTATCTCGACCGCCGTCCAGGACAATTGTCCGGCGGCCAGCGCCAGCGCGTCGCCATCGGACGGGCCATCGTGCGGGAACCTTCCGCGTTCCTGTTCGACGAACCCCTGTCGAACCTTGATGCGGCCTTGCGGGTCGGCATGCGCCTTGAAATCAGCGAAATGCACGAGCGCCTGAAAACCACGATGATCTACGTGACCCATGACCAGGTCGAAGCCATGACGATGGCCGACAAGATCGTGGTGCTCCAGGCCGGCGTGATCGAACAGGTCGGCAGCCCGCTCGAGCTCTACAACAGGCCGTGCAACCGCTTCGTGGCCGGGTTCATTGGTTCGCCCAGAATGAATTTCATGGAAGGCGCCGAAGCCGCAAAGCATGGCGCCCATGCAATCGGGTTCCGTCCCGAACACCTGAACATTTCACTCACCGAAGGCGAGTGGAAAGCCAAGGTCGGCGTTGCCGAACATCTTGGCTCCGACACCTTCCTGTATGTCCATCCGGAAAACGGCGGCGAGACAATGACGGTGCGTGTGGATGGCGAGTTCAGCGCGCGTCATGGTGACATTGTCTACCTGACCCCGATTGCGGAAAAGATCCATCGCTTTGCAGCTGACGGGCTGCGGATCGAATGAAACGGCTGGCAGGCAAATCGGCGCTGATCACCGGAGCTGCCCGCGGCATAGGACGCGCTTTTGCGCAAGCCTATGTCCGCGAAGGCGCCCGGGTGGCCATCACCGACATAGACCTTGCCAGAGCCCGGGCGGCAGCTTCGGAGCTGGGTGATGCCGCCATTGCCGTCGAGATGGATGTCTCGCGCCAGGAAAGCATCGAGCGCGCTGTCAGCGAAACGCTTGCAGCCCTTGGCGGCATCGACATCCTGATCAACAACGCGGCGATTTTCACCGCGGCACCGATCACCGAGATTGGCCGGGACGATTTCGAGCGCGTTTTCAACATCAACGTCGCCGGCACGCTTTTCACACTTCAGGCTGTGGCACGCCACATGATCGAACGTGGCGAGGGCGGCAAGATCATAAACATGGCCAGTCAGGCCGGCCGCCGCGGTGAACCGCTGGTTGCCGTCTATTGCGCAAGCAAGGCCGCGGTCATCAGTCTGACCCAGTCGGCGGGCCTGAACCTCATTTCCCACGGCATCAACGTGAACGCGATATCCCCGGGCGTCGTCGACGGCGAGCACTGGGACGGCGTCGATGCCTTCTTTGCAAAATACGAGAACAAGGCTCCGGGCCAGAAAAAGACGGAAGTCGGCAATGCGGTTCCGTTCGGCCGGATGGGCACGGCCGAGGACCTTTGCGGCATGGCGGTTTTCCTCGCCAGCGCCGACGCCGACTACGTGGTCGGCCAGACCTACAATGTTGATGGCGGACAATGGCTGAACTGATGGACAAAGATGTGATGGGACAAAAGCCGGTAAAGCTCGCCAACGCAACATTGGCCGATCTCCCCGAGGGCGTCCGGCGCCCGCATTATGACCGGTCAGCCCTGACGGCCGGCATCGTGCATATTGGCCTGGGCAATTTTCACCGCGCCCACCAGGCGTGGTATCTGCACCGGCTGATGCAGAACGGGTCTGCGCTGGACTGGGCCATCATCGGCGCAGGAGTGCGGTCCTATGATGCTGCAATGCGTGACCGGCTTCTCGCGCAGGACTGCCTGACCACGCTGATCGAGCTGGATCCCGCCGCCACGTCGGCCGAGGTGATCGGCTCGATGATTGACTATCTGCCGATCGAAGACGGAAACGGCCCACTGATCAACGCCATGGCTGCGCGAGAAATTCGCATTGTCGCCATGACGGTGACCGAAGGCGGCTATTTCACGGATCCGGGCACCGGGGCTTTCAACGTGTCTCATCCGGACATTCAACATGACGTTGAGCACCCGGGAACGCCACGCACCGTATTCGGCGCGATCATCGCCGCGCTGAAGCTCAGGCGCGACAGCGGGCATGGTCCTTTCACGGTTCAAAGTTGCGACAATCTTCAGGGCAACGGCAAGATCACAAGGCAAACGGTTCTGGGTCTCGCCAAGCTTTCCGATCCCGGACTTGCAGAGTGGATTGACCGGAACTGCACGTTTCCCAATTCCATGGTCGACTGCATCGTGCCCGCCACGGGCCCGAAGGAGATCGCCGCCGCCCTTCAGCTTGGCATCGTCGATGCCGCGCCGGTGACCCACGAAAATTACCGCCAGTGGGTGATCGAGGACAATTTTTGCGCAGGCCGGCCGGACTGGGACCAGGTCGGTGCGATCTTCACCAATGATGTGCATGATTTCGAGACGATGAAGATCCGCATCCTCAATGCCGGCCATCAGGTGCTCGCCAATGCGGGGGAACTGCTGTCTGTCGAAACCATCGCAGGGTGCATGGCCCACCCGGCCCTGCTGGCCTTTTTCAGGAAGGTCGAGCGGGAAGAGATCGCGCCCTATGTCAAGCCGGTCCCGGGCATGACCCCGACCGATTATGTCGACCTGATTGAAACACGGTTCTCCAACCCGGAAATCCATGACACGACGCGGCGGGTGGCGTTTGACGGGTCCTCGCGCCACACCGGCTTCGTTCTTCCCATCCTGCGCGATGCGCTGGATGCCGGCGGGCCTGTGGACGGCCTGAGCCTCGTGGAGGCACTCTGGGCCCGGATGTGTGCAGGAACGCGGGAAGACGGATCAGCCATCGAGCCAAATGACCCGCAATGGGCCAGTCTGGCCAAGGCAGCCCAGAGCGCACGCAACGACCCGCAGGCCTGGCTGGCCCAAAACCGGATCTATGGCGACATTGCCGGCGACCCGCGGTTCTCGGAAGCCTTTGGTTCCTGGCTGGACTATATCTGGCGCAATGGCACCGAGGCCGCCATCAATGCCTACGCGAGACAGGTCGAGAAGCCAGCGAACTGAGCGCGAGCCCGCTTGCAAATGACGCCCCTTAAAGAGCGGTTCAACAGGTCCGGATGCCGGACGGTATCCCTCTGTGCTTACCGCAAGGCGGCCTCGATGTTGCCGCCATCCACGGTGATGACATGGGCCGTCGTGCGTTCGGATTTTGCAAGCGCGACAAAAGCATCGGCGACATGATGGGCCTCGACCTCTGCCTTGAGCAGGTTGCCCGCCATGTAATCGGAGGCAGAAACACCCCTCGCCTCGGCCCGGGACTTGATGAAGTCATCGGTCAACAGGCCTGAACGGATCCTGTCGGCATTGACGCCGTTGACCCTGACACCGGCACTGCCAAGCTCCAGCGCCAGTTGACGGACCAGGAAGAAGGTGGCGGCCTTGGGAAGACCGTAGGCGCCAAAGCCCTTGCCCGGATTGACGGCCTGCTTGGAGACGTTGAACAGCATCTGCCCGCCGTGATTCTGTGCCGCGAACACCTTTGCCGCGGCCCGCGCCATCGCCAGGTGGGAGAAGAAATTGAGCTCGAAACTCGAGCGCAGCGTCTCCTCGTCGAGATCGAGCAGCATACCCTGGATGGCGGCACCGGCATTGGAGACCAGCACGTCGAGGCCGCCGAAGCGCTGGATGATTTCACTGATCGCCTGCTCCGCGGCGCCCTTCGCGGTGAGATCGGCAACGACCGCGAGACAGTTTGGTCCGATCGAGGCCGCGGCGGCCTTGCAGGCCTCTGCGTTGAAATCGATCAGCGCGATTGCCGCGCCTTCGCGGGCGAAGGCTTTCGCGGTGGCGAGTCCGATGGCGCCGGCGCCGCCGGTCACGGCAACAACCTGTCCGGCGAACGGCTTGGCCGCGGCCTTTGACAGCTTGGCCTGTTCGAGCGACCAGTATTCCATGTCGAAGAGATCATCCGGCCCGATCGGGCGGAAGCCGCCGGCGGCCTCGCCCTGGCTCATCACCTCGACGGTCTGCTCTGCAATATCGGCAGCAGCCGATGCCGCGGTTGCATCCTTGCCGATGCCGGCAATGCCGACGCCCTCGATCCAGGCCACGCAAGGGTACGGCTCGAGCATGACCTTGCCGCCACCGACCCGTTTCAACTGGGTATCGAACATCGCCCGGTAGAACGCAGCAAATTCCTCTACCCTGGCTTCGATGCCGGAGCGGCCCTTGGCGAGATCGTCCTTGCCCAGCACCAGCATGCGGCCCTTGGTGCGGATCACGTGATCGGGCGAAGCGACGCCACGTTGCGCCAGATCCCCAAGGTCGGTGCGACCGAGAAAGGCTTCGATTGCCTGGCCAGCCCTGATGTCCATCACTGCGGGCCGTGGCGCGCCATCATGGTGCTCGCCGCGCAGGCGTCCGATGGCGCCACGCAGGAGCGGCAGGACGGACGCAGCCGAGGCCGGGTCGGCAAGCTTGCGGTTCCTGTTGACGGTTGCTTCGAACCTGCGGCCATTGTTGCGTGCAGCAAGCCATTCCTCGACCATGTTGGTGTGCTCGATCACCCGGTCGTAACTCTCCCTGGCTGTTGTGCCAAAGGTGAAATGGCCGTGCTTGAGCAGGATCAGCCCTTCGCAGTCCGGATGGGCGTCAAACACTTCGGCTGCCTTTTTGGCCAGCGCAAAACCGGGCATGATGTAGGGCACTACCGCCAGCCGGTCTCCGAAGATCTCGCGGATTGCGGCTTCTGCATCGGGCAGGTTCGCCAGCGCCAGAAAGGCCGTTGCATGGGTGTGATCGACAAAGGTGTGCGGCAGGAAGGCATGCAGCAGGGTTTCGACCGACGGATTGGGAGCGGAAGAATCGAGCAGGTTGGAGCGCTGCACATTGACCATGTCCTCGTCCGACAGTGCATCGAGCTTGCGCATCTCGAGCAGCGGCTCGAGCCGGACACCGGGCAAACCGGGCGCTTCGAGCGTATCGAGATCCCAACCGCTGCCCTTGACGTGGAGTACACGCCGCATGACACCGAACAGGTCTTCACGCTCGGCCTTGACGGATGTGTTGCCGCCGCCGTGCATGACAAGGTCGGGATCTGCACCGATGATGCGGGATGAATAGACCCTGAGCGCCAGTGTCTGGTCTGCAGGATTGGAGCCCGCCGCATCGACCCGCGCCTGGGCTTCCTTGTCATTCCATCTGTTTTGCCGCATTACCGTCTCCTGCCCATGTGAATTTGGCGTATTTGACAAAAGTCATTCGCTATTGTCAAATGTATATATTGGTGGTGGATCGAAATGCCTCAGAACTCAACCAGGCGCTCAACCAAACAGATCAGCGGCGAGGATATCGTCGTCGAGACCGCGTGGCTTTACTACCACGACGGGCTCAACCAGAGCGAAATAGCCAACCGGCTGCTGGTCTCGAGGGCCACTGTGGTGAATTATCTGCAGGAAGCCCGCGAACGCGGTTACATCCACACGAAATTGTCCCCCGAAGCCTTTAACACCCATCGCGCCGCGCTGGAACTGCGTGACCGCTTCGGTCTCAAGGCCGCCTATATCCTGCCCGATGGCACCGGCGGCCAGGACGACCATGCAAGCCGCATCATACGCGGCGCTGCGGACTGGCTGCCAAGCCTGCTCGAGCCCGGCGACCGGCTCGGCGTTGCCTGGGGCAAGACCATCTACGATGTCGCCGAGCGCCTGGAACAGACCACCATTGCCGATCTCACCGTGCTGCAGCTGGTCGGCTCGATGGCCACGCCCTACGGCTTTTCAGCCGACGTCTGCTCCTCCAACGTGGCGCGCAAGTTTTCCGCCAAGTGCATCAACCTGCATGTGCCGGCGATCCTGAGCACGGCCGAGATTGCAGCCACCCTGCGTGCGGAATCGCTGATCGCGAAGCAACTCGACGCCATCAGCGCCTGCAACAAGACGCTGTTTGCCGTCGGCTCGTGCAATCCCGACAGCCATGTCGCCTCAAGCGGGGTCGCCACCTCGAAAGAACTCGAGGACTATATCGCCAATGGCGCGGTCGGCGTGCTCTGCGGCCGGTTCATCGATGCAAAGGGCGATCCGGTCAGCGGTCCGCTGGATGACCGGATGATGGGTATCGAACTTGAGGAATTGCGCCACCGTGACATGGGAATCCTGGTCTCGGTGGGCGAGGAACGCGTGCCGGCGGCCGTTGCCGCCATCAGGGGCGGATATGCCACACACGTGGTCACCAACCAGAGCTGTGCCGCGGCGATGATGGAGCTTGCCTGAGCAGGTTCCCGCTCAGGCAAGCAAGGCTCAGGCGGCGCTGCGGCGCTCGGGAAACAAGCCCAGCAGACCTTCGCGGGTGGCTTCGGCGACACCGCGCTCGGTGATCAGGCCGGTGACCAGATGTGCCGGCGTCACATCGAATGCCGGGTTGCCGCCGGACGTGCCATCCGGGGAAATCTGCACCGAGGTGACGCTGCCATCTTCCAGACGGCCAAAGACATGGGTGACCTCGCGGTCGTCGCGTTCCTCGATCGGGATTTCACGAACACCGTCATCGACTGTCCAGTCGATCGTGCTTGAAGGAAGCGCCACGTAGAACGGCACATCATTGTCATGGGCTGCCAGCGCCTTGAGATAGGTGCCGATCTTGTTGCAGACATCGCCCGAAGCGGTTGTCCGGTCGGTGCCGACAATGACCATGTCGACCTGGCCATGCTGCATCAGATGCCCGCCGGCATTGTCGACGATGAGATGATGCGGAATGCCGTGGCTGTTCATCTCCCAGCTGGTAAGCTGGGCGCCCTGGTTGCGCGGACGGGTTTCGTCGACCCAGACATGGATGGGAATGCCGGCCTTGGCCGCGTGATACATCGGCGAAGTGGCAGTGCCCCAATCCACCGTTGCCAGCCAGCCTGCATTGCAATGGGTTAGAATGTTGACCGCTTCACCGGGCTTCTTGGTGGCGGCGATCTTGCTGATGATCTCAAGGCCATGAACACCGATCATCCGGTTGGTCTCGACATCGGCGTCACAGATCTCTTCCGCCTTGCGGAAGGCGGCTGCGGCGCGTTCGGTTTCGGGAAGGGCGGAAAGCACCTGGCGCATTTCATCGAGCGCCCAGCGCAGATTGACGGCCGTGGGCCGGGTTTCGTGCAGCCGCTCCCAGGCATTGTCGAGCGATGCATCGGAGGCATCGCGCTGCATTTCGATGGCGACGCCATAGGCTGCGGTAGCGCCGATCAACGGCGCACCACGCACCCACATGTCCCGGATCGCGGTGGTAAACTCATCCAGTGTGTGGAGCTCGACCACCCGGAACTCGTGCGGCAGCCAGCGCTGATCAATGATCATTACCCTGGCCTTCTCACCATCAAACCAGATCGACCGGTAATGCGTATCGCCAACCTTCATGCTTATGCTCCCGTTTCAGCGCGCCGCGCTGCAGCCAATACGGCATCCATGCCTGTCAGGCGATTTCTGTTGATGACCAGGAACTGGCCGAGCTTCAGGCACTTGGCCTCGCAATGGGCCTTGATGTCCTCGTCTTCGATGGTGTCGAGTTCGGCGACATGCGCCAGCCCCAGAATGCGGCGGTGCATTTCAATCCCGGCGAAGCCGACCAGATCGCGGAAGATCTCACCCAGCAGCGTTTCAGCTGCACTTTCGGAGGCGAAGTGGTGACCCTGGTCCTCGTAAAGCGCCTTGGGATAAAGGATGCCGGTGCGCTCGGTGCGCCACAGCCTGAGAAACTCCTCGCGGAAGACCGACCAGGTCTCCTCTATGACCGAGAGGATCCAGTCCTGGAAATCGGTGCAGGCATCTGCATCGGAAATGTGGGCCGGCATGGCATGATAGGCCATCAGGTAGTTGCCGATCAGCATGCCGATGTCGAAGCCGAACGGGCCATAGAAGGCAAACTCCGGATCGATGATGCGGGACTGGTTATCCGTCACCATGATCGAGCCGGCGTGCAAGTCGCCATGGCACATGGTTTCACCACGTGATGTGAAAGCCCGCTTCATATGCTGGACTTCGACCTTCAATGCCTCGTCGCGGCGCAGGTCGGCAACGATTCCATCGAGCTGCGGCGTGGTGTGCCGGTTCAACTCCGCATCGTAATAAGGATCGGTGAACACCAGCGTTTCGGTGATGTCGCACAGCTCGACATTGCCGGCGAACAGCGCCGCATCGGCTTTCTTCTCGCCCGCCACCATTGACAAATCCGACCCGCGAAATGCGGTGCGTGCAGCAAACAATCCCAAGGTTTTGCCCAGACCCGCAACCTTGCGCCCTTCCATGGTTTGCTGGCGCAGAATAATATGCGGCTGCAGGCGCTCCATGACGATCAGCGCCTGGCTTTCATCAAAGTGCAGGACCTTGGGAACGCTGCCCGGATCCCGCGCCTCCTGACGGATCAACGCATGGTATTCGAAGAACGCCCGCTTGAGCGGCAGCGGCCAGCTGTCCCCAACCAGGCGCACATAAGGAAGGGCCTGCTTGACAATGACACTGCCTGCATCGCCTTCCACAATAAAGACGAGGTTGAGATTGCCGTCACCGACTTCACGAACGGTCCAGGCATCGATATTGCCGCCCACCGACTGTTTCATGACGTCGAGCGCACCCAGGCGCTGCCCCAGCGTTTCCGGCGATAAAGGTTTGTAGTTGTTGCTCAAAACCATCCTCCCAAATGACAGTCGAGGCTGCGTATTGTGCAAGCCTAGTGTCCATATCAATCATTTGTCAATACGTATTGACTTTTGTCACCGCTGCTGTTTTCATCATAGCGGGAGGACAGCATGAACGGAACTCTTTGCGATCTGCGGGGCGTGGACAAGTCGTTCGGGGACAATCGTGTCCTCAAGCAACTCAACCTGTCGCTGCCTGCCGGATCCGTCACTGTGCTGATGGGCGCGAATGGTGCGGGCAAATCCACCCTGGTCAAGATCCTGAGTGGCGTGCACGCGCTGGACGCCGGTACCATCACGCTGCTCGGCAAGGATTTTCGCCCGTCCTCCCCTTCCGAAGCCATCCGTGCCGGCGTCGTTACCGTGCACCAGAACATCAATGACGGGGTGATCCCCGATCTCGATGTCGCTTCCAACCTGCTGATCGACCGGCTTGCCGAGCCAGGTTATGGCTTCTTTCTCAAGCGCAAGCAGAACTATGCAGATGCCGAGCGCATTGCCAGCCAGATGGGGCTGTCGCTGAATGTGCGCCAGTCAGTGGCCGAGCTTGGCGTTGCCGACCGGCAGCTGATCGCCATTGCCCGCGCCATGGCGCATGACCCGCAATTGCTCATTCTCGACGAACCAACATCATCGCTCTCGGCCTCGGAAGCCGAACGGCTGTTCCTGTTGATCGAGCGGTTGTCGGCCAAGGGTGTTGCGGTGCTCTACATCTCGCACCGCATGTCCGATATCCGGCGGATTGCCGACCGCATCGTGTCGATGCGCGACGGGGAAATCTCCGGCGTCTTCGAGGGCGAAGACCTCGACTATGAGGGCGCGGTCAATGCCATGCTCGGCCACCGGATGACCGATGCCGACATCACCATCGGTGCGCCGGGCAAACGGGTGCTCGACATCACCGGTCTGCGGTTGCGGACCGACAGCAAGCCATTCAATTTCAATCTGTGCGAAAACGAGGTCGTTGCCGTCACCGGACTGCTCGGCAGCGGCAAGAGCGCTTTCGCGCAAAGCCTTTTCGGACTGACCCGGCCGGAAGGCGGTCAAATCCGGATCGACGGCAATGACTTTTCGCCGACAAGTCCGCAGGCCGCCATTGCGCGCGGGGTCTTCATGTCGGCCAAGGACCGGGCCAACAATGCAGTGGTGGCCGATTTCGACATCACCCGCAACATCACCCTGCCCTTCCTCAGCCGCTACTCGAACCTGTCCTTCATCCGGCGTGCGGATGAGCGCAAGACCGCCAATGACATGATCGAGGCCCTGTCCATCGTCTGCCAGGGCGAGACCGATTCCATCGGCACGCTGTCGGGCGGTAACCAGCAGAAGGTGATGCTGGCGCGCTGGCTTGCCCAGGAATGCCGGTTGCTGCTGCTTGACGAACCTTTCCAGGGCGTCGACATCCGCGCCCGTCGGGACATCGGCCGCAAGATACGCGAAACCGCGAAGAGCCGGGCGACGCTGGTATTCGTCTCGGAACTCGACGAGGCGCTGGAAGTCGCCGACCGCATCATCGTCATGACCGAGCATTCGGTCGCGGCCGAATTCAGAAACGAAAACGTGGATCTCAACGAGATCCTGACCGCAGTAACCGGGGCCATGCCGGCAGATATCGGCAACGCCGCAAGGACAGCACACGCATGAGCATGAACGCAGACCAGACTGAAACTTCAGGCGCGGGTTCGCGCGCACCAAAACCGCAGCCGGCTTCCAGCGGGCTGATCGACATTGCCATCCGCTATGGCTTTCTGGCGCTTCTCGTCGGGCTGGTGATTTTCTTCTCGGTGTTTGCCAACGGCTTTGCCGGTCCGCGCAGTGCCGTGTTCATCTTCCAGTCGGTGGCGATCACAGGAATCCTGGCGCTGGGTGTAACCTGCACGCTGGTCGTCGGCGGATTCGACCTGTCGATCGGCTCAGTCGCCACTTCTTCGATGATGCTGGCGGCCTACATGATGGTGGTGCTGGAGCAGCCCGCCATCGTCGCCATCATTGCCTGCCTGGCAATGGGCGCCTTCATTGGCCTGATCAACGGCCTGTTGATCGTCAAGACCAAGGTGCCCGACCTCTTGGCGACGCTCGGCATGATGTTCCTGCTGGTAGGCCTGCAGCGAATTCCGACCGAAGGGCGGTCGATCGCCATGGGCATGAGCCTGCCGGACGGTACGACCGCCGAAGGCACCTTCTCGCCGCTGTTCTTGCAGCTTGGCCGTCACCGGTTCGACTTCATGCTCGAAAACCTGTTGCCCGCACCCGTCATTTTCCTGGTGGTCATCGGCATTCTGGTCTGGGTGTTCCTCGAACTCACCCGGCACGGACGGCTGATGTATGCGATCGGATCGAACGAGCGTGCAGCGAGTCTCACCGGAACCAACGTCAACCGTTACAAGATCCTCGCCTACATGATCTCGGGCGTTCTGGCCTCGATCGGCGGCATGCTGCTTGCCGCGCGTCTCGGACGCGGTGACATCGCCTCGGGCACCAATCTTTTGCTGGATGCGGTGGCGGCGTCGCTGATCGGCTTTGCGGTGCTGGGCGCAGCCAAGCCCAATGCCTTTGGCACATCCATGGGCGCACTCTTCGTCGGCATCCTGCTGCAGGGCCTGACGATGATGAACGCGCCCTATTACACCCAGGATTTCATCAAGGGGCTGGTGCTGGTCATCGCCCTTGTCTTCACCTTCTCGCTTTCGGCCCGAAAGGCCGGAGGCCACTAGCAAGACGAATGGTTTAACGGAGGAAAACAGCATGAAATTGATACGTAGAAAAGCCCTGGCCCTGTTCGCAGGCCTCGCGGCTGCAGCCGTCACCCTTCCCGCCGGTTTCGCGCAGGCCGCAGACATGCCGGCGCCGCTCGACAATCCCGGCGATGTGAAAATCGCACTGGTGCGCTATCTCTCCACCGGCGACTTCTTCCAGGCCTATCTTTCAGGTGTGGAAAAGCAGGCCGCGGCGCTCGGTGTGGATCTCCGGGTCCTCGACAGCCGCCAGGATGCCGCCCTGCAGGCCGACATGGTCGACCAGGCCATCGCGCTCGGCGTTGACGGAATCATCATCCAGCACGGCCTGACGGAATCGATGAAGGAAGCCGCGCAGCGTGCAGTCGATGCCGGCATCAAGGTCGTGGCGTTCGACGTCAATGTCGAGAACGACGCGATCCCGCAGATCGAACAGTCGGACTACCTGCTTGGCAAGCTGGCGCTGGAACAGGCGATCAAGGACAACGGCACCGAATGGAAGGCCGGCTATGTCTACGTGCCGGGCATCGCGCCCCTCGACCGCCGTCACGTGGCCTGGGAAGAAGTCAAGAAGGCCAATCCGGGCATCGTCGAGGCTGCGCAGATCGGAACGCTGGACAACCCGATCGCCAACTCGAACGCCAACCAGGCCCGTTCGGTGCTGCAGGCAAACCCGGACATCTCGGTGTTCTTCGCTCCCTATGACGAGTTCGCCAAGGGCGTGAAGATTGCCGTGGACGAAGCCGGCATGTCACAGGACGTGAAGATCTACTCGGCCGACGTCTCCACCGCCGACATCTCGGCAATGCGCGAACCTGACAGCGCATGGGCTGCGACTGTTGCAACCAACCCGGCCGTTGTCGGTGAAGTTTCGGTGCGCGCACTCGCCATCATGCTGACCGGCGGTGAGCCCGGTGCTCAGGTGGTTGTCCCGCCGACCCTGATCACGCAGGACTTCCTCGTCGAAAACGACATCAAGAACATGGAAGAACTGTCGGCCAAGATGCCGCAATTCGCCCATGCCGATGTCGCCATGACCGAGTGGATGCCGCTTCCGGCACGCTGATCCACATCCCTCCCAGGATGGCCAAGCCGCGTCTCCGGACGCGGCTTTTTTGTGCGCTCCGGCATGCGGACAAAAAAAGAGGCCGGTCTTTCGACCGAACCCCATAGTCTCCAGGACAGAGCTGTATTGATTACCCGGTGGTCAACCGGTCGACTGCATCGCGCATGGCGCGGACGGCATCGCCGATCGCGTCGCCGGCGCGCAGCAGGCTGCCGCCGAGCAGGAAGACCACATCCTCGCCATACATCGAGACCATGTCACCGGCGCGTTCGACACTCATGCCGCCACCGGGGCTCGGCATCATCGCGCGTCCAATTCCCTCAGGATCGCGGCAGGCACCGGCAATCGACAGGCATTCCTCGACGCTGAAGCCGAAACGGCCACCGACATTGGGGAACACCGAAATGTCAGATCCGGCCAGACGCTGGAACACCCCATACATAATGGCGTGCGACACACCGGTTTCCGGGGTGAGCACATAGGGACCGGTGAAACTCGGATGGGTCATGATCGGCAGGTCGAATGACGGATCACGGGCCAGCGCCTGTACCACGCCAAAGCCCATCAGTCCGGGCATCAAGAGGACACCACCGGCGCCGGCTTCCTTGGCCTGGAATGCTTCATCCACCGGAGATCCGGAATGTCCGGTCACGTTGACGATGTAGAGCGCAGAGCCACCGGACTTGGCGTTGGCATCGGCCACCGCGTCGCTGACCGCTTTCACGCGGTCTGCGAACGGCGCAAACTTCTGATTGGCGAGGCCGTGGTCATCCTTGATGATGTCGGCGCCACCCAGCGTGCAGCGGTAGGCGATCTCGGCAAGCTGCCTGACGCTCGATCCCTGCGGCTTGATCACCGGAGAGATCAGGCCACCCTTGGCCCTGCCCGAACGGGCACGTACCCCTTCGATGCCAAAACGTGGTCCGGCGAAGCGCTCGCGGATCACCGAGCCGGGTTCGAAGCCCGTCACACGGATGTTCTGCTGGATCGACGAGTTGCCGAAGATCACATTGATCAGCTGGATGACCTCGTCACCGGCGCTGTCGGGACTATAGGAAATCTCGGCCTCGTAGGCGCTGCCTGCGAGATGGCGAACGCCTTCGACCTGACCGACAATCTCATCGCTGATGTAGCCGGCGGGAACGATATCGCCGGGGATCTCGACCGTCTGCTCGAGCGCAATGCCAAGCGCCCGCTGATCGGCCTCCTGCGGGCTATCCGCAAGAAGCCGGTAGAGGACCCGGAACCGGGTGTCGGCAGCCATTCCTACAATGCCTCTGCCTTGACGGCGGAATGAACCGCATCGACACGGGCGCTGGCAAGGGCTTCCTCGTCAATGCCGGTGGATGCGCCAATGATGCGCTCGATGCCGCGCACCAGTGCTCCGGCATCAAGCCCGTAATGCTTCATCAGGTAACCGCGCGAACCGCCATGGGCGTAGGTGTCGTTGAGACCCAGACGCACCAGCGGTTTGCCAACGCCGTTGTCGGCCATGATCTCGGCAACGAGCGACCCGACGCCACCGGTGATGACGTGGTTTTCAAGCACGACAACGCCCTTGGAGACCGAGCCGATATGGTCGAGCAGTGCCTGCTCGTTGAAGGGCTTTATGGTGTGGATATGCAGGTGACGAATGGAGACGCCGGCATTGGACAACGCGTCGCGGGCTCGGAGCGCTTCCTCGGTGGCGATGCCGGAGGTGACCACCAGCACATCGGCGCCGGTTGCCAGTTCACGCATTTCGCCAACCTTGATCGGGGTGTCGAACAGGCGCGGCACCGAGCCGCGCAACACCCGGCAATAGACGGGACCGTCGATGGAATCGGCGGCTTCGCAGATGCTTTCAACCTCGGTGGCATCACCGGTTTCGAGGATCGACATGTTGGGGATCGAGCGCATCACCGCGACATCCTCGATCGCCTGGTGGGTCATGCCGCCGGGCGTGGTGATGCCGGGCAGGAACCCCATCAGGCGCACCTTGCGGCGCGGATAGGCGACCGAGGCCATCAGCTGGTCATAGGGCCGGCGATAGAGAAAGACGCCGAAGGAATGCAGGAACGGCCGGTAGCCGGCAAGGCCCAACCCGCCGGCGAAGCTCATCATGTTCTGCTCGGCCATGCCGAGAGACAGGAACTGGTCGGGGTGCCGGTCGCGGAAACCATCGATCTCGCAGGATGAGGTCAGGTCGGCTGACAGGCACAGCACATCGGGATGCTGGACGGCGTAGGCCTCGAAGGCCGACGCATAGGGGCGATTGACCATCTCAACCATCAGTGCGTCTCCAGTTCAATCGGGTCGATACCAAGTTCGGCGGCAATCGAGACATTCATCTCGGCACGCTCCTCCTCGGATTTGAAGCGGACGTAATGCAGCCGGGGAAAGCGTTTTTGCAGGAAGCTCATGCCCTTGATCGGCGAAGACCGGGCCAGGATGATCAGCGGCTGGCCTTCATGCGGCTCCTGTTTCGCCTGTCGCATGGCATCAAGATCATGGGCGTCGATTTCGACACAGACCGCGCCGAAGGCCCGGAACTTGGTGGCGATGTCACGCACTTCCATCACCGAATCCATCGCCCCGTCGCACTGCTGGTCATTGACATCCATCAGCGCCCAGAGATTGTCGATGCCGTGGTGCGCGGCAGCCTGAACAGCTTCCCAGGTCTGACCTTCCTGGACCTCGCCATCGGACATGAACACGCAGACCTGGCCGGTGTCTCCCCGCCGCTTGCGGCCGAAAGCGAGGCCTGCGCCGGTCGACAGGCCGATGCCCAGCGTGCCGTTGTGGACTTCCATGCCGGGCGAATGCTCGGCGCCGATCATCTCGACAGAGGAGCCGTCCTTGTTGAACATCTCGAGGCCTTCGGCATCCATGCGCCCGGTCTCGATCAGCGTTGCATAGGCAACCAGTGCATAATGGGCAGGCGCGATGAACAGGCGATCATACTGCGGCTCGAACGGGCCGTTGTAGCCGGCCCCGGTGACGTAATCGGGATTGTCGGCGGAAGGGACACCGGCGAAGGGCTTTGGCACAGCCGGCAGCACCGGTTCGCCGAGATTCAGGGCTTCATTGTAGAGGAACGCCAACTGCTCGGCGGCCGAACAAGCCTGACTGAGATATCCGCCATTGTTGCGCATCGAGTGCTCGAACACCCGTCTGCGGATCCCCATGGCTATGTCTTCTGTCGAACGTATGTTGCGCACATCTGCCTCCCTCATTCGGATCGACAATGTCCCGAGAATATACAAATGTCAACGGCATTGGCAAATGTACAAATTTTGCCGGAAGCGAACAGTGCGGCCATATGACAGAAGGCAAGCGCATCTGCATGCGACACCGGAAGGTGATGGCATTTGAAAGCCGGGATCGAAGGGCTGCATTTTGTGCGCCGCAAGACCGGGAGGATCGATTGACAGTCCAGCCGCGCCGATGCCGAGCGGTGACCGGGCTCAGGCGTTGATGGACACCGAGATCGCGGCAACAGTCACTCGGCGATCAGCAGTTCCACACCGCGGCGCTCGAATTCCTTGGCGTCAACGTCCGAAATTCCGTCATCGGTGATGAAGGAATGCACCAGTTCCAGAGCCCCGAGACGGGTGAACGAAGTGCGGTTGATCTTGGTTGAATCGGCCACGAGATAGACGTGGCTCGCCGCCTTGATCATGGCTTCCTTCAGTTGCAGGTCGGCAAAACTCGGATAGGTCAGCCCCGCATCCAGCGCCACACCGGCGGTTGCCAGGAACAGTTTCCCGGCAAAAATGCTGCGGAAATACTCAACCGACTTGTCGCCGGACAATGACAGCGTCGGGGCCTTGAACTGGCCGCCGGGCATGTGCACGGCAAAGCCCGGAACCGTGCCGAGGATCACCGCGATGTTGAGCGCATTGGTAATGACCGTGAGGTTCTTGCGCCCGCCAAGGCGTGTTGCAATCTCGGTCGTCGTCGTTCCGGCATCAAGGATCAGGGTTTCGCCATCGGCAACAAGGCTGGCGCCATAGGCGCCAATCTTGCGTTTCTTGTCCATGTTGACCTGATGGTGAAGGACAAAACCCGGCATCTGCCCGCGCATGGCGTTGAGAAAGGCACCGCCATGTTCGCGGGTGATGTGGCCTTCCTTTTCCAGACGTTCGAGATCCTGGCGGATGGTTGCTTCCGACACCTGGAAGGCCGCAGACAGATCACGGACGCGGGCAGAGCCCTCCTCCTCGATCCACTCAAGGATACGGCGACGGCGCGGCTCGGACAGCAGGCCGGCCATGTTTCCGTTGCGTTCAGTATCCGGTTGTTCCTGCAAGCCGTAACTCCTTGATACCGGTCATTCGCCGCGAATGAACGTATGACTACCTCACTTAGTTTCAAACACCTGCAAGAGCAACAACCCAGCCAAACTTCACACAATTCAGCCGCTACTTGCTCAGGGCAACCTCCTGGGCGAGTGCCACCCGCGCCTGCAGCCTGCTTTGCGCCTGGTCGATGACCACAGCGGCGATAATGACAAGACCCTTGACGACCATCTGCCAGAAGGAAGAGACCCCCATCATCACCAGACCGTCGGACAGAATGCCGATGACGAAGGCGCCGATGATGGTGCCGGCAATCCGCCCACGCCCGCCTGACATCGAGGTTCCGCCCAGAACTGCAGCGGCGATGGCGTTGAGCTCGAAGAACTCGCCCGTGGCCGGATGAGCGGCCCGAAGCTGCGACGCGATGATCAGGCCGACGATTGCAGCCATCAGGCCGGCAAACATGTAGACGAACATCTTCACCCGGTTCACCCGGACGCCGGACAGGGCAGCACCACGCTCATTGCCGCCCGTTGCATAGATCTGCCGCCCGAGCGGCGTCCTGCTGGCGATGTAGGCAGCGCCAAGTGCAACCGCGATCAGCATCCAGATCATCACCGGCAGGCCGAGGAAATTGCCGGTCCCGATCAGCGGGAATGTATCCGAGCCATATTCGGGATTGCCGTTGAGGTTGGGAAAGGTGCGGCCGCCGGAAAACAGCAGTGCTGCACCACGGGCGACATAGAGCATGCCGAGCGTCGCAATGAACGGCGCCACATTGAGCCTGGTTATCAGGATGCCGTTGATCCAGCCGACAAACACACCGGCCAGGCAGACGATCGCGGCGATCTCAAACGTGTTGAACTGGATCGACCATCCAAGCCCGACATCGATGCCGTTGAGCACCAGCCAACCGGCCACCATGCTGGTCAGTCCGACCACCGAGCCGACAGAAAGATCGATGCCGCCGGTGATGATGACGAAGGTCATCCCGATCGCCAGGAAGGCGTTGATCGCCACGTGCTTGGAGACAAGTATGGCGTTGGCTGTGCTCAGGAAGTTCGGCGCCATGACCGAAAAGAACGCCAGCACCAGCAGCAGCGCCACGAAGGTGCGCGCCTTGAGCAACAGCAAAAGCCAATTTGTGTTGGATCCGGATTTCGCCGGGGCGCTCTCACTCATCAACGTCATGATACCAAGTCCTTGTTCTTGCTTTTGGCACTGGCCGGGGTCGCGGCGGCGATCACTTCGGCCGCGTTTGCGTCCCGGCCGAATTCACCGCTGATGCGGCCGTCAGCCAGCACGATGATCCGGTCGGAGAGCGCCAGGACTTCCTCGAGATCGGAGGTCACGAAGATGATCCCGATTCCCTCGGCTGCCAGATTCCGCATCTTGTGGTAGATCTCGGCCTTGGCACCGATGTCGATGCCGCGCGAGGGCTCGTCCATCAACAGCACCTTTGGCCCGGTCATCAGCGCCTTGCCGATGACCACCTTCTGCTGATTGCCGCCTGACAGCGACGAAATCGGATTGTCCGGGCTCGCCACCTTCACCGTCATCCGCTTGATGAATTCGGCGGCCCGTGCCGCCTCCTTGCGCAAGCTGAGGTGAAAGCCTGTGGTGAACTGGACAAGTGACGACAGGGTTATGTTCTCGCGCACCGACATGATCTGGATCAGGCCGTCACGCTTGCGGTCCTCGGGCACCAGCGCGATGCCACGGGCGATGCGGCCAGCCACGTGTTTTTCCCGCATCTCCTCGCCATCGACAAAGAAGTGACCCCTGGCCTCCGGGTGCTGCGCCATGATGCATTCGAGAAACTCGGAGCGGCCGGCGCCCATCAATCCGTAAAGACCGAGGATTTCTCCCGCGCGAACGGTCAGGGACACGTGATCGACCATGTAGCCACCGCCCATCTTGGGCAGCGCGATGTCTTCGGCGCGGAAGACTTCGCGGCCGAACTCATGGCCCAGCGACTGCGAGAAATCCTTGGATTTTTCACCAATCATGGCCTGCACGATCCAAGGGATATCAACCCCCTCCATCGAGCGCGAACCGGTGATCTGGCCATCGCGCAGAACCGTGATGTAATCGCCGACGCGGATCAGTTCCTCAAGCCGGTGCGAAATGTAGACGATGCCGACGCCCTGGGCCTTCAGCTCGTCGATGATGCGGAACAGCACCTCGACCTCGGCCGCGGAAAGCGCCGATGTCGGCTCGTCGAGGATCAGGATCTTTGCATCCTGAGCCAGCGCCTTGGCGATCTCGACGATCTGCTGCTGGCCGATCCTGAGGTGGCCGAGCGTGGTGTTGGGATCTATGTCCTGCTCGAGCCGGTGCATCAGCACCCGCGTGCGCTCCTCGACGCTGGCGCTGTCGATGTCCACGCCGAAGCGAAGCGGTTCACGGGCCATGAACACGTTTTCACTGACGCTCATGTCCGGGAACAGGTTGAGTTCCTGGAAAACGATGCCGATGCCGTTGGCCACGGCATCGTCCTTGGTGCGGAAGACGACCGGACGGCCATCGACCTTGATCTCGCCCCCGGTCAGGGTTTCGACGCCGGCGATCACCTTCATCAAGGTCGACTTGCCGGCTCCATTTTCACCCACGAGCACGTTGACCGCGCCCATGCGGATGTCGAAATCCACATCCTTGAGCGCCACGGTGCCGGGATAGACCTTGGTGGCGCCACGGATGGTCAGCCCAACCGGATGTGTCCCGTCGATCTTTGCCGCCAGGTTCATGGCGTCACTTCCACGCTGATCGGGGTGACGACAATCGGCTCGTCCGACTTCTTGAGCGGGACCACGCCGGTGAACGCCATCGAGCGGCCGATCAGGTCCCCCTCGGGCAGTTCCACCATGGCCGAGATGCGGTCATTGAGCGCGCGGCCGAGCTTGGCAAACTCGATCTGGTCGCGAAAATCATCAAAATTGTAAAATGGCGCTATGTCTCGCAACGCGTTGCCACGGATCACCGGACCAAGCTGAATGGTCAGGTCCGCGGACCCATCGCCATCCATGTCCAGGCCGGCAACCCTTGCACGCGTGTCGAGTTTCGCCGAGACGATGACACCCTTGTCCGCTACTGCAAAGTTCCAGGCAGCCCCCTGCCCGGACCCGCGGTTTCCGTGGGTCTTTCCGGCTTCATCCAGGCCGGTGGCGAGTGCCGCCCTGAAGGCGGGGAAAGTCAGTGCCCTGTCGCGCACATAGGGCAGAAGTTGTGTTTGAAAGGTATCGGTGATGCGCTGCTCGGTGCGGACATTGTCGCCACTGGCGCCGGCAGACACAGCCTTCTCTCCCTCAGGCGGGTTCATAACCAGCTTGCAACCGGGGAGACTGAATGCGGCAACGGCACAAAGGGCCAGGATCGTTTTGCGGGTCATGTTGCTCTCTGGCGTAAAAATTTGAAATGCAGCGCGGGAGACGGTCAACCGGCTCCTTGCCATTTCATATCCGGTCCATCGGCGGCAGTCGCATAAACCAAAACCGGAGCGCGGATACCCGCGCCCCGGCTGGAGTATGCAGCGCCTTAGTTGGACAGAGCAAATGTCTCAAGCTTGGAAGCGTTGTCGCCGTTGATCAGCACGCAATCCATCAGCTGCTTTTCATCGAGGCCGGTCGAGCCGGTCTTGATGTACTGGTCCGCCTGCGTGACAGCCAGCTGCGCCTGCTGGTAGGCAGGCTGCAGCACGGTGGCCTTGATGCCACCGGCAAGGATCGAGTCCCGCACATCGTTGGAGCCGTCGAAGCCAACGACGATCACGTCATTCTTGCCGGCCGCCTCGAGTGCAGCGCGCGCACCCATTGCCATGGTGTCGTTGCCGGAAATCACGCCCTTGATGCCAGGATTGGCCTGGAGCATGGATTCCATCACGGTGTAGGCTTCGGTCTGCGACCAGTTTGCAGTCTGGCGGGCGACCATCTTCAGATCCGGATACTGGTCGATGACGTCATGGTAGCCCTGGCTGCGGATACCGGCATTGGTGTCGGATTCCTTGCCAACGAGTTCGGCGTATTCGCCTGCTTCACCCATGAGCTTGACGAACTCTTCGGCGCCAAGCTGGGCACCCTGGTAGTTGTTCGACACGATCTGCGAGACGGCAACGCCGGTGGCGGTGATTTCGCGGTCGATGAGGAATGACGGGATACCGGCATCCTTGGCTTTCTGCACAGCCGCGACAGAAGCGTCGGCGCCAGCATTGTCGAGGATGATTGCGGACACCCCGGCTGCAATGGCGCTGTCGAACAGTTCGGACTGCTTGTTGGCGTCATCGTCGTGCACGAGCACCATAGTGTCGTAGCCGAGTTCCTTGGCCTTGGCGGCAGCACCGTCAGCCTCGGCCTTGAAGAACGGGTTGTCATGGCTTGGGGTGATGATGGCAATGGTGGCCGCCGAAGCAGCGAAGCCGGTTGCGGCGCCAAACACGCCCATGGCCATAGCGGTAATAAGCAAACGTCTCTTGATATTCATGATGTAACCTCCCTTGAAAATCACACCCCCTCCGGGCGCAACTTCTAGGCGGGAATTCGGCATTAATTTTTGGTTATTGTCAATATTTATTTCGTTTGATGCGCTTTTAACTGAAGATTCGATCCGATTCAAAACCCAGGAAAATCACGCGAAACCCATTTTTATCATTAATTTACAGCACCTTAATATGCAAAACAGCAACTCCCCTCGCAGAATCGCCCGGACCTAAGAGTCGCCTACCAACATCATCGCTTGCTTCAAAACGCACTATTCGTTACCATTCGAAAACATACGAAAGTCATCGCTCTCTTGTAGCGGTGACGTTCGCGCCGACATGACGGTATCGGGAGGACCAGATGACACGGACTGTAAACCGCAGGATTTCGCTTGGCGTGGTGATTGGAAGTCGCGCCTTCTTCAGTCCGGCTCCATGCATAGACGCACGCACACAAGTGCTGGCGCAACTGGAAAAACTTGGCGTCGACGCAGTCATCCTGCCTGTTGATGCGACCGACAACGGTGCTGTCCAGTCAATTCCGGATGCCAAGCTGTATGCGGAGCACTTCAAGAAGCACCGGGACAACATCGATGGCCTGGTGATCTGCCTGCCCAATTTCGGCGACGAGATTGCCATTGCAGAACTGATCAACCGCACCAAACTCGATGTGCCGATCCTGCTTCAGGCTTCCAATGACGAATTGGACAAGGTGGATGTGCATTCCCGCCGGGATGCGTTTTGCGGCAAGCTCTCGGTTGCCAACAATTTCTGGCAGTACGGCGTCCCGTTCACCGAAACGACCAACCACACCTGCGACATCGACAGCGATGAATTCCTCGGGGACCTGGACCGTTTCTCCCGGGTTTGCCGAACCGTCTATGGTTTGCGGAATGCCCGCGTCGGCGCGATTGGCGCGCGGACCGCGCCATTCCAGACCATGCGGTTTTCCGAAAAGCTGCTGCAGCAGTCCGGGATCACCGTGGTGACGGCCGACCTGTCCGAACTCATCGGGGCCGCGGAAGCCATCAAGGATGGAGACGGCGATCTTGTCGCGGGACTGGAGCGGATCCGCAATTACGGCCGCATTCCCAAGCATATCCGCGAAGAGCAGGTGCTCAAGCAGGCGAAATGGACGCTGGCGGTGAACCGCTGGATTGCGGAGAACGAATGCGACGCCTCGGCGATCCAGTGCTGGCGCTCGCTTCAGGACAATTTCGGCTGCGCCACGTGCCTGACCATGTCGATGATGGGCGAGGACCTGGCACCATCGGCCTGCGAAGTCGATGTGATGGGCGCGGTGTCGATGTATGCGCTGACGCTGGCCTCCAGCGCGCCGGCGGCGATCCTCGACTGGAACAACAATTACGCCGACCATGTCGACAAGTGCGTCTGCACCCATTGCGGCAACTTCCCCAAGAGCTTCCTTGGCACCACGCCCGAAATCGGCGAACTGGACGTGCTCGGTGAGGTCATTGGCCGCGAGAAGTGCTTCGGCGCCGTCAAGGGCAAGGTGCAGGCGGGCAACATGACCTATTTCCGGCTCTCGTCGGATGACCGCAACGGCATGCTCAAGGCCTATGTGGGCGAAGGGGAATTCACCGACGATCCCTTCGGCATGGACGGCGGCATTGCCGTCACCAAGGTTGAACGGCTGCGCGACCTGATGCGGTTCGTCACCCAGAACGGGTTCGAGCACCACGTGGCAATGGTGCGTGGCCATTATGGCGATGTCGTCAACGAGGCCATCACCCGCTATCTCGGATGGCCCTCCTATCACCACAACGGCACGCCCGAACCACAGCTCTTCTTTCCAAACCGCAAGTGAGACAGGCGTATGACCCACGCACTGAAAACCGATAATTCCGACGCGCTGATCCGCGACAAGGCCCTGTGGATGCGGCAGCAAGCCATGAAGATGGTCTACGCCAAGCAGCTTGGTCATCTCGGCGGGGATTTCTCGGCAATCGACGTCCTGGCCACACTCTATTTCGGCGTGCTGCGCTACGACACCGCGCGACCCGACTGGGCTGACCGGGACAGGTTCGTGATGTCGAAGGGCCATGCTACCGGTGCGCTCTACACGGCACTGGCTGCTGCGGGATATTTTCCCAAAGACTGGCTCGACACCTATATGGGCCACCACTCGAAGCTCAACGGCCACCCGAACCGCCAGTATCTGCCGGGCGTTGAAACCAACACCGGGCCACTTGGCCACGGTTTTCCCGTTGCGCTCGGCATTGCGATTGCCGGCCAGATCACCGGGGCAGACTACCGCACCTATGTGCTCACCGGCGACGGCGAGCAACAGGAAGGGTCAAACTGGGAAGCGGCAATGACCGCAGGCCACCGCAAGGTCAAGAACCTGACGCTGATCGTTGACCGCAACCGCCTGCAGCAGGGCGCACGGACCGAAGAAACCAACGGGCTCGACCCGCTCGATGACAAGTACCGTGCCTTCGGCTGGGACGTTGTCGAAATTGACGGCCATGACTACGGTCAGTTGCTGCAAACGCTCGGCGCACCCGTGGGTGATCGTGTGAAACCGCTCTGCGTGATTGCCAACACGGTCAAGGGCAAGGGTGTATCGTTCATGGAAAATCAGGCGAAATGGCACCATGGCGTGCCGAACGCAGAGCAATTCGCTCAAGCAATGAAGGAACTGGTCTAATGGCTGTCGCTGCAGCAACCACCGCCCCGGGTTTTGACTGCCGAAAGGCATGGGCCGAGACCCTTGAAGGCCTTGCCGCGACCGATGAGCGAATTGTGGTCGTCGTCAACGATTCTGTCGGCTCGTCCAACCTTGGCGGCTTCCAGGGAAAATTCCCGGATCGCACGATCAATGTCGGGATCGCCGAACAGAACATGGTCGGCGTGGCGGCCGGCCTGGCCAATGGCGGCAGGATTCCGTTCGTTTCGGCCGCGTCGTGTTTTCTAACCGCGCGGGCGCTTGAGCAAATCAAGGCGGATGTTGCCTATGCGGGGTTCAACGTCAAACTGGTCGGACAGTCATCCGGCATCGCCTATGGCGAACTTGGCGCCACCCATCATTCGATCGAGGATTTCACCTGGTTGCGCGCACTTGGCCCGATCACCGTGATCGCGCCCTGCGATGCGTGGGAAACCGCCGAGGCGGTCAAATGGGCCGCAGCCCACGAGGGGCCGGTCTATCTGCGGCTTTCGCGGATGAAGGTTCCTACACTGGATTTGCCTGACCGCGCATTCACTCCGGGCAAGGCGGAACTGCAAAGAGCCGGCAGCGATGTGACCATCATCGCCAACGGGACAACGGTTCATCTTGCCATAGAGGCGGCGGAAACATTGTCTGAGGAAGGCATTTCTGCCCGCGTTCTCAACATGCACACGATTGCGCCGCTCGACAGCGACGCGGTGACGGCCGCGGCAAAAGAAACCGGGGCGATCGTCACCGTCGAGGAAGCGCTCGATCGCGGCGGGCTTGGCGGCGCCGTTGCGGAATGCACATCGGCAACCCATCCTGTTCCGGTTCAGAGAGTGGGATTCCCCGGGTTCATGCCGACGGGATCGGTTGCCAGCTTGTTCGAGGAATTCGGCTTGAGCCGGGAAGGCATTGCCAGCGCCGCCCGGATTGCCATCAACCGCAAGGGAGCCTGATTTATGCTTGTCCTGGCAATCGATCAGGGAACCACGAACACCAAGGCCCTGGTGGTTGACGAGAGAGGTCATATCCACGCGCACGCCTCGTCTCCTTCGAGTACGGAGTATCCGCAGCCCGGTTGGGCCGAACAATCGGCCACAGGCATATGGGACGACACACGATCGGTGATCGATGCGGTTGCGGCACAGATGAGCGGCCGCAGCATCGACGCGATCGCCATCTCGAACCAGCGCGAGACCATCGTGGCGTGGGATGCGGAAACCGGCAAGCCCGTCGGCCCGGCGATCTTGTGGCAATGCAGCCGCACAGCGCCCGAATGCGCGGCACTGATTGCAGCAGGGCACAATGAAACCGTGGAAGCGGCGACGGGCCTCGGGATCAACCCGATGTTTCCTGCTTCCAAGCTCGCCTGGATCCTGAAGAACAGGCCGGAAGCGCAGGACCTGCTCGACAAGGGCCGGTTGCGCACCGGCACGGTTGACAGCTGGCTGTTGTGGAACCTCACCGGCGGGGCGGATTTTGCCACCGATCACTCCAATGCCTCGCGCACGCAGTTGTTCGACACCCAGACGCTGGAGTGGAGCCGCGAACTGGCGGAGATCTTCGGGACACCGACTTCCTGCCTTCCCGATCCACGGCCTTCCGACAGCCGGTTCGGTGAGACGGTTGCCGCAGCGACCTCGCTGCCTGCGGGCGTCCCCATCATGGCGATGCTGGGAGACAGCCATGCGGCACTGTACGGCCACGGCGTCCGCCGTCCCGGCACGGTCAAGGCAACCTATGGCACCGGCTCCTCGCTGATGACGCTGACCCCGAAGCGGGTCGCCTCCAGCCATGGCCTGTCAGGTACCATCGCCTGGACCGACAAATCCGGCACGGCCTACGCCCTTGAGGGCAACATTCTGGTCTCGGCACAAGCGGCGGCGTTTATCGCGGGCCTCTTGGGGATTGGTGACGCGGGCAAGCTTTCCGATCTTGCGCAAACCGTGGATTCGGCAAACGGGGTTACCTTCGTTCCGGCCCTGTCGGGACTGGGTGCACCGCACTGGAACGACCATGCGACAGGCACAGTGGCCGGCATGACCCACGGCACCAAACCGGCGCATGTGGCGCGGGCCACATTCGAAGCCATTGCCATGCAGATCACTGACGTGTTCGAGGCGATGCAGTCCGATGTCGGCGAACGGCTTGTCGGCCTGAGAACAGACGGCGGAGCCTCGTCAAATGCGTTTCTGATGCAATTGCAATCGGATTTCCTGCAGCGTCCTGTGGAAAGCGCCGTGGTCGAAGAGGTCAGCGCCCTGGGCGCGGCCGCGATGGCTTTCCGGGCGCTCGGACAGGAGTGGCGTCCGGACACGCGCAGCAAACGCTACGAGCCATGGATGCCCGCAGAGACTGCCGGCGCCATCCGCGCCACCTGGCGTGACGCCATCCGGCGGGCCTGCAGCTGATACCTGGATTTCAGGGATTGCAGCCCGAGGAGTGCTTCAGGCAGCTCGCGCGGACTTATCGCTAGAAGCCAACTCCGGACGGCAGATTCTCGCGGAAGAAGATATCCATCCCCAACCCGCTTCCCGCCTGACCGGACCGAAGTTGTTCCGGCGGCGCACAAAGCAGGCTTATCGCGGTTGAGAGAATGGTGTCGGGATTGCTGTTGATGACCGCATCCATGGTGCCATCGATCAGAAACTTGCGGGTGTCGGAGGTCAATCCGTGGCCGATGAACAGCACGTCGCTGGCCCTGTTGCGTTCCACAAGTGCCCGGGCGATGCCGTTGGAGGATCCTCCGACATTGTAGATCCCGATCAGATCGGGATGCTGCTCAAGCAGCGAGATGGCGTGTCGGTAATTCTCGCCGGCGTCGTCGTGCCCCTCGCGCACGCCAACCACGCGCAGATCCGGGTACATTTCCTCAAGCAGTGCCAGAAAGCCGGCTTCGCGCTCGGAATGGGTGCGGTAGTTGCGCGAACCCGCCACCAGCGCCAGGCTGCCGCTGGTGCGCTTGCTGAAGCGGGCCAGCAGCATGGCGGCGGTGCGTCCGGCAGAATGGTTGTCGAGCCCGACATAGCCCATCCGCGCCGGGTGCGGCAGGTCGGACACGATGGTCACGACCCGGGTTCCCGCCAAGGTCACGGCCTCGACCGCCTCGCGCACTTCCGGGTGGTCGATCGCCATGAAGGCAATGCCGTCGGCCCAGGCCGCATGGTGGCGAAGTGCGGCGGCCAGCGCACGGGCGTTGAAACTCTCGATGAAAATGCAACGGATCGAAGGCGCGTCGCGCCCCTTGGCTGCAGCCCGGACACGGAGTTTCTCGCCGAGCAGGCGCAGATAGGGATTGGCGCCGGCGGGCAACAGGAACACGATGTTCGGCGGCCGCGGCGTGGCGATCAGCTCCGATTCCTCGAGGGTCAGGAAACCGAGTTCAAGGGCAGCCTTGAGCACCCGCTGGGTCGTGCGCTGCTTGACCCCCTTGCGCCGGTTCAAGACACGGTCCACCGTCGCCATCGACACGCCGGCGGCAGCGGCGACGTCGGTCATCTGGGGTGCACGGCTGTCCGGAAGGGCTTGCTTCGACACATCAAAAACCATCATTTAATCGAGTTTGACGCACCAATTATCTATTCCTATCCTCCTGTCAAGCTTCGTGTTTGTGGGAAAAACGAGGTTGTTCGAGGTGTCATACACCTCAAAACAAATCATGGGAGGTCACTATGACAGAACGCAAATCATTCATTCGCTCAACCGAAATTACCCGCCGGACAGCACTCGGCATGGGTCTTGGCGCAGGCGCCATGGCATTGCTGCCAGGCTCTGCGCAGGCCGCACCTTCGCTGACGCTGCGCTACGGCCACAACAATGAACCGGCCTCGGTTGCAGGTGCCCAGGCAGACTGGTTCGCCGAAGCACTCGGCAAGTCCTCGGGTGGCGACATCGCAGTCGAGGTGTACCCGGCTTCGCAGCTCGGCAAGCTGCAGGAACTGGCTGAAGCCGTTTCGCTCGGCAGCATCGCGCTTTCGCACAACACCGCCGGCGGCATCGGCTCGCTCTACGCACCGTTCGCAGCACTCGACACGCCCTATCTCTACCGCGATGTCGACCACCTGCTGAAGGTCACCGATGTCAATTCGCCGGTGATGCAGGAACTCAATGAAGGCCTGATCGCGGCTGCCAATGTGCGCGTGATCTATGCCCACTATTTCGGCCGCCGCAACCTGACGGCCAACAAGGCAGTCTACTCGCCTGCCGATCTCGCCGGCGTCAAGATCCGCGCCGTGCCGTTCCCGATCTACACCACGGCCGTTGAAGGCATGGGCGCCGTAGCCGTCCCGGTTGACTGGTCGGAGGTTCCGACTGCACTTGCCACCGGCGTCGTTGCCGGCCAGGAAAATCCGGTCAACGTGGTGCTTTCGGTCAAGCTTTATGACGTGCAATCGCACCTGATGCTGACCGGCCACATGTCCAACGCCGAAATGGTGGTGATGAACGAGGATGCCTGGCAGGGCCTCTCCCCTGAGCAGAAGCAGGCTGTTACCACCGCTGCAGAAGAGACCCGGATCAAGGCGACCAATGCCATCCTCGACAAGGAAGGCAGCGAAACCGATCAACTGCGCGAGCTCGGCATGACCGTGATCGGCGAGGACGAAGGCCTCAAGCTCGAGGAATTCCGCACATCGGTCAAGGCGCTGGTCGACGAACGCTTTGGCGAGAAGTATGGCGACCTTTATGCCAAGATTGCCGCTGTAAACTGATCGTTGCAGCGGGAGGGATGGGGATGCCCCGTCAACACACCACAAAGAGCCGCGCCGTGATGGCGCGGCTGACCGATGCGAGCATTAGTGTCAGCATCGGCATGCTTGCCCTGATGGCCGCCCTGGTGGCCGTCCAGGTGGTGGCGCGCAACATGTTCGATCTCGGCCTGCCCTGGGCTGACGAACTGGCGCGGTTCTGCGGCATCGGCCTGGTGTTTCTTTCCATACCAAGCCTGGTGATCCGCCATCTGATGGTGGCTGTGACAATCGTGCCCGACATGATGGACAGTGTCTCGCGCCGCGTCCTGCATGTCGCCTCTGAACTGGCGACGCTGAGCTTTGCCGGGTTTACGCTCTGGGGCTTTGCTGCGTTCCTGCCGCGGGCCGGCAAATTCCTGACCCCGGCCATGGGCATGCCCAACTGGGGATATTACGCCCCGGCGCTGATCGGCACCGTTCTTATCGTGTTCGCCGCCATCTTCCGCATTTCCGATATCATCCGCGGCCCCGATATGGCCGACAAGGGCATGATCGCATGAGCCTGATCCTCCTCGGCATATTCCTGGCGCTGCTTTTGTGCGGTGCGCCGGTTGCGGTCTCGCTGGGGCTTTCCTCGGCCATCGTCATTGTTTCAAACAACCTGCCGGTTTCGGTGCTGGCGCAGCGTGCACTCAATGCACTCGATTCCTCGCCCCTGCTTGCCGTGCCCCTGTTCATCCTGGCTGCGAACCTGCTCAATGCCATGGGCGTGACCACACACCTGTTCGATCTTGTCCGCCTGCTGCTCGGCCGCATCCGCGGCGCGGTTGCGCAGGTCAGCGTGCTGGTCAGCCTGATCTTCTCCGGGATCTCCGGCGCAGCCCTTGCCGACATCGGTGCGCTTGGCGCGGTGCAGATCAAGCAGATGAAGGCGCAGGGCTACCGCGAGGATTTCGCCGCCGGCCTGACGATTGCGGCCGCCACCATCGGCCCGATCTTTCCGCCCTCGATCCCGATCATCATCTATGCCAGCGTTGCCAACGTCTCGGCGGTGAAGCTGCTGGTCGCAGGCATTATCCCCGCCCTGTTGCTGACCGTGCTACTGATGGTCCAGGTGGCGATCATGGCCCGGGTCAAGGGCTTGCCGCGCGACACCGTGCGCCCAACGGCAAAGGCTGTTGTCTCCAAGTTCGTCATTTCATTCCCGGCCCTGATGGCGCCGGTGCTGCTGATCGGCGGCCTGCTGAGCGGATACTTCGGCCCGACCGAAGTGGCAGGCGTCACGGTTGCCTATGCCTGCCTGATCGGTGTCTTCATCTACCGCACCTTGACGCTTTCCAAGATGGTTGCCTGCCTGCGCGAAACCGTGGAGGCGACCGCCAACATCCTGTTCATCGTCTCGGCCGCGGCGCTGTTTGCCTGGGTGCTGACGCTTGACCGGGTGCCGATGATCGCCAGCCAGCTGCTGCTTGGACTGACCGATGATCCCTTCCTGCTGTTGCTGCTGGTCAACATATTGCTGCTGGTCGTCGGCATGGTGCTCGAATCCATCGCCGCCATCCTGATCATCGCGCCGATCATTGCTCCGGCGCTGACCATGGCCGGCGTCGATCCGCTGCAGCTTGGCATCGTCTTCGTGCTCAACCTGATGATCGGGCTGCTGACGCCGCCGGTCGGGATGAGCCTGTTCATGGTTTCCATCGTCACCAAGATCCCGGTGCCGGTTGTCATTCGCGGCGTGCTGCCATTCCTGGCGCCGCTGCTTCTCGCGCTGATTGTTGTCTCGGCCGTTCCGGCCATTTCAACCTGGCTTCCCAATTATCTTTTGAAATGAGGCAGACATGAGCAGGTTTCTCGGACCTATCCGGCAATTGGGGTATGTTGTCGATGATATCGAAGCAGGCATGGACCACTGGTCGCGGGTGATGGGCGTCGGCCCCTGGTTCTACAATCCGCGCGTGCCAATCGAGGACTACCGTTACGACGGCAAGAGCTACGATGTGCACAATTCGGTGGCGCTGGCCAATTCCGGCTATATCCAGGTCGAGCTGATCCAGACCCGCAACGATGCGCCGTCGATGTATCGTGACTTCATGCAGGCGGGTCATCTTGGTCTGCAGCATGTTGCCTACTGGACCGAAACATTCGACGCCGATCTGGCGCGGATGCTCGATGAAGGCTTCACCGAGAAAATGAGTGGCTGCGTCGGCAAGAACGGCCGCTTTACCTATTTTGCCCAGGAAGCCCATCCGGGAACGGTGATCGAGCTTTCAGAAGTGATGGGACCGAAGGGCCGGATGTTTGACCTGATCCGTTCCGCATCAGAAAACTGGGATGGCAGCGATCCGTTGCGGCCGTTCCCGGATCTGGCGGCGATCTGAGCTGGCAATGAGCAACCTGCATATCGAAGCCACCTACCTGCTGGAAACCCCGATGGACCCGGCGCGGATTGCCGCGGTGATGGCGGGTGAACAATCGAGCGGCACCTTTGTCCGCGTGGCGGGTGAGACAGACGAGTTGCGCGCCCGTGCGGCGGCTGAAGTGCTGGAGGTGAGCGAACTTGAGCCGGTGAACGAGCCGAGCCTCGAAAGCGCCTATCTGCAGCGAAAGGCTGTTGCCGGGCCATACCGTCGTGCACGCGTTCGGATTGCCTATCCGGTGGCAAATATCGGCCGCAACCTGCCCACATTGGCAGCAACCGTTTCGGGCAATTTGTATGACATTGGCGAAGTGACGGGGCTGAAACTGCTGTCGCTTTCGATCCCGCAAGCTTACCGGGCGCGCTACCCGATGCCTACCATGGGCATCGCCGGCACACGTGCGCAATCGGGCGTCCATGACAGGCCGCTGTTCGGCACCATCATCAAGCCCAATGTCGGCATGCGCTCAAACGAGATCGCCGATCTGGTGGAAACGCTGTGCGAAGCCGGCGTCGACTTCATCAAGGATGATGAGGTCTGCGCCAATCCCGACCATGCGCCGATCTCCGAACGGGTCCCCGCCGTGATGGCCAGGATCCGGGCCTGCCGCGAGCGCACCGGTCGTGATGTGATGATGGCTTTCAACATCACCGATGAGACCGACGCCATGCGCCGCCATGCCGACCTTGTGGCATCTGAGGGCGGCTCCTGTGTCATGGCCAGCCTCAACTGGTGTGGGCTGTCGGGGATGGAAAGCCTGAGGGCACACACACCGCTGGCCATTCACGGTCACCGCAACGGCTTCGGTGCGATGTCGCGCCATCCACTGCTCGGCATCGGCTTTGATGCCTACCAGGCGATGTACCGGCTGGCGGGCGTGGACCACATGCATGTGCACGGAATAGGCGGCAAGTTCGTGGATGCGGCGGACGAGGTCGAGGCTGCGGCAAGACGGTGCATCGCGCCGCTTGCCGCAGACGCAACCGATGCTGATGATCGCGTGATGCCCGCTTTCTCCTCCGGCCAGTGGGCAGGTACATTGCCGCGCACTTTCGAAGCGGTCGGCAGTGCCGATTTCCTGTTCATGGCCGGCGGCGGCATTCTTGCCCATCCCGGCGGCCCGGCAGCCGGTGTCCAGAGCCTGCGCCAGGCCTGGGATGCGGTTGCGGCCGGTCAGTCGCTGCAGGCGTGGTCAAGCAAGGCGCCCGAGCTCGGCGCAGCGCTTGAATTCTTCGGGCCATGATCATGCCTGCCCCCCGTCCTCTATCGGTTTTCATCGGCGATGATTTTACCGGGGCTTCGGATACGCTGGCGACATGGGCGCGGTCCGGTGCGCGGGCAAAACTGTTTCTCGATCCTGCAGAAGCGGAACGGGCGAGCGGCGGTCTTGATGTCATCGGCATCGCCACCGAGTTGCGCGGGTTGTCAGCGGAACGCATTCGCGCCCGGATGCCGGACATTGCCGCACCGGTTGCCCGGCTCAAACCACGTTATGTGCACTACAAGGTTTGCTCGACCTTCGACAGCGGACCTGACACGGGATCGATCGGCGCCGCGGTCAGCGAGCTTGAAAGGGTGCTCGATCCGGAACTCACGCTGGTGCTTGGCGGCCAGCCGAGCCTCCGGCGTTACTGCCTTTTCGGCAACCTCTTTGCCGGCGCGGCTGATGGTCAGATCTACAGGATCGACCGTCACCCGGTGATGCGCCGTCACCCGATCACGCCGATGACAGAGGCTGACCTTGCTGTTCACCTTGCTGCGCAGGGACTGGAAGGACTGGTGTCGGTACCGTTCACCGGGATTGCGGCTGGCCCGGACGCGCTCCATGCCTTGCTGGATCAGGCCAGACAGCAAGACTCGCGGCGATTGCTGCTCGACGCGGCTTCTGCCGCCGATATCCGGGTCATCGGGCAGGCCCTCAAACGGCTTTCCTGCGACCGACCGGTTTTGCTCATCGGGGCCAGCAGTGTGGCCGAAGCCCTGGGATCATCAGCCAGCGGGCTTATGCCCGGCATCACGGCACCAGCGGCCGGTGCCCCCAGCGGTCCGTGTTTCGTGGTTGCCGGCAGCCGCTCGGCTGTTACCGAGGCTCAGGTCGATGCGGCCACATTGTTTGACAAGTTTCCGCTGTTGCCGGGAATGCTCAACGATCCGGAGCGGCTGGAGGCGCTGGTTGCATGTGTGTCCACCGGTCTGGCGGAAGGCCGCAACGTCCTGGCTCACACCCTGCCCGGGACAGACTACCGCATGGATGCGTCTGCGCTCACTGCCCGGCTGGTCGACTTCGTGGCAGCCGTGCTCGCGCGCGCGCCGTGCGGACGGCTTGGTGTTGCCGGGGGCGACACCTCGAGTGCGATCTGCCAGAAGCTCGGCTTTAGCGCACTTGAATTTGCTTCGGACCTCGATCCGGGAGTGGGGCTGTGCATCGGACATCATTCCGATCCCGCGCTTGATCACATGGAACTGATGCTCAAGGGCGGCCAGATGGGGCGACCGGATTTGCTTGATCGCTTCGCCAGGGGCTCGGGCAAGTAAAACGCCGGACACCAATATGGTGCCCGGCGTCCTGATTTCGCTCTTCTGCGTTTGGCTTAGCCGCCGACTTCGCCGGAGATGACATCGCCGAAGGTTTCCCAACGCTCGCCGTTGAACTTCATCAGCTGCATCTGCTCGATCGGGAAGTAGTCGGTTTCCGACGTGTTCATTGTCATACCGGGCAGGAACAGCGGCAGGGTGACGTCCTTCATGCTGGCTGCCTGCTTGAGCACGTTTTCGCGCGTCAGGTCATCGCCTGCCTGTTCAAGGATGTGCACCATGGTCTGAGCCACCGAATATCCATAGGTGGTGAAGCTCGAGAGCTTGTTGCCGTCCGGATAGTACTTGTCCATGAAGGCGTTCCAGTCCTTGACGGCCTGATCCTCCGCCCACTGCGGATCCTGCATGTCCTTGAGATAGGCCGTGGAGATCAGACCGGTGGAAGCTTCCAGTCCGGCAGGCGTGAGAACCGCGCCGACCGAGTTGGACACGTTGGCCACGATCTGGGTTGCATCCCAGCCGATCTCATGGGCCTTCTTGATGCCCTGGGCGGCGAACTTCGGCGTCGAAATGTTGATGAAAACATTGGCGCCGGAGGCCTTCAGCTTGACGACCTGCGAATCCACCACCGGTTCGGCGACCTCGTAGGAGGCCTCGGCAACGATCATGTCGGCCTTGTCACCAAGCCCGACCTTCAGTCCGTTGAGGACGTCCTTGCCGAAGTCGTCGTTCTGGTACATCACGCCGATTTTCGCATCCGGCATTTCGGCTGCGATCCAGCGGCCATAGATGATGCCTTCGCTCTGGTAGTTCGGCTGCCAGCCCATGGTCCACGGGAACTTCTTGGGATCACCGAACTTGGTGGCGCCGGTCGCAACGAGAAGCTGCGGCACCTTCTTGACGTTCATGTACTTCTCGATCGCCGAATTGGACGGCGTACCGAGCGACTGGAAGATCAGCAGCGCTTCATCGCTCTCGACCAGCTTGCGTGCCTGCTCCACGGCCTTGGGCGGCGAGTAACCGTCATCGTAGGACAGGAAATTGATCTTGCGTCCGTTGATCCCGCCCTCTTCGTTGACCTTGTCGAAATAGGCGGAAATCGTCTTGGCGATGGTCGAGTAGGCCGACGCCGGTCCGCTGTAGGGCGCAATGTTGCCGATCTTGATTTCGGTATCAGTCACGCCGGGCATGTCTGCTGCCTGGCTGATTGCCGGAAAAGTCAGGCTGGCGCTTAGAACAAGCCCCGCGCCCGCATATTTCAGTATGTTACGTCTCATGTGCATGGTTTCCTCCCATATAGGTTGCACTACCTAGTCTTACTCCGCTTGGACAACGCTGTCAGCGCTGCCTTCAACAGGCCTCCCAGCCCGGTTGGTATCGCGTACATCATGAGGATCATGATGGCGCCGTAGACGGCTCCCGACAGGCCTTTGGACAACTCCTCGGCAATGTTCGGCACGAACATGATGAAGGCTCCGCCGAACAGCGCGCCGGGCAGCCAGCCGACGCCGCCGACCACCAGGCCGACAACGAGAGCCACGGAAAGTGTGAAGGTAAAGGAATCAGGAGAAATGTATTGAACGACAATGGCGCCGAGCGCGCCGGCAACGCCGGTGTACAGCGCGCTGACGCCGAATGCCAAGGACTTGAAAAGGGGTGTGTTGACGCCCATCGATCCGGCCGCAATCGGATTGTCACGGATCGCCATAAGGGCGCGACCGGTGCGACTGCCGACCAGGTTCCTGGCACAGACATAGGCCAGCAGACCAATGGCGAAGGTCAGGAAATAAAGCCACTGGTCGGGATTGAGCGGTAGGCCGAATGGGGCGTCGGGCTTGGAGATCACGATGCCCATGACACCGCTGGTCCAGTGCTCGAAAGGCGACAACTTGAAGAGTTGCGGCGTGACCACGGCAAGCGCGAATGTCGCCAGCGCCAGATAGACGCCTTCAAGCCGCAGTGCCGGCAGGCCGAACAGGAAGCCGACAACGAAGCAGACGATTCCCGCCGCCGGCAGTGTCCACAAATAGCCGACGCCAAACTGGTCCATCATGATGGCGGCGGTATAGGCGCCGACAGCATAGAATGCGCCATGGCCCAGCGAGAACTGGCCGTTGATCCCGGTCAGGATGTTGAGCCCGAGAATGGCGATCGCATAGATCAGCATCATGGTGAGCTGGAAGATCAGGAAATTGCCTGCCAGGAACGGCGCTGCAATGCCGATTGCGAGCAGGATCGCGCCGGCTGTCCGCATGATCCTGGCGTTGGTTGTGGCTGCGGCGGGCGCTGGCAGGCTGACGCCCTTTTGGGCCGCTGTCTGGCTGTCGCCGGTGGTCGTGGTGTTTACGGACATCTATCAGACCCTCTGTACGACAGTGCGGCCAAACAGGCCGGTGGGCTTGAACACCAGAACGGTGACGATCAGGAACAGTGCGATCGGCAGTTTCAACTCGCCGCCGATCTCCGGGATGTAGGTGCCCGCCATGTTCTCGATGATGCCGACCATGAAGCCGCCAAAGACGGCGCCGGTCGGACTTGTCAGCCCGCCAAGCACGGCGCCGGCAAAACCGTAAAGCAGGATCGAGAGCATCATGTTGGGCTCAAGGAAGACGATGGGCGCAATCAGGATACCGGCGATGGCGCCAATGGCCGCAGCCATGCCCCAACCGAGGGCGATCATCCACCCGACCCGGATTCCGACCAGCCGGGCCGAGGCCGGGTTTTCGGCAGCGGCGCGCATGGCAAGGCCGACACGGGTGTACTGAAAGAACAGGAACAGCATCACCAACACGCTCATGGTGACCGCGATCATGCCGATCTGGTGATTGCTGATCAGGCCTTCGAACTGCGAGCCTTCGCCGAAGGGGCTGGGGAACGGCTTGATCGTGAAATCCCAGATGAAGCCCGCCAGACTGTTGATGATGGCAAACAGGCCGATGAACACGACGATATGGCTGAGCACCGGTGCATCGCCGAGCGGGCGGATGATCAGCCGTTCGATTGCCACCCCGCCAACAAAGGACAGGGCGACCGTCAGCGGGATCACCAGCCAGTAGGGAACGCCCCAGGCAAGCATTTGCCAGGCGACGAAGGTGGAAAACATCGCCATTTCGCCCTGGGCGAAATTGAGATGATGGATTGCCTGATAGATCATCACGACCGCGAGTGCCATGCAGGCGTAAATCCCGCCTGTGGCGATGCCGGTGATCAGTTGCTGTGCCAGAAGCTCCATCGTGTCTCCCTCAGTAGCCGAGATAGGCGGCGCGAATGGTTTCGTTGTCGCGGATTTCCGCGGCGGTGCCGGACATGACAATGTCACCGGTCTCAAGAACAAAGGCCGTATCGGCAAGTTCAAGAACCACGCCGGCGTTCTGCTCGACGATCAGCATGGAAACCTGCTCTTCCTGATTGACCTTGCGCAGGATCGAGAACATCTCCTGCACGATCAGCGGAGCGAGGCCGAATGACGGTTCGTCAAGCAACATCAGGCGTGGCCTGAGCATCAGCGCACGGGCAATGGCCAGCATCTGCTGCTCGCCTCCCGAGAGCGTGCCTGCCTGCTGGTGGCGGCGCTCACGCAGCCGGGGAAACCAATGGTAGGCCTGCTCCATGTCGCGCGCAATTTCGGCGCGGGATCTGCGGGTCATGGCGCCGCACTGCAAATTTTCTTCGGTGGTCAGGCCGGTAAAGGTACCCCGCCCTTCGGGTACGTGGGCCACGCCCATGCGAACGATATCCTCGGTCGCCTTGCCGCCGATGTCGTTGCCATCGAAGCGGATTGTGCCAGAGCGCTTGATCATCCCGCACAATGCCCGCAGCGTCGTGGTCTTGCCTGCTCCATTGGCGCCCAGAAGCGTCGAGATGCCGCCCTTCTCCACCGAGAAATCGAGGCCGTGCAAGACCCGGAAATCGCCGTAGGATGCGTGCAGGCCGGTGACTTCAAGTAGCATGCTCATTCTGCCTGGCCTCCCAGATATGCGGCAATCACGTCGGGGTTCTTCTGCACTTCGGCCGGGGTGCCCTCGGCAATCTTGCGGCCGAAGCTGAGCACCACCACCTTGTCGGAAATCGACATCACCAGCCCCATGTGGTGCTCGACCAGCAGCACGGTGACGCCGCGGTCATCCCGGATATGGCGGATCAGGCGGCCAAGTTCGCCAACCTCATCGTGGTTGAGACCACCCGCAGGTTCATCAAGCAGAAGCACACCCGGTTTAGCAGCAAGAGCGCGGGCAATCTCGACCCGCTTGCGGGTTCCGAACGGTAACCCATCCACCGGAAGATCGGCAACGTCGCCCAGTTCGAGATAATCGATCAGTTCGCTGACGGTGGCGTCGACCTCGGCTTCCTGGCGGCGAACCCATGGCAGGCGCAGCGCGTCGGAGAGAAAATCGCTGCGGCTGCAAGCGTGGGCGCCGACGCGGATATTGTCGCGCACCGTCATGCGCTGGAACAGCGCCACATTCTGGAACGAGCGACCAATGCCGACTGCGGGCATCTCGTGCGCCTTCTTGCCCAGAACCGATTGACCATCATAAAGAATGTCGCCCGACGCCGGGGTGTAAAGCCGGCTGAGGCAATTGAACAGCGTGGTCTTGCCTGCGCCATTGGGGCCGATAAGGCCGAGAATCTGGCCCTTCTGGAGCTCGAAGGCGATGCCGTCCAGCGCCACGATTCCGCCAAATCGCACGACCACGTCGCGCACTGCAAGTTGAGGTGGTGAGCTGGCGGTTCGAGCTTGCATCAGGGTCCTCCATACTCCGGTCTGCTGTCATGTATCCCGGTGCTTTTCACAGGGGACATCCAGTTCTCATCGGGCCGATGTGGCCGTCTTCCATTCAGGGCGTCGTCCACGACACGGACAAGGGACGCCATCATCGGTCCGACTTCGTCATAAAGGCGTTCGGACGGAAAATGATGCGGCGGCGCACCGCAATTGAAAGCGTAGGTTCCCGAACCGTCCGCAGCGATCAGGGGCGCACCGACAGCGAAAATGTCCGGCCGCCATTCCCCCGTGGAAACAACAAAGCCATATTTCTCATAGTCGGCGACGGCCTTGTCCAAGATCTTGCGCATCAGCCTGCTTTTCTCGGGATGCTTGCCTGCGGCGAGTGCAAGATGTTCCTCGCGCTCCGCCTCCGGCAAGGTGACAAGCAATGCACGCCCCATGGCGGTTTCGACCAAGGGAATGCGCGAGCCGATTTCGAGCTGCACGGTAAATGTCGCGGAGCCACGCGAAATGTCCACGTAAAGCGCCTTGTTGCGATCAAGCACACCGAGAGCAACCGGTGCCGCTAGCACTTCGGCGGCCTGATCCATGAAATCGCGGGCCACATGACGGATGCCGAGATTTGCGAGTGCGGCATAGCCGAGCGTGATTGTGCCTGGCGCAAGCTGGTATTTGCCGAGCCTGGGAATCTGCATCAGATAACCGAGCTCGCATAATGTGTAGGTGAGACGGGTAACCGTCGGCTTGGGCAATCCGGTGCGTTCGGCAATCTCCTGATTGCTCAGGAATCCGTCGCGTGGATGGAAGCAGCGCAGCACCTCAAGCCCCCGCGCAAGCGCGGTCACGAACTTGCGATCGCCCTCGTGAGCATGGCTCAATTTATCAGCGGCAACGTCGTTGACGACGCCACGTCCATTGGCTGTCATGCAGCCGCTCCTCCCTTTATTGACAAACAATGCATCACATTCTAGCACTGAGGTCAAATAATAAAATTGAATTTCGCACTGCGGAACTGGGAGGTTTTTTGCGGACTATGGAGGAGACCACTTCCGTGCATGAAACAACCGCCAGAAGCCCGCACAGGGCCAGGCCGGAATGGTCCAGCCATGCCGCTTTCAGTCCGGTTGCAGAGATCGACCTTGCCGCCCGGCGGACCGAGATTGCCACCGACGAAGGCTTTGCGGTCTGGCGCGAATGGGGTTCCGGCCCGGCGCTGGTGATGCTGCATGGCGGCTCTGGGTCATGGAGCCACTTTTTCCGTCAGGTCGAATTCTTTGCTCAGAATTACCGGGTGATTGTCCCCGACCTTCCGGGGTTTGGAGATTCCGTCGCGTGCAATCCGGATGCCGCCCCGCACCGGATGGCCCGCATTCTTGCTGCCGGCATCGAGCAGCTGGCCGGAACCGCACCGTTTCACCTGGTGGGGTTCTCCTATGGCGGCATCATCGGCAGCTTTCTGTCGCTCCTGATGGCACCCCGGATCGACGGTTTCGTGATTGTCGGCGGCGTGGGCTTCGAGGCCCGGCGGCAGGATGTTGCCCTGTCCAGCTGGCGTCATATTTCCGGCACCGAGCAGCGCCGTGCCAAGCACAGGGAAAACCTGCGGGCAATCATGATCGCAAACCCGGCGCGGATCGACGAGACAGCGATCCTGATCCAGCAATCGAATGCGGAACGCTCGCGTCATGACACGCGCCCGACGGCACGCAGCAAGCCGATGACCGCGAACCTCGACGCAAGCAGGGTACCGCTGGCGGCGATCTGGGGCGAGCACGATCAACTTGCCGCGCCCTATTTCGACGAGCGGCGTGAATGGCTCGCCGCTCGCGATCCTGAAGCACCATTCAAACTGATTGCCGATGCCGGGCACTGGGTACAGTACGAAGCAGCCGAGGCGTTCAATACTGCCCTGACCGATTGTCTCCGTTCGTTTTCGAAGCGGGCGGACAAATGAAATTATTTCTGGGAGGAAAAAATGGCTGGTGATGTGACTTACACGGTGGATGGAAACGTTGCGGTTGTTACGATCGATAATCCTCCGGTCAACGCGTTCGGGTTTGATGTCAGACGCGGCGTCATTGAAGCCATGGACCGCGCCGAAGCCGATCCTGCTGTCACCTGCGTCGTGCTGACCGGAGGCGGCCGGACGTTCAGCGGCGGCGCCGACATCACCGAATTCGGCAAGACACCGCGCGAGCCGTCACTGCCCGACGTCAACACACGCTGCGAAACCATGAACAAACCGGTTGTCGCCGCGATTCACGGCTTTGCCTTTGGCGGCGGGCTTGAAGTGTCGCTTTCCTGCCATGGCCGGATTGCATCGGCCGATGCAAAAGTCGCTCTGCCCGAGGTAAAGCTCGGCCTGATCCCCGGTGCTGGCGGCACCCAGCGGTTGCCGCGCTTGATCGGGCCGGAAGCCGCACTCGACGTGATCGTTCCGGGCAATCCCGTTGCGGCACCCAAGGCCCTGTCGGTGGGAATTCTGGATCGCATTTCCGAAAAGGACCTCCTCGAAGACGCCAAGGCCTTCGCCCGTGACCTTGCAGCCGGCGACATGCCCTCGGCGCTGCGCGACCGGGAAGACAAGCTCGAAGCGGCGCGCCGTGATCCGTCGGCGTTCGAGGCGCATGCCGCAGCGCTGACCAAGAAGACACGTGGTCTTGAAGCCCCCCTCGCCTGTGTTCGCGCCGTACGCATGACGCTCGACACACCGTTCGACGAGGCACTGGTCAAGGAACGCGACATCTTCATCGAACTGATGAACGGCGACCAGTCGAAGGCCCAGAGGCACCTGTTCTTTGCCGAGCGCGAGGCGGGCAAGGTTCCCGGGATTGGCAAGGATGTGCGTCCGCGCCAGGTGCGCAAAGCCGCGGTCATCGGCGCGGGCACGATGGGCGGCGGTATTGCCATGGCGCTGGTCAATGGTGGAGTTCCGGTCACCATTCTGGAAATGAACCAGGAAGCCATCGACCGCGGCATGGCGGTAATCCGCCGCAATTACGATACCTCGGTCAAGCGCGGCTCGATCTCGGAAGAAGAGCGCGACAAGCGGCTGGGACGGTTGAGCACGACAACCAGTTACGACGACATTGCCGATGCCGACCTGGTTATCGAGGCGGTGTTCGAGGAGATGTCGGTCAAGAAGGTTGTTTTCGGCACGCTTGACGAAGTGATGAAGCCGGGCGCAGTGCTCGCCAGCAACACCTCCTATCTCGATGTCGATGAAATCGCACAGATGACCAAGCGGCCGTCCGACGTTCTGGGAATGCATTTCTTCTCCCCGGCCAATGTGATGAAGCTGCTCGAGATCGTCCGCGGCAAGGAAACGGCTCCGGACGTGGTCGCCACCGCGCTGGCGCTCGGCAAGCAGATCGGAAAGGTTCCGGTCGTCGTCGGGGTCTGCCACGGCTTTGTCGGCAACCGCATGCTGTCCGCACGTTCCGCGGAAAACGAGGCGCTGCTGCTCGAGGGCGCTTCGCCCTCCGATGTGGACAAGGCATTTCTCGATTTCGGCTTTTCCATGGGGCCGTTCGCAATGGGCGACCTGGCCGGTCTGGATATCGGCTGGCGCAACCGCAAGTCGCTTGGCCAGACAGCGGTAATCTTCGATGCGCTTTGCGAAGAAGGACGCTTCGGCCAGAAAACCGGCAAGGGTTTTTACAGCTACGAGGACGGGCCGCGCGATGCGAAGCCCGATCCCTGGGTGGAAGCGCTGATCGAGGAGAAGGCCAAGGAACTCGGCGTGAACCGGCGCAGCATCGATGCGACAGAGATCATCGAGCGCACTATCTACCCGATGATCAACGAGGGTGCCCGCATTCTGGAAGAAGGCATCGCGCTCAGACCGTCGGACATCGACATCGTCTGGATCAATGGCTACGCCTTCCCGATCGGCAAGGGCGGGCCGATGTTCTGGGCGGAGCAGGCAGGCCTTGATCATATCGTCGAACGGCTTGAATACTGGCACGGCAGGACCGGCAACCCGGTGTTCGAACCCTCGGTGCTGCTGCGCAAGGCAGCCGAAAGCGGCGAAACGCTGGCCTCTGCAAAGGCCGGCAAGGATGACGTGGCATGACCGCCCGGCCGCATGCCTGGGAGGCATCCTACCCCGACAACATGAAGTGGGATGCCCCGATTGTAACCGGCAGCCTTCCGGCGCTGCTTGATGATGCCGTCGCCGAGTGCCCGGAGCGGGCCCTGATCGAATTCCGCGGCTGGACAATGAGCTATGCCGATCTGCGCGATGAAGCCCAGGCCTTTGCCGCGTCGCTGCTGACTGCGGGCCTGGCAAAGGACCAGACCGTCGCCCTCTTCCTGCCCAACACGCCCTGGCATCCGGTGGCGTTTTTCGGCACACTGAAAGCCGGCGCCCGGCTGGCGCATCTTTCGCCGCTGGATGCGCCACGCGAATTGGCTCACAAGCTGACCGATTCCGGCGCGCGCACCATCGTGACGACCAATATCGGCGGCATGCTCGCCGGCGCGATCAAGCTGATGGAAGCAGGCCTCGCCGACAGGGTCATTGTCGGAGACGATACCCGTTTCGGCGGCGACAACCCGGCACGCGAAGCGATCCCCGAGCGTGACGACGTGATCCGTTTCGACCGGTTTTGCGAGACCGGAACGGCACCGGACGCCTGGCCGGAAATCGGAGAAGACGGCATCGCCTTGCTGCAATACACCGGCGGCACGACCGGTCCGGCCAAGGGTGCGATGCTGACCCATGCCAACCTGACCGCAGCGGTCTCGAGTTACGACATCTGGTTCGAGGCGCTCTACGGCGATCCGGAAGAGGGTGAGAAAGTCCTCTGCGTGCTGCCGCTGTTTCACATCTACGCGCTGACCACGATCCTGCTTCTGGGAATCAGGCGGCGGGCCGAAATCGTTCTGCACATGCGCTTCGATGCAAGCCAGGTGCTCAACGACATTCAGGCCAAGCGGATCACCACGTTCCCCGGGGTGCCGACGATGTGGATCGCGCTTGCCAATCACCCGGAGCTGATGAAGACCGATCTCTCGTCGCTCATTCGCTGCTCTTCCGGTGGCGCGCCGCTTCCGGTGGAAGTAGGCCAACGCTTCGAAGGCCTGACGGGCCAGCGCCTGGCCGGCGGCTGGGGCATGACGGAAACGGCGCCGGCAGGCACCAATCTGCTGCCATTCGGGGAAGCCAAACCGGGATCGATCGGCATGCCGCTGCCAGGTGTCGAGTTGCAGGTGGTCGATCTCGACGATCCGCACCGGATATTGCCGGTCGGCGAAGTCGGGGAATTGCGGGTCCGGGGCCGGAACGTGACAGCCGGATACTGGAACAAGCCGCAGGAGAACGCGGTGGCGTTTGCCGATGGCTTCTTCCTCACCGGCGATGTCGGATACATGGCAGATGACGGCTATTTCTACATCGTCGACCGCAAGAAGGACATGATCATCTCCGGTGGCTTCAATGTCTATCCGCAGATGATAGAACAGGCGATCTACGAACATCCGGCCGTCGCCGAGTGCATTGTGCTCGGTATAGAGGATGAGTACCGGGGAGAAGCCGCCAAGGCCTTCGTGACACTCAAATCCGGTGCCGCACCGTTCACGCTGGAAGAGCTTGTTTCGTTTCTCGAGGATCGTCTCGGACGTCACGAACTTCCCGCAGCACTCGAATTCCGGGATGAGCTTCCCAAGACATCGGTCGGCAAATTGTCACGCAAGGAATTGCGTGACATGGAAAAAAGCAGATCCGCCGCCGGACAGACACCGAACACACCAGACCCCAAAGAGTAGAGGAAAAATCAATGCAGGATGCAGTCATCGTTTCAACCGCCCGCACACCGATCGGCAAGGCCTATCGCGGCGGACTGAACGACACTGACGGCGCAACGCTTGGCGCGCACGCCATCAAGCATGCCGTCGAGCGCGCGGGCATTGAGCCCGGCGAAGTCGAAGACGTGATCATGGGCTGTGCCTTGCAGCAGGGAACCACCGGCGGCAATGTCGCCCGCCAGGCCCTGGTGCGCGCCGGTCTGCCCGTAACAGTCTCGGGTTCGACGATCGACCGGCAGTGTTCGTCCGGTCTGCAGGCCATCGCGGTCGCCTCGCGCTCGATCCGGTTTGACGGCGTGCCGATCGCCATTGGCGGCGGGCTTGAATCCGTCAGCCTCGTGCAGAATGAGCACATGAACAGTTTTCATCGCCAGGACCGCTGGCTGATGCAGCACAAGCCCGACATCTACATGCCGATGATCGATACTGCCGAGGTCGTGGCCAAGCGCTACGGCATCAGCCGCGAAGCACAGGATGCCTTTGCACTTGAAAGCCAGCGCCGCACAGCCGCGGCACGCGACGCCGGACGGTTCGACGCAGAGATCGTGCCGATCACCACGACAATGGCGGTGATGGACAAGCAGACCAAGGAAGTCTCCTACCGCGAAGTGACGATTTCGGCCGACGAAGGGCCGCGCCCGCAGACAACCGCCGAAGGGCTTGCAGGCCTGACACCGGTGCGCGGCGAAGGCGCAGTTGTCACGGCGGGCAATGCCAGCCAATTGTCTGACGGCGCATCGGCTTGCGTTGTCATGAACGCCAAGCTCGCCGAACAGCGCGGTCTGCAGCCGCTTGGCGCGCTGCGTGGCTTCGCCGTGGCAGGAACTGAACCGGACGAGATGGGCATTGGCCCGGTTTTCGCCATCCCGCGCCTGCTTGAGCGCAACGGCCTGAAGATCGACGACATCGGCATCTGGGAACTCAATGAAGCCTTCGCGGTTCAGGCACTGTATTGCCGTGACAAGCTGGGCATCGATCCTGAAAAGCTGAACGTGAATGGCGGAGCGATTTCCGTCGGTCACCCCTACGGCATGACCGGCGCCCGGCTTTCGGGCCATGTGCTGCTCGAGGGCAAGCGCCGCGGAGTCAAATACGGTGTGGTGACAATGTGCGTCGGCGGCGGCATGGGTGCTGCCGGCCTGTTCGAAATCTTTTGAGGACACGAACCATGGATCTGAGATTCACAGAAGACGAACTGGCTTTCCGCGACGAGGTCAGGAGCTTTTTCAGGGAAGCCCTGCCCGCCAGCATCCGCGAAAACATAGTGGCCGGGCGCCACACGACCAAGGAAGAGCTGGTTACCTGGACCCGGATCCTGCACGACAAGGGATGGGCCGTGCCGCATTGGCCGATCGAGCATGGCGGCACCGGCTGGAGCCCGATCAAGCAGTACATCTACCTTGAGGAAATGAGCCAGACGCCCGCGCCCGCACCGCTTGCGTTCGGCGTCAACATGGTCGGACCGGTGATCTACACCTTCGGCAACGAAGCGCAGAAGAGCCGCTTCCTGCCGCGCATCGCGACACTGGAGGACTGGTGGTGCCAGGGCTTCTCCGAGCCGGGTTCGGGCTCGGACCTGGCTTCGCTGAAGACGCGCGCTGTGCGTGACGGCGACGAGTATGTCGTCAATGGCCAGAAGACCTGGACGACACTCGCCCAATACGCCGACTGGATCTTCTGCCTGGTACGCACCGATCCGGATGCGCGCAAGCAATCCGGCATTTCGTTCCTGCTGATCGACATGAAGACGCCCGGCATCACCGTTCGCCCGATCCAGACGATCGATGGCGGTCACGAGGTCAACGAAGTGTTCTTCGACGATGTGCGGGTTCCGGCAGAAAACCTCGTCGGCGAAGAGAACAAGGGCTGGAACTACGCAAAATTCCTGCTTGGCAACGAGCGCGTGAACATTGCCCGGGTCGGTGTTTCCAAGGAGCGCATCCGCAGGATCAAGGAACTCGCCGCGCAGCAGCGGGTTGGCGGCGAACGGATGATCGACCAGCCTGCCTTCCGCGAGAAGGTGGCCGCCGTCGAGGTGCAGCTGAAGGCGCTCGAGATGACCCAGTTGCGCGTTCTTGCCGGAGAGGCAAAGCGCGAAAAGGGCACGCAGGACCCGGCCAGCTCGATCCTGAAGATCAAGGGGTCGGAAATCCAGCAGGCGACGACCGAACTGCTGATGGATGTCGTTGGCCCCTACGCCATGCCCTATCTTCCGGAAGACGACATCGACGGGCGCAACGAGCCCTCAATCGGACCGGACTGGGCCTCGACCATCGCACCTTCGTACTTCAACACGCGAAAGGTCTCGATCTATGGCGGCTCCAACGAAATCCAGAAGAACATCATCGCCAAGGCCATTCTCGGCCTCTAGCACGGGACAGCATTCAAGGGCCCTGAAACAAGGCCCGCAATTCGGCGCCGGCGCTGCCGGCCTGTCGGGAGAACACCAAAATGGACTTTGACCTATCCGAAGAACAGACCATGCTGAAAGACAGCGTGGAGCGCCTGCTCAAGGACCAGTACGATTTCGAGGCGCGCGGCAAGTACCACGCCGGCGAGACCGGTTTCAGCGAGAAGATGTGGAACCAGTACGCGGAACTCGGCCTGCTGGCGCTGCCGTTCGCCGAGGAAGACGGCGGCATCGGCGGTGGCCCCACCGAAACCATGATCGTCATGGAGGCGTTCGGAAAGGCGCTGATGCTGGAGCCGTTCTTTGCCAGTGTCATCCTCGCCGGCGGCGTGCTGCGCCACGCAGGCAGTGCCGATCAGAAATCCGCGCTGATTCCAGCGATGGCGGAAGGCGGGCTGAGGATGGCTTTCGCCTGCGCCGAGCCACAGGGCCGCTACGATTTGTTCGACGTCGAAACATCTGCGAAAAAAGATGGTGACGGCTGGGTGATCGATGGCAAGAAGGCGCTGGTTCTGCACGGCGACAGCGCCGACAAGCTCATCGTCTCGGCCCGCACCTCCGGCGGGACCCGCGACGAGGACGGCATCTCGCTGTTCCTGATCAATGCCGATGCCGAGGGCCTGGCGCGGACCGGATATCCGACCCAGGACGGCTTGCGCGCAGCCGAGATCACCTTGCAATCGGTCAAGGTTGGAGCGGATGCGCTGATCGGCAGCGAAGGCGGCGCATGGCCGGTGATAGCACGGGTTGCCGACGAAGCCGTTGCCGCGCTTTGCGCCGAGGCGGTCGGCTGCTTCGAGAAGATGCACGAACTGACGCTCGAATATCTCAAGACGCGCAGCCAGTTCGGCACCACCATCGGCTCCTTCCAGGCGCTGCAGCACCGTGCTGTCGACATGTTCGTCGAACTGGAACAGTCCCGTTCGATGACCATGTATGCCAGCATGCTGGCGACCGGCGACGACCCGGTGGAGCGCGCCCGGGCGGTTTCGGCTGCCAAGGTGCAGATCGGCGAATCCGCCAAGGTCATCGGCCGTGAGGCTGTCCAGCTGCACGGCGGCGTCGGCATGACGATGGAGTATGCGATCGGCCACTATTTCAAGCGCACCACGATGATCGACATCCTGTTCGGGGATGCCAACCATCATCTCACCCGGCTTGCCCAGATGGATGGCCTGATCCGCGAAGACGCCTGACAGCAGAAGAAAGAACCGCGCCATGAACCCTTCAATGCCCTACTCGCTTGACGGCAAGGTCGCCGTCATTACCGGATCAAGCCGCGGCATTGGCCGTGCGACGGCAGAAACCATGGCGCGGCTCGGAGCCAGGGTGGTCATTTCCAGCCGAACCGCCGAGGCCTGCGAACCGGTCGCCGAGGGCATCCGGGCCGAAGGTGGCGAGGCAGCCGTGATTGCCTGCAACATTTCGCGAAAAGACGAGGTCGAGGGCCTGATCTCCGGAACCGAAAAACGGTATGGCGCGCCGGACATCCTGGTCTGCAACGCGGCGGTAAACCCGGCCTACGGGCCGCTTGCCGATCTCTCCGACGAAGCCTTCGACAAGATCATGAGCTCGAACGTCAAGAGCAACCTGTGGCTCTGCAACCGGGTGATCCCGGCGATGAAGGCGAAAGGTGGCGGCGCGATCGTCATCATCTCCTCGATCGCGGGGATCCAGGGCAACGCGGTGATCGGCGGCTACGGAATTTCCAAGGCGGCCGACTTCGCGCTGGCGCGCAATCTTGCCGTCGAACATGGCAGCGACAATGTCCGCGTCAATTGCATTGCGCCGGGCCTGGTGAAGACCGACTTCGCCCGCGCCCTGTGGGAGGACGAGGAAATGCTGAAAAAGCGCACCAGGACCACGCCACTGCGGCGCATCGGCCTGCCCGAGGAAATCGGCCCGGTCGCGGCTTTCCTGGCATCGCCGGCGGCAAGCTTCATCACCGGACAGGTCATCATCGCCGATGGCGGGGTGACCATTGCCTGATTGAACTCACGTTCAACTGATTTCATTTGCCCCATAGCGCAACCCACATTTTCAAAACATCGCGGCGTCCGGTCAGGGTTTAACCAAACGCACGGCACCGCGGCCCGTCACCGAAAGGGAGAAACATCATGTCTGACCAAATGCAGAGGATTGTTCTGGCCAAGCGCCCCGAAGGCCAGCCCGGACCGGATAACTTCCGCCTGGAAACGGTCGCGATGCCGTCCCCCGGCGAGGGCGAGGTGCTGCTCAAGGTGCTCTACATGTCGCTCGATCCCTATATGCGCGGACGGATGGACGATGCGAAATCCTATTCCACGCCCGTCAAGATCGACGAACAGATGGGTGGCGGCGCTGTCGGCGAAGTGATCGAAAGCCGTTCCCCGCATTTCAAGCCCGGCGACATCGCCATGGGCATGTTCGGATGGGGCACCCATGGTGTCGTGCGGGCCAACGAGCTGCGCAAGATAGACCCGGGTGTAGCCCCGATCTCAGCCTCGCTCGGTGTGCTCGGCATGCCGGGTTTTACCGGCTGGTACGGTTTCAACGAGATCGGCAAGCCGAAGGCCGGTGAAACACTGGTTGTTGGTGCGGCAACAGGCCCGGTTGGCTCGATGGTGGGGCAACTGGCCAAGCAGAAGGGCCTGCGCGCGGTCGGCGTTGCCGGTGGGGCGGACAAATGCGCCTTTGCAGTCAAGGAACTCGGGTTTGATGCCTGCATCGATCACCGTTCTGCGAGCGACGCCAAGGATCTGCGCAAGTCGCTTTCCGATGCCTGCCCGGACGGCATCGATGTCTATTTCGAGAATGTTGCCGGAATGACGCTTGATGCCGTGCTGCCGATGATGAATGTCGGCGGCCGGATTCCGCTTTGCGGCATGATTGCCTGGTACAATTCCGGCGCACTCGGCGCCGGACAGACGGCCGGGCCGGACCGGTTGCCAAAGGCCTGGAGGACAATCCTCGTCAACCGCCTGACGGTGGGAGGCTTCATCATCTCGGATCATTTCGACCGTTTCGGCGACTTCCTTGCCGAAGTCGGGCCGCTGGTCGGCAGCGGCAAGATCGTCTACCGCGAAGACGTGACAGAAGGGCTGGAAAATGCACCCGAAGCCTTCATCCGGATGCTCGAGGGCAAGAACTTCGGCAAGACGCTGGTGAAGGTCGCTTAAGCAGGACGACACGACCTTGCGACGAACTTCGAGAATCCGCCCGGACGAGCAATCCTCTTCGGGCGGTTCTAATGGCTGGACGATCCCGAGAGGAGATTGAGAACAAGCACGCCGGCGACGATCAGGCCAATGCCGAGATAGGCGTACAGATCCAGTTTCTGGCCAAACATCACAATGCCGATCAGCGTGACCATCGCCACACCTGCACCCGCCCAGACCGCGTAGGCAATTCCGACAGGAATGGTCTTGAGCACAATCGCCAGAAAATAGAACGAGATGGCGTAGCCCACCACCGAGATGCCACCAAAGCCCCACTTGGTGAAACCTTCCGAGGCTTTCAGCGCCGTGGTGGCGATGACCTCACCGGTGATCGCGATGCCGAGGAACAGCCATGGCATGTCACTGCTCTCCTTCATGCGGGTCAGAGGCTGGTACAGCCCCTGCCGCGTCAAGTTCTTCAAGAAATGCGAGAATTTCCCGGCGCGCGGACGGGCTGGAATCCGGTCCACCGCCAAGGTCGGACAGCCAGAGGCCATCGGCAGCCAGGCGCAAGGTGCGGGCCATCGGCGTCAGATCGGTCTTTTCGTGCCTGAGCAGACGGGCCTCCACCCACTGGTTCCAGCGGGCGCAATAATGCGGGTCGGAACTCAGCATCAGCATCAGCACCGCCAGGCGTTTTTCCTCGGGCACCGTCATGTCGATGGCGGCGATGACGCGCAGATAGGCTCTCGAGAACCGTGCCGGCCTGGTTTCGTCGGGCTCAATACACTCCTCCACCTGGCTGTCGAACCACTCCACCACCTCGTCAAACAGGCCGTCTATCAGCGCGTTTTTTCCGGCATAATGATGCAGCAACCCGCCCTTGCTGACCGCGGCCTCGCGCGCCACATTTTCCAGTGTCAGAGCGGGAAGGCCATGGTCGACGATCAGCCGTGCCGCGCATTCAAGCAGCCGTGCACGCACGGCCTCCGGGTTGTTCTTGCGTTGAGGTTTGCTTGTCATTCGCAAAACATACCGTCTGGACGGTTTTTACGCAATCCACATAGCAGCTTGCCTGCATGTTCTGACCAATGTCGCCTTTTGTGGGATGATTATATGACTTGCTGGCACTCAATGCAGCATTTTTGCTGTTGACTTGCACTGTTTGCGTTGGCTATTTGTTATTTGTCCAACAAATAGGAACGCCCCTTGACTGACAAGCATGACATTCCCGCCCAGGAGACGAGCGCCGCCGAGGTTTCCAAAACCACGGAACCGGGCGAGCGGGTTTCCCGCGCCTCCGCGGTGGACGATCTCGTGGACCACATCCGTGCACTGATATCAGAAGGCGGACTGAAAGTCGGCGACAGCCTGCCAACGGAGAAAGAACTCTGCGAACGCTTCCACACGGGCCGCAACACGGTGCGCGAGGCGATGCGGATTCTCAAGACCTACGGCGTCGTCAAGGTGCGCCCGAAAGTGGGCGCCGTCATCATCGATGAACGCATGGCGCGGGCTTTCGATCTGTTTTCGTTCAACACACTCGAGGTATCGCGCGAGACATTTGTCGACATCCAGGGATTTCGCAGCCTGCTGGAAGTGGCCTCGTTCGAAACGCTGTTTGACAAGGTCACCGCCGAGGACATCGCCGAGCTTCACCAGATAAACAAGGAATTTCTGAACGTGAAAACGGCTGTTGACGCATCGGAAATCGACTTCCGCTTTCACACCCGGCTGGTGGCGGTGATGGGAAACAAGGCGATCCTCGATGTCTACAAGATCATGAAGCCGGTGATCCTGAAAATCATGCTGAAGGCAAAGACCGTCCAGACATTCTCGACCGTCACATACTCGGAGCATACCGAGATCCTGGACGCGCTCGAAAAACATGACCGGGCTGCCTACCAGTACAAGATGAAGTCCCATCTGGACGCCGGCTTCCGGCACTTTTCGGATTAGGAGCAGCCAGTACAGAGCCGCGCGGCGCCAGTCACCACGCGGTTGAGGAGATGATCGCCATACATCGTGGCATCAGGGAAGGTGCGATCAAGCACCACAGGAGGAGGAACTAACATGAAACTGGGAAGAGTCATTTCAACTGCAGTCGTGGGCCTGATGCTCTCGACTAGCCTGTCTCTGGCAGGCCCCGAGATCGTATCCGGCCCGGGCGCGGATCCGGCATGCTTCGCGCCATGGGATGCGGACACGAAATACATGCAGTGGCAGGCCAAGGAAGGCCCTTACAAGATCGCCGTGGTCAACGGTTTCGTCGGCAATGGCTGGCGCATCCAGATGATCAAGACAGCCAAGGCCTTTGCCGAAGACCCGGCCATGAAAGACAAGATCGCCGAGTTCAAGGTGGTCTCGACAGGCACCGATGCACCGGCCCAGCTGGGTGCCATCGAGGACTTCATCAACCAGGGCTATGACGCGATCGTCACGATCGCGGTGTCTCCTGAAGGCTTCGACCGGGTGATCCGGCTGGCCGACAAGAACGATGTCGTGCTGGTTCCGTTCGACAACGTGCTCGACACCGACAAGGTCATGCAGGTCAATGAGGACCAATTGCTGATGGGCCAGACCTGGGCAAAATTCGCCCTGAAGGAACTGGCTGCAAAGGGTGTCAGCTCGGGCAACATACTCGAAGTCCGGGGACTGGCCGGCAATTCGGTTGACCGCGACCGTTCCATCGGCATCAACGAAGTGCTTGAAGCCGATGCGGGCGACTGGAAGGTAACGCAGGTTGTCGGCAACTGGGATGACGGCACGGCACAGAAGGTCGTGGCCGATGCAATCGCGGTCCACGGTCATTTCGACGCGATTATCGCGCAGGGCGGCACCGTCGGTGTGGTTCAGGCGATGATCGATTCCGGCCATCCGTTCGTGCCGGTGACGGGCGAGTCCGAAAACGGTTTCCGCAAGCTGGTCGCCAAGCACTCCGGCGAAGGCCTGAAGGGCATCTCTATCGGCCAGTCACCGGGCCTTGTCGCGATTGCGATGAAGGCCGCCGTATCGGCGCTTGAGGGCAACGTCATGCCCCAGCTGATCTCGGTTCCGCTGCCTGTCGCAGACTACACCGAACTTGAAGACGGCAAGAACTTCTGGAGCGATCTTCCGGACAATTTCTTCACGGTCAATGAGTTCCCGCCTTGCGGAGTCAACATTTCGGGGCCGTCGATCATGGCGCAGACCGAAGCGGACGTGAAGTAAGCTCAAGCCATCGTGCGGGGCGCCATGCACAGACCTGGCGCCCTCACCTTCTCAAACAACGACAATGCTGCCTGCCAGGAGTGCTTGCGCAATGCCGAATGACAACCCGATTGTCCAACTGACTGGCGTCTCCAAGCACTTTTCGGGCACGCGCGCCCTGGAGGGCGTGGATTTCAGCTGCAGCCCGGGCACGATCCACGGGATCCTGGGAGAGAACGGCGCGGGCAAGTCGACGCTGATCAAGATCCTCTCAGGCGTGCTGCAACCCGATGCGGGTACGGTTCAGGTTGGCGGCAAAACCGTCCGGTTCTCCACGCCGGAACAGGCCGTAGCCTCCGGCATCGTCTGCATCTTCCAGGAGCTGTCGCTGGTGCCGGATCTTTCGGTTGCCGACAACATTTCCATCGCAGCGCCACCACGCAAGTTCGGGCTGATCGACAGACGCGCCCAGCACCGCCGGGCCGAAGAGCTGCTGGCGCGGATCAAGTGCGAGGATGTCGATCCCAATTCGCTGGTGCGCGAGCTCTCCCTGTCACGGCGGCAGATGGTGGAAATCGCCAAGGCGCTGGGCAAGAATCCCAAGGTCCTCATTCTCGACGAAGCCACGTCAGCGCTGACCAGCCGCGATGTGGAAACCGTTTACGGGCTGCTTGCGGACCTGAGGGCGGATGGCGTGGCCAGCCTGTTCATCTCCCACCGCATGCACGAGATCGACAAGCTCTGCGACATGCTCTCGGTGTTCCGCAATGGCCAGCACATCGAAACCTTTGCCAAGGGGGCCCATAGCGAGGGAGAGATCGTCAAGCTGATGATCGGGCGCGAAGTCACCGCGCACTACCCGCCGAAACCGGCGCCCACGCCCAAGCCCGACTATCTGAAGATCGACAAGCTTGCCTGGGAAGGCCAGCTCAAGGGCATCGACCTGAGCATCGGCAAGGGCGAAATCGTCGGTCTGGGCGGCCTGGACGGTCAGGGCCAGAAGGAACTGCTTCTCGGCCTGTTCGGTGTGCTACGGGGACTGCAGGGCGAGGTCGCGATCCTTGACAGGGCCTGCCGGCCCTCATCACCGGCCGAAGCCAAGAGCGACGCCATGCGCATCGCGCTGGTGCCGGAAGACCGCAAGACCGAGGGGCTGATGCTGGCCATGTCGATCGCCGACAACCTGCTTGCGGCGTCGTTTGGCCGAATTACGGACGGGCCTTTCATCAACGGCGACAAGGCAAGGCAGGCCGTGACCGAGGGGATTGCAAAACTGCAGATCAAGGTCGCCAGTCCCGACGATATCGTCTCGACGCTGTCGGGCGGCAACCAGCAGAAAGTGGTAATCGCGAAATGGCTGATGACCGATCCCGATCTCATCCTGCTCAACGATCCGACCCGGGGTATCGACGTCGGCACCAAGCAGGAAATCTACAAGCTCATCCGTGAACTGGCCGACCGGGGGAAAACCATCCTTCTGTATTCGAGCGACTATGCCGAACTGATCGGCTGCTGCGACCGCGTGGCGGTGATGTATGACGGAGAAATCGTCGCGAAACTGAGCGGTGACGCGATTACCGAAGAAGCCATCGTCGCGGCTTCGCTCAATGTCGGCACCCAAGCACACATGACAGCGTCAGGAGCCCATCATGGTTGAGGTCCGCTCCGCGGCTGCCACCAATGTGCGGCAGAACCTTGCCTTCTACGGCGCTGTCGCGCTGCTGGTGGCGCTCTATCTCGTCTACAACATGCTGCATCCGCGCGGGTTTTCCGCAGCCGTCCTTATCCAGAACAGCAACGAATCCGTGGCTATCGTGTTTCTGGCCATGGCGCAGACCGTGCCGGTGCTGCTTGGCGGGCTGGACCTGTCGGTGGGCGCCATCATGACGCTGGCAAACTGCATTGCCTCGGAGGTGGTGCACGGATCGCCGTTGCAGATTGTGCTGGGCATGATCCTGACACTGGCAAGCGGAACCGCTTTCGGCCTGGTCAACGGGCTGATCGTCGTCTACGGCCGGCTGCAGCCGATCATCGCCACGCTGGCCACCGGCGCCGTTGCGGTCGGGCTGGCGCTGTTCATCCGGCCGGTGCCCGGCGGCAATGTGGATGACGACATCAGCTGGGCGCTGACCAACGACCTGTACGAGTTCGTTGCGACTTACGGTTTTTTCAACGCCGATGCGGCCTGGTTCCAGCCGGTCGCATGGATTCCGGTGCCGTTGCTGATTGTCGTGGTGATCGCATTCGGTGTCTGGCTGCCGTTCAAGCGCACGGTGACGGGCCGCACCATCTATGCCGTCGGCTCGGCGGAAGGGGCGGCCTACATGTCCGGCCTGCCGATCAACCGGGCGAAGATTGCCGCATTTACGCTGGCCGGCTTCTTTGCCGCGTGTGCCGGACTGTATCTCGCCATCCAGACATCGTCGGGCAATGCCGACATCACCCAGGCCGGAGCCTATACACTCAATTCCATCGCCGCGGTGGTGGTGGGCGGAACGTCCCTGCTCGGCGGCGTCGGCGGAGCCATCGGCTCGCTTGTCGGCGCACTGATCCTGCGTGTCATTTCGTTCTATTTCCGCATCGTCTCGATAGATCCGCTGCTCCAGCCACTGGTTGAGGGACTTGTCCTGCTGGTCGCCGTCAGTCTCGGCGCATTCAGAACGCTGCGGGTCAAGAACCAGCTCAACCTGTTCAGATAGGAGGCGAGGATATCATGTTTGCAATCCCGAGCCTGAAAACCGAAGACAAGCCGATCGTGATCGCGTCAGCCTTCATTCTGGTGATCCTGAGCATCGGCACCTTTTACACGCTTTCAACCCAGGGCTCGGCACCGCTGTTGTCTCCGGGCTATCTCTTGCAGCAATTGCAGACGGGGTCCTTTCTCGGAATTGTGGCTGCCGGGATGATGGTGGTCATTCTGCTCGGCCACATCGATCTCAGCGTCGCCTGGACGATGACGGCGGCAGCGATGATGGCAACCACCGTCGGCGGCGACATGGCCATTCCCACCGGTATCGCCATCGGCGCCGCGGTTGGCCTGGTCAACGGCTTTGGCGTGGCCTACCTGCGGGTGCCCTCGATGATCTTCACGCTTGGTGTGGATTCGGTGCTGCGCGGACTGATGGTGGCGCACACCGGAGGCTTTGCACCCCAGGATGCCGCGACACCGCTGATGCGGACACTTGCAGCGGACAAGTTCCTGGGAATTCCGAGCGCCATCTTCGTCTGGATGGCCGTGTCCATCGTCATTGCCGTCATGCTCAAGCGCACAGCCTTTGGCCGCGAGATCTATGTGACCGGCAACCGCGAGGTTGCGGCCTACCTCTCCGGCATCCGGACGCGCCGGGTGATCCTCGGATCATTTGTCGTCTCGGGCATCTGCGCAGCCCTTGCCGGCGTCATGCTGGCGGGCTATTCGGCCAGAGCCTACCAGGGCATGGGCAACGCATTCCTGCTTCCCGCAATCGCCGCCGTGGTGATCGGTGGCACGCGCATTCTCGGCGGTCAGGGCCGGTACATCGGTACCCTGATCGGCGTCATTCTCATCGTGCTTCTGAACTCGGTGCTTTCGATCATGCAAATGCCGGAAGCCGGGCGCCAGATCATTTATGGATCGGTAATCATCTGTATGCTTCTGGTTTACGGACGCGGCAACAAGGTGCATTCGTGACACAATCGACCCCACATCCCTACCTCATCAGTGACGCCCGCTTCTCGCGCCTGATCCATACCAATGCCCGGCTGGAAACCTTGTGGACCGGTGCACGCTGGTGCGAAGGCCCGGCCTATTTCCCGGCCGGGAAGTACCTTTTGTGGTCAGACATCCCGAATGACCGGGTGATGCGATGGGACGAAACGGACGGGTCGGTTTCGGTCTTCGAACAGCCGTGCCGTCACCAGAACGGCCATACCACCGACCTGCAGGGCAGGCTTGTCAGCTGCGAACATGGCAGGCGGGCGGTGAGCCGGATCGAACATGATGGCAGCCTTACCGTTATTGCCGAGAGCTTTGACGGCAAGAAACTGAATTCCCCCAATGACGTCGTGGTCAAATCGGACGGTTCGATCTGGTTCAGCGATCCGACCTATGGCATCGACAGCGATTATGAAGGGCACGCGGCGCCCTCGGAGATCGGCGCTTCGCAGGTCTATCGCATTGGACCTGACGGCACGGTTTCGGTCGTGGTCAGCGATCTTGTGCAGCCCAACGGGCTTGCATTCTCGCCGGACGAGGCGTTTCTTTACGTGGCCGATACTGGGCGCACCCATGTTCCCGAATGCACACCGAAAATCCGCCGTTATCCGGTTGCAGCGGACGGGGTCGGCGTTGGTCCCGGTGCCGATTTTGCGGTTTCCGACTGCGGCTTGTTCGACGGTTTCCGTGTCGATGTATCGGGCAATGTCTGGTCTTCGGCGGGCGATGGTGTGCATTGCTTCTCGCCGGAGGGCGAGCTTCTCGGCAAGATCCTGGTGCCCGAGGTGGTTTCAAATGTCTGCTTCTTCGGCCCCAACCGCAATCGCCTTGCGATTTGTGCGACGAGCTCGGTGTATTCGATTTATGTCAGATCAAGAGGCTGCTAACACTCCCAGTTGCCGAGCGTCACCGGTCATCTTCTGACTGCCGCCTTCGACAACAGCGTACAATCTGAAGTGCACGTCAAACTACAATGGAGACCCAGATGTCGGATGAAAAGAAGAAGACCCAGCTGCGCTCACAGCTCTGGTTTGACAATCCCGAGAACCGGGAAATGACGGCGCTCTATATCGAACGCTACGTCAATTATGGTCTGACGCGCGACGAATTGCAGTCGGGAAAGCCGATCATCGCGATTGCCCAGACGGGATCGGATCTGTCTCCGTGCAACCGCCATCACATCGAACTTGCCAAGCGCATCCGTGACGGCATCATCGCCAGTGGCGGTGTTCCGTTCGAGGTTCCGGTGCACCCGATTCAGGAAACCGGCAAGCGGCCGACAGCAATGCTCGACCGAAACCTCGCCTATCTCGGCCTGGTGGAATCGCTGTTCGGCTACCCGCTCGACGGCGTCGTGCTGACCATCGGCTGCGACAAGACCACGCCGGCGCTGCTGATGGCTGCCGCCACGGTCAACATTCCGGCCATCGCATTTTCGGTGGGGCCGATGCTCAACGGATACTTCCGGGGCGAACGCACCGGGTCGGGCACAATCATCTGGAAGGCGCGGGAGCTGCACGCCGAGGGCAAGATCGACGACGAGCAATTTGCCGAACTGGTGACATCGTCGGCACCTTCGGTCGGCTATTGCAACACCATGGGGACGGCCTCGACGATGAACTCGCTGGCTGAAGCACTGGGCATGCAATTGCCCGGATCGGCGGCCATTCCGGCTCCCTACCGCGAGCGCGGCCAGATGGCCTATGCCACGGGCAAGCGCATCGTCGAGATGGTGAGGGAAGACCTCAAGCCATCCGATATCATGACCCGCGAAGCCTTCGAGAATGTCATCGTCACCAACTCCGCGCTCGGCGGTTCGACCAATGCGCCGATCCACATCGCGGCAGTGGCCAAACATATCGGTGTCGAACTCGACAACGACGACTGGCAGACGCTGGGGCACCATGTGCCGCTGCTGACCAACCTTCAGCCGGCCGGAGCCTATCTGGGCGAAGATTTCCACCGGGCCGGCGGCGTGCCCGCCGTCATTGCGGAATTGATGAAAGCCAACCTTCTGCCGCATCCCGGCGCACTGACCGTCAACGGCCGCAGCATCGGGGAAAACTGCGCCAGCCGGATCAGCGAAAATCCGGACGTGATCCGGCCGGTTGGCAATGCGCTGATGAACGACGCGGGCTTCCTCAACCTGAAGGGTTCGCTGTTTGACAGCGCCATCATGAAGACCTCGGTGATCTCGCAGGAATTCCGCGACAGGTACCTTTCCAATCCGGACGACAAGGACGCGTTCGAGGGTGTAGCGGTCGTGTTTGACGGGCCCGAGCATTACAACCGGATGATCGATGATCCGAGCCTGGCAATCGATGAAAACTCGATCCTGGTGATGCGCGGTGCGGGACCGCTGTGCTATCCGGGCGGTGCGGAAGTGGTCAACATGCGGCCACCGAACTATCTCTTGAAGAAGGGCATCACCGCCCTGCCCTGCATCGGTGACGGCCGCCAGTCAGGCACGTCGGCTTCACCCTCGATCCTCAATGCCTCGCCCGAGGCCGCGGCCGGCGGCGGGCTTGCGCTGCTGCGCAACGGCGACCGGATTCGCATCGATCTCGGCAAGAGCCGCGTGGATGCGCTGGTGCCGAAAGAGGAATGGGAGCAGCGGGCACGCGACCTGGCGGCTTCGGGCGGCTACGCGATTCCACCCAGCCAGACGCCATGGCAGAAATATTTCCGCGAGCTGGCGGAGCCATTTTCCGAAGGCATGGTGTTACGCGGTGCCGACGAGTTCCAGCGCGTCGCGCAGAAATCGGTTCCCCGCGACAATCACTGAAGGCAGCAATTGGCTGACATGTTTGGTCCGGACTTTACCGTCCGGATCAAACACTGTAGTGACATCGCACTAACATGTTAGCTCCAACATACTGGCTTATCCTTCATGACCAAACCGATCTTCGGCCTCTCGGCTGCCCTGGTGACCCCTTACACCGCGTCAGGCGCGGTCGATCTTGCAAAGCTTGCCAGGCACGCTGCTGCCGTGCTTGCGCGCGGCTGTGACAGCGTCACCCTGTGCGGCACCACGGGTGAAGGGTTCGGACTGTCGCTGGACGAGCGAAAGGCCATGTACAATGCGGTGTCGCAGAGCGTGCCGGCGGATACCCGGATCCAGGTCGGCATCATGGCGTCGGCCATCGATGATGCCGTTGCCCAGTCACAGGCTGCGCTGAACGCAGGCGCTGCCGGGCTGTTGATGGCGCCGCCCTTCTATCTCAAGGGTGTGGACGACGATGGCCTGTACAGCTGGTTCAACCAGGTGTTCGAGCGCATCGGCGCCAAGCTTCGCGGCGTCATCCTGTATCATATTCCCGGCCAGACAGCGGTGGCACTGTCACCGGAGCTGATAGCCCGGCTGCGCAAGGCCTGGCCCGGCGTGATTACCGGCATCAAGGATTCCTCGGGCGACTGGGCGACAGCCGAGCGCTATCTCGCCAGCCATGGCGACCTCTCGGTGCTGATCGGCGACGAACGGCTGCTGCCGCGGGCCATGGCCAAGGGCGCCGAGGGTTCGATCTGCGGGCTCGCCAACATCACGCCGGAACTTCTGGTTCCGGTCATCCATTCCGGCGGTGACGGACGGCTGGTGACGGAGATTGTCGACCTGATCGTTGCCAATCCGGTGATGCCCGCGGTCAAGATCCTGGTCGGCCACCTGGCGCACGACGCAGGATTCGATGCCGTGCGGGCGCCGCTGTCGGAACTGGGTGCAGAACGGAAATCGAAACTGGTTGAAGCCTTTGACGCCATCATGGCCACTGCCTGAGGAGAACAGATGACCTCGCTCCTGACCCCGCACAGCAAGGATGGCGAACCGCTCAAACTGCGTGAGCAGGCCTATGAGGAATATACCCGCAGCCTGCTGTCGCAGGAGATCAAACCGGGCCAGTTCATCACCCAGCGGCAACTGGTGGAGATCACAGGATATCCGCTCGGCGCCATCCGGGAACTGGTGCCTCGGCTCGAGGCCGAAGGGCTGATCCGAACCGTGCCGCAACGCGGAATGCAGGTTCCGCAGGTCGATCTCAACCTTGTGCGCAACGCCTACCAGTTCCGCGAATTCATCGAGGTGGCCGCTGTCAGGCTGTTTGCGACCAGTGCCGATGCCAAGCTGATCGCCAGGCTGCGCGCACGGCATGAGGAGATCCTCGAACGCTTCGAACGGGGCGAGGAAGACGGCCTGATGCAGGATGCGGAAGCCGTCGATCTTGAATTGCACGAGGCCATCATCGACGGGCTGAACAACGACATCATTGCGCAAGCCTACCGGGTCAACTGGATCAAGATCAGGCTGATCCGGCTTGCGGAGACGCGGCTTTACGTGCCGATGATCCCCTCGGTGATCGGCGACCACCTGAGCATCATCGTCGCGCTTGAGGCGCGCGATCCGGAGGCCGCCGCCGAAGCCATGCGCAGGCACATAGGGATAGCGCGGCGACGGGCAGTCAACATGGGCTGACGAGGCCATCCGGCACAGTCAGGCGCGGCAGAAAACGAAGTCCAATCGCGCGGGCGTTTTCAGCCTGGCCGGGCGCTGGCTTCAAGACGCAGCAGCTCCGCCTGTGCCCGTTCGAGATCAGCGGCGGTGGTGATCTTGAAATTTGCTTCCGCGCCTTCGATGATCCTGACATCCATGCCGGCCGCACGCGCGACGGCGACGTCGTCATGGGCCTCGCCATCGTGGTCACGATGGGCCGCGAGAATGGCCTTGAAGTGAAAGCCCTGCGGTGTCTGCGCCCGCCACAGGCCATCCCGGGAAACCGGTGCGATGGCATGGCTGTTGTCGGCACTCCACAATGCGTCGACAACCGGCAGCGCTGCAAACGCGCCTTGCGCCTCATCCAGAGCGGACAGCACCGCCGCGATCACGTCAGCGGGAATGAACGGGCGGGCGGCATCGTGAATGAGGATCTTGCCGGTATCGGTTTGACAAAAGGATTCGAGACCCAGCCGTACCGATTGGGCCCGCGTCGCGCCGCCATGCACCGGGGCGAGAAGGCGGGCGTCATCGATCCCGGCCAAGGCCTCTCCGCACAATATCTGATCATCGGGATGAATGACGACACGCAGCAGGTCGACCGCATCAAGGGCGAGAAACGCATCCACCACCCGGCGGAGCGAACAGATACCGCCGACGGGGATGAACTGCTTGGGGATCTCGCCGCCGAGACGATGGCCGCGGCCGGCCGCGACGATAAGCACGGAATTCAACATTGCATTCGACTAGCCCTTCTTCCGGCGAACTTCAATCTCCGTTTCCGGGTGCTGCGTCTCCGGAGACCCGAGTGACGTCCGCGGGAACATCCGCCGGTCCCGCGGGTCCGGGGGATTCTCAGACGAAACAAACACCCGGGAAAACGGCTTGAAAGCTCACTTTCTCAGGCGTCTGCGAGCCGGATTGAAAGAAACTGACCTTGTGTGTATCGTGACGCCTCGATTGCGCACCAAACCGGCGGGCCCGTCTTTGAACCTGACGACCAAGGAAACCGATCTCGTCTTCAGCATCATGGCTGACCTTTCCTATGGTTACGCCTCGAGCGAGCTGCGCCGCAGGGTCGGCCTCAAGCTACTTGACCTGCTCGACGCGCAGTATTTCGCATCCTATGTCTGGAACACCACGGAGAACGCCTTTTGCGAGCGTGTTTCGATCAATATGAGCGACGACAATCTGGGAGCCTACGAGCAGCATTTCCAGTTCTGCGACCCGATAACACCGGTTCTGCAGCGTCGCCGCAAGGCAACCTGCGTCAGCGAAATCATGCCGCGCAGCCGGTTCGAGCGGACAGAGTTCTTCAACGATTTCCTCGCCAATGACGGTCTCCATTACGGGGTCAATTACTACGCCTATTCGGGCGGAACCAATATCGGTGATCTCAGGATATGGCGCGGCAGGAACAAGGAGGATTTCAGCCACCGCGAGCTTGATATCCTCAATGCAATCGGCCCCGCTTTCACCAATGCCATGCGTGGCGCAATGGCGCGGGAGAAGACAACGCAGGGCAAGGTTGATCTGGTCACCGCGCTCGAGCAGGCAGCCAACGGCGCAATGCTGACCGCCCGCGAGAAGGAAATCTGCGCAGCCGTTCTGGCCGGTCTGTCCGATCAGCAGATCGCCACGAAATACGGCATCTCCTTTACAACGGTGCGATCTCACATCAAGCACATCTACGGCAAGCTCGGCATTACCGGACGCACACAATTGCTCTCCAGGGTGATCATGCACTGATCTGAAATATCCTCATTACTGAGGATAGAAATCCCGCCTCCCCCATACGCATCATACCCCTCGGCCCGACACCAGAGGCAGGGGGTAAAATGCCACATCAAGATCTCGACCTTTTCGATCTGACAATCACGCAGGCGCTGGAAGGGCTTGCTGCCCGGCGCTTCTCTGCCCGCGAATACGCCCAGTCGCTTATCGCCCGCTCGGACACCCAGAAATCGCTCAATGCGCTGGTGTCGCACGACTGGGACAGGCTGCTGAAAGCAGCCGGCGCGATTGATGCTTCCGGCAAGGCCGGACAGGACCTCGGCGGCATTCCGCTGTGCCTGAAAGACAATATCAACACCGGCATCCTGCCCACAGGCGCCGCCACCGGAGCGCTGGCACATCATGTCGCCAAGGCGCCCGCACCTGTGGCCAAGGCGCTGTTTGATGCCGGCGCGCTTCTCGGCGCCACCGGCAACATGCACGAACTTGCCTTCGGCATCAGTTCCAACAATGGCGTTACCGGCCCGGTTCACAACCCGTGGAACCCGGCGATGATCCCGGGCGGATCGAGCGGCGGTGTCGCCGCAGCGGTCGCCGCACGAATGATGCCGGGTGGCATCGGCACGGATACCGGCGCATCGGTCCGGCTTCCGGCATCGCTGTGTGGTCTGGTTGGTTTCCGCCCCACCGTCGGGCGCTATCCGGGCGATGGCATTGTTCCGATCAGCCACACCCGCGACACGGCAGGCCCGATCACCCGCTCGGTCGCCGATGCACAACTGCTTGACCGGGTAATGGTGGGCAGCAATACCGCAACGGCTCCGGCACAGCTTTCGGGGCTGCGGCTCGGCGTTCCGCGCGGCTATTTCTTCGAAGCACTCGATCCGGCTGTCGCCGCCAATGCGGAAGCCGCACTCAAGGCGTTGCGAGAGGCAGGCGTCATTCTCATCGAGGCGGACATTCCCGATGTCGGCCCGCTTGATGCCGCCGTCAGCTTCCCCCTGGTGCTTTACGAATTCATGCAGGACCTGCCGCGTTATCTTCGCGACAACGGCCTCGATCTGACCATGCAGGACATCCTTTCAGGTATCGGCAGCCCGGACGTGAAAGGACTGGTTGCCTCGCAGCTCGGACCGGACGCAATGCCGGAAACCGTCTACCGCAAGGCCATTGACGAAGACCGGCCCAAGCTGCAGGCAGCTTACGCAGACTACTTCAAATCCCACGACGTCGAGGCCGTGATCTTCCCGACGGCACCGCTTGCTGCCCGACCGATCGGCGACGACGAGACCGTGGAACTGAACGGCGAACGGGTTCCGACCTTCGCGACCTTCATCCGCAACACCGATCCGGGCAGCAATGCCGCGATCCCGGGCATAAGCCTGCCGAGCGGCCTCAGCCCCGACGGGTTGCCGCTGGGCATGGAACTCGACGGCCCGGCGCTGTCGGATGACCGCCTGCTCGCCATTGCGGCCGCCATCGAAACCGTTTTCGCATTTGACGCGAAACCACCAGTCCGTTGAAACCTAACTACCGGGGAACAAACATGAAAAGACGCGACTTCATCAAATCATCACTGAGTGTGGCCATTGCCGGTGCGCTCTCAAGCAATCTCATCCCGTCGGCCTTTGCCGCAGGGCCGATCAAGGTCGGAATCCTGATCCCGCTGTCCGGCCCGGCCGGGTTGTTCGGCCCTTCGTCGCAAAACTCCGCGCAGATGGCTGTCGACGAGATCAACGCCGGCGGCGGCATTCTTGGCCGCCAGATCGAACCTGTTTTCGCCGATGTCGGCGGACCACCTGCAGACGCAACCCAGGCTGCGTTGAAACTGTGGAAGGGCGAAAAAGCCGAAGCCTTTATCGGCATGCATGACAGCGCCGTGCGCGGTGCGCTGACCAACCTGTTCAAGGGCCAGGTGCCCTACATTTACACCCCCGTCTATGAAGGCGGCGAGTGTGCAGCCGGAACCTATGTCATCGGCGAGACGCCGGAACAGCAACTGGCTCCGGTGATCCCGTGGCTGGCAGCGGAAAAGGGCGCCAAGAAATGGTACCTGATCGGCAATGACTACAACTGGCCGCGTGACACCAATGCCGCCGCGAAGACCTATATCGAGGCGTCGGGCGGTGAAGTCGTGGGCGAGGAATACCTGCCGTTCACAGCCGACAATTTTGATTCCAACCTCGCCAAGATCAAGGACACCGGTGCGAACGCGGTGCTGATCACGCTGGTCGGCGGTGCATCGGTCGGCTTCAACCGGGCATTTGCCAGCTTCGGGCTTTCCGACAGCGCCATCCGGCTCGGCACCCTGATCGAGGAAAACACCCTGGCCGGTATCGGCGCAGAAAACTCCAAGGGCCTCTACTCGTCGGCCGGTTACTTCGCCAGTATCGACACACCCGCGGCCAAGTCCTTTGCTGATGCCTATGCGGCGAAATTCGGTGCTGACGCCGCTGCGCTCAATTCGCTAGGGGAATCCTGCTACGAGGGTGTGCTTCTACTCAATGCCCTCGCGAGCAAGGCCCAATCCCTGTCGGCAAGCGATATCGACGCCATCGCCGAAGGAACCTCCTATGAAGGCCCGCGCGGCGCGGCCACGATGTCAAACCGCCATTTCGCCAAGGATATCTACCTGGCCGAAGCCAACGGCGCTTCCTTCGAGGTGGTGCAGACCTTCGCCAATGTCGCCCCCGGCAACAATTGCGGCTGAGGAACAGGAAAGACGATGGACCTCATCGTAACCTACGGGCTTAATTTCGCCTATTCCACCGCAACCCTGGGGCTGATCGTCCTGGGGCTTGCGGTGGTGTTCGGCCTGCTCGGTGTCATGAACATGGCGCATGGCGAATTCGTCATGCTCGGTGCCTACAGCGCACTCATGGTTCAGCAGACCGGTTTGCCGTTCCTGCTGGCGATCCCGCTCGCCGTGGTCCTTTGCGGCGCGCTCGGCTGGCTGATGGAATGGTCGGTCATCCGCCATCTCTACCGCCGGCCGTTCGACACGTTTCTGGCGACATGGGGCATCGCGATCCTGATGCGCAAAGGCGTCGAAGTAACGTTCGGGCGCGAATACCAGAGCATCGACCAGTCGCTGCCGGGCACGATCGACCTGTTCGGCATCGATTATCCCGCCTACCGGCTGGTGCTGATGGCGGTGATCGTGGTGATGTTTGCGGGCCTGTTTGTCTGGTACCAGCGCTCCAACACCGGCGCCCGGATCAAGGCGATGGTGCAAAACCCGGACCTCGCCGCAGCCGTTGGCATCAACACCGCGCGGCTGTCGCGGGCGACATTCGTTACCGGTGTCGCGATCGCCGGGCTTGCGGGCGTGTTGCTTGCGCCGCTGGTGCGGGTCGAACCCTATATGGGGCTCGATTACCTGCTCTCGTCGTTCTTCATCCTGGTGGTTGGTGGCCTTGGATCCATCGAGGGCCTCATCACCGGCTCCAGCATCATCGGTGGCGCCGACGTCGTCATCTCCGCGATCTTCGACAAGACCGCCGGATATCTCGGCGTGCTTGCCATTTCCATCCTGTTCTTGTGGTTGAGGCCCGATGGCATTTTCTCGCGCCGCTAAATTCACACTGGCCCTCCTGCTTGTGGCGTTTCCCTGGCTCAGCGACAGCTTTACCGCCTATCAGCTCGGGCTCTACCTGCTCTACGGCATGGTCGCTCAAGGCATCGCACTGTGCTGGGGGCGTGCCGGGTTCCTGCCGCTCGGACAGGCGCTGTTCTTCGGCATCGGCGCCTATCTTTCAGGTGCAGCGCTGAGGGCGGATTTCGGCTGGGCGCTGCTGATCCCGGCCTTTGCCATAGCCTGTCTCGTGCCGGCGCTGCTTGCCGGGCTTATCGGTGCGCTGGTGTTCAACCGGCAGACCGGTTCGGGGCCCTATTTCTCGCTGATCACCCTGGCGCTTTCTATGCTCGGGTTCCAGCTTGCCAATTCGCTCAGCTCCATCACCGGCGGGTTCAACGGCATGACCGGAATTCCGGGCCTGCCCGGTGTCGATACCTACGAGACGCTCTATTTCGTCATCGTCGGCGTTCTGGTCGTCTCCACCCTGGTGCTTGCCCATGTAATGCGGGCTCCGTTCGGGCAATTGCTGATCGCGGTTCGGGAGAACGAGGAGCGGCTGCAGTTCTTCGGCTTTCGCACATCGATGCTGAAGGCCGCGGCCTTTGCCATCAGCGGCGGCATCGCCGGTCTGGCCGGCGCGCTCTATGCGCCGCACCAGGGCATTGTCACGCCACAGGCGGTGGGCTTCGTGCTCTCGGCGGAACTCCTGATCTGGACCGCGGTAGGCGGACGCTTCGGCCTCATCGGCCCGGTGGCCGGCGCAGTGCTGATCGGCTTCATGGCCGCCGGACTGCGCGACAACTTCCGTTACTGGGAGGTCGCCGTGGCCCTGGTCTTCATCATCGTCGTGCTGAAGATGCCGGGCGGCATCAGCGGGTTGTTTTCAGCCGCCATTGCCAGGTTCGGTGGCGGGAAGCAAAGCCGGGGTCCAGCCATCTCCCCTCTCCAACTGGCCGGCAAGGAACATCGCGATGCGCCGGACCTGCGGTTTGACCGTGTCGGGGTCAGCATGGGCCCGGTCAATATCCTCAACGGTCTGGACTTCACCATCTCCCGCACCGGCATCCACTGCATCATCGGGCCGAACGGAGCCGGCAAGACTTCGGCGCTCAACGTGCTGACCGGCCGGCTTCCGCTTGGCGCGGGCGAGATCAGCTGGCGGGGTTCCTCGCTTGGCAACACACGGCCGTTCCTTGCCGCACGAAGCGGCATCGGCCGCAAGTTCCAGGTTCCCTCGATCTTTCCAGAACTCAGCGTCCGCCAGAACATCGAAATCGCCCTGTGGGCGAACCGCCTGGGAACGGCAGAGATGTTCTCGATGCGGCCCTATGGCTGGACAACACAAATGCTGGGCGAGCTGGAGACGCGCTTTCCCTTCCTAAAGGAAAACGACAAGGCCGCAGGATCGCTGTCGGTGGGGCAGCGGCAGATGCTGGATTTTTCGATGACGGTTCTGGCTGAACCCGACCTGGTGTTGCTGGACGAGCCCTGCGCCGGGTTGTCGACTGACGAGACCCGGCAGATGATCGAGGCAATCGCCGCCATCGCAAGCGAAACACAGGCGACGTTCATCATTATCGAACACGACATGCAGGTGGTGGAGCGGCTGTCCGACCACGTTCTCGTCATGCACCAGGGGGCGTTGCTTGCCAACGGAACCATGACCGAGATCCGCGCCAATGCGGATGTCGCCCGAGTCTACTCCGGAGGCAGCAAATGAGCGATGCAGCCTTGCTCTCGGTCGAAACCCTGTCGGGTGGATATGGCGAAATCATCATCGTCAACGACCTGTCGCTCGGCCTGGCGAATGGGCAGGCCGTCTGCGTGACCGGGCGGAACGGGGTCGGCAAGTCGACGCTTGTGCGGCTTGTCACAGGATCTCTCAAACCGGCATCGGGCCAGGTGGTGTTTGCGGGAGAGGATCTCACCTTCGCACCGGTCCATGGCCGTGCCCGGCAGGGCATGGGGTATGCGCCGCAGGAGGGCGTGGTGTTTGACACGCTGACGGTTGCGGAGAACCTGACGCTGCATCACCGCGACCGCTCGCTTGAGCGTTACACGGACCTGTTCGCCATGTTTCCGCGCCTGCCGGACCGGCTCGCGCAACGGGCGGGCACCCTGTCGGGCGGCGAGAAAAAGATCCTGTCATTCTGCCGGGCGCTGGCCGAGGACACACGGCTGGTGATCCTGGATGAGCCGACCGAAGGCGTGCAGCCGGAAAACATCGCGCTGATGGCCGATGCGATCAACCGGGGGAAGTCAGACGGGCGCGGCTTCCTGATCGTCGAGCAAAATCTCAGCCTGGTCGAGGCCGTGGCTGATCATGCAGTCCTGATGGATCATGGCGAATGCATCTTCACCCATTCGGGCACAGAGAACCTTCGCACCGAACTGGCTGAACGGCTCAAGATCTGAACCTGCATCGCAGCCCAAAGAAAACCGACCCCATCCATCAGGATGAGGCCGGTCATTATACAACGGCGATGAGCCGGGATGATCAGTTGAAATCATCCGGCAGCAATTCGGCGGGCATGTTCTGGTAGCAGACCGGACGCAGGAAGCGCCGGATCGACAGCGTGCCGACAGAGGTCGCGCCGAAATTGGTCGACGCCGGATAGGGTCCGCCGTGCACCATCGAATCTGCAACCTCGACACCGGTCGGGAAGCCATTGGCCAATACCCTGCCGGCCTTGCGCTCGAGGATCGGCATCAACGCCCTGCCGTTTTCGGTGTCGCCTGCATCCAGGTGCAGTGTGCAGGTCAGCTGCCCGGCGAAGCTCCTGGCGATCTTGGTCATCTCGTCGAAGTCGGAAACCCGGACGATCAGGCCGAGCGGCCCGAAGACTTCTTCACCCAGAACCTCGTTGTCGAGCCATTCCTTGCCGGTGGTGGCGAAAAGATAAGGCGTTGCATTGCGCAGGTCGCAGGTCGAGGTCAGCAGTTCCTGGATGCCCTTGACCCCTGCCACCCGGTCACGCCCGGCGCGATAGGCCTGTGCGATGCCGTCGGTCAGCATGGTCTGTGCGCCGACGGGCTCGAGGGCCTTGGTCGCAGCTTCGACGAATGCATCGGCTTCGGGGCTGTCGATGATGACCGAGATGCCGGGATTGGTGCAGAACTGGCCAGCGCCCATGGTCAGCGATCCGGCCCAGCCCTTGGCAATTTCCTCGCCACGCGCCTTGACGGCTTCGGGAAGCAGGAACATCGGGTTGACCGAACCCAGTTCACCGAAGAACGGGATCGGCTCGGGGCGCTGGGCGCACAGGTCGAACAGGGCGCGGCCACCGGCAAGAGAGCCGGTGAAGCCGACGGCCTTGATCAGCGGATGCTGGACCAGGCTCTGGCCGACATCGCGCTTGCCGCCCTGGATCAGCGAGAAAATGCCGGGATGCATGCCCAGCTTCTTGATCGCCGCGTCGATGGCCTGTGCAACGATTTCACCGGTGCCGGGATGGGCGGAATGGCCCTTGACCACGACCGGGCAGCCCGCAGCCAGCGCGGCAGCGGTGTCACCGCCGGCGGTGGAGAAAGCGAGCGGGAAGTTCGATGCGCCGAAGACGGCGACGGGGCCGATCGGGCGCTGGATCATGCGCAGGTCCGGGCGCGGCAGTGGTGCGCGATCGGGCAGCGCCTCATCATGGCGGCGGTCGAGATAGTCACCCTTCTCGATATGGCTTGCGAACAGGCGCAACTGACCGGTGGTGCGGCCACGTTCACCCTGCAGCCTGGCTTCCGGCAGACCGGATTCGGACGTGCCGATGGCGGTGATTTCCTCTCCGCGGGCCTCGATCTCGTCGGCAATCGCGTTCAGCAAAGCCGCGCGCTCGGCGCGGGATGAATAGCCAAAGCTCCAGAATGCCTCTTCGGCTGCCTTTGCCGCAGCATCGACATGGGCAGGTGTGCCGACCGAGAATTCATGGACATCGCCGTGGGCGGGTTCACTCTTGAAGGTCGTTTCACCAGCAATCCAGTTTCCGGCAATCAGGTGTTTTCCAGTCAGCATGTCATTCTCCAGTCAAATCAGATTTCGCGCGGCTAGGTTCCGCATAAAAGAGGCAACCCCGAATGTCCATTCCGGACACTGGGTCGAGAGCCGCACCGTGTTCGTGAGATTGCCAAGACCGGGTGACGCAATCGTGACGACATCGCCGATCTTGTGGGTAAATCCTTCGCCGGGCGTATCACGGTCCTGGGTCGGTGCAAACAGTGTTCCCAGAAACAGCACAAGCCCGTCGGGGTACTGGTGATGACGGCCAAGCGTCTGTGCCACCAGGTCGGCAGGATCACGGCTGATCTCCTTCATCGAGGAGTGGCCCTTGAGCACATAGCCGTCTTCGCCGGCGACAGTCAGGTCGAGTTCGGCCTGGCGCACGTCGTCAAGCGTGAAACCGCCGTCGAAGAGCCGGATCATCGGCCCGATGGAACAGCTTGCATTGTTGTCCTTGGCCTTGCCCAGAAGCAGCGCGGAGCGGCCCTCGACATCTCGCAGGTTGACATCGTTGCCAAGCGCGGCACCAACGATGCGGCCGGTTGATGCCACGGCAAGCACGATTTCCGGCTCCGGGTTGTTCCACTTCGAAATCGGGTGAAGACCGACCTCGGCCCCGGGCCCGACCGAGGACAGCACCTGCGCCTTGGAAAAGACTTCAGCGTCGGGGCCGATGCCCACTTCCAGATACTGGCTCCACAGCCCCTCGGCTATCAGTGCCGCCTTGACCTTGGCCGCAGCCTCGGAACCTGCCTTGATGTTGCGCAGCGAACCGCCGATGACTTCACCGACGCGGGCGCGGATATCCAGCGCCTTCTTCGGATCCCCGGCAGCCTGCTCCTCGATCACCCGCTCGACCATCGAAGAGGCGAAGGTGACGCCACAGGCCTTGACCGCCTGCAGGTCACAGGGCGCAAGGAAATGTGGCTTGGCCATGTTGCCGGCGTTAGCGGTCAAAGCAGCAAGCTCGCCGACCGTCACGCCCGGCGCATCGCGCACATAGGCAGCCGGATCCTCCATCTCGCAAATATCACGCACCGTCGGTGCACGTTTCGACGTGATGTCGACGACGGCACCGTCGCGGATCGTCACCACCGACGGCCCGGCAGCTTCGGGATCCCAGATGCGGCCGATGAAAATACCATCGGCGGGAAGGTTGAATTCGGTCATCATGAGACTCCTCCACTGCTCATCACAAAACACGCCTTTGAGCCGATTGGCCCGGCGCACATTTCTCCAGCTGACTGACAGAGCAGGCTGGTTACCCCCATGGTTCAGACAAAACACCGGGCATCAAGGAACAAGGCGCTGTCGCAGCCCGAGAGACGCCTGATCCCCACCAGCCTGTTTTTCCGAACCGAAAAACGACCCTTTATATACCTGTTTCCCAGCCAACTTCCACATCCCGCAACAGCTAATCGCGCCGCGGCGAATACGGGTTCAATCCAGCAGATACAATTGCGGAATTTTCACTTCTTGCGGAAGTCCGGATTCCGTTTCTCTGCAAAGGCCCGGCGGCCTTCTGCCGCGTCTTCGGTGGCAAAGCAGATCGTCTGGAGATCGCGCTCATAGGCAATCGCATTCTCGGCAGGCATCCAGGCTGCGGCAGCAAGATTGAGCTTGGCGGTTTCGACCGCGACCGGCGCACGCGCCGAGATGGTCTGCGCAATCTCGCGGGCGCGTGAGAGCAGATCTGCCTGGGGGACAACGTCGCTGACGAGGCCCCATTGCCGTGCGGTTTGTGCATCGACCGGGTCACCAGTCATCAGCATCAACGCGGCGTTCGAGGGGCCGGCGGCTGCGCGCAGGAAGGTCGCCATCCCGCCACCACCGATCCAGCCGAGCTTGACTTCGGGGGCGGCGAAGCTGGCATTTTCTGAGGCAATGCGGATGTCGCACGACATCGCCGTTTCAAGCCCTCCGCCGAAGGCGTAGCCGTTCACGGCAGCGATTATGGGCTTGACGATACGGCGTATCGCATCACAGTAATCCTGCCTATGCCGGAACGACCAGGGAGTGGTGTATCCGTCAAGCGCCCGGATGTCGGAACCGGCGCAGAACGAACGCTCGCCGGCTCCGGTCAGAACGATGGCACGAATGGCATCATCCTCATTGCAGCGGTGTGCCAGATCGACAAGCGATGCAGCCATATCCGGTGTCATCGCGTTGAGTTTTTCAGGACGGTCAATGGTAATGACGGCAACGTGGCCATCGATCTGGAAGCCGATTTTTCCGGACATTCTGTCTACCTCTCCCCGCCGTTGCGGCTGGCGGTGTAAAGTTTCTGCACATGATCGAGAATGGCCTCGGCCGGTGCCTGGCTTTCAAAACCATCCCGCAAGGCAGCCGATGCCGCTGTCTGAAATGCGATGTATCCGGCATGGCGCGGCCGCACATAGGCGTGCTCAAGCGTCTCAAGCGTGTTGAGATAGAAGTTGCCGGAGGCGATGTTTACCGCCGGATCACGCCAGGCATCACGGCGTGAGGGCTGGCCGTCATGTCCGGGCAGAAATTCACATTGCGCGGTCCTGCCCATCAGCCACAGCAAATGATCCTTAAGCGCCCGGTCAGGACTGCACCGCCGCGAAATGCCTATCCCTGTCCCGCCGAGCGTGCCTTTCGGATGTGCCTCCGCAACACGAGGCGCATCCTGGAACTGCAGAGGCTTCAGTCCTGTTGCCGGGTTTGTGTAATTGACATAGCCGTAGACCAGAGGACACAGCGCGACGCTGTTCTTGCGCGTCATCAGGTCGAGAAGACCAATCGGATTGAGCGGGCGGGCTTCGTCCGGCATCGCCCGGGAGATCCGGGCGAGAATCTCATAGGCTTTCCGCCCGGTTTCGCGACCGACCAGCCTGTCCGGATCAGCAACCGCCGGTGGATCGCCGAGCGCGGCGCAGATCGAGAAGAACGACAGAACCGCATGCGGACCGGCGATGGAGGCCGCAACCGGTACTCCGCTCTCCACCAGCGCCATCACATCATCCCACGTTTGCGGTGGCGGGCCTTCAAGCAGATCCGGGCGCATGGCCATGACTTGCGATGCAGCATCGAGCGGCAGCGCCCAATGCTGGCCGCCATAGCGGTAGCTCGACAGGCACGGGCCGACGGTGTCCTGCTCAAGAGGTTTAAGCACCTCTTCCCCGAACACGTCCTCCATCGGATGAAGGCACCCGGCTTCGACCGCCTCGCCGACATGCGGATGATCGAGAACCACCAGGTCATACCGTGCACACAGATCGGCGATGGGTGCGGATTCAAACCCTTCGAGCGGTTGCGTCTCCCAGGAAACGGAGACTGCGTTCCGGGCGGAGGCTTCGCGTGCGGCCGCATCCAGAGCATTGAAACCGCGGGGATGATCCCAGGTCAGCCCTCTCCATCTGGCGCTCACGGTTTTTCCCCGGTGGCAACCGCGCCGGAAGCGGCCAGGGCACTGATGCGCCCGGAATCGTAGCCTGCTTCCTTGAGGATTTCCTCCGAGTGCTCGCCAACCAGCGGCGCACCGCGATCCACGGTCGATGGCGACTTTGAAAAGCGGATCGGGAAGCCCGGCGTTTTGACATGGCCCTCGGTGGGATGATCGTACTCGATGAAGGTCTTGTTGTGGGCGATCTGCGGGTCATCGACCAGTTCGGCATAACCGTAGACGGGCCCTGCCCAGATCCCCGCTTCCTCGAAAGCCGCCAGCCATTCGGCTGTTGGCCTGGTTTCGAGCCGGGCCCTTGTCAGCGCAAAAATCTCGTCACGCTTCTCCCATCCGTCGCGCTCGTCATTCATCAGCATCAGGGCGGGTTCGGAAATGATCTCGCCCAGGGCTTTCAGCGGCGGAAACGCCAGGGCGAGATAGCCGTCGGACGTCTTGAAGGTGCCGTAAGGCGAGCGGATGTAGCAATGCGCGTGCGGCTCGGCGCTGCGGGCCTGCGGCTTGTTGCCAACGGTGAACACGGAGAGTTCCTGCATCTGGATCGTGGTGATCGCATCGAGCATGTTGACCTGAACCAGCTGTCCCTCGCCGGTTCGTTCCCGGTGCAGAAGTGCTGCGAGCGCGCCTTCAAAAGCGGTGTAGGCAGTGATCGCGTCTGCGAGATACATGCCTGCCGGGGTTGGCGGCTCACCCTCCCGCCCGGCGGACCGCATGGCGCCCGACATTGCCTGCAGCAACAGATCCTGCCCGGGCCGCTGCACATAGGGTCCGTCTTCGCCATAGCCGGACATCGAGACGTAAATGAGCCGCGGGTTGAGCGCGGACAAGGTTTCGTAATCGACACCCAGGCGGGCGGCGACACCCGGCCGGTAATTCTGGATGAAAACGTCCGCCGTCTTGACCAGGTCGGCCAGCACTTCCCGGCCGCCTTCACTCTTCAGATCGACTGCAAGCGAACGCTTGTTGCGATTGAGCGACAGAAACGAGACATTGACCTTGTTGCCCTTTGCCCCGCCAGCCGAAACATGGCGCTGCCATTCGCCGCTGGTCGGCTCGACCTTGACCACATCGGCGCCGAGGTCGCCCAGCCGCTGGGCCGCAAACGGGCCCGCCATCGCAATCGAGCAATCGAGAACCCGGTAACCGCTAAGAATGCCCACTGAGACTTCCTTCCCTTACTGCATGACCCAGCCGCCATCGACATTGATGGTTTGGCCGGTGATAAAACTCGCGTTTTCTGATGCGAGAAACAGGATTGTTCCGGCAATGTCGCCGGCATGGCCGCGACGCTGCACCGACTGGTTTTCCAGTACGTAACGGTTGTAGCCTTCCGGATCGGCGTGGATTTTCTCCGCGTCGGTCGGGAATGCGCCGGGCGAAATGGCATTGACGGTCACGCCGTATTTGCCGAACTCGCGCGCCCAGGCCCGGGTCAGCCCGATCAGCGCCCCCTTTGACTGCACGTAAGGCGCCAGGTGCTCCCAGCCGCCGTAAAACGTGATCGAGGCAATGTTGATGATCCGGCCCCACTTGCGGGCTTTCATGCCGGGAAGAGCCGCGCGCACGCACATCAGGTGGGATTCCACATTGACCCGCTGGATCTTGCGGTACTCCTCTACGGAGTAATCCTCGAAGGCGCGGGATGGATACATCGCGGCATTGTTGATGACCACGTCGAAGCCGCCGGTCTCGGCAGCAAGCTGTTCAAGCTTTGCGGGCAGCGCATCGGTGTCGGAAAGATCGAAATCGCGCTGGATCAGTTGAGCCTCGCACCCTTGCGGCAAAGCCTGCCGCAGCGCATCGCTCTTGGCCGGGTCATTGTCGATGGCAACGACGCGCGCACCGGCCTCGATAAGGCGCAATGTTGTCGCCATTCCCAGCCCGCCGGCGGCACCGGTGTAAAGCACGGTCTTTCCGGCCAGCATAGCTGCAGCTGCGGGCGCAGACATCGAAACGGTGTCGTTCATGAGCGTCCCCCGATCGGCTGGAAATTGCCCGACGGTTGCGGGTAATTGTCGGTGGGCTGTGCCGCGAGACCGGAAATCCGGGCTTCGCTTTCAGCAATCTCGGTGGTGCTGGTCAGAACGCGGAAGCGGGAGTCATAGTTGCGCTCCTCGCCATGCTCGAGCCATATCATCTCGCCACGGTCCCGCGCCGCTTGCTGGCCCAGAACGTGATTGGTGGAGGGCTCGATGCCGAGCGCATAATGCGCCGACTGGAAATTCTGCCATTGGTACATGCAGGGAAACTGGTCCTTGCGCGTCGTCACCTCGAAGCCAAAACCAAGCGCATCATTGACCAGAGCCACCGGCACTTCGCCAGCCGGGTCTGCCGCCATTTCATGCTGCCAGACCTGCTCGTGGAAGGCATTGGACGGTGCAGGCATGGTGCGGTAACCGACATTCTGGCGCTGATAGTCATCGCCCGCATGGGCCGCCCAGACCACGTCGCGGATCGGCGCGAGATACCGCGAGCCCTCTGCCAGCACCGGATGGGCAAGGTTGATGTGATAGCAATACATGTGCGGTGTCCGGTAGAAGCCGAGATTGACGACCTTGTCGGAAATGCTGATCTCGTTTGAACCGACCTCGGCCTCGATGCGGCGGACCAGTTCGAGATGCTCGCCGAACACGGTTGCCTGCCGCACCCGGCCCTCGGCCCAGAGAATGCAGCGGTCACCTTCCCAGCGCTCGCCGTAACCGGTCAGGCGTGCGGGAATGGTTCCGACACGGCCATGGATCGATTGCTTGACGGTCTCACGCGGGCCGTAGACATAATTGTCGGCCGGTGCGTCGTACATGAACAGGATATGGTCGAGCCCGCAGGTCACCATCAGGCCGGAGAAGGACCGCATCCAGGCCAGTCCGCCCTCGCCTTCATACTCATGCAGACCGGGATGTCGGAAACCCGACGGCGAGTGCCAGCCGATGGATTTGCCCTGCCACTCGCAATCGGCAATGTCCATTGCCCGGTCGATCAGCACGGTGAAACGCAGGCCGGTGCCGGTGCGGAATTCAAGCATGCGGATTCCGCGTTCAAGCCCGTCACCCAGCGTCATCAACCGCACGCCGGCGAACTGTGTCAGGTCGCCGGCATGGGCAGCCACATCGGCGCGTGACAAATCTCTCCCGTAGAGCTGCACCATGGACATCTCCTTCCGTTCCGGCGCGCCGCTCGCGGCCGGTCAATGTGTTCGATTATCGGTTGGAGGGCCGCGGACGCCCCGCGGCCCGGCCGGATCAGAGACCGTTTGCGCGAAGCTTCCCGTCGAGGAACTTCTTGGCGCGCGGTACGTCCGCTTCTTCCAGATGCTCGATGATCATCGGGATGTTCGGGTGCTTCTGAGCCAGACGCTTCAGGTACAGATCGTAGTTGAGTTCGCCCAGGCCCGGAGCGGGCAGTTCGATTTCGCCGACACCGCGGAAGGTGTGGCTCTCGAGCGCATCATCGTCTCCGATGTCCGAATGTTTCTCGGTCTTGTCATCGCCCGAACGCTTGACGTCCTTGGCGTGGCCGATGCGGATCTTGTCCGACAGCGCGTCGAACACCCGGTTCAGGGTCTCATCCATCTTGTCGATGTTGTGCGCCTCGAAATAGTTGGTCGGGTCCATCAGGAGGCCGAGGCCCGGATGATCGACTTCGGCAAACATGCGAAGCGTTTCCTCGACCGAACCGACGACGTTGTTGACGTAGGTTTCGAGCAGGAAGACCGCACCGTGATCATAGGCGTGCTGGGCCAGGTCCTGGATGACCGCGCGGCAATCTTCCCAGCCTTCCTCGGTCTTGTTCTTGGGGTGATGCACCCAATCGCTTTCGGTATCGAAAGTGCCGGTTTCCGAGATCACATAGGGGGAACCGAGATACTGCGCATTGGCGATGATCTCCTTGAGAAGACCGTTGCGCTTGGCGCGCTCGGTCTTGTCGGGGTGAACGATGTTGGTGTAGCCGGAGATGCAACTGATCGGCAGGTTATGGTCGCGGAACGTCTCGCGGATGCGAACGCACTTGTCCCTGGTGATGTTGCCTGCGCTCAGGTCGATGTCCTTGAAGTGCATGTCGAGCTGAACGGTGTTGAAGCCGTGGCTGCGGATTACCTTGGCTGTTTCCTCCAGAGTGTATGGAAAATAGGCCGTGAAAATTCCGGTCTGCATCATGATTGAATCCTCCCTTTGAGTTCAGTCGATATTGATTTCGGTAAGCCGGACAGTCCGGCGTTCCTCGATTGATCGGTAAGCGGCTTCCACAAGCGCCATGGTGCGGACATTGTCGGCGACCGAAAGCGCTGGAGGCGTGCCTGTTTTGACGGCGTGCTGAAGCTGTTCCATCACGCCGATGAAGGCATGGGGGAACCACATCGTCTGCCACTGTGGCGTGACCCATTTGCCGGCGGTGGTTTTCTGCGAGGCGTAGCTCAGTGTCGACGGCGCGCCGGTCGGCCAGCCGATGGTGCCCTTGGCGACGCCCTCGGTGCCCTCGACGCGCCAGCCGATATGCTGGTCGTCCTCGTAGCCTTCGGCCCGGGGACCGGACCAGACGTCCTCCAGCGAGACCGCGACAGCACCTGACGGAAACCGTAGCGTCGAGACCACGATACCGTCGGTGTGGGCAAATCCGGTGCGCGGATCAGGCCGGGTGAGAGAGGTGATCTCTTCCGGGTCACCGAACAGGAAGCGCAAGGCATCGAGATGATGGACGCTCATGTTGGACAGGGTCAGCCGGTCATAGCCTTCGAGAAAACCCTGCCAGTGCGGGATCGCATGCATGTCGATCTGGGCGAAGACGATTTCACCGATATCGCCCGCGTCGATGATCTGCTTGAGCACGCGCATCGACTGGTCGTAGCGCATGTTCTGGTTGACCGAGAGAATCTTGCCCGCGGCCGCGGCCTCGTCGCGCAAGGCTTTGGCTTCGTCCAGGGACAGCGCCAGCGGCTTCTGTGCCAGGACCGCTTTCACATTCGGTGCGGCCAGCGCCTTGCGGATCAGCGCCGGCTGAAGGTCCGGCGGATAGGCGATGTCGACAATCTCGACAGCAGGATCGGCAATCAGCTGCTCCGGCGTGTTGTGCACCGTCGCGATGTTCCAGCGATCGGCAACGGCCTGCGCCTTGCTCCTGGTTCGTGACGCGATCGCGGCGACATTGAAACCGGCTTCGGCGTAGGCGGCGAGATGGCATTCCGCCATGATCATGCCGGCGCCGATGCAGCCGATGGCAAAGTCCCTGCAGCGTACCTGCGGGTCGGGCGCAAAACTCATCGTATCTGTCCTCCCAATATTCCTGTGTCCATTTTCAAGCCCTCAAAGCCTGTCCGTCGCCGGCGAAGAAACACGCCTGCCCCGGAGCCACCGACAGCGAAACCTCACTGTCAGGTTCAATTTTCGGCTGTCCACGAACCATTGCGCGCAAAGATGTCTCGCCTGCCTGCAGCGTGACCACGGTAACGCCGCCCAGAGGCTCAACCTCGAAGACCCGCACCTGATCCGGCATGCCGGGCTTTGCAGGCTTCACCACGAGGTCTTCCGGCCTTACGCCGATCTGCGACGCCCCTTCGGGAACCGACAAGCCTTCAAGCGGCAAGGCGCCGTCCAGCGCGCTGGCCCGATCGAGATCCAGCGCGATCAGGTTCATTGCCGGTGCCCCGAGCATGCGCGCGACGTAGGACGAACGCGGATTGTCGTAGATTTCCGAAGGCGTGCCGATCTGCCGGATAGCCCCGTCCTCGAACACCGCAATCCGGTCGGCAACCGACATCGCTTCTTCCTGGTCATGGGTGACATAGACCATTGTGCGACCAAGTTCATGCTGGATGCGCTTGAGCTCCACGCGGGTTTCCTCGCGCAGCCGCGCATCGAGTGCCGAGATCGGGTCATCCATCAGATAGGCGACCGGATCCCGCACCAGGGCCCGCGCGATTGCCACCCGCTGCCGCTCACCGCCCGACAATTGCGCCGGAGCCTTGTGCAGGATGTGGCCGATATGGAGTTTTGCCGACACATCGGCGACGCGCCCGGCGATGTCGCTTTCCTCCATCCGCCTTTCGGCCAGCGGAAAGCGAACGTTCTGCTCGGCGGTCATGTGCGGAAACAGGGCCAGGTTCTGGAACACCATCGCCACATTCCGCCGTGCCGGCGAGACGTGATTGACCGGTTTGCCATCGATAAGGATTTCACCTTCATCGGGCTTTTCCAGGCCGAGGATCAGCTTGAGAATGGTGGTCTTGCCCGAGAGCGGCGGCCCGAACAGGCAGAAGAACTCGTTGTCGGCGATGTCGAAGCTGACATTGTTGACGGCAATAGTGTCGCCGAACCGCTTGGTGACGTTGTTGAACGAGATCGAAGCCATCAGTTTGCCTCCACAATCGCGTCACCGGTGGCTGCATCGAACAACCGGATATTGGCGGGATCGATGGAAAGTGTGACAGTCTCTCCGGTGCGGACAACGACATCATTGTCAAAAACAGCTTTGACGGATGTCGCCTTGTCCCCCAGGTGCAAAATGGTGCGGGCACCGATCCGCTCGACGAAAGTCACCGGCATGTTGATGCCCTCGCCGCTGGTCAGTTCGCAGTGCTCCGGACGGAAGCCGTAGACGACGGCCTTGCCCTCTGGGATGGCCGCGGCCAGCGCGGGCGAAATCGGGGCCGACAGACCCGCATCACCAAGATCGATACGCAATCCGCCGTCCGATCCGACGCTTGTGCCATTCAGGAGGTTCATGCCGGGGGAGCCGAGAAAGCCGGCGACGAAGACATTGGACGGATTGTTGTAGACATCGATCGGAGTTCCGACCTGAAGCAGCTTTCCGTGGTCCATCACCGCGATGCGGTCGGCCATGGTCATCGCTTCCAGCTGATCGTGGGTAACGTAGACCATCGTCTGGCGGAACTGGCGCTGCAGGTGCTTTAGCTCGGTGCGCATCACCGCCCGGAACGCGGCATCGACATTCGACAGCGGTTCGTCGAGCAGGAAGATCGCGGGCTCCATGATCGCCGAGCGGCCGATGGCAAGGCGCTGCAGGATGTTGACCGACAGGCCCGCCGACGGCTTGTTGAGCATCGGTGTGAGATGCAGGAACTCGGCCATGTCCTTGACCCTGCGGTCGCGCTCGGGTTTGGCCACGCCCGTCGCCTTCAGCCCGTAGGCGAGATTGTCGTAGACGCTCATGTGCGTGAAGATGGCGTAGTTCTGGAAGACGAAGCCAACACCGCGCTTGCCCATCGGCACCCCGCGCATGTCCTGGTCGCCGAAGCGGATGCTGCCTTCACTGGGCTCGAGCAAGCCGGAAATCATGTTCATGGTCGTCGACTTGCCACAGCCCGATGGTCCCAAGAGGGCGACGAATTCACCGTCGGCGATCTCCAGGTTCATGCCCTTGAGAGCCGTGAAGGCACCGAACGACTTGCTCAGGTTTTCAAGATGGATCGCCGTCATTGGTTCAGCTCCCGGCTCTGCGACATGCGCTTGATGGCGTAGGCCGATACCACCGACAGGGTAATCAGGATGACCAGCGCCACGGCGGCGACATAGCCCCAGATCAGCTCCTGCTGGGTGACCTTGTAGATGTAGATCGAAATGGTTTCGGTGGCGACGCCGGGACCGCCGCCGGTCATGATGTAGAAATTGTCGAACACCTTGAAGTTCTCGATCACCCGGATCGCCAGTGCGATGATGATGATGGTTTTCATGCGCGGCAGCACGATGGTGAAAAACCGGGTGGTCCAGGATGCGCCAAGCAGGGTGGCGGCGCGCAGCTGATCTTCGGGAACCCCGACAAGGCCGGCCAGCAGGATGAGGAACATCAGCGGCGTCCACTGCCAGATGTCGGAGACAATGACTGCAAACAGGGCGAGGTTGGGATCGGACAGCCAGGCGATCCTGACCGGGGAACCGGTGAACAATGACAGCAGGTCGTTGACCGGGCCACCCGACTGGAACAGCATGAAGAACATGTAACCGGCAACCGCAGGCACGACCATCATCGGCACCAGCAGCACCGAATAGAGGAACCGCCGCCCGGGGAAATTGTCGACGAACAGGATTGCCAGGCCGAGCCCGAGCAGGAATTCACAAGGCACGCAGATTGCCATGACCAGAGCGGTGCGCCCGAGTGCCGACCAGAAACGGTCATCCTCCATCAGGTCGGTGTAGTTGGCAAAGGTGTTCCACAATTCATGTGCCTGCCACCAGTCGATACCTTCAAGCGGAGACCAGTCGGTCAGACTGATATAGACCTGCATGAGGATCGGAAAGACGGCGATGAACAGGACCAGAAGCTGGGCCGGCAGGGTCAGCCAGAAGCCGAGCTTGCGGCTGTCGCGCGCATCTTCATGCTCGACTGCAGCCAGTTGGGTTTCAACAGTTGCGACGGTCATTGCTTGAGCGCTCCGAATGTGAGGCCGCGCACGAGGTGCTTCTGGATGGCGATGCCGAGGATGACGGGCGGGACGGCGGCGATCAGTCCAAGGGCAGCCTTGGCGCCATAGAGCTGGCCGGTCATCGAGGATGACAGCGAGGCCATGTAGACGGGGATCGTCACCCAGTCGCGGGTCGTCAGCAGCAGCGCGATCAGATAGTCCGACCAGTTCAGGATGAAGACGAACAGCGCGGAACTGGCGAGCGCCGGGCGCATCATCGGCAGCGTGATCTTCCAGAAGACGCGCAGCCGCGAGCAGCCCTCGACCAGCGCAGCGTCCTCGATTTCACGCGGCATGTCGTCAAAGAATGTCTTCATCAGCCAGAAGGCGAAGGGCATGGTAACGATGCCGTAAACCAGCGCCAGCCCGTACCAGGTGTCCATCAGGCCAAGAAAGGCCCACATGATCATCACCGGGATCATCACCGCCATCGGCGGAAAGATGCGCAGCTGGATGAGCGCCAGCGGCAGGTTGCCGCCGGAGCCGAACCGGGACAGGCCATAGGCTGCAGATGTGCCGGAGATCATCGCGATCAGGGTTCCGAACACCGCCGAGAGAAGCGAGGACAGGATCGGCTGACCGGCAGTGCGGTCAAGCGCCACGATCAGCTCGGAGCTGCTCTCGCCGAACAGGAAACGGAAATTGTCGAGCGTGGGGGCTTGCGGCCACCAGGTCAGGTCAGCGCCTGTAGCGGACCATTCGGCGATCGGCTTTAAGGCCATCGACGCCATCCACAGTGTCGGTATCAACGACAGCGCCACAAGGGACAGGATCGCCGCATAGCGGAATATCTCGAATGGCAGGGAACGGTTCATTGCAGGTCCGGGTCTCAAGTTGGGGACTGCGAGGCGGAAACCGCCCCGCAGTCGTGCTCCTGGGAGAGTTTGGATTATCCGATCGGATCGGTGATTGTCGGCCAGGCTGCCTTGTTGGCCTTGATGGCCTCGACCAGCTTGTCCTCGCCGATGCGGCGGGCGACGCGCTTCCACTGCTTCTCGGTGTCGGCCATCGCCTTTTCGGCTGACTTGGCGCCGGTCAGCGCGGCGACGAGGTTTTCGTCGAGCGCATTGTGGAACGCTGTCGCACCTGGATAGTTGATCGTCGGAACCGTGCGGGCAACGCTCTCGCGCACCACATCCATGTGGTAGTCGTGATAGGTCTCGCGCACCAGCGGATCGGCGAAGTTCGACAGCTGGAACGGGTCGAAATATCCGCCCGGGTTTGCCGTCATCCAAGAGTAGATCCGGCTCGATCCCAGCCACTGCAGCAGCAGGTAGCTCGCTTCAGGATACTTGCTCTGCGAAGAGACCGATGCCGACAGGTTGAGCCAGAGCACGGTCCGCCGGATCAGGGCGCCATCGACCTCGCGGCCGGGCGGCAGATGCGAGCCGACCTTGCCGGTGACCTTGCTGCCATCATTGGCGGCATTGTCCAGGAATTTCGGCAGGTTGGAGAAGGCGCAGGTCATGGCAGCACCGCCAGAGGCGAAGTTGCCATATTGCTCGGGCCAGCCCCAGGAGATGGCGTCGGGCGAGTGATGCGCCAGCGAGTCCACATATTCCCTGGTGGCAAGCACGCCGGCTTCCGAATTGATCAGCGCACTGCCGTCATCGCCGAACAGGAACTGGTTGGGTGACGCCATCGAGACGAAGCGCTGATACCAGTTGGTGTAACCCCAGCCCTGGTTGCGCAAATCGGTCGAGCCGAACAGGCCCTTGTCGGGACGATGGAAGAAGGCAGCGATCTCATCATGCTGCTTCCAGGTCTTCGGCGGCGCCAGTTCATAACCGTGCTTGTCGGCAAATGCCTTCTGCTCGGCGGGATCGGAGAACAGGTCGGTGCGGTGGTTCCAGATCTGGAAATCGCCATCAAGCGAAACGCCGTAGGTGGAGCCGCGGTAATTGTTGAGCAGCGAAACGCCCTGCTCGCCGCCGACATAGCCGCGCTCGGCATTGTCCCACTCGGGACGGTGTGCCGCGACATATTCATCGAGATTAACGATGCCGCCGGTTTCGGCGAGATCGCCCAAGCGGTTCCATTCGACGGCATAGATGTCGAACGCGCCACCCTTGGTGGAAACGTCCTGCATTACCTTGGTGAATTCCTGGCCGTTGGGTACGCCGACAATATCAAGCGTGATGCCGGTCTCGGCCTCCCAGAGTTCCTTGATCGAAGGTGCGCCTGCCGGGAATGGCTGGGTCAGCTGACCGATGGAGCCATCGGACAGGCCGAGCACGATCCGGTCCGGCGCCTTGCCTGCGCCCTTGAGCGCCTTGACCGCCTCGACGGCGCGGGCTTCCGGGGTGTCGGGACCGTACTGGTAGCGCTCTGCGCCATCAAATCCGGTCGGACCGCCAACCATACCCTCAGCCAGTCCATCGGCTGCACGGGCCCGGCCGGGGCGAAGATAAAGCGGCGCAGAAACGGCCGAAACCAACCCTGCGTTTGCTGCGGTCGATAAAAATCGCCGCCGCGAAATTGCGTTAGACATGCTCATGATATTCCTCCCAAAACGACGTTCCTCAGCGCCTTCGGAGAGGAGAATTGATGCTTTCTGCCCTTGCCGCAATCAGCATTATAAATCATTTTCCATCATTTCACCTCAATTGACGCCTTTTAACGCCATTCCGAGACAGTTTATAAGCATTCAAACAAAAATGATTGTTTTTGATGTTATTTCAGGTCATCATTTCCACCAAAAGATGGATTCGACATGCGATCAACAGTTTCACATATCGCCAAGGAAGCCGGCGTTTCCCCTGCCACGGTCGACCGTGTCCTCAATGGACGCGAGGGTGTGAGGGCGCGCACACGCGACATCGTCATGGAGGTGGCGACCCGGCTTGGGTATTTCGGGCCGGTGGCAAGCGAGACCAGGCAGGAGATCCGCATGGAGTTTTTGCTGCCTGCCGGCAACAACACATTCATGCTGATGTTGCGCAAGTTCCTGTTCGAAGAGGCTGCGGCCTATGGCGGGATCAACGCCAGCCTGCACCTGATCGAGGCTTTCGACCCGGAAACCCTGTCGCAGAAGCTCAGGGAACTCGAAGGCAAAACCGACGCCGTGGCACTGGTGGCGCTCGATCACCCGATCGTACGCGAGGCGATCAACCATCTCGCCTCCACCGGCATCCGCGTGGCGACGCTTGTCTCGGACATCTCGTCGGTCAACAAGATCGGCTATGTCGGGATCGACAACCGGGCCGCCGGGCGGCTGGCCGGCCTGCTGATGGGCCGCTTTCTCGGCGACGGGCAGGAACATGGCACCGCCATTTTCATCGGCTCGTCCGCCTATCGCGGCCATGAAGAGCGGGAGATGGGCTACCGGTCGATCCTGGCGCAGGATTTTCCGCTTCTCAAGATCGATGAAATCATCCCGGTGAGCGAAGACCGGGACCGGGCCTATGATGCCGCACGGCGCCTGCTGAAATCGAAATCGATCAAGGGCATCTACAATATCGGGTCGGGCAACCAGGGCATTGGGCGGGCGCTTCGCGAGGCGCAGCAGGGACGCGAGGTGGTTTTCATCGGTCACGACCTGACCGATGCGACCCGGATGATGCTGCTCGACCGGACCATGGACGCGGTGATTGACCAGAACCCGCGGGTGGAAGCCCGCGAAGCGGTCAAGCTTCTGGTATCGGCGGTGCGGGGGTCGAAGGAGCCGGAATACCTGCCGCGCCTGCAGGTGATCTTCCGCGAAAACATTCCGACATTTTAAGGCTCCGCGCATCCAGCAGGACGCGCGGAGTGCTCATCATCCAGTGTCAGGCCTTGCCGACGGTCTGGCGCTGCTGGCCCAGTCCTTCTATGCCGAGTTCAATGGTCTCGCCGCCCTTGAGGTAAGTCTGCGGCTTCTGCCCCATGCCGACGCCGGGAGGGGTGCCGGTGGAGATCACGTCGCCGGGCTGCAGGCTCATGAACTGGCTGACATAGTGGACCAGGTGCTGCACGCCGAACACCATGGTCCTGGTGGAGCCGTCCTGGTAGCGGTGACCGTCGACTTCGAGCCACATCTTGAGGTTCTGCGGGTCTGCGACTTCATCGCGGGTGACCAGCCAGGGGCCAATCGGGCCGAAGGTGTCGCAGCCCTTGCCCTTGTCCCAGGTGCCGCTGCGTTCGATCTGGAACTCGCGTTCCGAGACGTCATTGATGACGCAATAGCCGGCGACATGGTCCATTGCATCAGCTTCGTCGATATAGACGCCACCCTTGCCGATGATGACGCCGAGCTCGACCTCCCAGTCGGTCTTGACCGACTTGCGGGGGATGAGAACCGTGTCATTGGGGCCGCAGATGGCGCTGGTCGCCTTCATGAAGATAACCGGCTCCTTGGGAACTTCAGCGCCGGTTTCGGCGGCATGGTCGGAATAGTTGAGGCCGATGCAGATGAACTTGCCGACCTGGCCGACACAGGGACCGATGCGATCCGTGGCCAGCTCCGGCAGTGTGGCGGGATCAATCGCGGCAATCTTTGCCAGGCTATCGGGCAGAAGTGCTGCGCCGGCGATGTCATCAACCACGGACGAGAGATCGCGGGCCTTGCCATTGGCATCGAGAATGGCAGGCTTTTCCTGTCCGGGAGCACCAACGCGAAGCAGTTTCATGATGTTTGTTCCTTGTGTCTGGTTGGCCGGTCAGGCGACCGCAGTCTGTGACGGCGTAAATGTATATTGCTTTATGGACGACGGTTTCATCTCGATGGAGAAACCGGGGGATGCGGGCGGCATATAGGCCGCGTTGCGGATGACGCATGGATCGATGAAATGCTCATGTAGATGATCGACATACTCGATCACGCGCCCATCCATTGTGCCGGATATCGCGACAAAATCAATCATCGAGAGATGCTGGACATACTCGCACAGGCCAACACCGCCAGCATGCGGCCAGACCGGCAAACCGTACTTCGCCGCCATCAGCAAAACAGCCAGCACCTCGTTCAACCCGCCCATGCGGCAGGCGTCGATCTGCACCACGTCAATGGCGCCGCCCATGATCATCTGCTTGAAGATGATGCGATTCTGACACATCTCGCCGGTCGCCACCTTGACCGGGGCAATTGCCTCGCGGATGCGCTTGTGGCCGGCGATATCGTCCGGGCTGGTGGGTTCCTCGATGAAGAACGGCTTGGCAAACGCCAGTTCCTTCATCCAGTCGATGGCCTGGCCGACTTCCCAGACCTGATTGGCATCGATCATCAGATACCGGTCCGGACCGAGTTCCTCGCGCGCAATCCTCAGGCGGCGAATGTCGTCTTCGAGATCGCGCCCGACCTTGAGCTTGACGTGATTGTAGCCGGCATCCACCGCTTGCCGGCACAGGCGGCGGAGCTTGTCGTCGGGGTAACCAAGCCAGCCAGCAGATGTGGTGTAGCAGGGGTAACCGGCCTCCTCGAGCCGGGCGATGCGCCCGGCCTTGCCGGGTTCGGCGCGCTTGAGTATTTCCAGCGCCTCGTCGTGGGTGATCGCATCGGTGAGGTAGCGAAAATCAATGATGGACACGATCTCTTCGGGGCACATGTCCGCGACCAGTCGCCAGACCGGCTTGCCGGCCTGCTTTGCAAGCAGGTCCCAGACGGCATTGACCACGGCACCGGTTGCCAGATGGATGGCGCCCTTGTCGGGTCCGATCCAGCGCAACTGGCTGTCCGATGTCACATGCCGCCAGAACCGGCCCGGATCTTCGCTGATCCAGGCGAGATCCAGCCCGACGACGAGATGGCGCATGGCCTCGATCGCGGCACAGCAGATTTCATTGCCGCGACCGATGGTGAATGTCAGGCCGTGACCTTGAAGCCCTGCGGCGTCGGTGTGCAGGACGACATAGGCTGCCGAATAATCCGGGTCCGGATTCATCGCGTCGGAGCCGTCGAGGCTCAGCGATGTCGGGAACCTGAGATCATGGGTCTCGAGGCCGGTGATTTTGGTCACGGTTTTGATCCTGATTTGGTCGTCAGATGGTCCAGCCGCCGTCGATGGCGCAGGCCTGGCCCGTGGTGTAGGTCGCGTTGGCGAGATAGACCGCGAGATCGGCGATTTCTTCCGGCGCTCCCAGCCGGCCCATTGGCTGGCGGGCGATGAAGGCGGCGCGGGCCGCCTCGTAATCTCCCTGGGCGCGCATGCGCTCCTGCAGCGACGGGCTCTCGACCGTGCCGGGGCAGATGGCGTTGCAGCGGATGCCCTGGCCGACATAATCGGCGGCAACCGACTTGGTCAGGCCGACAACGGCAGCCTTGGTGGTGGAGTAGGCGAAGCGGTTGGGGACGCCCTTGATCGAGCTTGCCACCGACGACATGTTGATGATGGCTCCGCCACCGCGTTCGATCATTGCCGGCAATACCGCGCGGATGGTGCGGATCATCGAGCGGACATTGAGATCGAGCGCGAACTCGAAGTCTTCGTCGGGCATCTCCAGGATCGAGCCCGAATGAACGAAGCCTGCGCCGTTGAAGAGCACATCGACAGGCCCGATGGCGGCCACGGTGGCTTCAATGTCGGCAGCGTTCAGAACGTCGAGCCGGCGGGTTTCGATGCCGCTCTCGCCCGCCAGTTCGGATAGCGTCTTCTCATTGATATCGGTGGCGATGACGCGCGCGCCGGCTGCTGCAAAGGCGAGCGCGGTTGCGCGTCCGATGCCCTGCCCTGCTGCTGTTACGAGTACCGTCTTTTCCTTGACCCAGTCTGCCATGATGTCTCCATTGATTGCCGCTCAGGCGGGCTTGTTCTTGCGTTCAACGATATAGATGTGATCGGCGGCCAGCACCACGTCGCCGTTCTGGTTGACGACTTCGGTGCGCTCGACCACCCGGCCCATATCCGCGCGCTTCGGATCATCTTCCTTGGCGGAGATGGTGGTGCGGGTGTGGATGGTGTCGCCGATAAACACCGGCCTGACAAAGCGGAGCCGGTCATAGCCATAGGAAAACGCCACCGGGTTGATGACGCTCGCCGTCAGTCCGACCCCGATGGAAAACACCATGGTGCCGTGGGCAATGCGCTGGCCGAAGGGTTGCGTCTTCATGAACTCGGCGTCCATGTGATGCGGGAAAAAATCTCCGGTATGGCCGGCATGAACAACGAAATCGGTCTCGGTGATGGTGCGCCCGTAGGTGGTGCGCTGGCTGCCGATCTCGTAGTCTTCGAAATAGGTGGTCTGTTCCATGATCAGGGTCTCTTTTGCAGCTGTGTCGCGGGGGCGGCCGATGACTGGTAGGCCGCCTCAACCAGCGCCATGGTGTTCCAGGCATCCTCGACGGAGCTGACCAACTCGGCGTCCTCTCCAGCGGCGAAGCGTTGCAGGTTGGCCATCCGGCCGACAAAGGCATCGGGGAACCAGGCGCCTTTCAGCGGCACCGCGATCCATTCCTCGCTGCCCCTGGGGCGGATTTCGAGGATGTCGGGCTCTCCGCGCGGATAATCGAGATTGACGCCGAGTTGCAGATAGGCAGCCCCCTCGGTGCCGCAGATGCGGAATTCGCAAGCCTGGTGCCTGCGGCCGAAATCATGATCGTGGTTGATCGACAGCGCACACCGGACCTTGCTGCCGTAATCGAGGATGGCGCTGGTGCGGGTCTGGGCAACGTCGTGATTGGGGTGGCCGATGGATTTGGCATGGACGCCGGCAGGATCGCCGAGCAATTGCCGGATCAGGTCCAGATAATGGATCGAGTGCATGGCGATCTCGATGCGGGGCAGTCCCTTGAGGAAGGGCCACAACTGCCACGGTGTGGCCAGCGCCAGCCAGGCATCGAAATCGACAACCTCACCGAGCCAGCCCTTGGCAATCGCATCTTTCAGCGCCAGCATCATCGGCGCGAAGCGCAGCTGGAAATTGACCGCCGCCTTGAGGTTCTTCTGGCGGCAGATGGTCAGGATTTCCGTTGCCGCGGCCAAGTCACTGCCCATCGGCTTCTGGATCAGCACGGCCGCACCATCGGGCAACAGGCGCAAGACGGAAGCATGGACGTTGGGCGGCGTAGCCAGATCAAACACCGCGCCGGGAACAACTGCCGCCTCTTCCGCCGTGGCATAAGCCGTCACGCCCCATTCGGCGGCGAGCTTTTGCGCCTTTTCGATATCGGGATCGTAAAGGCCGGCAACCGGAAAACCTGCCTTGCGGTAAGCGGGAAAATGCGCATCGCCGACAATCGATCCGGCGCCGAAGGTCACGATGGGCCTCGGATCTGACGGCGCTGGCCAGGATTGCTGCAGACTTGTGGGATCGAAAGTCATGGAGTGCATTCCTCAGACAGCCAGCAACTCAGACTCCCCCTCACCAAGCGCGCCCAGGCATTCGACTGCGTCGCATGCGGGCTTGCTATCCTCTCCCACGAGGGGAGAGGTCGCCTAGAGGACAATCGCGCTGGGGACTTGCCACTCCCCTTGTGGGAGAGGATACGAAGGCGGGGCGAGCCAAGCCAGCCCTTGGCCGAAGTTGGTGAGGGGGCATAAATTCTCCCCAAATCAATATCCTCAGTCATGATGGAAGACCTCCTCCATCATTGCCCACCACTCACCGTCTTTCCGCGTTTCCAGCGGCTGCTGGCAAGGCATGCAGATATCCCACCATTCCTGCGTCTTCGGGTCCGCGGCCATCTTCGCTGCGTCGGCCTCGAAATCGGTGCCGTGGTATTCCCAATAACCAAACAGCAGGTTTTCCGGCTCTTTCAGAAAGATCGAGTAATTGCGGATGTTGCACTTCGAGATCATGTCGAGGATCTCGGGCCAGACGGCGGCGTGCAGACGCTTGTACTCGGCGATCTTTTCCGGCTTCAGACCGATGACCATTCCCATCCGCTGCATGGCTCAGCCCTCCGCCTTGGTGATCACGGTGGTGAATTCGGCGATGCTCCTGGCACGCAGCGCATCCCAGTCCCAGTCGATGCCGATGCCCGGTTCGAGCGGCGCGTAGGCATGGCCGTTCTCAATCCGCATGCGGCTGGACGTCAGCTCGTCGAGTTGCGGAATGTATTCGACATACTTGCCGTTCGGCACGGCGCAGGTGAGGCTGACATGCAGCTCCATCAGGAAGTGCGGACAGACCGGGATATCGAATGCCTCGGCCGCGTGTGCCACTTTCAGCCAGGGCGTGATGCCGCCGATGCGGCCGACATCAACCTGCACGATCGAACAGGCGCCCTTCTGCATGTATTCACGGAAATGACGGATCGAATACATCGATTCCCCAACCCCGATCGGTGTCGAGGTTGAACGCGACAGGCGGACATGCCCGTCGATGTCATCGGCGGGAAGCGGTTCTTCAATCCAGGCCAGATCCAGTTCGCGCAACCTGTCGGCGCGGCGGACCGCCTCGTCGAGGGTGAAGCCTTGGTTGCAGTCGGTCATGATCTCGTAGCCGTCGCCAACCGCGGCGCGGACGGCAGACAGACGGGCATGGTCTTCCGAGCCATGCGGGCGGCCGATCTTGACCTTGGAGCCGAGAAAGCCCCTGGATTTGGCCTCGACGGCATCGTCGACCAGCGCTTGCGTCTCGATGTGCAGCCAGCCGCCCTCGGTGGTGTAGAGCGGGCACTTTTCCTTGGCGCCGCCGGCCAGCTTCCAAAGCGGCAACGCCTGCTTGCGGGCACGCAAGTCCCACAAAGCGGTGTCGATGGCGGCAAGCGCGATTGCGGTGATGGCGCCGATGGTGGTGGCGTGGGTGGCGAACTCGAGATCGTGCCAGATCGCCTCGATCATGTCGGCATCGCGGCCGATCAGCCGTGGTGCCAGATGGTCGGCGATGAGCCGCATGACTGACGAACCGCCGGTACCGATGGTGTAGCTGTAGCCGGTGCCGGTGGCGCCATCGGAATCGGTGATGGTGACAATCGGGGTTTCCTGGCTGACAAAGCTCTGGATCGCGTCGGTGCGCTTGACCTTCGGCTTGAGGTCAACCATGCGCAGTTCGACTTTTTCGATACGCGCCATCGTCTCAACTCCTCAAGCTCTTTTCAGTCGCCGCATCGAAGAGATGCGACTGGCTCAGGTCAAAACTCAAATTGATCCGGTCGCCCATGCGCAGGGTCTTGGGATTGAGCATCCGCGAAATCCAGTCGCGGCCGGCGAACTCGGCAAACACAAGGGTCTCGTTGCCGAGCGGCTCGGTCAGCGATACCGGCACGTCAACCGCGTGGACTTCCGCGGCCTCGCCGGAGTGAATGCCGTGACCGGTCGGATAGACATCATCGGGCCGCAGACCAAAGATCACTTTCTGACCCGCGGTCACGCGATCGCGAAACTGCCGCGGCAATGGCAGGGTGTCGCCATTGGTGAAAATCAGCCTGCCGTCGCTGACGACCGCATCATGCAGGTTCATGGTCGGAGAACCGATGAAGCCAGCGACAAACCGCGTCTCAGGACGGCGGAACACTTCCTCGGGCGGCCCGACCTGCTCGATATGGCCGTCGCGCATGATGACGATCCGGTCGGCCAGCGTCATGGCCTCGACCTGGTCGTGGGTCACGTAGATAACCGTCGACTGGACCTTGGCGTGGAGCTTCTTGATCTCGGTGCGCATCTGCATGCGCAGTTTCGCGTCGAGGTTGGAGAGCGGCTCGTCGAACAGGAACACATCTGGATGGCGCACGATCGCCCGGCCCATGGCGACGCGCTGGCGCTGCCCGCCCGAGAGTTGCGACGGGCGGCGCTCGAGCAATTCCTCAAGCCCGAGCGTCTTGGCGGCATCGGCAACAGCGCTGGCGATCTCGGCCTGCGACCGGCCGGCGATCTTGAGCGAGAAGCCCATGTTTTCCGCCACCGTCATGTGCGGGTAGAGCGCGTAGGACTGGAACACCATCGAGATATTGCGCTGGCGCGGCGGCAGGTTGTTGACCTCGCGGTCGCCGATATGGATGTGGCCTCCGCTGATGGGTTCAAGGCCGGCGATCATCCTGAGCGTGGTCGACTTGCCGCAGCCCGACGGCCCGACAAGGGCGACGAATTCGCGGTCGGCGACATCGAGGTTGATGGCGTGGACAACCTCGAGGCTGCCATATTTCTTGACGAGGTTCTTGAGCGAAACGGTAGCCATGACTATCCCTTGACAGCGCCGGAGGTCAGACCGGACACGAGGTGTTTCTGGACAATGAAGGTGAGGGTCAGCGCCGGAACGATCATCACCACGGCGAGAGCGCACATGCCGCGCCAGTCGATGGTGAATTCGGCGGTGTAATCGAGCAGGCCGACCGGCAGCGTCTTGGAGTTTGTCGAGCGTGTAAGCTGCGAGGCCAGCGCGAACTCGTTCCAGGAGATCAGGAAGGCAAAGATACCGGCCGAGGCGATGCCGGAACGGGCCAGCGGAAACTCGACCTGCCAGAAAGCCTGCCAGCGGGTGCAGCCGTCGATCTGCGCGGCTTCGGCGAGATCGCGCGGAACCTGGCGGAAGAAGCCGTCAATCAACCAGACGGTGAACGGCACGTTGAGAGCGACATAGGCAATGATCAGCCCGAAATGGGTGTCGATGATGCCAAGCCGGGCAAAGACGAAGAACAGCGGCAGCGACAGCGCGATGCCGGGCACCGTGCGGGTCAGCATGAAGCCGAGGAAGATCGCGGACTTGCCACGGAACCGGTAACGGGCAAAAGCATAGCCGCCGGCCAGGCCGATCATCAGCGCAATGACGGTCGAGGTGACCGAGACGATGATCGAGTTGCGGAAATAGTCGAGCACCGGGATGCCGCCCTGCCCGACACCTGAGAACATCGCGATGTAGGCATCGAACGACAGGCTTTGCGGGATCCAGACCGGCGGCTTGGCCATGATCTCGACGGTGGGCCGGAGCGAGGACAGCACGATCCAAAACCCCGGCAGGCAGATGATCGCCATGGCGATGAACAGGCCGACGAGATGGCCTATCTTGAGCAGGCGCTGCTTGAGACGATTTGACTGGTTCTCGTTCATGATCACCACTCCGCCCCGATCTGCTGGCGGGCTTTTGCAAGCTGCCTGAAGAACAGGATCGTAAACAGGATCGACAGGAAGATGGCGACATAGGCCATCGCATTGGCAAGCCCCATGCGGGCATCCGAATAGGCGGTGCGCGAGATCAGCGTCCAAAGGATCTCGGTGCGCTTGGCCGGGCCGCCATCGGTCATGATCTTGACGATGTCATAGGCCCGGGCGATGTCGAGCGACCGGATGGTCATGGCGATATAGGCAAACGGCATGATGAACGGCCATGTGACATAACGGAAACTCTGCATCGGCGTGCAGCCGTCGACCTTCGCCGCCTCCAGCGGTTCCTTCGGCATGGCCATCAGGCCGGCCAGGATGAAGATGGCGAACACCGAGGTTGATGACCAGACTTCCGCGATCAGGATCGACGTGAAGGCGAGTTGCCCGTCGATCAACCAGGGAATGGCGCGATCGGTCAGGCCAAGCGATTGCAGCGCGTTGTTCACCAGCCCGATATTGTCATTGAACATGAACTTGAACTGGAAGCCGACCAGGATCGGCGAGAACATCATCGGAAACATCATGATGGTGCGCAGCAGGCGCTGGCCCCGCGTGGCCTTTTCGACCAGCAGCGCCAGGAACAGGCCCAGCACCATTTCCAGGTTGAGTGCAATGGTCAGCAGCAGAACGGTGCGACCGAAAGCCACCCAGAATTCGCGATCAGCGAACAGGCGCTGGTAATTGCGGAAACCGATGAAGGTGTAGATCGTATCCGGCCGGGTCAGCCGGAAGGGCGTAAAACTCGAATAGAGCGACAGCAACAGCGGCACGACCACCACCGCCGCCAGCACGACAAAGGCCGGCAAAAGCAGCAGTACATGCGGCGCAGGCTTCCAGCCTCTCATCGTATCCTCACAGCAAACAGTATCGGGAACAATCATAGCGCATCCGCCTGGCGGCTACGCACATGTGATCGGAAGAAGGGCGCGGAAGTTGCCGCGCCCCCTCCGGGAGGAGGCTGTTACAGCTCTCCGGCGTCCTCGAGAATGGCCCGGGCTTTCGCCGCAGCATCGTCAAGCGCCTGTTGGGACGTCTTGTCGCCGAGAATTGCAGCCTGCAATTCCGGATAGACCGCATTGGAAATCTCGATCCAGGACGGTGACTGGGGAACCGGGTAAGCGCCCTTGGCTGCTTCCTGGAAGGCTTCGAGCACTTCCTTGCGATACGGGTCGTCCTTGGCCTGTTCGATCACCCAGGTCCAGACGGCATCGCGGGTTGGCAACGGGCCTGCGCCGGCTTCCAGCTTCTGGCTGTCCTCATTGGTGAGGAACCAGACGAGAGAGGCCGCGGCTTCCTTGTTTTCGCAGCTCTCGGTAACCGAGAAGCCGTGATGACCCGACCAGCCGGTGCGTGCACCGGACGATCCCTTGGGCGGCGCGACGACGCCGACATTGCCGGCAACCTTGGATGAGGCTGGGTCATTGAAGAACCCGGCCCAGCCTGGCCAGTCAAGATTGAGCGCGACGGTGCCGGAAGCAAAGCCCTGGCCGAGATCGTCCCAGAGATAGTTGGTGGTTCCGGCCGGAACCGCCTTCGCCTTGTAGAGATTGACGAACCAGTCGAGGGCGCGCACACCGGCTTCAGAATTGAAGGCCGGGCTGCCATCGGCGGCGAGATACTCACCACCTTCGGCAAGCAGCATTTCGTAGAAGCGACCGTTGATGGCCTCTTCCTTGCCCGCATACTGGGTGCCGTAGAAATCCGGCGGGTTGGCAAAGAACATGGCCTGGTCGGTCACCTGTTCCCAGGTGTCCGGCGGAGTCAGCTCATAGCCGTATTTTTCCTTGAACCTGGCCTTGTTGTCTTCGTCCGCGAAAAGGCTCTTCTGGTAATACATCGCGGAAACATCGAACTGCGCGCGCGGCAGCATGACGAGCTTGCCGTCAAGCGTGGACGCGGAAATGTTGGCATCTACGAAGGCATCGATTTCTGCCGCAGGCAGAAGTGCATTCAGGTCGGTGTAGATGCCGGGATACTGAGGCGCGAAGGATGAATGGTTCGATCCCACGCACCAATTGATCGCGCCGACAGCGATGTCGGACTTGATTTCCTTGTCGAGTTCGAAATGGTTCTTCTTCGAAATGACGTTGACGGTTGCGCCGGTGGCCTTCTCCCATTCGCTGATGCGCGAATAGAGGTTCTCATACTGCTGACCGCCGATGAGCTTGGCATCAATGGTCACGCCTTCGAACTTGCCCGGCAATTCCTGGGCAATTGCAGTTCCGCCGACCATCAATAGGACAACACCGGCCGATACGCCGGTCAATAGCTTGTTCATGAGCCTCCTCCCGAGACGTTTAAACTTTAGGGGCTCCCCCCTTGAACCCTCACAGATGAGAGGTTCATTCATATACAAACATCATCTTCACCAGCGGTCAAGGGAATGTTTCATTGTTATCTGAACCGATTATGCGTATATGAATTTCGAAATTCACGGAGAAACGCATGGAAACCGACGACGACCGGTACCGGGCACCCGCACTCGACAAGGGGCTCGACATTCTCGAGCTGCTTGCCGAAATCGATGGCGGGCTGACCCAGGCGGAGATCGCCAAGCGGCTGGGCCGGAGTCCGAACGAGTTCTACCGGATGCTCGACCGGCTGGTGCGTCGCGGGTATGTGACACGGCTTGACGGCGACAGGTATTCGCTGACGCTGAAACTGTTCGGCCTGGCGCAATTGCATGTCCCGGTCCGCCGTCTGGTGTCCTATGCGACGCCGTTCATGCGCGAGCTTGCGGAGGAAACCCGGCAGGCCAACCAGCTTGCCGTTTTCGACCGCGGTTCCGTGGTGGTGGTCGCGCAGCAGGAGGCGCCTGGCTACTGGGGAATCTCGATCCGCGTCGGCTCGCACATCAGTCTTTACGATACCGGGTCGGGCCATGTGCTGCTGGCTTTCCGCTCCCAGGATGAGCGGCTGATGATGATCAACGAGTATTCCGCCAGCGGCGAGCAGCCGACGATGGAAAGCGAGTTCTTCGAGCGTCTCGACCAGATCCGCGAGCGCGGCTACGAGATCATGCCGAGTGCACAGACCGCCGGTGTGTTCAATCTTTCCGCCCCGGTGCTGGGCCCGGACGGGCGTGCGATCGCGGCGCTGACAATTCCCTATATCAATCTCGTCAATGCGTCCCAGGCCCCCGACATGGCGGAGACACAGACGATGCTGACCAAGACCTCACGGCAGCTATCGAAACTGGCGGGCGCCGATTTCGAATTGCCAAGCTGAATTCTTATTTGAATAGTTTATTTCCCTGTGGGAGTATCCGGATCGTGTCAGGCGAAGGGAAGCCGGCACTCGCGAGGAGGAAACCGCATGATCATCGATACCCATCTGCACGTGGTCGACCCATCTGCCCTGGACTATCCCTGGCTGGCGACAGTCCCCGCGCTGAACCAGGCCTGGCCCTATGCAGCCTACGAGCTGGAAGCGCGCCGTGCCGGGATCGCGCGGACGCTGCACATGGAAGTCGACGTGGCGCCGGAGCGGATCGAGGACGAAACCGACTACATCGGTACGCTGGCAGCGCGACCCGACAGCCTGATTGCCGGCGCGATCGCCTCCTGCCGGCCGGAGGAGCCGGAATTCGCGGCCTATCTCGACCAGCAGCTCGACAACCCGCTGATCAAGGGTTTCCGGCGGGTTCTGCATGTCATGCCTGACGAATTGCCGGAGCAACCGCTGTTCAGGGAAAACATCAAGCGCATGACCGGTAGCGGCCTCACCTTCGATTTGTGCATGCTGCCGCACCAACTGCCCAATGCGATGGCGCTGGCAGACCTGGCGCCGGAGGTCACCTTCATCCTCGATCATTGCGGCGTCCCCGACATCAAGGGCGATGCACGGCAGCCCTGGCAGGACAACATCACGGAGCTTGCCAAACGGCAAAACGTGATCGCGAAGATCTCCGGGGTTGTCGCCTATGCCGATCCGGACAGCTGGGTTGCCGATACGTTGCGGCCCTGGGTCGAGCACACGATTTCCAGTTTCGGTTGGGACCGGGTTGTATGGGGCAGCGACTGGCCGGTCTGCACGCTCGGCGGCGGGCTGCTGGCCTGGGTTGCGGCCACGCATGCGCTGCTGCAAGGCGCCAGCGCGGCCGAGAAGCAGAAACTGCTCTCCGGCAACGCCCAGCGCATCTGGAACCTCTGAGCCTGACCGCTAAAGCCCGAATTCAGCCTTGATCGCGGCGGTGTGTTCACCCACCCGGGGGGCTGCGCGGGTTGTTTTCGGACGTTCGCCGTTGACCCGGATCGGCGAGCGCGTTGTCAGGATCGATACATCGTCTTCGCGCTCGACCCGCTGCAACATATCGAGCACTCCAAACCCCTCACTCTCGACCAGGTCATCCCAATCGAGAACGCGCGAGCACCAGATGTCGGCCGGCTCGAGGATTGCCAGCCACTCATCTACCGTCTTGGTCTTGAGCCTGTCGGCGATCAGGCGCTTGATCTCGTCGCGGGCGGTGAACCAGGTTTTGGGATCGTCGCAATAGGGCTCCAGCGCATCGAGCTGAAGCAACTCGCGAAGCCGCGGGATCGGCGTCATGGCAACCGCGAGAAAACCGTCGCTGACCTCGTAGACACCATAAGGCGCGGAGAGATAGGCGTGGGCGCTGCGAAAGCCCGAGCGCTTGGGCATACGACGCCCGTCATTGAGATAGGTGGTGAGAACCTCGAACTGGAAATCGACCAGCGCTTCCAGCAAGCTGGTCTCGACATGGCTGCCGCGGCCTGAAATGCCGCGCTTGACCAGTGCGGCCAGGATGCCCTGCGCGGTGGCCGCACCGGCGAGCATGTCTCCAACTGCAAGGCCCATGGGAACCGGGCCATCGCCATCGTTTCCGTTGAGCCACATCACCCCGGAGCGGGCCTGGGCGAGAAGGTCCTGGCCCGGACGCTTGACCCAGGGGCCTTCCTCCCCATAGCCGGAAATCGACGCATAGACGAGTTTCGGGTTGATGGCGCGAACGGTCTCGTAATCCAGCCCGAGCCGCTTGATGACACCGGGGCGGAAATTCTGCACCAGGACATCGACCTTGCCGATCAGCGTGCGCAGCACCTCGAGATCGGCCTCGTTCTTGAGATCGATGGCGAGGCTCTCCTTGCCGCGGTTGATGGCATGAAAGATCGTCGAGTCGCCGCCTATCTCGGTGTCGCTGAGATAGAGCGACCGGGAGAGATCACCGGCTCCCGGCCGCTCGATCTTGATCACCCGTGCACCGAGGTCCTGAAGCCGCAACGTTGCATAGGGGCCGGAGAGAAACTGGCTCATGTCGAGAATGACGAGGCCGGCGAGTGGCAGGTCGGTATCTGTTGTCATGATGTCTTTTCGGTTTTGCCGGCAAACGCGGCCGGGTTTTTGTATTTCACCGTCTGGAGATGCTCGCAGTAGAGAACCAGCTCGCCGTCGCCCTTGAACACTTCATAACTGGCGCGGATCAGGCCCATCTCCGGATAGCGCGGTTTCTTGTCGAGGTGGGTGCGCACCGTGTAGATCGTCTCGCCGATGAAGACCGGCTTGATGAAGCGCAGCTTGTCGTAGCCATAGGAAAATGCGTTGACGCAGTTCGTCGCCACCAGCCCCAGGCCTGCAGAAAACACGAACGCACCGGCAACCAGACGGCGACCGAACATGCCTTCGCTTTCGGCAAACATCTGGTCCTGCACGTAAGGGTGGATGTCGACCACGAGGGTGTTGAACATGTGGCTTTCGCCCTCGGCAATGGTCCGGCGCAGCGACCGGATCCGGAGGTCCGGCTGCCAGTCCTCATAGAACCAGTTTTCGGCATTCCATACCGGCAGCTCCGCATGCGCCTCGGGCATATTGCGCGGGTGCGTGCTGGCAACCCCGACCGTGGGTTCGAATGGCGGCCCCATGACGTCCCTCCCCTAAATTCCTATTTGAATAATATATTCACATATGGATTGCTGTAGCAAGGCCTTGCCATCGGCGATGCTGCTTTCGCGCTCCGGGTTATGCCTATTGGTCACTGGAAAAGGGGTTTGGGACCGGGCTTAGCCGGATAACAGACAAACCAGCCTGTATTTGTTCCAACATGCCGGGTTGTTAACCGTGAAGAACTATGTTGATTGCAACCCAATCTGTAATTCGTCACCCCGGGACCAGCCAATGACCAAAGCTCTTCGTTTCACCGTTCTTCCGTTCATGGCTGCGGCTGCCGCATTTGCCCCGCAGGCGCAGGCTCAGGACGCAAGTGGCCCGGGAATCTCGTTTGAGCTGGGTGCGGCAGGCAAAATTTCCCCGCGCTATTTCGGCGCCAGCAAGATGGTGCTCTCACCGGTTCCGCTGTTCCGGCTCAAGCGCCTGGAACTGCCGAATGGCTTCACCATTGGCGGCGGCTCTGACGAGGGCTTCTCACTAAGCCCGTCGATCGACGTGATCGGCAAGCGCTCGACAAAGGATTCACCGGAACTGTCCGGCCTGAACACCATCGACACGGCTGTCGAACTGGGCGTCAAGGCGAAGTACCAGATGGGCAATTTCAGGGTTCTGGGTGCGGTACGGCAGGGGCTGGGCGGCCACAAGGGCGTGCGCGCCGAACTTGGCGCCGATATCATCTTCAAGGCAGGCGAGCAGTGGACCTTCCACGGCGGACCGCGGCTGAATTTCGGCAACTCCAAGTTCACCAACACCTATTTCGGCGTCACCGCCGCGGAAGCATCGACACTCTATCCGGCAACAACCGCTTCGGGCGGTTTGTACAGTGCCGGGCTGGAAGCCGGCGTGCGCTTCCAGGTTGACGACAACTGGGCCGTCGAAGCCGGAGCAGGCTGGTCGCGGCTGACCGGCGATGCAGCCACGTCACCGATCACCGCGCAGGGCTCGAAAGACCAGTACACCGCCTCGTTCGGCATTGTCCGCCGCTTCGACATCGGCTTCTAAGGCCACTTTCCCGAAATACGTGGCGCCTACAGGGTGGCGCCACCGCCATCCTCGGGCGAGACCGGGTCTGCTGACAGCCGTGCAAGCGCTTCATCGAGCTGCTTGAGATCATCCCCGACATCGTCATCATTGACCATGGCGCTCTCGGTTGCAGCCCGCATTTCCGCCCGGGCGCTTTCACGCATGCGCTCAAGCCGGTCAATCTTTTCTGCGTCGGTCATGTCCGGGTCTTCGAGAATTACCCTGATGTCGGTTTTCACATCCTGATGAGTCATGGCGCTGATCCTTTCACAAACTCGGGGAATGGCAAGGAACGACAGAGGCCGTCCTTGCCGGTCAACGCCAAAGCCCGGCTCCAGTTCCGTTCGGCGCGCACTGAAGTGATCTCGCAGAGCCAACGTGACAGCCTTTGTTGCGGATGCAGCATCCCGCAGAGCCAATAGTAACTGCATCCCGCGCGCCCCGGACAAGGATCAGCGCCGGGTCGATGCACGCCGCGTCGACAGCAAAAGGTTGGTTTCGCTCGAGGTAATCCCCTCGAAGCGACGGATGCGGACCAGCGTGTCGTCAAGTTCCTGCAACGTATCGGTCGCCAGTTCGGCAATCAGGTCCCAGCGGCCATTGGTCGAATGCACCGCCTGAACCGCCGGCATGCCCTGCAGTTGGGCCATGATCCGTTCCGTCCCCCTGCCCTCGATGCCGATCATGGTCAGTGCCCGGACCGGCGCGGCCGACACATCGGCGCGGGTGAGAGCCGTGAAGCCGGCGATCTCGCCGCTGGCCATCAGCCGCTCGATGCGGCTGCGCACGGTGGCGCGGGCCAGCTTCAGCTTCGCCGCGAGTTCGGAAATCGACGCCCGTCCGTCGCGCTTGAGCGCCGCGATCAGGCGAATATCGATATCGTCCAATATTGACATTGCATGCTACCGATCTGGTCAGTTGGTGTTTCGAATTGAACATAATCGATCGATTCAACTTCGCAAAGAGCGAAACAAATCCGGATTTCGGATGCAGCAGACGGCGTTCTGCATGGTCGCTGCGGGATCAGCTTTGCCAAAATGGCAAAGCTGACTGACACAAGCACTGTTTTGGTGCCCGGAACGGACAAACTTGCCATTTCAACCGCCAGCGACCTCTGCGACGGATTATCCGAAAGGAGGGCATGCGATGAACCACACTTGCATTCTGGTCGGCGCGCCTGTCGACAGCGGTCAATCCAATCCCGGCTGCGTGATGGGACCGGCCTCTTACCGCGTGGCGGGTCTGGCCGCGACGCTTGCCGAACTCGGCTGCACCGTTGACGACCGCGGCGATGTCGCGCCGAGGCCGCCTGCCGCCGCGAACTGCACCAATGCGGCAGTGCACCACCTGCCGGAGACGATTGCCTGGACGAAAGCGCTGGCTGAAGCCGCGCAGGACGCAATGGCAGCAGGTTTTCCGGTTTTTCTCGGCGGCGATCACAGCCTTTCGCTTGGCACGGTTGCCGGGGTGGCGAACCACGCCAGGGAGCAGGCACGGCCGTTGTTCGTGTTGTGGCTCGATGCCCACAGCGATTTTCACACACCGATGACCACCGGCTCGGGCAATCTGCACGGTACACCGATGGCCTACATTGCCGGGCTCGGTGACTTCGAGGCCTTTCCGCCATTTCCTGATCCGGTTCCGACCGATCGCATCTGCCTTTTCGGCATCCGCTCGGTCGATCCGGACGAACACAAGGCGCTGCGCGAACACGGCATCGCGCCGGTCGACATGCGCGAGCTCGATGAACGCGGCTTCATTGCGCCGTTGAGCGCGTTTCTCGACCGGGTGCGGTCTGCCAACGGGCTTTTGCATGTCTCGCTCGACGTCGATTTTCTCGACCCCTCGATAGCTCCGGCTGTCGGCACCACGGTTCCCGGCGGTGCGACCTTCCGCGAGGCTCACTTGGTGATGGAGATGTTGCACGAATCCGGCCTGGTCAGTTCGCTCGACCTGGTCGAACTCAACCCGTTTCTCGATGACCGGGGACGCACCGCCCGGCTGATGGTCGATCTCACCGCCAGCCTGATGGGCCGCAAGGTGTTCGACCGCGTCAACAGGAGCTCCTGATGCTACCCAATACCTTGAGACGAAACCTGATGCAGGCACCGGATACCGTCGTCATGATCCGGCCGCACGCCTTCCACCCGAATCCGGAAACGCTGGCCGACAACGGGTTCCAGCGCCCGACCGATATCGGACGGGACACGGTCGCCGCGCGGGCGCTGGCGGAATTCGATACGGCTGTAGGACAGCTGCGGGACAGCGGGGTTGACGTCAACGTGTTTGACGATGACGGCAGCCGCGACACGCCGGATTCGGTGTTTCCCAACAACTGGTTTTCCACCCACACAGGCGGCCATGTTGCGATCTACCCGATGCATGCACCTTCGCGCCGGCGGGAACGGCGCACGGATGTGATCGAATTCCTCAAGCGCAATTTCCGTGTGCAGGAGGTGATCGATTATTCCGGCCTCGAAGAAGACGGGCTGATCCTGGAAGGCACCGGCGCCATGGTGCTTGATCACATCGGGCGCCTCGCCTTTGTCGCCCGATCCAACCGCGCAAATCCGATTGCGCTGGAACGGTTTTGCACCAATTTCGGTTACGAGCCGATGGTCTTCGAGGCGCGCGACAGCGCCGGGCGCGAGATTTATCATACCAATGTGCTGATGTGTGTGGGCACCGAGGTGGCGCTGGTCGGCCTTGACACCGTCGTCAACCCCGACCGCCGCTCGGAAATCGTCGAGCGGCTCGAGGAAAGCGGCCGCGACGTGATCGCGCTGTCACAAGCCGAGATCGCCGGCTTTGCCGGAAACGCCATTGAACTGACCGGCAAGGACGGCCGGTTTCTGGCCCTTTCGCGCACGGCCCATGACAGCCTGAGCCCGCCAAACCGGGCGCGGCTGCAGTCCACCTTGCCGCTTCTGCCGCTCAATGTTCCGACCATCGAGCTGGCCGGAGGATCCGTCCGCTGCATGATTGCAGGCATTCACCTGACGCCCAGAACGGCAACCACCATCACCACCGGAGACAGAAAATGACACCTCCTTCCCACCTCGCCTATGTCCCGTTCATCAGCGTGGAAAACATGATGCGGCTGGTGCACTCCATCGGCATCGAGACCATGCTCAAGGACCTGGCCGACGCGATCGAGCACGACTTCACCCGCTGGCCGCTGTTTGACAAGACGCCACGGGTCGGCAGCCATTCCGATGTCGGGGTGATCGAGTTGATGCCGACCTCGGACGGCGATCTCTACGGCTTCAAATATGTCAACGGCCATCCGTCCAACACCAAGCAGGGCCTGCAGACGGTGACCGCCTTCGGGCTTTTGGCGCAGGTCTCCTCGGGCTATCCGGTGCTGCTGTCGGAAATGACCGTGCTGACGGCACTGAGGACTGCTGCAACCTCCTCCATGGCCGCGCGGCATCTGGCACCAAAGGGCTCGAAAGTCATGGCGCTGATCGGCAATGGCGCGCAATCGGAGTTCCAGGCACTGGCCTTCAAGGCCGTCGTCGGCATCGAGGAAGTCCGGCTTTACGACATCGATGCGGCCGCCACAGCGAAATGCGCCCGCAATCTCGCCGGGGCGGGGCTGAAGGTAACCGCCTGCCGGTCGTCGCAGGAAGCCATGGAAGGCGCGCAGATCGTCACTACCTGCACCGCCGACAAGCAATATGCGACGATCCTGACCGACAACATGATCGGCGACGGCATCCACATCAACGCCATTGGCGGGGATTGCCCCGGCAAGACCGAGCTGCACAAGGACATTCTGTTGCGCTCGCAGATCTTCGTCGAGTACCCGCCGCAGACGCGGATCGAGGGCGAGATCCAGCAGATGCCGGAAGACTTTCCGGTGACCGAACTCTGGCAGGTGATCACCGGCCAGGCCGACGGCCGCAAGTCGGCTTCGCAGATCACCCTGTTCGATGGCGTCGGCTTTGCCATCGAGGATTTCTCGGCGCTCAAATATGTCTACGAACGGGCGCTCAAGACCGGGCATTTCCAGCAGCTCGACATGATCGCCGACCCGGACGATCCGCGTGACCTGTTCGGCATGCTCAACCGCGCAGGCGAGCCGGACTGACACACGACTTGGAAACGGCGCCGCAACGGCCTTGGCGAAGACGGTGATGCGGGGTATTGGACGGGTATGACCAGCCCAGCCCCCGAGACCCCGCCGATCCGCCTGCTTGTTGACGCCGATGCCTGCCCGGTGCGCGAGGAATGCGTCAAGGTGGCGCTTCGTCACGGCATCAAGGTGACCTTCGTTTCCAACAGCTATTTCCGGATCGAGACGGATCCGCTGGTGGAGCGTGAAATCGTGCCGGGCAATTTCGATGCCGCCGATGACCGCATTGTCGAACACGTGACACCGCGGGCCGTGGTGGTGACCGCCGACATCCTGCTGGCCGAGCGCTGCCTGAAGGCGGAGGCGGCTGCAGTGATGAGCCATACCGGCAAGCCCTTCACCCACGATTCGATCGGCATGGCGGTGGCGACACGGTCGATCATGGCTGACCTGCGCGCCGGTGGCGCGCAAGTGGGCGGCCCGGCCCCGTTCTCGCGGCAGGACCGGTCACGGTTTCTCTCTGCGCTCGACCTGGCTCTTGTCCGGCTGAAGCGGCACGGCTGAGCGCGCGTTTCCGGAAAGCCATTTTCGTCACATACAAGGCAATAAGCCTTGTTTTCAATTTCTTCTGGACAATCGCCGCGCCCCGCGCTCAATTGAGGCAATCAGCTTACCGGGGATATCGTTCATGGCCTATGTGGACATGCTCAAGACATTTGTGCGCGTTTACGAACTGGGCAGCATGTCGGCTGCCGCGCGCGATTTGCGGGTTTCGGCTGCCGTCTCATCAAGCCGGATTTCAGACCTCGAAAAGAGCCTTGGCGTGCGCCTGTTCAACCGCACCACGCGCAGCCTGCGCGCCACGGCGCATGGCGAACTGTTCTACAAGGGCGCGATCAAGATTCTCGACACCATCCGCGAGGTCGAAGGCAGCATCGCCGAAATCACGGCCCACCCGAAAGGGACGCTGTTCATCTCGGCTCCGCTGGCGCTCGGCAAGAAGCTGGTGGCGCCCCTGATCCCGGCCTTCAAGGCGGAGTACCCGGATATCAATGTCCGGCTCAGGCTGTCGGACCGCAAGGTCGATATCGCCCAGGAAGGTCTCGACGCGGCCTTCGTGCTCGGGCCGCTTCCCGATTCCGATCTCAGGGTGCGGGCCATCCACGAATTCGAGCGCGTGCTGGTCGCCTCGCCCGGCTATATCGAAAAGCAGGGCATGCCCGAAAGCGGCGACGAGATCATGTCCAACAAGCACAAGTGCCTGCTCTTGCGTTATCCCGGCGCAACGGAGTTTTACTGGAACCTGCTGGTGGGTGGCGAAGTCCGCGCGTATCACCCCGAAGGATCGCTGGAAAGCGATGATGGCGACGTGCTGACGGCGTGGGCGCTTGCCGATTGCGGCATCGCCAGCAAGACGCGTTATGATGTTGCTGCAGACCTTGACGCCGGCCGTTTGGTGGAGGTGGCGAAAAAAACGCCGCAGATACCGCAGCCGTTCTCCTGCCTTTATCCGCACAAGCGGCTGCAGGATCCCAAGGTCAAGCTGTTCATCGATCACGTCATCAAGGGAATTCGTGCCGAAATAGACCGGGCCGCGGCTTTAACATCTTCAGGAAAAATTTGAAACCGAACTGCATTTTCATTGCATACTATGGGCATTGAAATCCGGTTCCAGCAAACCGGACCCATTCGTCCAGGAGACACATGATGAGTGAGCACATGCCGGCGCAGCTTCCGGGTTTCGCGCGCAATTCGGTCAACCTTGCATCGGCGGGCCTTGGCGCGAAGGGCATTTATGTCACCGACGAATTCTTTGCACCGCTCGAACGCATGCTGTCCGACCAGCCGGCGGTGTTCATCGAAGACAAGTATGACGACCACGGCAAGTGGATGGATGGCTGGGAAAGCCGCCGCAAGCGCGTCCTCGGCCATGATTTCGCGATCATCCGGCTGGCGACCGCCGGGCGCATCGACGGCTTTGATGTCGACACGTCGCACTTTACCGGCAATTACCCACCCGCCGCGCGCATCGAAGCCTGCAATGTCGCGGGTGATCCGGACGAGAGCACACAATGGACCGAAGTGCTGCCGACATCGCCGCTGGGGCCGAGCGCGCACCATTATCTCGCGTCGAACTCGTCGGAAATCTTTACCCATGTGCGGCTGCATATCTATCCGGACGGCGGGATCGCGCGGCTCAGGGTCTATGGCCAGCCGTTCCTGGACCGGTCGCGGGTGGGCGACGGAGACATCGAACTTTCGTCCGCGCTCAATGGCGGGCGGATCATCGGCTTCTCGGATGCGCATTTCGGCTCCTATCACCGATTGCTGGCGCCGGGGCGCGGCGAGAACATGGGTGACGGCTGGGAAACCAGCCGCAGGCGTGTTCCGGGCAATGAGTGGATCGTGATCGCCCTGGGGGCGCGGGGCGTGCTGTCGGGCGCAATCGTCGACACTGCCTATTTCAAGGGCAACTTTCCCGACACGTGCTCGATACAGGCCGCAGACATGAGCGATTTTGGAACCGACGCGGGCGATGCGATCATTACCGCGTCGATGTTCTGGCCGGAACTGATCCCGCAGCAGAAGCTGCAGGCCGACCACGTGCACGATCTTTCGGCTCATATTCGCTATATCGGCCCCGTTACGCACGTGCGGCTCAACATTTTCCCCGATGGCGGGGTCAGCCGGCTCAAGCTGACGGGGAGTCTCGCCTGACCAAGCCCGAATCGGCATAATGGCATGGGTCTTGCGTTTCTGAGACACTGACCGAAACAATGGCACGAGCGGGCTCTGATCATTGAAAGGTCGACAGTGACTGGCACTTCAGCCGGTTCGCAGCAAGTGGGGGCGGCGAACCGGCATGACTAACGCCCCTGAGGGAAAAGGACAGCCAATGGCCGACTCATCGCTTGGAACCGCAGAACAATTGCGGGATCCGAACTACACACCACCGCTTGTCAAAGCCATACCACTGGGGATCCAGCACGTATTGGCAATGTTTGTCTCCAATGTGACGCCTGCCATCATCGTGGCGGGCGCTGCCGGTATCGGCTTCGGCTCGGACCAGGGCGCGCTCGGGTTCCCCGACATGACCTACATGATCCAGATGTCGATCCTGTTCGCCGGTATTGCCACGCTGCTGCAGACTATCGGCATGGGCCCGGTCGGCGCACGCCTGCCAATCGTTCAGGGCACCAGCTTCGCCTTCGTTCCGGTGATGATCCCGGCGGTTGCTGGCCTGGGAACAGCAGGCCTCGCCGGACTGATGACCGGCGTGATGATCGGCGGCGTTTTCCATTTTTGCCTCGGCTTCTTTGTCGGCCGCATTCGCTACGCATTGCCACCGATGGTGACCGGCCTGATCGTGCTGATGATTGGCCTGGCACTGGTCAAGGTCGGCATTCAATACGCTGCCGGCGGCGTTCCGCTGATGGGCAAGCCTGAATTCGGCAGCCTGGCAATGTGGATCCCCGCACTGGTGGTGATCATTGTCACGCTGGCAATCAAGTTCTTCACCCGGGGCTTTGCTGCCGTGGCTGCGGTCCTTATCGGCATCATCGCCGGCTATGTCGTGGCACTGATGATGGGTCAGGTGAATTTCGGAAACCTGGCACGAGCCAGCTATTTCGCACCGCCGATCCCGTTCAAATGGGGCTTTGAGTTCAACTTCGCCATCGTTCTGGGCATGTGCTTCATGGCCATTGTCTCGGCCATCGAAACCGTTGGCGACACCAGCGGTATCACCAAGGGCGGTGCAGGGCGCGAAGCCACCGACAAGGAAATCGAAGGCGCAACCTTTGCCGATGGTCTCGGCACTGCTGTCGCCGGCGTCTTTGGCGGCCTGCCCAACACGTCGTTCTCGCAGAACGTCGGCCTGATCGCCATGACCGGCGTGATGAGCCGTCACGTGGTGACCATCGGGGCATTGTTCCTGATCGCCTGCGGCTTCATCCCGAAGATCGCAGCAATCATCAACACGGTTCCGATCAACGTTCTTGGCGGCGGCGTCATCGTCATGTTCGGCATGGTCTGCGCCGCTGGCGTCAGCATGCTGTCCGACGTGAACTGGAACCGTCGCAACATGGTGATCTTCGCAACCGCACTGTCGATCGGCCTCGGCCTGCAGATGGTTCCGGAAGCGCTTCAGCATCTTGGCAAGACCGCCCAGATCCTGCTGACCAGCGGCCTGCTGCCTGCAGCCCTGATCGCCATCGTGCTCAACCTGCTTCTGCCTGAAAGTCTCGACGACTGAGACCGGCAACAGGACTGAAATGGAAAAGCCCCCGGTTTGCGCCGGGGGCTTTTTGCTGGATTGAATTGAAGCCGCTGTGACTGTGTGCAGTCCTTAAACGGACTGGCGAATGGCGGTGATGTTCCTGGCCCAGTCGGCCTCGCCCGCGCCGTTGAAGACCGCCGATCCGGCGACCAGTACATCTGCACCGGCAGCGGTGACCAGTGGTGCGGTCTTCGGGGTGACACCGCCATCGATCTCGATGTGGATCGGCCGGTCGCCGATCATCTTTTTCACCCGCGCCACCTTGTCGACCACCGAAGGAATGAAGGCCTGGCCACCGAAGCCGGGGTTGACGGTCATCAGCAGGATCAGATCGAGCCGGTCGAGCACATATTCGATGACGCTTTCAGGTGTCGACGGGTTGAGCGACACGCCGGCCTTCTTGCCCAGCGCCCGGATGGCCTGCAGCGAGCGGTCGAGATGCTTGGTGGCTTCGGCGTGGACGGTGATGATGTCGCAACCGGCGTCGGCGAAGGCTTCGAGATAGGGATCGCAGGGTTCGATCATCAGGTGGCAATCAAAGACCGCCTCGGTGCGCGGACGCACGGCCTTGATGATACCGGGGCCAAAGGTGATGTTGGGCACGAAATGGCCATCCATCACATCGAGATGGATCCAGTCGGCGCCGGCGCGCATGACGCCTTCAATGTCATCGCCGAGGCGGGAGAAATCAGCAGACAGGATGGACGGGGCAATCAGCACGGGACGGGTCACTTCGGGTTCCTCGACGTTGGGGCGCAAGCGGCCGGCATCATGCTGGCCCGGGCCATTTGCTGCGGTTTGCCCGAAGAGCTGCACCGAGGTCAAGCGTGGCATTGATCAAGCCTGTGCAAAGCCCTGCGACCTCTTGCCCGAATCATGATGCCGCGGGCAGTCTGGAACCGCCAACATCAGGAGCCCGCCATGAGCCGACCACCGATCAGCCATTCGATCGTTTTCACCTACACCAGCGATCTTGACCGCGGCTCGCGCTTCCTGCGCGAGGTGATGGAACTGGACTTCGTTGTCGATCAGGGTGCCTGCCATATCTACCGGCTGACACCGCTGAGCTATATCGGTGTCTGCAACCTGCCGGACCGGCCGCAAGGCACGGCCGGTGTGACACTGACCATCGTGTCGCCGGATGTCGACGGCTGGCGCGATTTCCTTGAAGCCAAGGGCGTGACATATGTCAGCGGTCCCGAGCACAGCGAAGAGTTCGGCGTTTACAGCTCGCTGTTTCATTCGCCGGATGGCTACCGGGTGGAAATCCAGAGTTTTGACGATCCGGACTGGGATAAGGGCAGCATCGGCTGATACCGCCCGTCCCTCACCTGTTGCGGATCAGAAGCGGATCGGCTCGCGGGTCATTTCCAGATGCAGCATGTCGCCGCTCCACGGATTGGCCTCGCAGACCGACTCGTCAAGCTCGACACCCAGGCCGGGCTCATTCGACGGGATGACATAGCCGTCCTGCCATTCGATCTTCTTCTTGAGCACGTCGGCGTAAAACCCGTCCCAGGTCTTGATCGATTCCAGCACCAGGAAATTGGGCAGCGTGGCTGCAAGCTGGATGTTGGCGGCGGCGACCAGCGGACCGCAATAGCAATGCGGCGCGATCTGTATGCCGAAGGCTTCGGCCATGCCGGCGATCTTCTTGGTTTCGAGCAGCCCGCCGGAACGGCCCAGATTGGGCTGCAGGATGGCTGCGGCTCGGGTCTCGATGACGCGTGCAAATTCATGCTTGGTGACCAATCGCTCGCCGGTTGCCACCGGGATGGAGGTCGCCCGCGCAACCTCGGCCATGGCGCCCAGCTGATCGGGCGGCACCGGCTCCTCGAACCACAGCGGATCGGCAGCCTCGATGGCACGCGCCATACGGATGGCGCCGGCGGCGGTGAACTGGCCGTGCGTGCCGAACAGGATGTCGGCGCGGGTTCCGACGGCCTCGCGCACTGCCTTGACCATGCGGGCCGAGAGATCGATATCGGTCAGAAGCGGCTGGTGCCCGCCCTGCACCCGGTAGGGACCGGCCGGATCAAACTTGACCGCGGTAAAGCCCTGACGCACAGCCTCGATTGCCGCGGCCGCTGCAAGATCCGGATCGTTGTAGACATTTTTCGGGCTGTCGGTGGACAGCGGATCGGCGCTGCCACTGGCCGGGTAAAGATAGGTGTAGGAACGAAGCCCCTCGTGCACCCGGCCGCCAAGCAGCTTGTGGACCGGCTGGCCGGCCTCCTTGCCGATGATGTCCCAGCAGGCCATCTCGAGCGCGGAACAACAGGCCATCATGGTCATGTCGGGACGTTGCGAAAAACCGGAGGAATAGCAAAGACGGAAGAAATTCTCGATGTCATGCGGATCGCGGCCAACCAGATACCGCGCCGCCACGTCTTCCATCAGCTTGGCCGTCAGGTGCGGATCGAAGGCGGCATCATAGGCTTCGCCGTAGCCGATCACACCACCATCGGTGACCAGTTTGACGAACAGGAAATAGCGCCCGCCTGTCTGAGGCGGCGGATTGGCAACCACAAAAGTCTGGACATCCTTGATCTTCATACCGCTCTCCGGGATTTCACCTCAACCGGGTGCAATCGATCAGGTATCGGCGTCAAAATCCAGTCCCCCGAGCACACCAAAGTCGAGCGGCAACAACAAAGTACCAACACCGGGATTTGGGAAGTCAGACCCGCTTGAGGAAACCGTCGGACGCAGCGCTGATCATCAGCTTGGCCTCGAACATCTGATCGATCTCGAACTTCAGCGGCTTGCCGTCGACACCGGTCCGGCTGGCGGTGTCCTGATCGGCAAGATAGGCATGGACCGCGGTCTTCGGGTTGTCGCCCTTGCCCCATGGCCGGTCAGCGCACATGTCGGCCGGCAAATCTTCGACACCGCTGTCCCAGACCACGCAATAGGAACCTTGCGAGACCAGCGGTGCGTAGGCGTGAAGTTCCGCCAGGACATGGTCATGGGTGTGGTTGGAATCGAGAAACACCATCACCCGCTCATAATCGCCGGCGATGGCGTGAACCTCATCGACAATTGCCTTGTCTATCGATGATCCCTCGATCATCTGGATCTTGTGCTGCATCGGGTGCGCAAGAATTCCGGCCCGGTTGTGGGCGCGGATGTCGATGTCGATGCCGACAACCTTGCGGCGGCTGGCTTTCGGATCGAGCACGGTGCCGGCTTCAACCGCATCGCAATAATCCAGCATGGCCAGCATCGAGGCGCTCATCACCAGCGATCCGCCATGGGCGATGCCGGTCTCGATGATCAGGTCCGGCCGGTAATTCCAGATCAGTTCCTGGTAAGCATAGGTGTCCTGCGGGACCTGGATGATCGGGCGGCCGAGCCAGGAAAAATTGTAGGCGTATTTGTACCTTATGCTTTCGCGCACCCAGACCTGGGAGAGACCAACAAATCCCGGATCATTGGCCGCAGAGGCAATGTTGTTCTGCACGTAGGCGGCGAATTCGGTTTCCTGGCTCACTGATTTTTCCTTGTGTTGGACAGGTTCTGAGGCGCGAACCTGTTAGCGCGGTTTTCGGGAAGCCATACAGAGGAGCCTCCGGACGCCCGCATCATTGATATATTGCACCCGGATGAATCCAAAACACCCGGCTCGATACACACGCATGGCTGAACAGGTGAAATCACCTTCATTCGGCCTGCAGATATTCCAGGTCAAGCTGGTCGGTCAGAAACTCGCCGTTCTTGCAGACGACCCACCAGAACCCGTCGCTCATATTTACCGACGCAAATTCCTCGGACACCGCGAGGCATACACCGGGATGATAGCCATAATCGCCCTTGATGTAGTCTCTATCCTTGTATTGCCTTGCCAGATCCACGAGTTCCGGAGTTGGAAGCTTTTCCAGATCATCCCCGCAAACAATGCCGAAATTCTTGTTCACCAGCCGCTTTGCATTGACGATATCAGCTTTCACCGATTCATACTTGTGGTCCGCGTCAATATAGATGAAATCAAAACAGTCTTCCTTGAACAGCGGCAGCAATGCTGACGATTTCCCGCGTATCAATGAGACATTCTTGTCGTCGATTTCATTCTCGAACTTTCGCACATTGAGAAAGGCGGAAAGGAAGGCCTCCGAGGACAGGCTGTCCATTTTGGCATAGTCCCAGTTCGCCGCCCCGAAATCATCGCCCGAAACATCTGCGCTGGACGCATATGGCCGCCAGGCGTCAACCAGCACCAGATCGGAACCTGGCATGAAATTATCAAGCCAGATGTTTGTGGATCCGGCACCGTACCAGACTCCGATTTCAAGCGCCTTGACCTTGTCCGTGAACGCCTTTCTTGCCAGTGCCGCCATGATCGCGGCCCTTCTGCTCTGGGCGAGATTCTGATTGACGGCTTTCACACGGTCTTCCCCACGCGTTGTATTGTTGTTTTCCATCACCACCTTCACCTGCGGTCTCGAAGTTCAGTTGACCACTTCAGGCATCCGTTCCCTGGGAAGCGCATAAATGACAGCACCGGTTCCGCACCAGCTGTGGGTGCGCATGAGCAGGACACAGTCCTTCAGGTTCTCGCGCATCCAGCGGGCCGTGCGCCATAGTCCGTCCGCATCGTGATAGACGGTGACCGCGACAACGGGGCGGCTCCGTTTCAAGGTTGCAATGCCACCCTTGAGCGCGTCAAGCTCGCCGCCTTCCAGATGCAGCTTGACGAAACCCGGCTCGAGGCCGGCTGCGTCAATGGTCCGGGTCACGATGCTTGCCGAACCGTGACCGGTGAGCTGCGACATGTAACCCAGTCCACCATGGAACCTGCGATCGCGCGACATGGCATCGAGCGCATCGCGGCGGAGTTCGATCCGCTCGCGAACCTGCGCGGGCTGGCTTGCGCGCCAGACCGCAAACCGATCGGCGTTGATCTCATCAGGCTCGAACGCAATGATGCGACTTTCCGGGCCGCTTGCCGCCAGATAGGCCTGCGCCACGCTGCCATGGTGGGCGCCGCCATCGAGAAAGAGATCGTCCGGCTTCAGTACTTCCAGAACCTCGGGAATGAAAAAACGATTGGAATTGTCGACAGTGACACCGTCAAACCACCACTCCTGCCGGGCCAAACGCCAGGCAAGAAACATCAGGTGATGGGCACGCGAAAGGTCATCGTCCCAGGCATCGAGACCTGCGCCGACGGCCTCCAGATCGGTCACGGAAAGCGGTTCGGCAAACCAGCCGTTGGACAGAGGATGGGCCGGGCGGAAACTCTCGGCTATATCGTAGAAAGGAACGCATCGCTTCCAGCCCTGGGCGTGCAGATCTTCAAGAATGGGCAGAACCGGGCTGGTGACAACGCTGACTGCGAGCAAGGCCGAAGACTTGACCTGCTCGGGAACCTCATGCGGCGCGCGGAGGTCAATTCCAGCCCAGGCATCGGAGCCGCTGATCTGGTCTGCCCTGGCATCAACGACCATCAGGGCCTCGACGCCAACGTCGCGCAGAAAGTCGAGCGCCATGCGTCCGAAGTTGCCAGCGCCGTAAATCACCAGGGGGGCGTCCGGACTGACGGGAGCGGCGAAACAATCCTGGCTGGCAAGTTGCTGCAAAAGCGCGCGCGCTTCAGTCTTGGTCGGAACCCTGTCAAAGCTGCGTCGCGAATAGGCCGCCTTGATGGGGCGCTCTGCCGCGTCCTGCTCGAAAGCTGACGGGGAGTTTTTCATCATGTTTCGACCGCTTTCCTTGTGCGACACTGCGCGAGAGAATCACGCTCCCCGGACAGGACAAGTCTAGTGGCCGCAAATAACACCCCAAAGCTTTTCCGGGCCTTGCCTTGAGTACTGTGCTTGTTACCGGCGCAAGTGGCTTTGTCGGCACGCAGATCGCCAAGCAACTTGCCGGAAACGGTCACACGCTCCGGCTTGTGGCACGGCCGGAGGCAGCCAGGCGGCTTGCGGTCAATTTCCCCGGCAGCGCGATAGTGGAATGCGAAGACCTGTTTGCGCAATCGGCCGAATGGTGGGCCGAGACCTGCGCCGGGGTGAATGCGATCGTTCACGCTGCCTGGTATGTAAACCCTGCCGATTATCTCGATTCAGAACAAAACGCAGCCTGTGTCTCGGGCAGTTTCAAGATGGCGCAAGGTGCGGCGCGGGCCGGCGTCAGCCATTTTGTCGGCGTGGGAACCTGCATGGAGTACGCACTGCCGTCCGACCGGCTCGACATCAACGCGCCCACGGTCCCATCGACAGTTTACGGTGCCTGCAAGCTGGCACTCTTCGAGATATTGAACGGGCTTTTTGAAGGCACTGACGTGCGGTTTTCCTGGTGCCGTCTGTTTTATCTCTATGGTGAGGGCGAGAATGAAAAACGCCTTTATCCGTATCTCAGACGGTGCCTTGAGGCAGGCGAGAAAGCCAAGCTCGGATCAGGAGCGCAGCTGCGCGATTATCTCGATGTCGAGGTTGCGGGCGCACGTATCGCCGATGTGATAGACACTGGTCAGGTTGGCGCAATCAACATTTGCTCAGGTCATGCTGTGAGTATTCGCCAGTTCGCCGAAGGCATCGCCGACCGGTATGGACGGCGTGACTTGCTCGAATTCGGGATTCACCAGCCCCATCCGCGCGATCCTTCCGCGGTGGTTGGCGTGCCAAATTTTGTCGTTGAAGGATCAAAAAGGGACGAACGGTCATGAAAGCCCAGCTGAAACCGCGGATTAACCTCGAAGACAGGACCGCGCTTGAAACTGTCATTCCGCTTGAGACACCCTTCGTGGTGTTCGTCGATCCCTCAAGCGCCTGCAATTTCAAATGCACATTCTGCCCCACCGGCCATCGGGACATGATCGCCGATACCGGGCGGTTCCAGGGGGCGATGAAGTACGACCTTTTCACCAAGATCATCGACGATCTTGGCGAGTTCGGCAAACCGATCAAGGTTTTGCGGTTGTACAAGGACGGCGAGCCGTTTCTGAACAAGCGTTTTGCCGACATGATTGCCTATGCCAAGCAGAGCGGCCATGTCGATTATATCGACACGACCACCAACGGCACCTTTCTGACGCCCGAGAGAATGGGACCTGTCATTGAAGCCGGCCTCGACAAGATCAACATCTCCGTCGACGGCATGAACAAGGACACCTACCAGCGGTTCACCAAGTTCAATTTCGATTTCGCAGCCTTTGTCGAGAACGTCAAATGGGTCTACGCCAACAAGGGCGACATGGAGATCTCGATCAAGATTCCGGGCGAATTGCTGCAGCCGGGCGAGCGGGAATTGTTCTTCGACACATTCGGCGACCATTGCGACCGGATTTTCGTCGAGAATTTCGCACCCTGCTGGCCTGAATTCGACATCGAGAAGCACACCGGTGTGAAGATCGAAAAAGGCATCTACCAGCAGGAAGTCAGCAACACCGAAACCTGCCCCTACATTTTCTATTCCATGTCGGTGAACCCGGACGGCCTGGTCAGCTCCTGCTTCCTTGACTGGTCGCGTGACCTGATCATCGGCGACGTCAAGGAGCAGTCGATCAAGCAGGTCTGGAACTCCGACAAGATGAACGCGCTCAGGCTGCAGCATCTTGAAGGCAAGCGCTGCGAGAACGGAACCTGCGGCAGCTGCGGCCAGCTGAGCCATTGCCTGCCCGACAATATCGACCCTTACCGCCCGATGCTGCTGGAACGATTCCGCGAGATGGTGAAACTCGATCCTGACGTGACCGCACCCGGCACCAAGCGCGCCGCCTCGGTCGTCGCGGCCGAATGAAAGTTGTCCACATCGCCCCCCATCTGGGCGGGGGTGTGGGCAAGGCACATGCCGCCCTGTGCGAGGCGGATACCGAAGCTGCCGGGCGGCAATACATGCTTCTCGAAGAGCCGCGCGATCAACGGTATGTGAATGAAATCCGCGACGCCGGCGCGGTCGTGACGATTGCGCAGGACCGGAACCACATCCTGAAACTGATGGCCGGCGCGGACATTGTCCAGTTCGAATGGTGGAACCACCCTTTGATGTGCGGCCTTCTGGCCGGACCGCCCCTGCCTGCGATGCGGTCGGTGTTCTGGAGCCATGTCTCGGGCGTCAGCGCACCTTTCATTCCGGCAGGCCTGGTGGAAGCGGCCGACCGTTTCGTCTTCACCTCGGCCTGCTCGAAACTTGCACCCAACCTGTCCGAAACGGTGGCTGCCAGCCTTGCGCATGCGGACGTCATCAACAGCGGTTTTGGCCACCCGGCATCCGGCACCAGCGCCCCCATCAGCGGCAACAGGAACGGCATCAGCTATCTTGGTACCGTGGAATTCACCAAGATGAGCCCGGCGATGATGGAGGTCGCGGACCGGCTTGACCGCGATGATGTGGCGGTCGATGTCTGGGGAGGCGTTGGTGCCAACAGCCCTGTCCACGACGCGATCGCGGCAATGGAACACCCCGACCGGCTTCGACTGTGCGGCCACACCGCAGATCCGAAGGCAGCGCTCTCGCAGACATCCGTGTTTCTCTACCTGCTTCAGCCATTTCATTTCGGCACGGCTGAGAATGCGCTTGTCGAGGCGATGTCGCTGGGCTGCGCGCCGCTGGTGTTTGCCAATCCCTGTGAACTGGAGATCGTGCGCGATGGCGAGACCGGCCTGGTTGCCAGTTCGACCGACCACGCCGTCGAACTCGCAAACTGGATGCTTGAACACCCTGACGAGGTGCGGGTGATGGGAGAGAGGGCGCGCGCGGAGGTGCTTGAGCTGAGAACACCCGATCGCTCCATCGCTGCATTCCGTGCCTTGTGGCAGGCCGAAATGCTTCGTCCCAAGCGGGAACCTGTTTTTGCCGAGGCGCTGGGCCCCACCCCCCGCGACTGGTACGAGACCATGCAAGGTGGGCCAAGCGGCGCTGAAACCGGCGGACAGCCAGGTCAGGCGGCTTCCAAAGGCAGCCTTGCCCATTTCATGGCTTACTATCCCGATCTCGACCTTGTTCCCGAAACACCCGCAGCATCCGGCTTCTGAGCAGCCTCAAGTCGGCAGCCATACACCGGCCGACGACTGCTGACACCCCGTTTCCGGTCCTCGCCTGACAGTCCGGCCAAGCATCACTGACGCGGGTCAGCGTCACGCAAGCTAATTTTGCGAGCATATAATTGGCGTTTGATGTCAAGCAGGAGCTTCAATTTTGGTGTATTTGACGATCTGTATTCCGACACGGAACAGGCAGCGCTATTGCATCGAAGCCATCAAGGCCATCGCGGAATCGGACGAGACGGATTTCGAGGTCATCGTTGCAGACAACTCCGACGACGCCAGCATTCTCGGCGACTACTTCCGGACCGAGGTGAATGACAGCCGTTTCAGGCTGCTGCCGCCAACCGACACCGTCATGCCGATGGTCGACAACTGGGAACGCACCATACCTGAAGTGCGGGGCCGCTGGATTTCGATGATCGGCGATGACGACCATATGGACCCAAGCGTTCTCCAGGTCATCCGGCGCTACGAACGCGAACAACCCGAGCTTGAAGTGGTCGCCTGGGGGCGGATGAACTACAACTGGCCCGACAACAGGACAATTACCACGCTTGCCGCAGTGCCGATGGGTCACGCCACCCATGTTCCGGACAAGAAGATCGTTCGTGATCAACTGTATCGCTGGAGCCAACGGGAAAAACGTCCGATCGGCGGCCTGGGCATCTATCATGGCGCCGTCCGCCGGTCGCTGATGGAGCGGATCAAACGCAAATACAGCAATCGCTACTTCGAAAACCCGACGGTGGACTTCGACAACATCTGCAAGGCCGTGCACGAGGCCAAGGCGATGGTGTTCTGCCAGCGGCCGTTTTCGGTTCTGGGAGCCTGTGCGGCATCCAACTCGGCCAGTACCCAGTCCTTCGAAGCCATGCAGAAGCTGGTCGATGAATTCTATCGCGAACTGGGTAGTCACGAGCGGATCGAGGACGAGGATTTCCCGTTCTCGCCGCGGCTTCCCGGCCTTGCGATCATCACCTCCATCGCCTCGGCCACCTGGTGGTTCTGCCGCAAATACGGCGTCGACAACGAGGGGTTCCAGGAAAACTTTGCCCATTCGGCCGTGCATGAATGCCTGTCGTCGCGCACCGTGGAAGAGTACAGGATCAAGGTCGAGGGCTTCAGGCAGGGATTTGCGGCGTTCGAAGGCGGAAAATGGAGCAGCCATTTCAATCCGCCAGTGGAGTTCTTTCCCTCGACTGCCCAGAACGAGCTCTGCGGCGTCCACAAGAACACCATGTATATCCGCGAGAGCGGGCTCGAGAAAATCACCACCCCGGCTGAATTCTACCACTTTGCGGAAGCCTTCGTGATGCCGGTCAGACATCTTGTTTCTGCACGACAGGCGTTTGCGGCATGACTTTGCTTTCCATCTGCATTCCGACCCGCAACCGGCAGATCTACGCAATGTCTGCGGTGCGGGAACTGCTCACCTCCCAACGGCAGGACTTCGAGGTGGTGCTGGCCGACAATTCCGATGACGCAGCGCCGCTGGCGCAGTTTGCAAAGGAGTACGCGGATCCGCGGCTCAAGCTGTTGCCGCCGCAGGACGAGGTGCTGTCAATGCGGGCAAACTGGGAGCGGATCGTTCCGGAAACATCCGGCGAATGGATCAGCTATATCGGGGATGACGACTATCTGGATCCCGAGCTGTGTGAAGTGATCCGCGTCTCGAAGAAGTCCGTGCCCAATATGGATGCCCTGACATGGGGGCGGCTCTATTTCGTCTGGCCCGAGGCACGGACGGCGCCGGAAGTCACCAAAATGCCCAATGGCAGCCACCTGATCGGGATCAAGAAGGAAGACATGATCCGCAAGCTGTTCTTCTGGGAAGACGCTTCGGACCGGCCGAAATGTCCCTTCGGAGTCTACCACGGAGCGGTCAAGCGAACCGTTCTCGAGGATATCCGCACCACTTTCTCGGGTCAGTATTTCAGTCACCAGATCGTCGATTACGACAATATCTGCAGGACCCTGATGGTGGCCAGCAGCTTTGTCTATTTTGAACGCCCGATGTCAGTGTTCGGTGCCTGCAAGGCGTCCAACACCATGGGACTGCGTGACGCGAAAGCGGCGAAAACCGTCACCGAGATTTTCCGCAGGGAAATGGACGGAACGATCGAAGCGTCCAATTTTCCGTTTCCCATCGAGCTCGGCATCACGGCGCAGATTGGTCATGTGATCGAATCCTTCAAGCAGGAACAGGGTATCGAGATCAACGCCTGGGAAGACAATTTCATCAAGGCCTGCGCCCGTAATTGCGAGAGCCAGCATGATCGTAAGCTCTTCGAAGCCCAAAAACACGGCTACCGGAAGGCGATCATTGAATGGAAGGGCAAAGACGCCCTTTCGGCGTTTGATCCGAAATACAAGTACCGGCCGGACATCCCCCCGTTCATCGGGTTCAACGACAATGAACTCAGTCTCGACATGGGGATCGGCGATGCCGCCTCCGCGGCGGAATTCTATGGCATTCTCGACACCATGATGTTTCCGGTTCATTTGCTCGAAGGCCGGCTGTCATGACGGCCGCGGGGGAATTGGCGCGCTTGCGCGCCAGGGCACCGGTTTCCACCGTCCGGGACAACGTTCGCGGCAGCTAAGGACTAGCCCGGATCTCGCCCTTGGTGTGCACGGATGTTCGGGTTTGAAAATTGCAGTACCCTTCTCATGACCTCCCCAACTCGAGATAGCGCTCGAACGCAAGGAACAATCAAAAATGACCGCTTCTGAAGACATGTTTTTCTACCCCTCCAGTGGTGAGGACCGGTTCTTTGAAAAACTGAAGGCAATCACCGACAAGTATCCTCACGAGCTGCGCCACTATCTCGACCTCGTGCCGGTCTATGCCAGCCGAAGGAGCTTCATCCGCCAGCTTGCGCATTACGAATTGTTCAAGATGACCGTTGACCTTCCCGGTCATTATGTCGATTTCGGCGTTTATTTCGGGCGGTCCTATTTCACCTGGCACAAATTTCTCGAGACGCTGACGCCAACCGCGACGCACAAGAAGGTGTTTGGTTTCGATACCTTTGGTGGCTTCCCCGAACTGTCGCAAAAAGACGGCGACGAAGACACCTCCGTGGACAAGAGAACCGGCGGGCTAAGTTCAAGCTCGTTTCTTGACGAGTTCAGGCTTCTTCTCGAACTTCACAACGAGGACTCGGTTATTCCCGCCAACCGCGGCAGCATCATCATTGGCAACATTGTCGAAACCCTGCCTGAATGGCTCAAAACCAATTCGGAAGCCCGGTTCTGCCTGATCAATATCGACGTCGACATCTATGAACCCACCTATGCAATCCTGGAGCATTGCTGGGACCGTCTGGTTCCCGGAGGCGTCCTCATTCTCGACGAATACGCCACGAGCAAATGGCCGGGGGAAACCAAGGCCTGGGACGAGTTTTCCGCCACACGGAACGAGTCCCTTCCGATCAAGCGCTTTCCCTTTGCAAATGCTCCCGGCGGCTATGTGATCAAGCCCTGAAGATCGCCGGGGCACCGCCCCCGGAAATGCCCAGTACATGGTCACGAAAAATCCCATCCCGGTGAAAAAAACGGGACGTGACGCTAAATGCTGCCAGCGCATTCAGCGTTTGATTTCGATGAGAGACGCCAGCAAACTGTACCGACCGGAAACCGCACTGCAAACGCGCCGGTTGCACAGTCGAATCGATGAATTGCTGCTCATTACAGAAAGGCTGGACATGCTTCCTGGACCTAACGCGCATTTTGCGCCGGAAGCTGAAGAAAAATGGCGCGACATCCCCTGTTTTGCAGCCAGCTCACATGAAAACCAGCGAATATCACTACGTTTGAGATTCTAAATCGATTGAATAACTGAAAACCTGTGTTCCGATAAATTTTCCTCTTCTCGACGTTCAAAAACACGCTATAGAGGCAGAAAGGGGAAAGAGGGTGCAATAAGTGCCCCCCATAAAAAGACGAGAGGACAGCTGCCTCATGGAGTATTTTCTTCAACAGCTTATCAATGGGCTCACTCTGGGTTCCATTTATGGGCTCATCGCCATCGGCTACACCATGGTCTATGGCATCATCGGCATGATCAACTTTGCCCATGGTGACATTTTCATGGTCGGCTCGTTCATCGCGCTTGCGACGTTCCTGGCACTGGTCGCCCTTGGGATTTCAGCGCTGCCGCTGATCTTGTTCATCACATTGCTGGTATCGATGCTCTTCACCTCGGCCTGGGGCTGGACGGTGGAACGGCTGGCCTACCGGCCGTTGCGCGGATCCTTCCGGCTGGCGCCGCTGATCACGGCGATCGGCATGTCGATCGTGCTGCAGAACTTCGTCCAGATCACGCAAGGCGCCCGGGTCAAGCCGCTGCCGCCGCAGATTCAGGGCGGTGTCACGCTGATCGAGGGTGTGACCGACAACGGGACCATCGCGGTTCAGCTGTCCTACATGCAGATGATCATCATCGCCACGACACTGGCGCTCATGATCGGCTTTTCGCTGCTGATCTCGAAGACATCGCTGGGCCGCTCGCAGCGTGCCTGCGAACAGGATCAGAAGATGGCGGCTCTGCTCGGCGTCAACGTCGACCGGACGATCTCGCTGACCTTCGTCATGGGGGCCGCGCTGGCCGCCGTGGCGGGCTTCATGTTCCTGCTGCTCTACGGGGTGATCGACTTCTACATCGGCTTCCTTGCCGGCGTGAAGGCATTTACCGCAGCCGTTCTCGGCGGTATCGGTTCGCTTCCGGGCGCCATGCTCGGCGGGTTGCTGATCGGGCTGATCGAAGTGTTCTGGTCCGGTTACTTCTCGGTTGAATACAAAGATGTCGCCGCATTCTCGATCCTGGTCATCGTGCTGATCTTCATGCCGTCAGGATTGCTTGGCAAACCCGAAGTCGAGAAAGTCTAATGGCCTCCGCTCCGAAATCCGGCCTGATGGCCGACTCCGTCAAGGATGCGGCGGTAGCCGCAATCCTTGTCGCCGTCCTGGGCTTCTTCTTCCTGGCCCTGCGCACAGATATCGTTACCGGTGGCCTGGATCTGACCTATCGCTGGGGACTGTGGTTCACGGCAATAGCGATCACGTTCGTCATCCGGTTGCTTCTCAACCTGTTCGTGTTCAAGACCACCAAGCCGATCACCGGCGGAATGAACATTTCGGTCCCGCCCGGCCTGTTGACGGGTATTGGCCGGGTGCTCGGGCCGGTACTGCTGCTGGTCGCGCTGACCCTGCCGTTCATCGTGATGGTCGTCTATCCGGACCGTGACCGCCAGTTCATCGATCTGGCAATCCTGATCATGACCTATGTCATGCTCGGCTGGGGCCTGAACATCGTGGTCGGGCTGGCTGGCCTGCTCGATCTCGGATATGTCGCCTTCTACGCGGTCGGCGCCTATTCGTTTGCGCTGCTGGCACAGTATTTCGACATCGGCTTCTGGATGGCGCTGCCGCTGGCTGGCCTGCTGGCAGCAACCTGGGGCATTATCCTGGGCTTCCCGGTACTGCGGTTGCGCGGCGACTATCTCGCCATCGTGACCCTGGCGTTCGGGGAAATCATCCGCGTGGTGCTGCTCAACTGGTACGAGTTCACCGGCGGTCCGGACGGAATTTCCGGGATTCCGAAGCCAAGCTTCTTCGGTCTCGATTTCACCAGGAAAGGCGGCTTCGCCGAGTTCTTCGGCCTGGATTACGACTCCATCCACCGCTTCATCTATCTCTACTACATCATCCTGTTGCTGGCGCTGATCACCAACTTCGTCACGCTGAGGCTGCGCAAGCTGCCGATTGGACGGGCCTGGGAAGCGCTGCGCGAAGACGAGATCGCCTGCCGCTCGCTCGGCATCAACACCACCAACACCAAGCTGACCGCATTTTCGATCGGCGCGATGTTTGGCGGTTTTGCCGGTTCGTTCTTTGCAACCCGGCAGGGCTTCATCTCGCCGGAAAGCTTCACGTTCCTTGAATCGGCAATCATCCTGGCGATCGTGGTCCTGGGCGGGCTTGGTTCGCAGATCGGCGTTGTCATCGCTTCCGTGGTGATGATCGGCGGCATCGAGATCCTGCGTAACCTGGGCTTCCTGAAGGAAGTCTTCGGGCCCGATTTCGAACCCACCCAATACCGCATGCTGATTTTCGGCCTGGCCATGGTGCTCATCATGGTGTGGAAACCACGCGGCATCATATCCAGCAGGAACCCTTCCGCGGTCTACAAGGAACGCAGGAAGATCGGCTCGGACATGGTCGCTCAAGGTGAGGGCCACTGATGGAAACCGCAATGAAAACGACCCCCACGCAGACCTGGGACGATAATGTCGTACTTTCGGTCGAGCACCTGACCATGCGCTTTGGCGGCCTGGTTGCCGTCAATGACCTGAGCTTCAATGTCGGCCGTGGCGACATCACTGCGTTGATCGGCCCCAACGGTGCAGGCAAGACCACGGTGTTCAACTGTGTCACCGGGTTCTACAAGCCCACCGAAGGCCGTATCGTGATGCGGCACGGGGCGGGCCTGCAGGCTGACAAGATCGACGCGCTGACCCTGACCGGAAAGCAGTTCAACGATGATGGCGACAACCGGGTGTTCCTGCTTGAGCGGATGCCGGACTTCGAGATCTCCAAGCGCGCGAAGGTGGCCCGCACCTTCCAGAACATCCGCCTGTTTGGCGGGATGACTGCCCTGGAAAACCTTCTGGTGGCGCAGCACAATCCGCTGATGCTCGCCTCTTCGATGACCATTGGCGGGATCTTCAACCTGCCGGGCTACCGCAAGGCACGGGCCGAAGCGATCGATTTCGCCGCTTACTGGCTGGAGAAGACCGGACTCATCGACCGGGCCGACGATCCGGCCGCCGACCTGCCCTATGGCGACCAGCGCCGGCTCGAGATCGCCCGGGCGATGTGCACACGGCCTCAGCTCCTGTGCCTCGACGAACCGGCTGCGGGCCTGAACCCACGGGAATCGACCGAACTGAACGAGCTGCTGCAATACATCCGCAAGGATCACGGCACCTCGATCCTGCTCATCGAGCATGACATGGGCGTTGTCATGGAAATCTCGGATCATATCATCGTGCTCGACTACGGCGAGAAGATCTCCGATGGAGATGCCGAGCATGTGAAGAACGACCCGAGAGTGATTTCGGCCTATCTCGGCGTTGACGAGGATGAAGTGGCTGCGGTCGAGGAAAGCATCGACATGCCGGTCATTCACGGCAAGAAAAAGCCGGCGGAGAACGGTGAAGGAGGCCAGTCATGAGTGACGACCAGAACCTTCTGACAATTCGTGGCGTCGAAACCTATTACGGCAAGATCGTCGCCCTGCGCGGTGTTGATGTCGACGTCAAGAAAGGCGAAATCGTCACCTTGATTGGCGCCAATGGCGCCGGCAAGTCGACGCTGATGATGACGATCTGCGGCAGTCCGCGGGCCCGCGCCGGCGAAATCATCTTCGACGGCCAGGACATTTCCCGGATGCCGACGCACGAGATCATCCGGATGGGTGTTGCCCAATCACCGGAAGGCCGCCGGATTTTCGGCCGCATGACCGTGATGGAAAACCTGCAGATGGGCTCGCAACTGGTCGACGACAAGCATTTCGACGACGACCTGAAGCGCGTTTTCGATCTCTTCCCACGGCTCAAGGAGCGTGCGAGCCAGCGTGGCGGAACACTTTCGGGCGGCGAACAGCAGATGCTGGCGATTGCCCGGGCGCTGATGAGCCGGCCGAAACTGCTGCTGCTCGACGAGCCGTCGCTCGGTCTGGCGCCGCTGATCGTCAAGCAGATCTTCGAGATCATCAAGGAACTCAACACCAATGAGGGGTTGACCGTATTCCTTGTCGAACAGAACGCGTTCCACGCGCTCAAACTTGCCCACCGGGGCTATGTGATGGTCAATGGCAACATCACAATGTCCGGCACCGGGGCCGAATTGCTCAAACGCGACGAAGTTCGCGCCGCCTATCTTGAAGGCGGAGCTCACTAACCAGGGGTACGACATGGAAAACAGCCTCTTGTGGGAAGTTTCGATCGCCGAGTTCATCTTGGTCACATTGTTCCTTGGCGGTGGCACGGCGTGGATGACCGGGCGGGCGGTAGCCCAGACCTGGCGGACACCGCTGCAGCTTGCCTGGTACATGGTGATCCTGGGGCTTGCGGTGCGCTTCATTCATTTCGCACTGTTCAGCGGGACGTTGCTTTCGGGCTACTATTTCGTGGTCGATTTTCTCGTCATTCTTGTCTTCGCCTTTCTCGGCATGCGGTTTACGCGCGCCGGACAGATCGCAAGGCAGTATAGTTTCGCGTTTACCCGTTCAGGACCGTTTGGCTGGCGCCCGAAAGGCAATTAACCGCCCGGCTAAACAGCTCGAACCACCATTCAAAAAGGTCTGTATTTCTTTGAAAAGATCGGATTAGATGGTCTTACACGGGGCAGAAGCCCCCCACACCGGCGCCGAACTTGGTCAGCGCCTGCGGAGCCGGTGCCAGGAAACAAACAGGCGTTGCTGGGAGTTAACATGAAGAAGATACTTTTGGCCGGAGCTGCACTTGGCTTCGCTATGTCCACCGCTTCAGCTGACATTGTCATTGCAACCGCAGGACCGATGACAGGCCAATACGCATCCTTCGGGGAACAGATGAAAATCGGCGCCGAGCAGGCTGTCGCCGACATCAACGCCGCTGGCGGCGTGAACGGCGAAATGCTCAAGCTCGAAATCGGTGACGATGCTTGCGACCCGAAGCAGGCTGTTGCTGTGGCCAACCAGTTTGCCGGTAACGGCGTGGTCTTCGTTGCAGGTCACTTCTGCTCGGGCTCCTCGATCCCTGCCTCGGCCGTGTACGCCGACGAAGGCATCATCCAGATCTCGCCTGCCTCGACCAACCCGAAGTTCACCGATGAGCGTCCGGGCGGTGCCGACGGCGCCACCTACCGCGTTTGCGGTCGTGACGACCAGCAGGGCGAAACCGCAGCTGCTTACCTTCTGGAAAACTTCGCAGGCAAGAAGATCGCCTTCGTCCACGACAAGACCGCCTACGGCAAGGGCCTGGCAGATGCCACCAAGGCTTCGTTCGAAGCCGGCGGCGGAACTGCAGCCATGTACGAAGCCTACACTGCAGGTGAGAAGGACTACTCCGCTCTCGTCTCGAAGATGAAGCAGGAAGGCATCGACGTGCTTTACGTCGGCGGCTACCACACCGAAGCCGGCCTGATGGCCCGCCAGATGAAGGAACAGGGCATGTCCACTGTTCTGGTTTCGGGCGACGCACTTGTCACCGACGAGTACTGGGCAATCACCGGCGATGCCGGCGAAGGCACCCTGATGACCTTCTCGCCCGATCCGACCAAGATCCCGGCTGCTGCTGACGTCGTCAAGGCTCTCAAGGACGCGGGCAAGACCACCGAAGGCTACGTGATGTACACCTATGCAGCCATCCAGGCCTATGCACAGGCTGTCTCGACTGCCGGTTCGACCGACTATGACGCGGTCCGCGAAGCCCTCAACTCGGGTGACTTCAAGACCGTGCTTGGCGACCTGAGCTTCGACGAGAAGGGCGACGTATCGCTTCCGGGCTACGTGTTCTATCGCTGGCACGACGGCAAGTACGAACAGATCAACTAAGGTTTGCAAAAACCTGATCCAATCGAGCCCCGGCGTGAAAGCGCCGGGGCTTTTTTGTTGCTGCCAGCATTGTCGGCAGCGCTCGGGCTGATGCCTTCCGGCACCCGCATCAAGCGTTGTTGATGATTTCCAGATCAGCCTTCAGCGATTTTCTGATGACCAGTTCAGCGTTGGGAATGTCGTTCGACAACGCCCGCTCACGCGCCTGCTCGCCATCAAGGCCATGTTCGAGCCAGCGATCGGTCAACCGCCGGCGCAGTTCGTCCAGCTCAACCCTGAGCATGACCGTCAGATCGAATAATTCCGCCATCTGCCTCCAGGCGGGTCCGTCAAGCAGCAGGTAATTGCCCTCCGCAACCAGGAATCGATGATCCGGTGTGACAAGGGCACCACCGGCACGCGCCAGATCAAGTTTGCGGTCAAAAACCGGGATTGCAATCTCGCTGTCCGGCTCGGCGCGAAGGCGCGTGAGCAGTGCCGCATAGCCATCCGCATCGAAGGTGAAGGGTGCCCCCTTGCGGGCCAGGGTTCCGCGCACCTTGAGTACGGCGTTGTCGAGATGGAATCCGTCCATCGGAACGACCGCACCGCCCTGCCCGCGCCTGGCCAACTCATCGACAAGTGCGGCGGCCAGCCTTGATTTCCCGGCACCGGGCGGACCAGCCAGAGCGATGATGAAGCGCCTGCTTTGCGCCGCCCGGCCAATTGCAGCTTCAGCCAGCCGGGCGGCTTTTTCGTGAAATTTCATCAACGCTTCAGGCTGCTATCGCTTCGGCGGGCGGCTCCTTCGCCCCGGTCATGAAGGCAACGGCGTCCGACATGGTGTAATCCTTCGGATTGATGACACAAAGCCGCTTGCCGAGCCGGTGAACGTGGATCCGGTCCGCGACCTCGAAGACATGCGGCATGTTGTGCGAGATCAAGATGATCGGGATGCCGCGCGAGCGGACATCAAGGATGAGCTCAAGCACCCGGCGGCTTTCCTTGACACCCAGTGCGGCGGTCGGCTCATCGAGGATGATGACCTTGGATCCGAAGGCTGCGGCACGCGCCACGGCGACACCCTGGCGCTGGCCACCGGACAGGGTTTCGACAGCCTGGTTGATGTTCTGGATGGTCATCAGCCCGAGTTCGTTCAGCTTGTCGCGGGCGAAGGCGTCCATCGCCTTGTGGTCGAGCTGGCGCAGGATCGAGCCCCGGAAGCCCGGCTTGCGCAGTTCGCGGCCCATGAAGATGTTGTCGGTGATCGACAGCGCCGGCGACATGGCAAGGGTCTGGTAGACGGTCTCGATTCCCGCGTGGCGGCCGTCCAGCGGCGAGTGGAACCTGATCTCCTTGCCTTCGAGCCAGATCTTGCCCGAGTCAGGCGTGACTGCGCCGGACACCGCCTTGATCAGGGTTGACTTGCCGGCGCCATTGTCGCCGATGACGGCGAGGATTTCGCCGTGGTGGAGGTCGAAATCGCAATTGTCGAGAGCGACGACGCGGCCATAGCGCTTGACGAGGTTGCGTCCCTTGAGAATGGGTTCCATCAGACTGACACCTTTCTGATCCACTGGTCGACTGTGACGGCGGCAATAATGAGAACGCCGATGAGCAGGTAGGTCCATTGCGCGTCGGCACCCATAAGCCTGAGCCCGAGGGAGAAGACGCCGACGATCAACGCGCCGAAGAGCATGCCCATGATCGAGCCGCGTCCGCCAAACAGCGATATGCCGCCGATCACCACGGCAGTGATGGATTCGATGTTGCCCAGTTGCCCCGAGGTCGGCGAGACCGAGCCGATGCGGCCGATCAGGGCCCAGCCGGCAAAGGCGCAGATCAGGCCGGAGAGCATGTAAACCGAGATCAGCGTACGCTTGACCTGAACGCCGGAGAGTTCGGCGGCTTCGGGATCGTCGCCCACCGCATAGACATGGCGTCCCCAGGCGGTCTGCTTGAGCACGTAGGCGAGGAACAGGACCAGGACCACCATGAAGATCGCGCCATAGGTGAACACGGCGCCGCCGACGGCGATCTTGTTGCCGAAGAACTGCAACAGCGGCGCATTGTTGGCGATGTCCTGGGCGCGGATGGTCTCGTTGGCGGAATAGAGAAAATTGGTGGCAAGCACGATCTGCCACATTCCAAGCGTGACGATGAAGGGCGGCAGCTTCATCACGGCGACGAGAAAGCCGTTGATGTAGCCGCAGAACGTCCCGCAGGCGATACCGGCAAGAATGGCGACTTCGGTGGGCAGTCCGTAGCGGAAGGAAAACAGGCCCATGACAACCGAGGACAGCACCATGATGGCGCCGACCGACAGATCGATGCCGGCGGTCAGGATCACCAGCGACTGGGCGGCGCCGAGTATGCCGACGATCTGAACCTGCTGCAAAATCAGGGTAAGCGCGAAGGGCGAGAAGAACTTCTGCCCCAGGAGCAGGCCAAACACCAGGATTGACCCGACCAGAACAATGGCCGGTACCAGCCAGGGCGTCTGGTGCAGGGCGTGCTGGATGCGCTTGACGGCACTTGTGTCATCGGTCGCGAAAGCGGCGACGGCAGTCGGGCTTGCGGCTGCGGCCTTTTCGAATTCCTGCGTATTGGACATGGTTCCTCCCCCAACGTCACACGGCATGGATTGGCAACCGTGGCAATTGCACGGCGGCGCTCTGCAATGGGGCGGCCCGAAAGCCGCCCCGGCAGTGTTTACCTATACAATTGGGCAATCAACCCCAGCACTTGTCCATGCCTTCGGCGACCGAGATCGACTCGACGCCGGCAGCGGGCTTGTCGGTGACAAGCGCCACACCGGTATCAAAGAAGTCCTTGCCTTCGGTGGGAGCGGGCTTGGTGCCGTCCTTGGCCCAGGCGGCGATGGCTTCGATGCCGAGCGAAGCCATCAGCAGCGGATACTGCTGCGAAGTGGCGCCGATGACGCCATCCTTGACGTTGGCAACGCCAGGGCAACCACCATCGACGGAGACGATGAGCACATCGTTCTCGCGGCCGATTGCCTTGAGCGCCTCATAGGCGCCGGCGGCGGCAGGCTCGTTGATGGTGTAGACCACATTGATCATCGGATCCTGGGCGAGAAGGTTCTCCATCGCCTTGCGGCCACCTTCCTCGTTGCCCGCAGTCACGTCGTTGCCGACAATGCGGGGGTCATCCTCGTCGCCCCACTTGGCGGGATCCTTGACGTCGATACCGAAGCCGGTGAGGAAACCCTGGTCGCGCAGAACACCGACAGTTGGCTGGCTCACGCCGAGATCGAGCATGGCGATTTTGGCGTTGGCTGCTTCATCGCCGAGCGTGGCGGCAGCCCACTTGCCGATCAGTTCGCCGGCGAGAAAGTTGTCGGTGGCAAAGGTGGCGTCAGCAGCATCGATCGGGTCGAGCGGCGTATCGAGCGCTATGACCACGAGGCCGGCATCGCGGGCCTGCTTGACTGCGGAAACGATGGACGAGGTATCGGAAGCCGTCAGCAGGATGCCCTTGGCTCCATCGGCGATGCAGGTTTCGATAGCGGCAACCTGGCTCTCGTGATCGCCATCGACCTTGCCGGCATAGGATTTCAGCGACACGCCGAGCTCGGCAGCCTTGGCTTCCGCACCTTCCTTCATCTTGACGAAGAACGGGTTGGTGTCGGTCTTGGTGATCAGGCAGGCGCCGATGCTGTGGCTGGCGGCATAGGCAGGTGCAGTGGCCAGTGCGCCAAAAGCGGCAGCGGCAAGCAACGCAGTCTTGAATGCGGAAAAGCTTTTCATGTGATCCTCCCGGAATTCGTGGTGCAGGTCAGTCTGCATGCGCGCCAAAGCGGAAATCCTCACTTCCGTTCTTCGCGACACCTTTAGAAAAACACGGATAGCCGAGGATTGTCAATTATTAAATCACTCTTATTTATTAATTGACGGGGGATCGTCTTTGGCCCATTGTTTTGCTAAGGAACCACCGCGCGTGACAACCGGTGCCGCGGCAATGGCGTCCCGATTGAACAAGCCGGGATCAACGAAACCGGAGCAAACGAGGTCGGGAGGACACTGACAGGTGCCGCAAGACGCGAAGACCAGCAAGGACCGCACCGGCCCCGCAAGCCAGTCGTTGCGCGGGTCGAACCAGAGCGGGCTGCGCGCCTATAACCAGCGCCTCGTCCTCAGCCTTGTCTATACCCATGGCAGCCTCGCCAAGACCGACATTGCGCGGATGACAGGGCTTTCGGCCCAAACCGGCTCGGTGATCATGCGGGAACTGGAGGCCGAAGAGCTGATCGTCAAGGGCGAGCCGATCCGCGGCAAGGTCGGGCAGCCCTCGGTGCCGCTCTCGATCAATCCCGACGGCGCGTTCTTCATCGGACTGAAAGTCGGGCGGCGCAGCGCCGAACTCATCCTGATCAATTTCCTTGGCGAACTGAAAGCCACCTTGCGCAAGAGCTATCCTTGGCCGACGCCGCCGCAGATCATTGCCTTCGTTCGGGACGGGATCGAGGAGATGGTCGAGGGGCTTCCCGAGCCCTTGCGGGACCGGGTGGCGGGGCTGGGAATAGCAACACCCTTCCGGCTGTGGGACTGGACCGAGCAGGCCGGAGCGCCACGCGAGGAAATGGATCTGTGGCGCGATTGCGACCTTAGGGCGGAACTGGCCAGTGCCTGCAACATGCCGGTCTACCTGCAGAACGACGCTACCGCAGCCTGCGCGGCGGAACTGGTTTTCGGCAAGCACCCGGGGTTGAGCGACTATCTGTATTTCTATGTCGGCACCTTCATCGGTGGCGGGGTGGTGCTCAATGGCAGCATTTACTCGGGCCGTACCGGCAATGCCGGCGCTCTTGGCCCGTTGCCCGTTGCAGGTCCCGACGGCAAGCCGGTGCAATTGATTGACCGTGCCTCGATCACGCTTCTCGAGCGCATGCTCAAAGCCGCAGGACGAGACCCCTCGCCGCTCTGGAACAGCCCGGATAACTGGACGGGATTCGAAGACCTGGCCGACGAGTGGATCACCATTGTCGCCAGCGGCCTGGCCCAGGCGATCGTCTCGGCCGCCTCGATCATCGATTTCGAGCACGTGATCATCGATGGCGGCGTACCGACCGGGATCCGGGAAAAGATCGTTGCCGCAACACAGGCAGAGGTCATGCGGTATGACCTGCGCGGTCTGGATCTGCCCGGGATCCTGCCCGGGACCGTCGGCCATCTCGCCCGCGCGCTTGGAGCGGCCAGCCTGCCACTGTTCGACAAGTACCTGATCGATCGCAACGCCCGCCTCGGCTCGGCCTGAACCGCTTTCGAGGCAGGACGCAGGCGCGGCAACTCTAACCAGACCGCCTCACCTAGCCGCCACCGCCATCAAGTGCAGCGCGGGGCTTTCCGTCTTTTTGCAAATGATTTGCAAGAGCATTGACAACCGCCGGAATGCGCATAGATTGCTTGTTGCAAACCATTCGCAGGAAGAACTCATGCGCCTTTTCGCCATTCTCGGACTTTTCATCGCCGCCAGCTTCGCTCCGGTCGCACCGGCAATGGCACAGATCAAGGTCCTGACCTCGTTCACCGTCTTCGCCGACATGGCCCGCAACATCGCCGGCGAGCATGCGGAGGTGGTGTCGATCACCCGCGAGGGTGCGGAGATCCACATGTTCCGGCCAACACCCGGCGACATCAAGCGTGGACTTGGCGCAGATGTGGTGCTGTGGAACGGGCTGGGGCTTGAAACCTGGTTCGAGCGCTATCTCGAAAATCTCGGTAATGTGAAAGCCTATGTCCTGTCGGACGGGGTGGAGCCGATCCTGATCGCCGAAGGCAACTACGAGGGCCGGGCCAATCCCCATGCCTGGATGTCGCCCGGCAACGCCAACATCTATATCGACAATATCGTTCGCGCCCTGTCCGAGACAGATCCGGACAATGCGGCCGCCTATGCCGCCAATGGCGAGCGCTACAAGGCCGAGATCGCGGCCACCTTTGCGCCGATCCGTGCCGCCATCGAGGCGCTGCCGGAAGAAAAGCGCTGGCTGGTGACGAGCGAAGCTGCATTCTCCTATCTCGCCCGGGATTTCGGGCTGAAGGAAGCCTCGATCTGGGCGATCAACGCCGACAGCCAGGGCTCGCCGCAGCAGGTGCGCCGCATCATCGACCTGATCCGCGAAAACAATGTGCCGGTGATATTCTCGGAAAGCACCGTCTCGCCGAAACCTGCCCAGCAGGTGGCGCGCGAGACCGGCATCGCCTATGGCGGCGTGCTGTATGTGGATTCACTCTCGACGCCTGACGGGCCGGTTCCCACCTATCTCGACCTGCTCAGGGTAACCTCCGAAACCATTGTCACGGGGCTGACGGCCAAACCATGAGCACACCCGCTGAAAACCTCGCTGCCGACATGACCGGGCTCGACGTCAAGGACGTTTCCGTCATTTACCGCAATGGCAACCGGGCACTTGATGGCGCCTCGTTCTCGGTGCCGAAAGGCTCGATCACCGCACTGGTCGGCATCAACGGCAGCGGCAAGTCGACCCTGTTCAAATCGCTGATGGGTTTCGTGCCGCTGGCCAGCGGCGAGATCAGCATCATGGGGCTGACCGTGAAGGAAGCGCTCAGGCGCAATCTTGTGGCCTATGTGCCGCAAAGCGAGGAAATCGACTGGGCATTCCCGGTTCTGGTCGAGGATGTGGTGATGATGGGCCGCTACGGCCACATGAACTTCCTCCGGATGACGCGCCCGCAGGACCGTGTCGCGGTCGATGAATCCCTTGAACGGGTGGGCATGACCGCGTTCCGCAAACGCCAGATCGGCGAACTGTCCGGCGGACAGAAGAAGCGCGTGTTTCTCGCCCGGGCGCTGGCGCAGGAAGGCCAGGTGATCCTGCTCGACGAGCCGTTCACCGGCGTCGATGTCACCACCGAGAACCAGATCATCGATCTGCTCAAGGATCTGCGCGCGGAAGGCCGGGTGATGCTGGTTTCGACCCACAATCTCGGCAGCGTGCCGGAATTCTGCGACCGGGCGGTGCTGATCAACCGCAGCGTTCTGGCCGAGGGTCCGACCAGCGAGGTGTTCACGCAAGCCAACCTGCAGAAGGCCTTTGGCGGTGTGCTGAGGCATTTCGTTCTCGGCGGCGAGGATCTGCATGATGATGATGACCAGCGGCAGGTGACCGTGCTCACCGATGACGAGCGTCCCTTCGTTATTTACGGGGAAGACGACCGCAAGGGCAAAAGCGCCGCCAAGAGCCGGAACGCGGACAAGGATGGCGTTGCATGAGCTATCTGCTTGAGCCCTTCAGCTACGGCTACATGGTCAACGCCATGTGGGTGTCGGCGCTGACCGGGGCGATCTGCGCATTCCTGTCGTGCTACCTGATGCTCAAGGGCTGGTCGCTGATCGGCGACGCGCTGTCGCACTCGATCGTGCCCGGCGTTGCCGGCGCCTACATGCTCGGCCTTCCGTTTGCGGCCGGCGCGTTCCTGGCCGGTGGCCTGGCCGCTGCCGCGATGCTTGCCATCCGCGCCCGCACAAGGCTGCGGGAAGATGCGATCATCGGCATGATCTTCGTCTCGTTCTTCGCGCTCGGGCTGTTCATGGTGTCGATCTCGCCAACGCCGATCAATGTGCAGACCATCGTGCTGGGCAATGTGCTGGCGATCACGCCGGCAGACACGACACAGCTGATCATCATCGGCGTGGTGACGCTCACCGTGCTCACCCTGATCTGGAAGGACCTGATGCTGGTGTTCTTCGATGAAAGCCATGCGCGGACCATCGGCATCCGCGCCGATCTTTTGAAGGCTGTGTTCTTCACCCTGCTGGCGGCCTCAACCGTTGCCGCGATGCAGACCGTCGGGGCGTTCCTGGTGATCGCGCTGGTGGTGACGCCGGGTGCGACTGCCTACCTGCTCACCGACCGGTTCCCGCGGCTCATCGTCATTGCCGTGGCGATCGGCTCGATCACCTCGTTTGTCGGGGTGTATCTCAGCTATTTCCTCGATGGCGCCACCGGCGGCGTGGTGATCATGCTGCAGACCGGGCTGTTCCTTCTGGCCTTCGTCTTTGCCCCGCGGCACGGAATTTTGGCCCAGCGGGCCAAGGCGCGCAGTGCGAGCACCGAAACGGGAGCGGCATGATGGACGCTGTGCTCGACTTCTTCATCGACCCGTTCCGCTTCGCCTACATGCAGAAGGCGTTTTTGATCACCTTCCTGATCGCGCTGCCGATGGCGGCGATGAGTTCGCTGATGGTGCTCAAGGGCTGGTCGCTTTTGGGCGACGCGATGAGCCACGCGGTGCTGCCGGGCATCGTCATGGCCTATATCGCCGGCCTGCCGCTGGTAATCGGCGCCTTTGCCGCAGGCCTGTTCTGCGCGGTCGCCACCGGTTGGCTCAACGCCAACAGCCGGGTGAAGGAAGACACGGTGATGGGTATCGTGTTTTCCGGCATGTTCGGGCTCGGAATTGTGCTGCATGTCAGCGTTCGCTCCAGCCTGCATCTCGATCACATCCTGTTCGGCGACATGCTCGGCGTCAGCTGGTCGGATATCGGCGCGACCGCAATTCTGGCCGCACTGTGCGGCGGCTTCCTGCTGATCAAGTGGCGCGATCTGGTCGCCCAGGCTTTCGACGGACTGCACGCGCGGGCCATCGGGCTGAAGACCGGATGGCTGCATTACGGGTTGCTGACGGCCATCGCCCTGATGATCGTCGCCAGCCTGAAAGCCGTCGGCATCATCCTGTCGATCGCGCTGCTGGTCGCGCCCGGCGCCATCGCTTTCCTGGTTGCCCGCACTTTCGTGGGTATGCTGAGTGTCGCGGTCGGCTCCGTGATCCTGAGCGCACTGATCGGTATCTTTTTGAGCTACCACATCGACAGCGAACCGGCGCCGACCATGGTGTTGATGATGACAGGCTTCTTCTTCGTGGCGCTGGTGGTGAGCCAGTTGCGCGACATGCGGATGCGGCGGCTGGCGCGATCAACCGCAATCGAGCGCGGCGCTGTTGTCGCGGAGAAATAAGCAGCGCCTACGCGCGGGCGCGTCAGACGCCTCGCCCTGAGGCAAAGGGACGACTTGCCTTTAAATTGAACTCCATACAATATCCATATAATTTCAAACCGAGGTATTGTGATGGCCAAAACGGATTCCAAGATTGCCTGGTGCCCGACCATACGGAAGGCGGACGGGCCGCTCTATCTCGCGATCACGGATGCGCTGTCTGCCGATATCATATCCGGCAAGCTCGTGGCAGGTGACCGGCTTCCCCCGCAACGCGCCTTGGCTGAAGCCTTGGAGATCGATTTCACGACGGTCAGCCGCGCCTACGCCGAGGCAAGCAAACGCGGACTTGTCGAGGGCAAGGTTGGACAGGGCACTTATGTCCGAAAAAAGCATTCCGCGGCAAGACGGCCGGTGCGAAGCGGACTTGTCGACATGAGCATGAACCTGCCTCCGCGTTTTGATGAAGCTGAACTGGTTTCGCGCATGTGGGAGGGAATCCGCAACCTCGAAACGTCGGATGGCATCGATCTGTTGATGCGTTACCAGGAGGCAGGCGGAGCGCGTCGAGACAGAGAGGCCGGAGCACTTTGGCTGTCTTCGCGCCTCGACGGCGTTACGCCCGACCGCGTCCTGATCTGTCCTGGAGCCCAAGGCGCACTGCTCGCGCTGGTCGGCATTCTGGCAGCGCCCGGGGAGACCATATTGGCAGAGGCCCTGACCTATCCCGGGATCCGCTCGGTTGCCGCCCATCTGAGAGTAAACCTTGCAGCTGTGGCAATGGATGAGGAAGGCCTCATTCCTGAGTCATTCGAGCACGCCTGCCTCAATACAAAGCCAAAGGCGCTCTACTGCACCCCGACCCTCCAGAATCCCACGACGGCAACGCTTCCAATGGCGAGACGCCATGCTATTGTCGACATCGCACGTCGATATCAGGTTCCCATCATTGAGGACGATGCCTACGGCGCACTGCCGGTGACCCCGTTGCCCCCGCTGGCAAGCCTTGCTCCCGAACTGGTCTATCATATTGCCGGCCTTGCCAAATGCGTCGCGCCGGCGCTGCGCATCGCCTATCTGGTCGCGCCGGAAGGCAGCGCAACGTCGACAGTGAACAACGCAATCCGGGCAACCGCCTCAATGGCATCTCCCTTGACCGCTGCGATCGCATCGCACTGGATTGAATATGGAATCGCCGAAGCCGTGGTGGCGGCCATCCGGCGTGAGACTGCCACACGCCAATCCATTGCGACCCGCATCCTTCCAGCCCGGAATGTCAGTTTGGATCCACAAGGCTTCCATGCTTGGCTGGCCCTCCCGCCACCATGGACCCGGGCTGAGTTTTCTTTGCGCCTGCGATCAGAAGGCATCAGCGTTGTTGCGAGTGATGCATTCGCCCTGGGTACCGCCCCTGAGGCGGTAAGGCTGGGCCTTGGAGCGCCCGATAGTCGCGAAGACCTCTCAAAGAGCCTGCAGGTAGTTGCCGATCTCTTGGGCCAGTCGCCCGCCGCATTTTCGATGGTTGTCTGAAAGACAACGGGACACATATCCATACACTTGACATTTATGGCATACATTATACATACAATTTGAGATTGATCGCACATGTCGATGGCCGAACCGGTATTCAAATCAAAGCACGGTCTCCTCATGTCGCGAATGGTCGCGCACAGATCACGAAAGGAAGCCCGATGCACAGCGAACGCGAATGGCCACCGCTTGAACCTGTCCGAACCGGCATTAAGGGACGCTGCCCACGCTGCGGGAACGGGCACCTATTTCAAGGCTTCCTGACGCTCCGTCCCGAATGTGAAGCCTGCGGTCTCGACTACTCGTTTGCCGACCCAGCTGACGGACCGGCATTTTTCATCATGATGTTCGCCTGCATCCCAAGTACAATTTTTGCGCTCTGGCTGCAGATCAATTACGAGCCGGCGTGGTGGGTACATTTTCTTACCACCGTCCCGCTGATGTTGTTGACCTGCGTCCCTCCCTTGCGCCCCGTGAAGGGCTGGCTTGTGGCTAGCCAGTATTTCCACAAGGCCCAGGAAGGCACCATCGACCGCGACTGGATGGAAAACCGATCGTAAGGGGCTGCGGTCGATTGCGAACTGACGCGGCATTTTCCCGGCGGATTCAGATCCCCTCCACCGAAAATTCGGGCGTTCCGCTCCATGCCAGTTTCCAACTCGCACCCGGACGCACGTTCTGGACAATGCCGGGATCGAAAGCGACGAAGCAGCGGCCGCCCTTGTGGCGCACCGATGGATAGATCAGCCCGCGGTGGCCTTCGCGCCGCAGATCCGCGGCCAGCGCCTGCCCTGCCGGGTAGCCCGCCGCGGGATCCGGATCGAGCGCCGCGTGCGCTTGACCATGCAGATCGGGAAAGTCACCGATGAAATCGGCAAGAAGCTCGACATAGCGCGCCTCATCCTCGTAGCGGCCAATGAAGCCCAGTTCGCGGGTCCTGTGGAAGCCCACCTCCTGCGCACTGGTCAGCATGTCCCATGCACAATACCAGGCGCCCCGGTCACCGTTGTTGAACCGGTTGCCGGTTGGCCGTGTGTAGGTGAAGGCGGCATTGATGTGGCTTTGGCCGAACAGCTTGAGATCCTTGGCACGCCGGGCGAAGGCCAGTTCGCGGCGGTCAATTGCGGCGCTGCCCTGGCGCTCGGCGATCAGGCGGGCGCTGGTCTCCCCCTCGAGCTCGGCTAGGATCGCCGCTTCTTCATCACTGTCGACAAGCCCGCGCAGGACGGGCGGCTTGTGGCGCGTCTCCGGAATAAGGCGGACCAGAGCGCGGTCATTGACCGGGCTGATCTTCACGCACCGCCCCTGAGGGCGTCGACATATCCGCGCACGCGCAGGATCTTCGGCAAGCCGCCAGCGATCATCGCATCGACAGGCCGTGCGCCGTCGAATTCCGGGCCCCGGTTGGGCAGCTTGACCCATTGGCGCGAAATCGGTTCGTTGAAGTAAAGTTCGAGCGACTTGTAGAGGCCGACAAGCGCGCTGAGGCGCAGCATCTGGTCATGCGTGAGATCGCCGGCAAAACCCGGCCGCTTTGCCCGTTTCCATGTGGACTCTGACATATCGGCAAGCATGGCTGCTTCCCGCAGCGTCAACGACCAGTCATCGGCGATCCGCGCAAAAGCCTTGAGCCCCACCGCCTGGCGGTCCGGCGCAACGCGTTCCGTGACAAGATTTTCCATCGATCGCTCCTGAATGACTACCAGACAACGTAATGCCATATGGCCTGCCTTGCAAGATCATATGGTCATATTCGGCATAAGCGTCACAAAAGCAATCCTTAGGCTACTCCAGCCTTTCGGAACACAAGCGGGAAAGCCTTGCCATGTCCGCCAGAAAAGATCGTATGATCTGAAGCCCGCCGGGGACCGAAAATCACGCAACCAATGGCCGACTTGCCCTTCGCCCCTCTTGCCTTCCGTACGCAATTCGGCATAGGTATTGCCATCCCGTTGGGAGAAGCCGGAGCGATCCGGTGCCGAAGGAGCAACCGCCCCGGAAACTCTCAGGCAAAAGGACCAACGGAACATTAGGACTCTGGAGAATGGCGCGTGAAGCGTCTGCCGAAGGGATAACAATCTCAGGCAAAAGGACAGAGGGGGCTGTTTTAAAGCGTTCAACGCTTGACGATTGGCCCGTGCGCGCACTTTGCCCGCACCCAGATGGAGACTGCAGCGTGGACACCACAGCTGACCTTCTTAAAACGCCCCTACATTCCCTGCATCTCGAGCTTGGCGCGCGCATGGCCGGTTTTGCCGGTTACGACATGCCGATCCAGTATCCGATGGGTGTCATGCAGGAGCACCTGCACACCCGCGCCAATGCCGGCCTGTTCGATGTCTCGCATATGGGGCAGATCCTGATCCGCGCCAAAAGCGGCGACATTCGTGATGCCGCGCTGGCGCTCGAAAAGATCACCCCGGTCGACGTCGCGGATCTCAAGCCCGGACGCCAGCGCTACGGGCTGTTCACCAATGACAAGGGCGGGCTGGAAGATGATTTCATGGTCGCCAACCGTGGTGACCATCTCTACCTGGTGGTCAACGCCGCCTGCAAGCATGAGGACCTGGCCCGCATCGAGGCAGCCCTTTCGGACAGCTGCGAAATCGAAGCGCAGTTCGACCGCGGGCTGATCGCGCTGCAGGGGCCGGCTGCGGAAGGCGTGTTGTCCTCCTATGCGCCGAAAGCGGAAGACATGCTGTTCATGGACGTGGCCGATCTGGAAATCGCCGGGGTTCCGGTGGTGGTATCGCGCTCGGGTTACACCGGCGAAGACGGCTACGAGATCTCGATCCCGGCAGAGGAAACCGACCGCATCGCCCGGTTGCTTCTCTCAGATGAACATGTCGCGCCGATCGGTCTTGGCGCGCGCGATTCACTCCGGCTAGAAGCCGGGCTCTGCCTTTACGGCAATGATATCGACCAGACCACCACGCCGGTGGAAGCCAATCTGAAATGGGCAATCCAGAAGGTGCGGCGCAGCGGTGGCGCACGTGAAGGCGGCTTTCCGGGCGCCGACGTGATCCTCGGCCAGTTCGAGACCGGTGCATCGCGCATCCGGGTCGGCCTGCAGTCCGCCGGCAAGGCGCCGGTGCGCGCGGGCGCCCAGCTTTTTGCGGCGGACAGCGGCGGCGAAGCCATCGGCACCGTCACGTCGGGCGGGTTCGGCCCCAGCGCCGGTGGCCCGGTGGCCATGGGCTATGTGCCCACAGCGCTGTCCGCTACCGGCACGCCGATCTATGCCGAAGTGCGCGGCAAGCGGCTGGAATGCGCCGTTGCCGCCCTGCCCTTCGTCCCCTCCACCTACAAACGCTAAATCAGTACAGGAACAGCACCATGCTCAAATTCACCGAAGACCACGAATGGCTCAAGATCGAGGGCGACGTCGCCACCGTGGGGATCACCGAACACGCCGCCGAACAGCTCGGCGACCTGGTGTTTGTCGAACTGCCGGAAGTCGGCGCCAAGCTTGAAAAGGGTGGAGAAGCCTCGACCGTGGAATCGGTGAAGGCGGCATCGGATGTCTATAGCCCGCTCGCAGGCGAAGTCACCGAGGTCAACCAGGCGATCGTCGACGATCCGTCGCTGGTCAATTCGGACCCCGCCGGCGCAGGCTGGTTCTTCAAGCTCAAGCTTGATGATGCGGCTGCCGCCAACGAACTGATGGATGAAGCCGCCTACAAAGCAATGATCGGCTGAGACAGACCATGACCATCAAACTGACCGATTACAATCCTTACGACTTCGCCAACCGCCGCCACATCGGCCCGTCACCGGCGGAGATCGCCGAGATGCTCAAGACCGTCGGGGCCGCGTCGCTGGATGCGCTGATCGACGAGACCGTGCCGGGATCGATCCGCCAGACAGCGCCGCTGGCGTTCGGCGATCCCATGAGCGAGCGCGAGGTGCTCGACCACCTCAGGGCGACGGCGAAGAAGAACAAGGTGATGGTCTCGCTGATCGGTCAGGGCTACCACGGCACCATCATGCCGCCGGTGATCCAGCGCACGATTCTCGAAAACCCGGCCTGGTACACGGCCTACACGCCCTACCAGCCGGAAATCAGCCAGGGCCGGCTCGAGGCGCTCTTGAACTTCCAGACCATGGTTGCCGACCTCACCGGGCTCGACATCGCCAACGCCTCGCTGCTCGATGAAGCAACGGCTGCGGCCGAGGCCATGGCGATGGCCGAGCGGGCGTCGAAATCGAAGAAGACCGCGTTCTTCGTCGATCACCACTGCCACCCGCAGACCATCGACGTGATCCGCACCCGCGCCGAGCCGCTCGGCTGGGACGTCATCGTCGGCGATCCCTTCACCGAGCTTGAGCCCGGCGAGGTGTTCGGCGCAGTCTTCCAGTATCCCGGCACCTTTGGCCACGTGCACGATTTCACCGACGTGATCGCGACACTGCACGAACACCAGGCGATCGCCGTCGTCGCAGCCGATCCGCTGTCGCTGACCTTGCTCAAGTCGCCCGGCGAAATGGGCGCCGACATCGCCATCGGCTCGATGCAGCGTTTTGGCGTTCCTGTCGGCTATGGCGGTCCGCACGCTGCCTACATGGCGGTCAAGGATGCCTACAAGCGCTCGATGCCCGGCCGGCTGGTCGGCGTCACCGTCGATGCGCGCGGCAACCAGGCCTACCGGCTGGCATTGCAGACCCGCGAACAGCATATCCGCCGCGAGAAGGCGACCTCGAACATCTGCACCGCCCAGGTGCTGCTGGCGGTGATCGCCTCTATGTATGCGGTGTTCCATGGTCCCGTCGGACTGCGCGCCATTGCCGGCCGTATCCACATCAAGGCGGCGACGCTGGCCGCGGGCCTCAAGCAGCTCGATTTCATCATTGATCCGGCGATCTTCTTCGACACCGTCACCGTGTTCGCAGAGGGCCGTCAGGCCGAGATCCTGGAAGCGGCACAGCGCGAAGGCATCAACCTGCGCAAGGTCGGCGACGACCGCATCGGCATTGCGCTGGACGAAGTCTCGCGCCCGGAAACGGTGGAAGCCGTCTGGCGCGCCTTTGGCGGAAACCTCAAGTTCAACGACATGCTCGCCGAGCCGGTCATTGCCGATCCGCTGGTCAGGCAGTCAAGCTATCTCGAGCATCCGATCTTCCACATGAACCGCGCCGAAAGCGAGATGACCCGTTACATCCGTCGGCTGTCGGACAAGGACCTGGCGCTCGACCGGACGATGATCCCGCTCGGCTCATGCACGATGAAGCTGAATGCGACAGCGGAAATGCTGTCGATCACCTGGCCGGAATTTGCGGACATCCATCCCTTTGCCCCCGCCGACCAGGCGCTCGGCTACAAGCAGATGATCGACGATCTGTCGGACAAGTTGTGCCAGATCACCGGTTATGACGCGATCTCGATGCAGCCCAATTCCGGCGCGCAGGGCGAGTTCGCCGGGCTGATGACGATCCGCGGCTATCACCGCGCCAATGGCGAAGGTCACCGGCATGTCTGCCTGATCCCGACTTCGGCGCATGGCACCAATCCGGCCTCGGCACAGATGGCGGGGATGACCGTGGTCGCGGTCGGCACCCGCGAGAACGGCGACATCGATCTCGATGATTTCCGCGCCAAGGCCGAATTGCACTCGGACAATCTCGCCGCCTGCATGATCACCTATCCGTCCACCCACGGGGTGTTCGAGGAGACGGCGGCGGAAGTCTGCGCCATTACCCACAAGCATGGTGGCCAGGTCTATCTCGACGGCGCCAACCTCAACGCGCTGGTGGGGCTGGCACGGCCGGGCGACATCGGCTCCGATGTCAGCCATCTCAACCTGCACAAGACCTTCTGCATTCCGCATGGCGGCGGCGGACCGGGCATGGGGCCAATCGGGGTCAAGGCACACCTGACACCCTACCTGCCGGGCCATTCAGAAACCGATGGCAAGCCCGGTGCGGTTTCGGCCGCTCCGTTCGGTTCGGCTTCGATCCTGCCGATCTCGTGGGCCTACTGCCTGATGATGGGCGGCGAAGGCCTGACCCAGGCGACCAAGATCGCGATTCTCAACGCCAACTACATCGCCGCACGGCTGAAGGGTGCTTACGACGTGCTCTACACCTCGGCATCGGGACGGGTTGCGCATGAGTGCATTCTCGACACGCGGCCGCTGGCAGCAAGCGCCGGGGTCAGCGTCGATGACATTGCCAAGCGGCTGATCGACTGCGGCTTCCACGCCCCGACCATGAGCTGGCCGGTGGCCGGAACGCTGATGATCGAGCCGACCGAATCGGAAGTCAAAGCCGAACTCGACCGGTTCTGCTCGGCCATGCTGGCGATCCGCGACGAGGCATGGGCCATCGAGGACGGCCGGATGGACCGGGAGAACAACCCGCTCAAGAATGCGCCGCACACGATCGAGGATCTGGTCGGCCCCTGGGACCGGCCTTACGATCGCGAAGCCGCCTGCTTCCCGGCCGGCGCCAACCGCAATGCCAAGTATTTCGCCCCGGTCAACCGGGTCGACAATGTTTATGGCGATCGTCACCTGGTCTGCTCCTGCCCGCCGATGTCGGAGTATGCCAACGCGGCGGAATAAGCCGGACCAATGTTTTTACGAGGCGGCTTTCGGGCCGCCTCTTCCGTTTCCGACCTGGAATAGTGACCCGCCCTAGAGATCCCCGGGCAACGGCACGACCGCTGACCTGGTTTTCGTCACGGCACTTGTCTGGGTCCGGGAAACCGCGGCAGATTTGCCCGGTTGAGCCTCGGTGACGGCCTGCAGTTCACCGGGCATGAGTACCCTGGAAGCGTTGGTTGTCCGGCTCTCGCCTTTCGCGACGACCGGCTTTTTGACCGACCGTGCAACAACCGTCACCGGTTTGGCCGCAGGCCGCTCCTCTACCGGGCTGCTCGCGTAGCCCTGGCGCGAGGATACGCCGGAGCCCTCTGCAAAGCGCAGCATTTCAATCGTCGTGGCGGAAACCTCGCGCAGCCGCAGGCCGCTCACCAGCGAAACCAGCCCGGCCTCGCTCATTTCAGGATGGCAGTAGCGAAGCCTGATCTTGGCGGCATAGCGGGAGCGGGCCAATTTGCTCCAACCGGTTTGGCCGGACCGGCTGATGTCCTCAACGATCTGCCAGGCGAAAATGCAGGCATCGCCGCCAGCACTGCGGCCGATGGCATACCCGAACGCCCCCTGCTGGTTCTGCCCCGGAGCCGCAGCGATCGCCATCGCCACGTCCGGCAATGCGGTGCGCATTTCACCCACGATTTCCCGCCTAGTCGGCGCCTGGTAGTAGGACCGGCCGGAGGACGGCGGTGCGATCGACACCGAAAGGCTGTTCTCGCCGGCCGCATATCCCGGGTTGGGATAGAGAACGGTCTGAAAAACCTGATCCGGTTTTGAGGATTGCCTGACGGCCTCGATGCCACCTGCAGCCTGCGGCAGGTAGGCTGCAGCATATTCGGGCGCAACATCGGCAATCAGCGTTGGCGCTTGCGGCTTGAGCGATCCGGTCGACAGCGAGGTATCAACCCCGGTTGTGCAGCCTGAGGCGGAGAGTATGACGACCATGATGGCCATGAAGCGGGACATCATGGAATTCATCTCCCACCCTGGTTGCTGATCACCTCAAGCGCCGCGATGGCGCCGGGATCCCGAATGACCATGTTGAGCTGACGGAAAATTGCTTTCGCCCGGTCGGTCTGGCCGAGATGGTGATGCGCCCAGGCGCGCATCTGCGTGAGATCGCGGGGTTCGGCAACGATCGCGGCCCGGGCATCGAGTGCGGCAAGGGTCCGGCCGTACTGTTTGTGATCGTAGGACGAGCGGGCCCGCTGGACGTAGATTTCGGATTTGAGTTCCCGCTCCCGGGCGGGCGCCAGGGGCCAGGCCGCGATCAGGGCTTCCGCATCGTCGGTCATGCGCGCACCGAGCATTGCCAGTCCGGCGCCATAGACCGCATCGAGCCGAACCTGTCCGGAACCTTGCATGGCCCTCTCGAAGGAAGACCGCGCGGCACCGAACCGCTTCAGGCCGAGTTCGCACCAGCCGCGTATCACCATGATCGACGGCTTGGTGGCAGCCTGGCCGATACGGTCGAGATCGCGCAGGCAGGCCGAATAATTCTTCCCATCAAGATGCTTGAGATAGCTTGCCTTGACGCCCGCAGCGGGTTCACCGACGGAGGCCACCTTGCGCGTCTTGGGCGCGGATGCCGATGCTATTTCCGGCCAGATATCCGGATAGGCATCGCCGAAGCGGCTTTTCAGGGCGGCATATTCCTTCTTGCGGTCGCGCCGCAAAAGGCTCAGCGCCAGCCCCTTGAGACGGTCGGCCGAAGCCTCCCAGTCCTGGGATTGCCGGAACCAGGCTTCGGCGGCTTCAAACTGGCCGGAATTGTAGGCATACCAGCCGAGAATCTCGGCGTGATCGGCTGCGCCGGTTTCGAGAATGGCGGTCGAATAGGCGCGGATAACCTCCTCGCCCGGAGCGGCCGCATCAGGCGTTCCGAAGCGGGGCGAGAGCACGTTCATCAGGAAGACCGGATCATCTGAGAGATCAGCCAGGTGACTGGAGGCAAACTCGCCGGAGCGCTTCTCGTCTCCCTGCCGGTAAAGGCTCAGATACATGCCCTTGGCAATTTCAGGACCGGGCGCTTGCTGCATGGCAAGGGAGAACCATTCTTCTGCCACGGCGGGCCGTTCGGCCTTGAGCTCATGCCAGCCGAGAAGCGACAGGTCTTCAGGCTGCAGGCTGTTCCTTGCCTCAACAAAAAGCAGCCGCAGCTGGTCCTGCGGCACGGGTGCGGCGTCCTTGCTCCCGTTGAATTCGGCTATCTGCTTGCGTGCCATATCAAGCCGCAGCGCCGCCGGGAGATAATCCGCCGACTGGTCTGGCCACAGGGTTGCAGCCAGGGTCCGGATCTCGGAGACGGGGAAATCCCGGAGCGCCTTCTGCAGGCTGACAACCAGATGCTCGTCGGACAGCCGGCCGGCGCCGTCGCGGACAAGCAGCCCGCGGAAGGCACGCGCCAGCCCGTCGCGGTCACCAACGGCTGACAGCGCATCTATGCGCATCCAGACGAGGTCCACGTCGGTTTCGCTTGCCGGATCGATGCCTGCCGACATATCGAGCAGGCCCAGCCAGTCCTCGGCCTGTGCCAGTTCGCTCATGCGAACGCGCAGCTTCTTGCGCGCAAGCTTGCCCTGAAAATCCCCGGTCGGTTCCCAGTCCGGCTCTTCGGCCTTGCGGCGGACGATCTCGGCGTCGATGCCGGTGAAATCGTCGGCGGCATACATCGCCCACAGACTTGTCTCGTCAGGAACCACCGCGTCTGCGGCGATGTAGAGATCCTGCGGCGGCGTGAAGCCGGGATACAGCACCTGCAGCCGCGCGATTTCTGCCTCAACCCGCTCTGTCTGGCGCTGCTTGGCGTAATAATACAGTGCCGCGGTTTCAACCGGATCGAGCGCGGGCCGATTGGCCGCCACCGGCTGTGCCTGCTTCTGGCCGGGCACAATCAACCCGCCAGAGACAGGCGCTTGATCCACGGGAATGGGCTTGGCGGCGGGCGCGATCAGCAACTGCGCGGAATCCTCCGCTGCCACAGGGACAAGGCCGGCCAGCACCAGCAGGCTGGCTCCGGACAGGGCGATGGCCCATGCTTTCGAGCGTGTGCCTGATCTCCGGCCGGTGTGACAATCAACAGCTCTCATCGGTCTGTCCTCACGCCTGAACCCGGAACCATGCGGCCGAGCCAGATGGCAAAAACCGCCATCAGCGCGATAACCAGCACCACGTAGATCCGGAAGTGATCGGAGAACCAGGCCGCTGCGATCCGGCGCAAGTTGCCGGGACCATAGTCGTTGAGATCGTGGGCGAAATAACTCTCGGGCTTAACGGTCCGGATTGTTCGCGCATCGAGATCAAACACCACGCTTTCACCTTCCATCCGGTTCCACACCGCCGGATCGGACAGCATTTCGGAGACTTCACTCATGTCGAGCGCGGTTTCTGCCGTCAGCCATGTCACGGTCCCGTCGCCGGAATCATTCGGCTGCTGGGTGAGAACCGCCTTGCGGCGCGGATCGGTCATGGACGCGGCATCCGTGCCGTTCTGATAGTTGAGCCATTGCCGCAAGGACCGGAAGAAATCGTTGACCGTCGATGTCAGGCGGCTCGAAAAAGTTCCACCTTCGCCGCTGTTGCGGGTTGTCTGGCGGAAGGCATCGAGCAGGGCCGCCGGATCGGTGGTCATTGCCAAGGGGATAGCCGCACCGGGCAGATTGACCGACGCCGTTGCCATCGGATCGATTTCGTCAAAACCGCTGGTGAAATCTATCGCCCGGGCAACAGGGAGAAGACCACCCGACCCTGATTGCGACAGTTCATCGGCGGCGACCCTGGATGCGATCACCAGAGCATTCCCTGCGGCGCCGGCCTTGGGCGCTCCGAAGCTGAGTTGCGCCAGCAAGGGAGCCCGGGCGGCGATGCTCATCTTGGCAATCATCGTCAGCGCGGTGGAGATGGAAGCCGCGTCAGGTTTCATCGCGTGAACCCTGACGGCAGCGGATCCTTCATAGGGATAGGCCGTTCCGGCCAATGCCGCCAGTTCAGGCAAACGGGCCACCCGCGCAAGCGCCGGGACCCGGATTTCGGTGGTGTCGAGGAGAATGAAGCGCGGCACGGTTTCATTGCGCTCGACAAAAATGCAGCGATCGTCTGCAGGGCGCTCCAGCTCGGCCAGTAGTTCGATCTGGTTGCGGCCGGGGCGGAATGCCCTGAGCGGCAGTTCCAGCCTGCGACCCGAAAACACCTCGCCGTCGGCATCGCGCATCGGCAGGCTCTTGACGATCTGGTCGTTGACCCGGACCAGCAACTGCGATGTCGGCTTGAGGCCCGGCGATGTGGCAGCATGCAGCGCCAGGTCAAGCGTGGCGTATTCGGCGGGATAGAAATCGGCCGGCATGATCATGTCGAAGCGTGTCCGGAACAGGCGGCCACTGAAAGGTGCGGGAACATATCCGGCATCGGCAAGCGTATAGGACGTGGAAGCTTCGGTGCGGATCTCGCCCGGTCGCTGTGCGCGAATACCGCTGTCCAGCACCGGCTTGAGCGGCCCGCTTATGGCGTCCAGCAACATGGCGGAAATCTCGTTCCCATTGGCGGAGCGCAGCACCACCTTGCGGCGGGCAGGATCCGCGCCGGCGGCAATTGACAGCCCGTACGGGGTATCTCCGGAGATGGCCTGTAAGGATGGTTCATCATCGTCGGACGCGAGCAGCACATCGATGCCCGGTCCCGTGCCAGGCGTTTCGGCAACGGTCACCGAAACATCATCACGATTGAGCGCCAGCGCGAGGGTTTCGATCATCGGCGCGGCGCGATTCAATGCCGCCTCGCCCGATCCTTGCGGCAGGATCAACCGCAAATCGGTCAGCCCGCGGCCGTTGCGGCCGACGGTGCGCAGGCTGGCAAAATTGTCCGATCCGATCGCCGAGCCGGACCGAAACCCCGACATTTGCCCGTCGAATTCTGTCCAGAGTTCGTAGGTCGCTTCCATCGAGCAATCGACCCGGTGACGCTGGACCGCGCGCAAACGGACCTGATTGACCCCGGCGCGCAGCACCGAAGACGGGACGGCGATGGACTGGGTGTCAAATCCCGATGGCGAACGGACCGGGAATTCACCTACCTGTGCTCCGTTGACCATGACCGAGACAAGCGAACTTTCCGGCATCACCGAAACGGCGTTGCGGTAGGCAAGGACGAGATCACCGCCAGCGGCGATGTTCTGCGCATCGAGCAGGAAGGTAAGGTTGATGACATCATCTTCGCCTTCAAGCCTGAGTGCAGACCGGGGCTGCTCGAACGCGGCCAGGTTGGCATCCCGCCCCGCTGCCGTCACGAGGGCCTGGGCCGGCCGGGTCGACAGGATGGTGCTCTGCCCCAGCCCCTGCAGCGAGACGACCGGGTTTTCGGTTGGAGTGGCAGTCGGGCTGGCGGCCGGTGCGTCTGACAACAGGCTCTGCGCCATGGCAGAAGGGGCAACGGTACTCCCCAGAAGAACGAGCGTCGCCAGCGACGAAAACAGCTTATGCATGTGAGCGGACTCCCCCGACCGCCGCAGCCAGCTGCGGGGTCTCGCCCGGAATCCGGGTAGTGTTGCTTGTCACGGTGATCGGCGCGTCCTCGAAGGTGGCGACTTTCTCGGATCGGCCAAATCCGAGGAGATAGCCTACCGCCCTGAAGGACTGGCTGATGCTCCAGCCGGCAAAGCGCAGGGTTCCGCGAACGATATCAAGGCGCACCTGACGGCGGCTGATGCGGTCCTGCAGCGGCTGCTGGTCGGAGTACATGATTTCGGCAATGGCCATGAAAGTGCGCGGACTGCGTTGCGGGAAGCCGAAGCCGAAGACATTGACGCCGTCAAATTCACGGACCGACCGGATGGTGACCGGGAAGGTAACCGGCCGCCCGGCCCGACGGACCTCGATCTCGCCCGACCAGTCGGAGCCGGGATCGATAACGGGTTCCTGGTCGGGGAACTGAACCGAAACGCCGCCGCTCGAAGCGTCGAGCAGGATGACATCCCAGGTGTGGCCAGCCTGCCGCAGCAGGCCATGACGACGGACGGGAAGGCGCTGGTTGCGGCGCAGTTCCCGGCGTTCGGCAACCACACCCAGACCGGCAGCTGCCAGGAACAGGTTGAGGAGGTTCCAGATGGCGACAATCATCAGCAGGTCGGATGCAACCGGCTCGGTCGCCAGCCGCCACATCGAATAGACCGCCGCAGCAAGCAGGACAAAGAAGATGACGAAATAGGGAACCGCAATTGGCGACAGGCCGTTGGAATCAAGCGTCTGGCCCTTGGCCGTCACGTTGAATGTGGGTTTGCGCGGATTGCGGACAACGCTGACAATCGAGCCGACCAGCATGACCGACTGGACATACTCGTAGAGTTCGGAAACCCAGGGCCAGCGCACCTTGCCGTAGAGATAGCTCTGCATGGCAAAGGAGGCGATCAGGTAGGTCAGCGCATAGGCACCGAATTCCTGGATGTTTGCCTGGTAGATCTCGAGCGAAAAGAAGATGTAGAGCAGCGGCGAAAGCATGAACGCCAGCCGCGACAGCGGAAACAGCCAGAACAGGTTGATACCCGCATAACAGATGCGCTGGCTGACCGTCAGGCCCTTGATGAGGAACGGCCGCTTGAGAATGAGGATCTGCAGCATGCCCTGGCACCAGCGCGCGCGCTGGCCGATGAAGGCAACAAATGTCTCGGGCTGCAGGCCGGCGATCAGCGGCTTGTCGACATAGAGCGAGTTCCAGCCCTTGGCATGAAGGCTGAGCGCGGTTTCGCAATCCTCGGTGATCGACTGGCCGGAGAAGCCACCGGTGGTCTCGAGCGCCTTGCGGCGCAGCACTGCAGCCGAGCCGCAGAAGAAGGAGGCGTTCCACTTGTCCAGGCCGCGCTGCAGCACCGAATAGAACATCTCGTTTTCCGACGGCATCGAACCGAAGGTCTTCAGGTTCTTCTCGAGCGGGTCGGGATTGAGGAAATAGTGCGGGGTCTGCACCAGGAACAGCTTCGGATCTTCCCGGAAGAAGCTCACGGTTTCCTTGAGGAATTCGCGCACCGGCGCATGATCGGCATCGAAGACAACAACCAGATCCGCCTTGGAGACGCGCAATCCGTCATTGAGATTGCCGGCCTTGGCGTGATCGTTCTTCTCGCGGGCATGATAGTTGACGCCCATGGAGCGGCAGAGTGCCTTGAGTTGCTGATGGCGCCGGGTGGCGGCAAGCGCCTGGGCCGGATCCTTGTGGCTTCGCTTTGCATCGGTTCCGCCATCATCAAGCAGCCAGATCGACAGCTTGTCGCGCGGATAGATCATGGACTTGGCAGCGGCGATTGTCGCGGCGAGCAGTTCCGGGTCTTCATTGTAGGTGGGGATCAGCACGTCCACTGTGGGCAGCTCTTCAAGCGAGCGAACCTTTGGCGCAACGCGCTTGAGCGGATCGGCGAGCATGAAGAAACTGATTGCCAGCATCAGCAGGCAGTACATTTCGGCCAGATAGAGCAGCAAGCCGGGGATGAAATCCAGCGGATCGGTAAACGGCGGCAATGTCTCGGTCGTACGCCAGAAGGCATAGCGCAACGCCAGCACGGCACAAAACACGAAAGTGATGAAACGGAACACCGTGTTTTCCGGCCGGGTCATGCCGAAGAACATTACGCCCAGCGCTGCAAGGCTCAATACCAGCTGGGCCTGAAGGCTGAGAGGCAACCACAACAAGGTCAGCCCAAGGAAGCCGGCTAACAGCGCCGGCCATTTAGTGCACATCATGTGCATGGTCACCCCACATATTTTACCAAGCCTCCGTATCATTCGGAGGATCTTTCAAGAGTGGGATCCTTAACGGGCCATTAGTTCACGAAATCCTAATAAAGCAGCTTTGATGACTAATCGCAAAAGCATGGTTAATCAGGCGTTTAAGTGTTTCCAACAATTTGAGTAAAACGGGCTTTCCGGACCAGACATGTTGATCGGGGCCGGCTTGCAAGGCAGTAAAAACCACCCATTCAACATCGGAAATTGCCGGTCCGGCCGGCTAACACCTTGATGAATGAATATTCATTCACTATGTTCGTCCGCACGAAGAGACCGGAAATCCGCTTTCCGTCTGTCTGCGTGCACAATTGCCGACTGCCCTGGTGGCATATCCAGCAAGACATAACCAAGGACGTCCCATGGACACCGTCACGCACAGCATCGCCAGCAAACGCGCCGCGGACATCCTCGACCAGGTGAAATCGGTTTTCGCCCTGAACGGTTTCGACGGCACATCGATGCAGGACCTCGCCCAGGCGACGCGGATGAGCGTGGGCAATTTCTACCGGTATTTTTCCTCCAAGGACGCCATCATCACAGCCCTTGTCAAACGCGACCTCGAAGAAATCGAGGCCGTGTTCGACGCGGTTCAGACCGCAGCGGATCCCGGCGCGATGTTCAAGACAATCCTGCGGGAGCGGATCGAAACCCTGCCGGTCGAAGACGCGGCGTTATGGAGCGAGGTCCAGGCGGCGTCCTACAGATCGCAGGAAATCGCCACACTGATGCGCACCATGGACGAGACCGTGCGCAGCAACGTGGTCAAGGCGCTCGTCCGGATCCACCAGGACGACAGCGCCGAAGCCCTCAGGATCTTCGAGACACGGGCACACCTGATGATGCTGCTGATCCATGGCTACGCCCAGCGCAAGTATTGCGCCCGCGAAGCCATGGGACCTGACCAATCCGCAGCGCTCGGAGAGCTTGTGCTCTCGACGCTGGACGACACGATCTTCGCTCCCCCAACCGCTCCCGCCGAATGACCGGACCCGCCATGCGCCCTGCTCTCAGCCTGCTCCTCGCCCTGCCGCTTCTCTCTGCCCTGGTCCTGCCGGCCGGCGCGGTCGACGCGGAGAAAGCCCCGTCAACAGGCGCATTGCCACCGGCGATCATTGCGGTGAGGGCGAACGAGGCCCCGATAACCGACCGCATCCTTTCCAACGGCACCATCACCGCAGTCGAGGAAGTGCTGGTCGCACCGCAGGTCGAAGGTCTGGCGATTGAAAGCCTCAAGGCCGATGTCGGTGATCGGGTCGAGGCGGGATCGGTGCTGGCGACGCTGTCCAGGGATCAGCTGATCCTGCAACGCAGCCAGTTCGATGCCAACCGCGCCAAGGCGGTTGCAGCCATCGCCCAGCTCGAGGCGCAATTGGTGGAAGTCCGCTCGAATGCACAGGAAGCGGTCAAGTCGAGCAATCGCGCCAAACAGCTTGCCGCACAGGGGACCTATTCCTCGGTGCAGGCCGAACAGGCCGAGGCCGAAGCCAACGCGGCGCTCGCACGGGTCCGCTCGGCCGAGGCATCGATCAAGGTAGCGCAGGCCGATATCGCACTGATTGACGCGCAGATGAAGGATGTCGAGTTGCGGCTGGAACGGACCGAGGTCAAGGCGCCGGTTTCCGGCATCATTTCAGCCCGTGGCGCCCGCGTCGGGTCGATTGCCAGCGCCAGTGCCGGCCCGCTGTTCACCATCATCCGGGATGGAGAGCTGGAAATGCGGGCCGACATCGCCGAGGCCGACATGCACCGGATTGCCAAGGGCCAGACCGCAATCATCAACCTCATCGGCGCCCGGAACCAGACCAATGGAACGGTCCGGCTGATCGAGCCGACACTCAACACAACCACCCGGCTGGGCATGGCGCGGATCGAAATCGAAGACAGCGCCGGCTTGCGCGCCGGCATGTTTGCCGATGCGGAGATCATCGTGGCGACACGCGACGCCATCACGGTGCCGGTGACATCGGTGAACATGGGCCCCGACGGCGCCGATGTTCTCAAGATCGAGGACGGGATTGCAAAACGCACCGCCGTCACCACCGGCATCCGCGAGGGTGGCCGTGTGGAGATCGTCGACGGATTGACTGCCGGCGACCTTATCGTCGCCAAGGCCGGCGCCTTCGTGCGCGACGGCGACCGGATCACCCCGGTGGAAGAAACCGGCAGCGGCCCAGTTGCCGCCATCACCGAGTGAGGCACCCGAGATGAACTTTTCCGCCTGGGCCATCCGCAACCCGATCGCGCCAATCCTGGCATTCGCGCTTCTGACAATCGTCGGCATTCAGTCCTTCATGACGCTGCCGATCACCCGGTTTCCCAATATCGACGTGCCTCTGGTGGCCATCACCGTGGTGCAGTCGGGTGCCGCTCCATCGGAGATGGAAGCCCAGGTCACCAAGGAAATCGAGGATGCCGTGGCCGGTATCACCGGCGTCGACGACATCGCTTCCACTGTGTCGGACGGCGTTTCCACCACCAATGTATTCTTCCGCATGGAAGTCCCGACCGACCAGGCGGTGCAGGACGTCAAGGACGCCATCGACCGGGTGCGTGGCGATCTGCCTGCCTCGGTGGAAGAGCCGATCGTCACCCGTATCGATGTTGAAGGCCAGGCAATCATGACCTTTGCGGTCAACGCACCGGACATGACGCTGGAAGAAGCCTCGTGGTTTGTCGACGACACCATCAAGCGGGCGTTGCAGGGCCAGCGCGGTGTCGGCAAGGTTGACCGCTATGGCGGAGCAGACCGGGAAATCCGGGTTGAGCTGGATCCGGCACGGCTTGATTCCTACGGCATCACCGCTGCCGACGTGAACCGGCAAGTGCGCGCCACCAACGCCAATCTCGGCGGCGGGCGTGGCGAAGTCGGCGCACGCGAACAGGTGATCCGGACACTCGGCGATGCCGGGGACGTGGCTGCACTGGCCAACACCACCATTGCACTTGCGAATGGACGACATGTCCGGCTCAGCGAGCTGGGCACGGTTCACGACACCTACCAGGAACTCAGGTCCTTCGGCCGATACAATGGCGACCAGGTGGTGTCGTTTGCCGTCTTCCGCTCGAAGGGCGCCAGCGAGATTTCGGTTGCCGAAGTGGTGACCGAAACACTTGACGAGATCCGTGCGGAATATCCCAATGTCGAGCTGGTTCCGGTCGACGATACCGTGTTCTTCACCTACGGCAATTATGAATCGGCGCTACATACGCTTGTCGAAGGCGCCTTACTGGCGGTTCTCGTGGTGCTGTTGTTCCTGAGGAACTGGCGCGCGACGATGATCGCGGCGGTGGCGCTGCCGCTTTCGGCGATCCCGACATTCTATGTCATGGACCTGCTCGGCTTCTCGCTCAACCTGGTTAGCCTGCTCGCCATCACGCTTGCGACCGGTATTCTTGTCGATGACGCGATCGTCGAGGTGGAAAACATCTCGCGCCACATCCGCATGGGCAAGACACCCTACCGCGCCGCCGTCGAGGCCGCGGACGAGATCGGGCTGGCGGTGATCGCCACCACTTTCACCATCATCGCGGTGTTCGTGCCGGTGTCATTCATGCCGGGCATTCCCGGGCAGTATTTCATCCAGTTCGGCATGACCGTGGCCGTGGCGGTGATGTTCTCGCTGCTGGTTGCGCGGCTGATCACGCCGATGATGGCCGCCTACCTGATGCGCGACAGCGATGCGCATGAGGAGAAAGAGGGCGGCGGAGCCGTGATGCGCGGCTACACCTGGCTGATTTCCAAAACCCTGCGCTGGAGATACACCACGCTGTTTGCCGCGATCGGCTCGCTGGTGGTTGCGGTGTATTTCCTGGGCCAGGTGCCCGGTTCTTTCCTGCCACCGGAAGACGTCTCGCGCGTCAGCATCAGTGTGGAACTGCCGCCAGGTGCCACGCTGGAAGACACCGACCGCACCACCGAAGCCATGCGCCAGATCATCGCCGGTGTCGACAATGTCGAGAATGTCTTCATCCTCGGCGGCACCTCGCCGAAGGGCGAGGTTGATATCCGCCGCGCTTCGGTGTCCGTTCTGCTGGAGAAAATCGAGCACTCGATTGTCAAGAAAGTGGTCAACGGCCTGGCGGGAGCGGTGCCGTTCGTGTCGGATTCGCTGCCACGCATGGAAGTCCTGGGCCGGACCCGGACACAGGCGGAAATCGAAGCCGAGATCTTCGAGAAGCTGGCCGCCATTCCCGACATTCGAGCCTACAAGCTCAACGACCGTGGCGAACGCGACCTGACCTACAACGTGATTTCCAACGATGACGCGGCCATTGACCGGGCGGTGGCCATTCTCGAGCCCAAGCTGAAAGCCGAAAACGTGTTGTCGAGTGTCAGCGTTTCAGGCTCGCTCCCCCGGCCGGAAGTGCAGATCCGGCCACGGCTGGAAGAAGCCGCGCGACTTGGCATAACCACGGCGCAGATTGCTGAAACCGTGCGCGTCGCCACCATCGGCGATGTCGACGCGGCTTTGGCCAAGATCTCGCTCGACAACCGTCAGATCCCGATCCGGGTCCAGCTTGCCCCGGTCTACAGGACCGATATCGACCGGATCGGCAATCTTCGCCTGGCGACCTCGAAAGGCGTATCGGTTCCGTTGAAGACAGTGGCCGATGTGGTCATCACCCAGGGACCGTCGACCATCACCCGTTTCAACCGCCAGAGACAGGCGACTCTAGGCGCCAGCCTGCCGATCGGCGTGCCGCTGGACACCGCGAAGAACAGGTTCAACGAGATTGTCCAGACCACCGAACTACCGGCCGGTGTCCAGGTGCTGGAAGCGGGTGACGCGGAAGTCCAGGCTGAAATGCAGGAAAGCTTCCTCAACGCCATGCTGATGGGGCTGATGCTGGTTCTGACCGTGCTGATCCTGCTGTTCAAGGACGTGATCCAGCCGTTCACCATCCTGTTCTCGCTGCCGCTGGCCATCGGCGGTGTGGCAGCCGGCCTGATCCTGACCAACAATGCGATGTCGATGCCGGTGCTGATCGGCATCCTGATGCTGATGGGCATTGTCACCAAGAACGCCATCCTGCTGGTCGACTTCGCGGTTGAGCTTATCCGCACCGGCCGCGAGCGGGTGGGCGCGATGATCGAGGCCGGTCAGAAGCGGGCGCGGCCGATCGTGATGACCTCTATCGCCATGTCGGCGGGCATGCTGCCAAGCGCGCTCGGCGTTGGCGAAGGCGGATCGTTCCGCGCACCGATGGCGATCGCGGTGATCGGCGGGATCATCGTCTCGACAGTGCTGAGCCTTGTTGTGGTGCCGTCGTTCTTCCTGATCATGGATGACCTGTCACGGCTTCTGAGCAGGATCTTCAGCCGCTTCATCGGCCCGAAGGAAGAGGAAGTCGAGGTGCTGGAACCCGAGGCGATGACGGTTGCCATCGGCGAGAACAGCGAAGAGATCGCCGAATTGCGCGAGCGCCTGGCGCGGCTCGAGGCCGAGACAGGCCGGACGCCGCCAAAACTGGTGATCACCCGGGAAGCTGCAGAATAACCAAAGGCTGGGGCCATTCCTGTGCCCCATATCCGCTTTGGCTCAAACGCCGAGGAATTCGGTTTCCACCTCGGGAGTCAGGCCGGCAGGTGTGCCGGTCCAGACCGTCTCGCCACGGGCGAGGATGACGCATCGGTCGGCGACGGCGCGGAGTTCAGAGAACGCCTTGTCGATCACCAGGATGGATTGCCCGCCCTGCTTTAGCTTGGCGATGGCCGCCCATATTTCCTGCCGCACCACAGGTGCCAGTCCCTCCGTCGCCTCGTCAAGGATGAGAAGGCGCGGATTGGTCAGCAGCGCACGCGCAATTGCCAGCATCTGCTGTTCGCCACCGGACAGGGTGGCAGCACTCTGTGTCATGCGCTCGCCCAGACGCGGAAACAGTTCCGTCGCCTTGTCGATGGTCCATGGGCCCGAGCGGGCCGAAGCCATCAGGTTTTCTGACACCGAGAGGTTGGCGAAGCACCGCCGGCCTTCCGGCGCCAGGCCGATGCCAAGCCGGGCCGCGCGGAACGATGGCAGGACAGACAGATCGCGGCCGTCAAAACGGATCTCGCCGCGCGTGGTGCGCAGCATCCGTGTGATGGCGCGCACGGTGGTGGTCTTGCCCATGCCATTGCGACCCATCAGCGCCACCAGTTCGCCCTCGGCGATTTCGAGATCGACCCCGAACAGCGCCTGCGAGGCGCCGTAGAAAGCTTCGAGTTTGCTGACCTGCAGAAGGCTCATGCCGCGTCCTCCCCGAGATAGGCGGTGCGCACTTCAGGGTGATTGCGGATTTCATCGGCCTTGCCGCGAGCGATAATCTTGCCAGCCACCAGCACGGAAATGCGATCGGCCAGCTGGAACACAGCATCCATGTCGTGTTCGATCAGCAGGATCGGCGCTTCGGTCCGCAGCTTGTCGAGGAAACCGATCAACTTGGCTGAGCCTTCCTGGCCCAGCCCCGCCATCGGTTCATCCATCAGGAAAATGCGCGGCTGCATGGCCAGCGCCATGGCGATTTCCAGCAGACGCTTTTCGCCGTGCGAGAGTTCGCTGACGCGCACGCCTGCGCGGTCGTTCAAGCCGACCCGCTCAAGTGCATCCATCGCCTCGCCTATCAACTCCTTGTCGCGGGAGACCTGGCGGACAAAACCAAACACCGAACGGCGCCGGGCCTGGGCTGCGAACATGACATTGCCGCGTGCGGAGAATTCCGGAATGAGCGACGACACCTGGAAGGTGCGGGTGAGCCCGAGGCGGGCGCGGGCGATCTGGTCAAGCCCGCTGATTTCCCGACCGTCAAACCGGATCGATCCGGCATCGGCCGCGAGTTCACCGGCGACAAGCTTGATCAGGCTGGATTTACCGGCGCCGTTGGGGCCGATCAGGGCGTGAATCTCGCCCGGACGCAGATCAAGATCGACGGCATCGGTGACCTTGAGTGCGCCGAAGGATTTGCTCAGTCCCGAGAGCGCCAATACCGGATCAGTCATGACGCACCCTCCCCGCAACCAAGCCTATGAAACCGCCACGGGCGAACAGAACGACTGCGAGCAGCGCCGCGCCGAGGAAAAACTGCCAGTGCTCGGTGACGCTGCCGAAGGCATGTTCAAACAGCACGAACAGGCAGGCGCCGACAACCGGCCCGAACAGCCGCGCAACACCGCCCAGAATGATGAACACCATGATCTCGCCGGACAGGTGCCAGGACATCATCGAGGGGCTGACGAAGCGGTTGAGATCGGCATAGAGCGCACCGGCAAGACCGGTGACCATGCCGGAGATGACAAAGGCGGCAAGCCTGATCTTGTAAGGCGACAGGCCGAGAGCAGCCACACGGCCCTCGTTCTGGCGCACCGCCTGCAAGGCGATGCCGAAGCGGGCGCCGGTCATCTTCCACTGCGCAAACAACACCACGATCAGCACCGCGTAGCAAAGCAGGAAGAAGTCCAGCGGCCTGAGCGTGTTGAGCCCCGGAAAGGCATTGCGGACATAGATCGACAGGCCGTCCTCGCCGCCATAGGCGGGCCAGGAGATGGCGAAGTAGTAGATCATCTGCGCAAACGCGAGCGTGATCATGATGAAATAGACGCCCGAGGTGCGCAGGCTAAGCGCGCCGATCACCAGGGCTGCCAGACCGCTGACCACAATCGCCACCAGCCACAACACCAGCATCTGGTTGGTGCCGTTGATGAGGAACGGCGCGGTCATCAGTGGTTCGTAGTTCTGGTGATGGCTGGCAAGAATCCCCACTGCATATCCGCCAAGGCCGAAGAAGGCAGCATGGCCGAACGACACCAGGCCGCCAAGGCCCAGTGCGATGTTGAGACCGACACCGGCCAGCGCCAGGATGGTGGCGCGGGTGGCGAGTGTGACGAGGAACGGCTCATCGGCAAAATGCGCGATCAGCGGCCCGCCGAGCAGGACCAGCGCCAGCACGATGTTGAGACGATGTTCTGTGACCAGTTCACGCATTGGCGGGAAACAACCCCTTTGGCTTGAAGACAAGCACGACGGCCATCAACAGATAGATCAGCATCGAGGCCAGCGCCGATCCGACGCCGCGGGCGGCTGATGCCTCCATCACATGCGCCAGCAGTGTCGGCAGCAGGAAGCGGCCCATGGTATCGACAAGACCGACGATCAGGGCGGCGACCAATGCGCCGCGAATGGAGCCGATGCCGCCGATGACGATGACGACGAAGGCGAGGATGAGAACCGGTTCGCCCATGCCGACCTGAACAGACTGGATGGCGCCGATGAGAGCACCAGCAAAACCGGCCAGTGCCGCGCCAAGCGCAAACACCACGGTGTAGAGAAAGCGGATATCGACGCCGAGGGCTGCAATCATTTCGCGGTCTGCCTCGCCGGCACGGATCTGCATGCCGAGACGGGTCTTGCTGATCAGCAGGCCAAGCCCGGCTGCGACGGCAAGGCCGGCGATGATGATCGCCAGACGATAGGCCGGATAGGGCAAACCGCCGGGCAGCATGACCGGTCCGGACAGGAAGGCCGGCGGATCGAGATAGAGCGGGAAGGAGCCGAAGACGAAGCGGACGCCCTCGGAAAACATCAGCACCAGCGCGAATGTGGCCAGCACCTGGTCGAGGTGATCGCGGTCATAGAGCCTGCGGATGACGACAATTTCGACCAGGGCACCAAGGGCAGCGGCGGCCGCAAGGCTCGCGACCAGGCCGATCCAGAACGATCCGGTCCATGCAGCGACGGCCGCGCAGACGAAGCCGCCGACCATGAACAGCGAGCCATGGGCAAGGTTGATCAGTCCCATGACCCCGAAGATCAGGGTCAGGCCGGCCGCCATCAGAAACAGCATGACGCCGAGTTGCAGGCCATTGAGGATCTGCTCGAGAAAGAGGGCAACGGTCATCGTCTACCGGGCTCGTCCTACAGCGCCGTGCATTCGATTGAATGCGAAAATGACGGTGTAACGGTTTGAATTAAGACAGGGAATCAATCCGGGCGGAACACGAGGCTCCGCCCGGAACTGATGCGATGATTACATCTTGCAATCGGCCGCGTAGGCGTCGGCGTGATCTTCAAGGGCTACGCCAACCAGCTTGTTGGTGTAGACGTCGCCTTCCTTGACCACTTCGCGGACATAGATGTCCTGGATCGGGTGGTTGTTGTTGCCGAACTTGAAATCACCGCGGGTCGACTTGAAGTTGGCCGCCTTCAGGGCTGCGCGGAACGCATCCTTGTCGGTGATCGAAGCAGTCTCCATAGCGGAGAGCAGCAGGTTGGCGGTGTCGAAGCCCTGACTGGCATAGAGCGAAGGCAGGCGGCCGTACTCGGCCTGGAAGCTTTCAACGAAAGCCTTGTTGGTCTCGTTGTCGAGATCCTTCGACCACTGCGAGGTGTTCTTGACGCCGAGAGCGGCATCGCCGACGGCCTGCAGGATGGCCTGGTCAAACGAGAAGGCAGGTCCGAGCAGCGGCACTTCGACACCGGCGCCGGCATACTGCTTCATGAAGGCGATCCCCATGCCGCCAGGCAGGAAGAAGAACACGTTGTCAGCGCCGGAAGCGCGGATTTCGGCGATCTCGGCCGCGTAGTCGGTCTGTCCGAGCTGGGTGTAGACTTCCTTGACAACCTCGCCCTTGAAGAAGCGCTTGAAGCCGGTCAGCGCATCCTTGCCGGCCGGATAGTTCGGCGCGAGGATGAAGCTCTTCTTGAAATCCGCGGAGGTGGCGTAGGCGCCCATGGCCTCATGCAGGTTGTCGTTCTGCCAGGCGACGTTGAAATAGTTGGCGTTGCAGCCGGCGCCGGCAAGCTGCGACGGACCGGCGTTGGGCGAGAGGTAGATCTTGTCCTGGGCAACGGCGCCCGGAATGACGGCCATGGCCAGGTTGGACCAGATGATGCCGGTCATGACGTCGACCTTGTCGGACTGGATCAGCTTGTCGGCCAGCTGCACGGCGAGGTCGGGCTTGCGCGCATCGTCCTCGATGATCAGTTCCACGTCGGAGTTGCCGGACTGCTTCAGCGCCAGTTCAAAACCGTCGCGGACGTCGATGCCGAGCGATGCGCCGCCACCCGACAATGTGGTGATCATGCCGACCTTGACCGGATCTGCGGCGGCAACCGAAACGCCGGCGAGAAGCGACGCAGCCGTCGCCAGGCTCAAAAATGTCTTCTTCATTGATTTTCCTCTCTGTGTTTGATGCAGCGCCGGCCTTGTTGCGGTCCGGTCAATGCACCTTTATCCCCTTCAGGCGATCGATGCATGTGATGGCCAATCGGTTTTCACCGGTTACACCATGCAGGCATCTTATATCAGCATTGGAACGGCCGCAGCATCCAAGGATCAGGCCGGACGCTCCAATGATCGCCATTGCCCGCGACCTTAACAGCCAGCTTGAAGAATTCCAGCGCTTTTTTTAAGCTTAAAATAGATTGGCCGCGATTGGCCCTTGCGCGCAGGCCCCGGGCATGGTTCCAAGGTGCAAACCGATATCACCCCTCAAGGGCAGAAGGAGACCGGCGATGCAGTGTTTTTTCGTGGAGTTTCAATGCAAGCTCGGCCAGGCCTACTCGGTGGCCGACGAGATTGCCAACCGCGAGATCGCGTCCGAGATCTACTCGGTCAGTGGGCAATTCGACCTGATGGCGAAATTCTATATCGAGGATGACGTGGATATCGGCCGTTTCATCGCCGAGCAGGTCCATACCGTTCCCGGTATCGAGCGAACGCATACCATCCTGACCTTCAAGGCATTCTGAGCCGCTTCAAGAGCAAGACACAAAGGGGCGCGCGAAACGGGCCTCGCACGTCATGTCCGGTGCGTGGCGCTGCAGATATTGCGAAGAAAAGAGAGTGGTACGATTGGGTGGGCTCGAACCACCGACCTCCGGATCCACAATCCGGCGCTCTAACCAACTGAGCTACAACCGCACGCCAGCTGACAGGGACCATGTCCGTGCCGCTTTGTTGCCCGCTCACATACTGGCAGCAGGTCTGTTTTGCAAGAGGTTTCGGGCCGGTTTTCGCAATTTCACCGGTTGAAAAATCACTCCGAAGCGGTCCAGGGCCGTAACGGCCTCAAGCCAGCCCAAAAGAAAAAGGCCGGACACAAGGGGCCGGCCTTTTCTCAATTCAGTGCATGAAGAATTCAGGCAGCCTTGATTTCGCTCATCGCCTTTTCGGCGACGGTCTTGACCGGCTTGGCCACTTCTTCGGCAACCTTCTTGGCTGCTTCCTGCATGACCTTGGCCTGGTCAGCCATCATTTCGGCCTGCTTGCGGAAGAAGCCGGTCTGCAGTTCGATCATCTGAGCGACCGACTTGACGCCCAGCAGGGCTTCCATGTGCGACAGCGAATGCTCGACGTTGCCGCGAGCGGCGTCGATTGCCTTGAGGCTCATCTCGACGGTTCCGGCCTGTGCGGTTTCGAGCGTCGATTCGATTGCCTTGGTAGCATCTTCTGCGACGGTCTTGGCCTTGGCGTAGGCTTCCTTGGTCTGGTTGACGGACTTGTCAGCCATTTCACGGTAGCTGTCGGTCATCTTGCTGACGTCGAAAGTCGGGAATTCAAACATTTCTGCGGATGTGGTGGTTTTCTTGGTCGCCATGTTACTTCTCCTTGAAGCATCAGAGGGACCGTTCATGGCCCCGTTTCGGTTTCGAGCATTGTATAGCACAGCTTATTGTGCAGTGCAACATATATTGTGCAACGCGCCATCCGTTAACCGTTTCGCGACAAATGAGGGCTGTTACGGCGCGGTTCGCTGGACCGCCGGGGGTGGCAAAGCTATTAATAAAACCTTAATTCCCCCTGACGAAGGGGATAATCAGGCCCAAACTGGAATACCACCCATGCCGGCACACCATTATCCGTTCATCGATCTTGCGGTTCACGCATCGGTCCGCGCCCATTTCGCCAAGGGCGATGCCGTTGCCGTTTTGAGCCGCGACCTTGACGAAGTGCTGTGGGCCAATGGCGCCGCGGCAGAGCTTTTCGGCTTCTCCAATATCTATGACGCCCTGGATGAAGGCCTGAGTGGCCAGTCCTCGACCCGGCGGCAGATCGAAAGCGCGGTCAGCGGTCTCGGGCGCACCGGCAAGCCGCAGATCTTCATGATGCGGGCCGCAAGCGGTTTTACCCGCACGACAACGCCGGCAATGCTCGAGGAGATTACCCTGCCCGACGGCGCCCAGGCGCTGCTGCTGACCAGCAGCCAGGCCGGCCGGGTGCTGGCTCCAGGCGCGCGGGCCCGCCAGATCATCGCCGGGTTCGAGGGAACCGGCACTCATGTCGCGGTTCTCGACAAGGACAGCAATGTGCTGGCCGCATCAAGCACGTTTGGAGAGCTTGGCCTCGCCAAGGCCGACATCGACCGGATGGTGGCGGATGTGACCGGCGCCGCTGACCGTCTGGTCAAACGGATGACGGACTCGCCGAATGGCGCAATGCCGACGGCAATCGGCAGGCTGGCCGATGATCCGGCGCTGCATCTTCTGTTTGCGGTCGAACCCGCCCCGGCGGACGAAGCGGCAGCTACCACCGATGCCGCCGGCGACTTCGGAGACGAAATTCAGCCGGATGCCACGGTTGCGCCGATGCAACCGGCATCAGCCGACGAAGCTGAAACGGCTTCCGCTGACGCACCAGACACACAAGCAGACATCGGCTCGACTGACGAAACCAGCCCAGAAAGCCCGCCGGAGAGCGGAACTGACAGCGCCGGCGAAGCCAGCCAGAAGCCGCCACGGCAGACATTCTTCGACACCAAGCGGATCCGCGACGAACTCAATGCACGCCTTGCCAAGGCGGAACGCGAGTCCGAGCTTCCGACCGCCTTTGAAGAGGCGCGCGGGCTCGAAGTGCCGCCGGTGACAGAGGACGCAGGTGACGACGCGGCAAGCGCCGAAGCGGATATAGCCTCTTGCGAAGACGAGAAGACTGTTGACCTGCAGCCGGAAGATTCCGGCCAGGATACAGCCTCCAGTGAAGAGGACGCATCCGGTCAGGATGATGTTTCCGGTTCGGAGGAGACAGTTTCAGCTGCGGATGAGACACCCATTGAGCCGGAGACGTCCCAGCCGGACGAGACGGCCGGTGAGGCCGATCAACCGAACACGGAAGCTGTTGAAGACGCCGACCACGCTGAAAAGGTGATCCCGGCTGAACCGCAATTCCGGTTCGATCCGAATGGCAAGCCGGCGCGGTTTGTCTGGAAGATCAACAAGGACGGCGAATTCAGCGAGGTCTCGCCCGAATTCGCAGCCGCTGTCGGCCCGCACTCGGCGGATATCATCGGCCGCAAGTTCCCCGACCTGGCGCGGGTGTTCAACCTTGATCCCGATCATGTCATCTCGGAACTGCTCAACCGCCGTGACACCTGGTCGGGCAAGACCGTGTTCTGGCCGATCCAGGGGACCGACATGGTCACACCTGTCGACCTGGCAGCCCTGCCGACCTACACCCGCGACCGGCATTTCGACGGGTTCCGGGGCTTCGGCATTGTCCGCATCGGCGAAGCCCGCCGTGACCCGGAAGCCCTGGGGCTGGCGCTGGTCCCGGGCAGCGTCTCGCAATCGGTTTCCGAAAAGCCTCTGAGCGAAGACCAGCCTGACGCCGACATCGAGGCAGCGGACCCGATTGCAGCGGACGCCGCCGGCACAGATGTTTCAGGCGTCGAGGATCAGGCCGATCTCGAAATGCGGGATCTCGAGCACGACATCGAAGATCTTTCCCGCATGGACGGCGTTCATTCCGCGGCGACGGACGATCAGAGCCGCATCGATGACGCCAACCAGGAAACGTCCGGTGAAAGCGCTGATGACGCGGCGAACACCCACGAGGACGATCCGTTCCGGGGCGAGCGTCCGGCAATCCGGCTGGTGGAAACACCGATGCGGCGCGACAGCGACAAGATCATCAGCCTGGAGGCGCACCGGCCGCGCACGGCGCGCGAGAGCCTTTCACCGGGTGAACAGGCCGCCTTCCGCGAAATCGGCGCCCGGCTGAACGAAACAACACCGCCACCGGCCGATGCATCGGCACAAACGCCGGAGACGAAAACCGAATCCCCAGTCCCGGCAGAGCCCGAGACGCCGCAACCTTTCGGCAAGCGGCAGGAACCGCCACGGACGGATGAGCAGTCCGGCACCAGCGAAATTGCGGCTGAGGACGATCAGGCGGAAATCGCTGCGGAACAGCCGGAGACCGGTGAGCAGGCCGCTGTGGAAACGGCTTCTGCCGAGGCAGACGATCATGAAGCGCGCGCCGCAGACGAACCTGCGGATACCGTCGAAACCGATGAAACCCCGGAAACCGTGGCGGCCTCCCCCGCACCGCTGCCATCGGCGTTTGCGCTTCCCGCACGGCAGGTGATGCCATCGGGAATGGATGCCGATATCATCGATGCGATCCCGGCCGCGCTGCTGGTCCATTCCGGCGACGAGCTGATCCACGGCAATGCCGAGTTCTTCGAACTGACCGGCTACGACTCCCTGGCCGACCTCGCTGATCAGGGCGGCCTTGATCACCTGCTTGAGCGCCCCTCCGACGACGAGGGTGCCGGCGACGGCGGTCTGTTCGTCCGGCGTGGCGATGGCGGCAGGCGCGAAGTCACCGCCCGGCTGCGCTCGGTCAACTGGGGCGACGGACAGGCCCTGTTGCTGGCCTTGTCACCCCGCGAAACCGCGACGACAGCTGCGGCTGCAGAACCGGATTTGCCACAGGATGAAACCGCCCAGGATCAGGACGCTGACACAGAAGAAGCCCCCGAGGCGAACATGCTGGCAATCGAGGCGCAGGAGCTGCGCTCGATCCTGGAGACCGCCACCGACGGCGTCGTCATCCTCAACAATGAGGGCACCATCCGCTCGATGAACGGCTCGGCCTGCGCGCTGTTCAACTATGACGAAGCCGAAACCCGAGACCAGCCCTTCGCCATGCTGTTTGCGCATGAAAGCCAGCGCGCGGTGATGGATTACGTCAGCGGGCTCGCCGATCACGGCGTCTCGAGCGTACTCAATGACGGCCGCGAAGTGATCGGACGCGAAGCCTCCGGCGGTTTCCTGCCGCTGTTCATGACCATCGGCCGGCTGTCGGGCTCGAACGGTTATTGCGCCGTGCTGCGCGACATCACCCAGTGGAAGCGCACCGAGGACGAATTGCGCACTGCCAAACGTGCCGCGGAAACGGCCAATTCGCACAAGTCCGATTTCCTTGCCCGGGTCAGCCATGAGATCCGCACGCCGCTCAACGCCATCATCGGGTTTTCCGAAATGATGGTGGAGGAACGGTTCGGCCCGATCGGCAGCCCGCGCTATCTCGAATACGCCCACGACATCGGCAATTCGGGCAAGCATGTGCTCGACATCGTCAACGACCTGCTCGACATCTCCAAGATCGAGGCGGGACAGGTCAGCATGGAGTTCGTGTCGGTCTCGCTCAACGACCACCTGGCCGAAAGCGTGTCGCTCTTGCAGCCGATGGCCAACAGCCAGCGGGTGATCATCCGCACCAGCCTGTCGGCGAGCGTGCCGGACGTGGTCGCCGACCAGCGCTCGATCAAGCAGATCGCGCTCAACCTTCTGTCCAATGCCATCCGCTACACGCCGTCGGGCGGGCAGATCGTGGTGTCGACCTCCTACGAACCGTCGGGCAATGTGGTCATCCGCATCCGCGACACCGGCATCGGCATGAACCGCAAGGAACTCGAGCAGGCGATGAAACCGTTCGGCCAGGTTGGCCCCGGTCCGCGCCAGCGCGGCGATGGCACAGGACTCGGCCTGCCTTTGACAAAGGCCATGGTCGAGGCCAACCGGGCCCAGTTCGACATCGTTTCGGCGCCGGGCGAAGGAACGCTGGTCTCGATCTCGTTCCCGCCACAGCGGGTGCTGGCCGATTGAAGGTTCCGAGCAACTGAAGCTGCCGGCTGGGTGTAGATGCTGGCCGGCGGAAACTGGTCAAAAAAACGGAGACCGCTGGGGTCCCCGTTGTAAATTCACATCAGTGCTAACCAACACCAAGAAGAGCTTAAGCTACCCAAGGTTGATGCGATTAATGCGCAAAAACACTTGCCGGGTCCTTGCCAGATTATTTAAGACTTTACTGATTGAGCCACCTTCACCGGGCGTGGTTAAATTTTAGGTAAGGTTTGATTAACCATAAAGCGCTGCGAATCTCCGGCGATCCAACCAAAATTCTGTTTTCCTGCTCAGGCCAGTTGATCATCGCTGCCGATTGCCGCCGGTCATAGCACCGGTTGACGATGCAACCCTGCTCGCATAACAGGGAATTACCGGGGGCGCCTAACGGCTGAGAAGTACCCTTTGAACCTGAACCAGATAATGCTGGCGGAGGGAGGGTAAAAGTCGCGGGTGTCGCGGTCTGCCTTTTTTCGCTGGCCGGAGAAGAGACCGTGAAAACCGACCAGATCCTTGCTGCCGTCCAGACTCAAAAACCGCTGGTGCATTGCATCACCAATTACGTGGCCATGAACATTGCCGCCAACGTGGTTCTGGCTGCAGGCGCCTCGCCTGCGATGGTGCATGCCGAAGCCGAAGTCGCCGATTTCGTGCCGATCAGCGGCGCACTGACAATCAACATCGGAACCCTGTCGCCTGGCTGGGTGTCGGCAATGCACAAGGCTGCGGATGCGGCCAACGCGTCGGGCAAGCCCTGGGTGCTGGACCCCGTCGCCCACTTTGCCACGCCCTACCGCGATGAGGTGGTGCGGGATCTGATTGCGCGGGGTCCGACGATCATCCGCGGCAACGCCTCGGAGATCATGGCGCTTCTCGGTGCGGCAACAGCGGGCAAGGGCGTCGACAGCGGCGACAGTGTGGCTGATGCCGAAGGTGCTGCGACTGCACTGGCCAAGGCGCACGACTGCGTTGTCGTGGTCACCGGCGAACAGGATTTCGTCACCGACGGCAACCGCGCAGCACGCGTATCCGGCGGTTCCGACATCATGCCGATGATCACGGCAATGGGCTGTTCGCTCACCGCCTTGATGGGGGCGTTCGCAGCCGTTTCCCCACCGTTTGAAGCTTCCGTGGCTGCGCTTGCCATGTTTGCCGAGGCCGGCACCCGGGCGGCACGGACAGCCAGCGGCCCGGGCAGTTTCCAGGTCGCGTTTCTCGACGCGCTGTCGCAGATCAAGCCCGAAGACCTTGCAAGCGATGCGAATGTCCAATGGCTCTGAGACGCGAGGCGCTGAAGCTCTATCTGGTTACTGACCCGGTGCTGTGTGCGGATCTGGGCGTGGTCGAGACCGTGCGCCGCGCTGTCGCGGGCGGCGTCAGCATGGTGCAATTGCGCGACAAGCAGGCCACCACGGCAGAGCGGGTCTCTTTGGCCCGGGCCCTGATGGACGTTCTCAAGGGCACCGGCGTTCCGCTGATTGTCAATGATGATCTGGAGGCCGCCGTTGCCTCGGGTGCCGACGGCGCACATATCGGCCAGAGTGACGGATCCCCGCACCGGGCTCGTGCCTTGCTCGGGTCTGATCGCATTTTGGGGCTATCCTGCGAGACAGCTGAAAAGGCGGCGGCCACCAAGGGCATGAACTTGGATTATCTCGGACTCGGACCGGTCTTTGCGACCGGCACCAAGGCCGATCACGAGCACCCCATCGGACTGGCGGGTCTGGCCGCCCTCGCCTCGGCTACAGACCTGCCGACGGTGGCGATCGGCGGACTGAAGGCAAGCCACGTGCATGATGTTCTGGCGGCGGGGACAGATGGTCTCTGCGTCGTTTCCGCCATTTGCGGCCAAGCCGATCCACAGGCTGCAGCGGCCGCATTTTACCCTCCACAGACGGGAGATGCGCAATGATCTGCAACGTTTTGTCGATTGCCGGGTCGGATCCCTCCGGCGGAGCGGGAATTCAGGCCGACATCAAGGCAATGTCGGCCAATGGTGCCTATGCGATGGCCGCCATAACCGCACTCACCGCGCAGAATACCCAAGGGGTCAGCGGCGTGCATCTTGTCCCCCCGGCCTTTGTCAGCGATCAGATTGCAGCCATTTTCGCCGATATTCGCGTGGACGCGATCAAGGTCGGCATGATTGCAAATGCCGGTATCGCGCAGGCGGTGGCTGATGCCCTGCGGCTGCACCCGGATGTGCCGGTTGTGCTGGACCCGGTCATGATTGCCAAAGGCGGCGCGCCCTTGCTGACTGACGATGCCATTGCCACAGTGCGGGACGCCCTGTTGCCGCTGGCCACGATCCTGACCCCAAACCTGCCGGAGGCCGCGCATCTGCTGGGGGCGCCGACCGCCACCACACGCAGCGACATGGTCGCGCAAGGCCATGCGCTGTGCGCGTTGGGACCAAAGGCGGTGCTGATGAAAGGTGGTCATCTTGAAGCTGCCGACAGCCCCGACTTTCTGGTGACAGACGCTGGCGAACACTGGTTCGAGGCGGCGCGCACAGCAACCAAGAACACCCACGGCACCGGCTGCACCCTGTCAGCAGCGCTCGCCGCACATATCGCCAAGGGCCTGTCCCTGCCCGAAGCCGTCCTTGCCGCCAAAGCCTATGTCGCCAAAGCCATTGCGGATGCCGACAAGCTCAGCGTCGGGACCGGTCATGGCCCCACCCATCATTTTGCAAATCTCTCCTTGTGAAGAAAGCAGACCCATGAAGCTGACATCTCTTATGACAACGGGCTTGCCGCTGCCCGCCTCCCCGCTGATGGCGCAGGTGACCATCCAATGACCGCGCCCGACTATGGCCGGGTCTTCCTGGCGCTGCGTGATGGTTGCCCGGATGAATGGCACGCCTATACGCATCACCCCTTTGTCGAAGGGCTCGGCGACGGCACCCTGCCCCACGCCTCGTTCCTGCATTACCTGGTCCAGGACTACGTTTTCCTTATCCATTTCGCCCGTGCATGGTCGCTGGGCGTGATCAAGGCCGAGACGCTGGATGAAATGAAGATGTGCGCCAGAACCGTGGACGCGCTGATCAATCGCGAGATGGGGCTGCACGTCAAAACCTGCGCTGCTGCAGGCATTGATGAGGCGGCATTGTTTGCGGCAAAGGAAGAAATCGCGAACCTTGCCTATACCCGCTACGTCATCGACGCGGGACTGCAAGGAGACTTTCTCGACTTGATCGCAGCCCTCGCACCGTGCTGTTTCGGCTATGGCGAAATCGGCCCCCGGCTTGCCGGAGCGGCCGCGCCGGAGACGCCTTATGCCGACTGGATCGCAACCTACTCGGATCCTGACTACCAGCAAGTGATGGTCTCGATCGGGCAAATGTTTGACGCCGCAGTGATCCACAGGCTTGGGCCGGACTTCCAAACCACACCACGATGGCCTCAGCTGCAAGCCCGCTTCACCATGGCAACCAGGCTCGAGGTCGGGTTTTGGGACATGGGACTGCGTGGTGCGTGAGCTGTGTCTCTTCGATCACTCTGCAAAGCGGGTCTTATGAAAAGGAACAGTCATCCGAATGGCCGGGTGACAGCATCAGAACATGCGCCGGCATCACGGGCCAGACAGGCTTCATGCAATATTTTCGCATGACGGACGGCAATTTCGTCCGTCCCCTGCATTTTCTCGTCGAGATCCATCGAAATTGCGCGGTTCGCGCATGCGTTATGGGGTATCACGGTGGGCATCGCGACAGGAGAAAACGCCTATGAGCAGCAAGATGCACTTCTATCAATCCGTAGCCCGCGCGGCCTGTGACCACGGGGTGGATACGATGTTCGGGCTGATGGGAGACGCAAACCTGTTCATGGTCGACAGTTTCGTGCGCGACTGCGGCGGGCGGTTTGTACCGGCTGCACATGAGGGCAGTTCGGTGCTGATGGCGCTGGCCTATTCCCATGTCGCGGGCAAAGTCGGGGTTGCAACCGTGACCCATGGCCCGGCGCTGACCAATTGCGTCACCGCGCTGACCGAAGGCGTCCGGGGTCATATCCCGATGGTCCTGCTGGCCGGCGATACTCCGGTGGCCAACCCTCGCCACTTGCAAGGCATCGACCAGCGTGAACTGGTCAAGGCGACGGGCGCCGGGTTCGAGCAGGTACGCGCGCCTGACACGGTCGGCAAGGATGTTGCCCGCGCCTTCTACCGGGCCCAGGTCGAACGCCGCCCTATCGTCTTGAACATGCCTGCCGACTTCATGTGGCAGGAGGTGGAGCATCAGGTCGAAGTGCTCAGCGTTTTCACCGCACCGGGCGGCGTGGCCGAAGGCGGCATTCTGGACGAGGCCATCGGCATGATCGCCTCGGCCCGGCGCCCGCTGATCCTGGCCGGTGGCGGCGCTGTCGCGGCGCGGGACCAGCTGATCCGGCTCGCCGACCGTCTCGAGGCGCCGCTTGCCACGACGCTGAAGGCCAAGGGGCTGTTCAACGGTCATCCCTACAACATCGACATTTTCGGCACGCTTTCCACGCCGGCCGCCTATGACCTGATCGCCCAGTCCGATTGCATTGTCTGTTTCGGCACCGGGCTGCATGATTTCACCACCGACCGCGGCAAGCTGATGAAGGGCAAGCGGATCGTGCAGGTGGATATCGAACCGACCGCCATCGGCGGCGGACTGCATCCCGACGCTGCCCTTCTGGCCGATGCGGGCCTGACCGCCGAGACCATTCTTTACTGGCTGGATCAGGCCGAGATCCCGGCGAGCGGCTTTACCAGCGAACTGGACATTGGCGTGCTTACCGCCCATCCCGCGGGGACGGGCAAGGCGGCGGATGGCTGCGTGAACTATGTTCATGCGCTGGAACGGCTTGAACAGGCGCTGCCGAAGGATCGTGTGCTGGTGACCGACGGCGGGCGGTTCATGACCGAAGTCTGGTGCCGCATCTCCGCCCCCGATCCGAAGAGCTTTGTCGTGACCGCCAATTTCGGCTCCATCGGGCTTGGCCTGCAGGAAGCCATTGGCGCGGGGCTGGCCGCTCCGGGGCGGCCGGTGGTGCTGTTTTCCGGTGATGGCGGCTTCATGATGGGCGGCATCAACGAGTTCAACACCGCCGTGCGGCTCGGGCTCGACCTGATCGTCATCGTCGCCAACGATTCTGCCTATGGCGCAGAGCATATCCAGTTTCTTGACCGGAAAATGGATCCGAGCCTGACCGAATTCCACTGGCCGTCTTTCGCCGGAATCGCCACTTCCCTTGGTGGACAAGGGATCGAAGTGCATTCTGAGGCGGAACTGGAAACCGCGCTTGCGGCGCTGGAAACCCGTGACCGCCCCGTGCTGATCGAGCTCCGGCTTGACCCGCATGACGTGCCACGCATGCGCATCTGAGGCGCGGTCACGCTTCGGAGACAGCGTCAAGGAGATAGGCACGAGGGGCCTTCGCCCAGCACACCGGGTTTGTGTGAGCCCCTCGGAATCCCGGCTCGTTGGCCTTGCTGCTAGCCCTTCAGTTCATCGAGACCCCTGAACAACTCCAGTGCTTCCGGGTTGGCCAGTGCCTCCTGGTTCTTGACCTCGCGGCCATGGACGATGTCGCGCACGGCGAGTTCGACGATCTTGCCGGACTTGGTGCGGGGGATATCGGTGACGGCGATGATTTTGGCCGGCACATGGCGGGGCGAGGCGCCGGTGCGGATCTTGGCACGGATCTTCGCCCGCAGCGCGTCGTCGAGCGTGACACCATCGGCAAGGCGGACAAACAGCACAACGCGGACATCGTCGTCCCAGTCCTGACCGATGCAGATGGCTTCCACCACCTCGTCCATCTGTTCGACCTGGTTGTAGATCTCGGCGGTGCCGATGCGTACACCGCCAGGGTTGAGCGTCGCATCCGAGCGGCCATGGATGATGATGCCGTGGTGCGAGGTCCATTCGGCGAAATCGCCATGGGTCCAGATGTTTTCAAAGCGGGAGAAATAGGCGGTGTGGTACTTCTCGTCGCCGGGATCGTTCCAGAACCCGATCGGCATGGCAGGGAACGGCTTGGTGCAGACCAGTTCGCCCTTTTCGCCGGTCACCGAGTTGCCGTTGTCATCCCAGACATCGACGGCCAGACCGAGGCCCGGCCCCTGGATCTCGCCGCGGTAGACCGGCAGCGCCGGATTGCCGAGCACGAAGCAGGAGACGATGTCGGTGCCGCCGGAAATAGAGGCCAGGTGCACATCCGGCTTGATGCCTTCATAGACAAACGTGAAGCCTTCCGGCGACAGCGGCGAACCGGTTGACGTCAGCAGCCGGAGCGATGAGAGGTCGTGGGTCTTGACCGGCAGCAATCCGCCCTTGCGAACGGCGTCGATGAACTTGGCCGAGGTTCCGAGCACGGCGAAGCGTTCGTCTGCGGCATAGTCGAAAATGACGTTGCCGTCGGGATAGAATGGAGAGCCGTCATAGAGGCAGAGCGTTGCGCCGACCGCCAGGCCGGAAGCCAGCCAGTTCCACATCATCCAGCCACAGGTGGTGAAGTAGAACAGCCGTTCGCCGGGCTCGAGCCCGCAATGCAGACGGTGCTCCTTGAGGTGTTGCAGCAGCGTGCCGCCGGCTGAGTGGACGATGCACTTGGGAACACCGGTGGTGCCTGAGGAAAACAGGATGTAGAGCGGATGCGCGAACGGCAGCGGCTCGAAGGTGACGGGTTTGGCCGGATATTCGGCGATGAAAGCGGCCAGCGTCACGGCTCCTGCCACGGCCCCGGCGACGGCTTCGCCATCGTCGAGCATCGGCACGATGACAGTCGCGTCCGGCTTGAGCGCGGCGGCGATTTCGACCAGCTTGGCCGTCACATCCTGGCGCTTGCCATTGTACCAGTAGCCGTCGCAGGAGATGAACAGCTTCGGCTCGATCTGGCCGAAGCGATCGAGCACGCCCTTGACGCCGAAGTCGGGCGAGCAGGACGACCAGATTGCACCGATCGAGGCACAGGCGAGCATGCAGGCGATGGTCTCGGGCATGTTCGGCATCATCGCGGCAATGCGGTCACCCTTGCCAACGCCATGGGCGCGGAAGGCCTGCTGCAGGCGCGAGACCAGGGCATGCAGTTCGTCCCAGCTCATCTGGCTTTGTGCCTTATCCTCGGCGCGGAACAGCATCGCGGGCTCGCTTCCGGTGCGGCTCAGAAGATTTTCGGCAAAATTCAGTTCCGCATCGGGGAAAAACCGTGCGCCGGGCATGGCGTCGCCGTTTTCGATGATGCGCTCGCCCTTCTTGCCGCGCACGCCGCAGAAATCCCAGATAGCAGACCAGAACCCCTCGCGGTCCGAAATCGACCACTCGTGCAGCACCAACGGATCAGTCAGCGTCTGCCCTGCCCGTTTGCCGGCGAATTCGGAGAATGCCATCCACGGGCTATTCTTCAAATCCTGCTCATTGGGGCGCCAAAGCGGTATGTCGGTCATGATGTGCTCCTGCCAGATAATGCGGGTCAGGTAGTAGCATTGGCCGTGGCCGATGCAAACAGAACTTCACGCCGCAGCTGGATACAAAGGCTCTCGGCGGCAGTCACCAATTGCATTCGCGTTCACCAAGCTTTAACCAGAACAAACAGCGCCGTTCGGGGCAAATGTCGGAGGGGTATCAGGATTGGGGTTCATCATCGCACAGTGGTCCTTGCGACGTGCGGCGATTTCGGGCGCGCTTTTCGTGCTCGTCTCGGTCCTGGCCGTGTTCGCAAGCCTGCCGCTGGCGGTCTCGAGCGGAGTGGTGCGTGACCGCCTCGAACGCGACATCAGCACCTGGGCAGGCCATCCGGTCTCACTTGGGGATGCGCCCTCGATCGATTTCTGGCCGACGCCGACAATCCAGCTCGACAATGTCGAAATCCTGCCGTCAACCGTTGCCGGCACCGACCCGATCATGCGCGCCGACAGCATCGTCGCCAATTTCAACCTGTTTTCGGCGGTGCTCGGCGCACCCAGTTTCTCCGAGTTCAAGCTGATCCGGCCGACCTTCAACGTCGAGCTCTACCCGGATGCCACCTCGAACTGGTCCTCGGCTTCGGGTGAACTGGCGCAAGGGGTTGCCGCCGCGGTGGCGCGGGATCTGGCAGCGCAATCGGGCGAAGAGGCGCCTGTATCGGCGGTCATCCCCGATTCGGCGGCGCTTGGCGCGGTCACGATCGAGGACGGCACCGTCAAGTGGATCCGCGACCCCGGCGCGGCGGCGGAAAAACTCACCGCGATCAACGGCACGCTGGCCTGGACCGCTCCGACGGCGGTTGCGCGCGCCAACATCACCGCGATCTTCCGCGGCGAGCAGGTGACGCTTGCCGGTTCGACATCAGCGCCCTTGCTGCTCTTGGGCGGCCGGTCAGCGCCTGTGGAAATCAAGGTGTCGTCGGCACCGCTCAATTTCGATTTTGCCGGAACGGCAAGCCTCGGGCAGGACTTCTTCCTGTCGGGTGCGCTCAAGCTTTCAAGCGTCTCGGTGCGGCGGGCGCTGGAATGGTCGGGCACAGACATCAAGCCAGGCGAAGCGCTCGGCGCGCTTGAATTGTCGGCAAAGATCACCGCCGAGCATACCAAGGCCAAGCTCGATGACCTGATCATCATGATCGACAAGAACCGCGGCATCGGCGTTCTCGACATGGCGCTGCGCGAAGACGCGCCGCCGTTGATTGCCGGCACGCTGGCCTTCAACTCGCTTGATATCGCCTCGTTCCTGCAGGCGTTCACACCGCTACCCAAGGCCGGCAAGGATATCGCCTCGACCATCGATACCCGTTTCCTGCGTGAACTCGGACTGGATCTGAGGCTGTCGGCGCAGTCGGCAAGTTTCGGGCCGGTGGTGCTCTCCAACCTGGCGGCCGCAGCCCGCGTCGAGCAGGGCCGCGCCAATTTCGACGTCGGCGACGCCACAGCCTATGGCGGCAGCCTGATCGGCCGTATCGGCATTTCCGAACAGGGCGTTGATGGCGGCGTCAAGGTGCAGCTTTCGGCGCGCAAAACCAATTTTGGCGGACTGTTCGATGCCATCGGGCTGACCGGCCCCTTGCCGCGCGGCACCGGATCACTCGATATCGAAGTCACCTCGCCCTACCCGTCCTGGGCAACCGCATTGTCGGACCTGACCGGCAAGATCGATCTTGCGGTGGATGCGGGCACGGTGCCGGGCCTCAACATTGCGAAGTTCCGCGAGTTGGCCAAGACCGAGCGCTTCTTTTATCTTGACCAACTGGGAGAAGGCACTGGCTTTGCCTTCACCTCGGCGCGGTTTCAGGCAACGATTGCCGGAGGCGAGGCCAATCTGACCACCGCCGAACTGATCGGACCGGAGCAGATGATCTCGCTTTCCGGCGTCATTCCCTACTCGCGCTCAAGCCTTGCGATTGCAGGTGTGCTGGCCCGACCGCCTGTTGCCGATGGCGAGGCAGCACCGGCCAATCCCGGTCCGGCGCCGCTGAGGTTTTTCATCGGCGGATCGTGGCCACGGCCGGTGATTTCCCCGGTGACGCCGTGAAACCGGGCAAGGATCACGCGCGCTTGCGAAAAGCTGCATATTTGGCGACAATCCGCCTTGCGCAAGGCTTCGGGTGTAGCAGGCTGTTGCGAGAGTGATATGGAGAACGGTCAGAGAATGCTGCGGTTGCTTTCGGCACTTGTCAAAATCGGATTGGCTTCGCTGATAACCGGCGCGGTTTTGTCAGCGCTCAATCTTTCCGCCGCCGAATTGCTGGCCGAGATCGGGCTGACGCCGGATCGGGTTTTCGGACTTCTGCAGGAGGGGGCCGCCTGGGCGATCCCCAACATCGTGCTCGGCTCGATGGTGATCGTGCCGATCTGGTTTGTCACCTACCTGCTGCGTCCACCAAAGAACTGACGCTCCTCCCAAACGGCTTGACCCCGGTCAGTGATTGGCCATGGCTGCCTGTTCATCGCGCAGACGCCTGACCTCGCGGCTCTTGTTGAGCAGCGATGCGATGATGACGCCGATCGCCACCGCGCCGATCAGCAATGTACAAACCGCGTTGATTTCGGGCGTCACGCCCAATCGCACCTGGGAGTAGATCTTCATCGGCAGCGTTGTTGCACCCGGGCCCGAGGTGAAGCTGGCGATCACCAGGTCATCGAGCGACAGGGTGAAGGCCAGCATCCAGCCGGAAATCACGGCCGGCAGGATCACCGGCAGGGTGATCTGCATGAAGGTTGTGACGGGACCGGCACCGAGATCCATCGCCGCCTCTTCGAGCGAACGGTCGAAACTCATCAGCCGCGACTGCACCACGACCGCGACAAAGCACATGGAGAAGGTGATGTGGGCCAGCGTCACGGTCCAGAAACCGCGGGAAAAATCCACCGCCACGAACAGCAGCAGCAGCGAAAGACCGGTGATAACTTCGGGCATGACCAGCGGTGCGAAGACCATGCCTGAAAACAGGATGCGCCCGTTGAAGCGGGTGTAACGGGTCAGGGCCAGGGCAGCCAGCGTGCCAAGCACGGTGGCAAACGACGCCGAGACCACCCCGACCCGGACTGTCACCCAGGCGGCATCCATCAGACCCTGGTTGTTGAACAGCTCGCCGTACCATTTGGTTGAAAAGCCGGCCCAGACCGTGACCAGCCGGGATTCGTTGAAGGAGTAGACCACCAGAATCACGATGGGCAGATAGAGGAAGGCAAAGCCGAAGACCACCGAGGCGATGTTGAAGCGGGACCAGGTTGTGTTCATGGGAAAATCCTCACCGTCCGCTTTCCTGGGATTTGGCCTGCGCCTGCTGGAAGAACATGATCGGGATCACAAGGATCAGCAGCAGCAGCACGGCGACCGCCGATGAGACCGGCCAGTCGCGGTTGTTGAAGAATTCACTCCACAGCGTCTTGCCGATCATCAGGGTGCGCGATCCGCCAAGCAGGTCGGGGATGACGAACTCGCCGACCGCGGGGATGAAGACCAGCAGGCAGCCGGCAACAATGCCGGGGACAGCCAGAGGAAAGGTGATCTTCCAGAAGGCCGAAATCGGCGGGCATCCAAGATCCTGCGCCGCCTCGATCAGCGTGTAGTCCATCTTCTCGAGCGCCGAATAGATCGGCAGCACCATGAACGGCAGGTAGGAATAGACAATGCCGATGTAGACGGCCGTGTCGGTGTTGAGGATGATCAGCGGCTCGTCGATCAGGCCGATGGCCATCAACAGCTGGTTGAGCAGGCCTTCGGGTTTGAGGATACCGATCCAGGCATAGACCCGGATCAGGAAGCTGGTCCAGAACGGCAGGATCACCAGCATCAAAAGCGTCGGCCGCAGCGAGGCCGGGGCACGCGCCATGCCGTAGGCCAGCGGGAAGCCGATCAGCAGGGTCAGCACCGTCGAGATGAAGGCGATGGTGATCGAGGAGATGTAGGCGTTGATGTAGAGCGAATCCTCGGTCAGCCAGAGATAGTTGGAAAAGCTGAACTGCCGGAAAGCATCGATGATGCCGGAAATGCCGTCGGCGAGGTCGATGGTTGGCGCGTAAGGCGGCATCGCCATCATCGGTTCGGAGAACGAGATCTTGAGCACGATGCCGAAGGGCACCAGGAAGAAAATGAACAGCCAGGTGTACGGAATGAGGATGACCATGCGGCGGGTGACGGCGGAGATGAATTTCATCGTATGGTCCTCACTTCCGGTCAAAAATCGCATACAGGACGAGAATTGCCATCACGATGGCAATGCCGAACATTATGATGCTGCCCATATGGTCATACACTTGCGGGGCAGCGAACAGGGTAGCCATGAAGCCGGCGGTCGACACGGAGACGTAGGCCGCAAGGTTTTGCTCGATCACCGGACGCGCCTGACCGAACAGTCCACGGGTTCTGCTCCAACTCAGTGAGTAGACCGAAATCGCCACATAGACGACATAGACGAGGGCAAGTTCGGCACGAAGCAGGACCAGCGTTGCGGCGGCTGCGAGTGTCATGCCGATCGCGACCATGCGATTGGCCTTGAACACCTGAAGCTGATCATTCTGGCCGGGCTGCTCTGTGCGGTTCATGTCCATCCTCAATTGCCCAGAACGACGCCGCCGTCTGCATTGAAGCAGACCCAGATCTCTTCGTCATAACCGATTGGGTCTTCAACCGTGCGGACCGCGTTGAGCAAGGACGCCTTGACGACCTCCCCGCTCTTGAGCTTGACGTGGAACACCGTCATGTCGCCAAGATAGCCAATGTCCCAGACTTCGCCAGAGGCGGCATTGATCCCACCTTCGGGCCTGGTCCGGGAGATCCGGAGTTTTTCCGGGCGAATGGCAAAACTGACTTTCTGTCCCGGCTTCACCGCTTGCGTGGATTCGGATCGAATGATCATGCCGTCCGGGGTTTCAATGTCGACAACGCTGCCGTTTGATGCGGTGACTTCACCGCGAAACAGGTTGATATCGCCAATGAAGCTGGCGACAAATTCGGAGTTCGGTGCTTCATAGGTTTCCGCCGGCGTGCCGATCTGGACGATGCGTCCGACATCCATCACCGCGATCCGGTCGGCCATGGTCATGGCCTCTTCCTGGTCATGGGTGACGACCACGAAGGTCAAGCCGAGATCCTGCTGCAGGTCCATCAGTTCGAACTGGGTTTCCTCGCGCAGCTTCTTGTCGAGCGCACCGAGCGGTTCATCGAGCAAAAGCACTTTGGGGCGCTTGGCAATGGAGCGGGCAAGGGCGACACGCTGGCGCTGGCCGCCCGAAAGTTGATGCGGCTTGCGCTTGCCGAACTGGTCGAGCTTGACCAGCTTGAGCATGTTGTTGACGCGGTCCTCGATCTCGGATTTCGCCATGCCGTCCTGCTTGAGGCCGAAGGCGATGTTCTTCTCGACGCTCATGTGCGGAAACAGCGCGTAGGACTGGAACATCATGTTGACCGGGCGCTTGTAGGGCGGAACGCCGGCGAGGTTCTCGCCATCAAGCAGGATCTGCCCGTTTGTCGGATCCTCAAAGCCGGCCAGCATGCGCAAAAGCGTTGACTTGCCGCAGCCCGAGCCGCCGAGAAGCGCGAAAAATTCCTTCTGGAAGATATGCAGCGTCAGGTCTTTGACGGCGACGAAATCGCCGAATTTCTTGGTGATGTTTTCGAACGCGATGTAGGGGCGCTGGTCCGGATCATTCCAGGGTTCGAAGCTGCGCCTGATGCTGCCCAGAGATTTCATGACCAATTGTCCCCGTGATCAGTTCCTGTAAAAACCCCCGGCCAATCTTCCGGCCGGGGGTTGAGGCAAGCCTTACTGACCGGTGACGACCTTGGTCCAGGTCCGGGTCATCAGCCGCTGGGTGCGCTGATTCTTGGGCGACGTGCTGTAGAGCCGGCCAATGGTTTCCTCATCGGGATAGATGGCGGCATCGCCAATCACGTCCTCGTTGAGGAACGGCTTGGAAGCGACATTGCCGTTGGCATAGTAGACGTAGTTCGACGCCTTTGCCGCGACTTCCGGCTTCATGATGTAGTTGAGGAACTCGTGTGCCTCCTCGACATGGGGGGCATCGCCGGGGATCGCCATGTTGTCGAACCACATCAGCGCGCCTTCCTTGGGGATGACGTATTCGATGGTCACACCCTGATCGGCTTCCGCGGCACGGTCACGCGCCTGAAGCACATCACCCGACCAGCCGACAGCCAGGCAGATGTCGCCATTGGCAAGAGCGTTGATGTATTCCGACGAATGGAACTTCTTCACGCTCGGACGTACCGAGAGCAGCAGATCCTCGGCCTTGGCCAGATCCTCGGGCGTGTTGGAATCGGGATCGAGACCAAGATAGTTCAGCGCCGCGGGCAGCAACTCGTCGGCGGTATCGAGCATGTAGACACCGCAATCGGCCAGCTTGCCGATGGTGTCGGGATCAAAGACCAGGCTCCAGGAATTGAGCGGCATGTCGCCGAGCCGTTCCTTGACCTTGTCGACATTGATGCCGAGGCCGGTGGTGCCCCACATGTAATTGATCGCATATTCATTGCCCGGATCGTATTTTTCCAGGCGCGACATGATGGCCGGATCCATGTTGGCGAGGTTCGGCAGCTTGGACTTGTCCAGCTTCTGGAACACGCCGGCAGTGATCTGGCGGGCCAGGAAGGTACCTGTCGGCACGACGATATCGTAGCCGGTGGAGCCTGCAAGCAGCTTGGTTTCCAGCACCTCGTTGGAATCAAACACGTCGTAGACGACCTTGATGCCGGTTTCCTTGGTGAAGTCCTCGAGAATGGACTCATCAATATAGTCCGACCAGTTGTAGACGTTGACGACGCGTTCCTGGGCGGTTGCAAGCACGGTCGATGCGGCAAGCATGACGGCAGCGGAGATTAGGCGGGTTTTCAGGGTCATTCCTGTTCCTCTCGTTTTCTGATCTTGCCACCCGTCAATCGGCCAGGCCGCTGCGGGGACGTCCACGTCCCGGCCTTGGGCGGCAGGGTGCGGCGGATGATCCAACATTAGGCGGAATCTCAGGTTGCACAAGAGGTTTTCAGTTCATTTCCCGAGGTCCCCCCGACCGGATGCTGCGCCGCACTCCAGTCACGGCATCATGCGACGCCTGCCCGCTCGAATGCTGGCGGTTTCAGCTGATTTTACTGAAAATCAAAGGCGGAAATTCCCGTTACCATCTCATCCAGCCCCAGCGGACGGGTGATCGGCGGCTCGGCGCGGGCCAGGCAGCCGGCACGCTCGCACAGCCTGCAGGCCGGGCCGACGGGAATGGACACCGGTTCCGGGGTCTTGCCGCCAGTCATCGGCAATGCACCGCCATAGACGATCTCGTCGCGGAAGCCGATGTCGCAGCCGAGCAGGATGGCGGTGCGGCGGGGCCGCTCGGAGAAAGCCCCCTGCGGCCCTTCCAGCGTGCGCGATATGGTTAGGAACTCGGCACCGCCGGGCAGTTCAACCGCTTCGACAAGCACCTGAGCGGGCTGCGAGAAGGCCGCATGGATCGACAGTTTTGGGCAATTGCCGCCGAAACGCTGCTGCGGAAAGCCTTGCGCGCCGGCACGGCGGAAGCGGTGGCCGGCGACATCGACCTCGAGCATGAAGAACGGTACGCCCTCCAAGCTGGGCCGGCACAGGGTGGTGAGCCGGTTGGCGGCCTGTTCGAAGGAAACGCCGAAGCGCGACTTGAGCACATCGATATCGTAGCGCGCACGCTGAGCGGCGGCGTGAAACGCCTGGTAAGGCATCATCAAGGCATGCGCCGCGTAGCGGGCAAGCTCAAAGCGGGCGATGCGGCGGGCCTCGTCGCTCGAGAGCCTGAGCTCGTTGATCCCGGCGGCGATGGCGACATTCATGCGGATCAGCGACGCTTCCATCGCCACCTCACGCAGCTGATCGAAGGGCGAAAGCCGCTCGGAGAGGAACAGGCGCTGGGAATGGCGGTCGTAACGGCGGCGCCAGTTGGGCATGGTGGCGACCGGCAGCGAACGGACGACGACACCGTGCTCGGTCTTGAGCCAGGCCTTGAGCGCGCCCATCAGGTCATCGCCGGGCTTGATCAGCTGGTGAAAGGCTTCCGCCTCTTCCTCCAGCGCCGGGTGATGATTGGGACGGGTTTCCAGCACCTCGCGGACTTCATCCATCGGCAGCCGCGCGCCGGAAAGCGCCGGGCTGTGACCTTCGCGGGCCAGCATGGCCGAGAGATCCGAAAGGCGCTCGGCCTGTTCGCGGTAGGCGCGATGCAGCTTGAGTATCGCGGCGCTGGCATTGGGGGCGGCTTCGGCGATCTCGACGACTTCCTGATCGCCGGGCAGTTCGCCGGTCAGCAGCGGATCGGCGAAAACCTCCTTGAGGCTCGCCAGCGTGGTGCCGCCGCCCTCGCCCTGCAGCTCCTCGACGTCGACCTTGTAGACGGCAGACAGCTTGAGGATCAGCTGCACGGTCAGGGGCCGCTGGTTGCGCTCGATCAGGTTGAGATAGGACGGCGAAATGCCCAGCGCCTCCGCCATCGCCGTCTGGGTCAGGCCCTTGGCGTTGCGGATTCGGCGTATGCGGGGTCCGGCGAATATTTTCTGGTCAGCCATTTGTCGATCTTTACAGGTTTTGACAGGATTTCGGTGCGACCCGAAGATCTTCGCCTTTTACAATTGTGACAAATTTACAGATCGAAATTGTAAAAGACAAGACAGCGTGACTTCAATTTCCGACCGAAAACGTGGATTTATCTCGCTTAGTGTGCGGCGCAATGTAAATTCAGTCACATCGAAGGCGACCGAAGAGCTCCCAAGCTGGTCCGCCCGAACCTGACACTTGCAGACCGGAGAGACATCATGACTGATTTTTACAACCTCGTTCCCACCGCTCCCGAAGGCCGCTATGACGGCATCGAGCGGCCTTACAGCCCGGAAGACGTTCAGAAGCTGCGCGGCTCGGTCAACATCAAGCATTCGCTCGCTGAAATGGGCGCCAACCGGTTGTGGAAGCTGATCCACGAGGAAGACTTCGTCAATTCGCTGGGCGCCATGACCGGCAACCAGGCGATGCAGCAGGTTCGCGCCGGACTGAAGGCAATCTACCTTTCCGGCTGGCAGGTTGCGGCCGATTCCAATACCGCGTCGCAGATGTATCCCGACCAGTCGCTGTATCCTGCCAACGCGGCACCGGAGCTGGCCAAGCGGATCAACCGCACGCTGCAGCGCGCCGACCAGATCGAGACCGCTGAAGGCAACGGCCTGTCGGTCGACACCTGGTTCGCGCCGATCGTTGCCGATGCGGAAGCCGGTTTCGGCGGCCCGCTCAACGCCTTCGAAATCATGAAGGCCTTCATCGAAGCCGGCGTTGCAGGCGTTCACTATGAAGACCAGCTGGCATCGGAAAAGAAGTGCGGCCATCTCGGCGGCAAGGTTCTGATCCCGACCGCGGCGCATATCCGCAACCTCAACGCAGCCCGGCTTGCCGCCGACGTGATGGGTACGCCGACGCTGGTGATCGCCCGCACCGATGCGGAAGCCGCCAAGCTTTTGACATCGGACATTGACGAGCGCGACCGCCCGTTTGTCGATTATGATGCCGGCCGCACCGTCGAAGGTTTCTACAACATCAAGAACGGCCTCGAATCCTGCATTGCACGTGCGGTTGCCTATGCACCGCATTGCGACCTGATCTGGTGCGAGACCTCTAAGCCGGATCTCGAGCAGGCCCGCAAGTTCGCCGAGGGCGTGCACAAGCACTACCCGGGCAAGCTGCTCGCCTACAACTGCTCGCCGTCGTTCAACTGGAAGAAGCATCTCGACGATGCGACCATTGCCAAGTTCCAGCGTGAACTGGGTGCGATGGGCTACAAGTTCCAGTTCATCACGCTGGCCGGTTTCCACCAGCTCAACCACGGCATGTTCGAGCTCGCCCGTGGCTACAAGGATCGCCAGATGGCGGCCTATTCCGAGCTGCAGGAAGCGGAATTCGCGTCCGAGGCCAATGGCTACACCGCGACCAAGCACCAGCGCGAAGTCGGCACCGGCTACTTCGATGCCGTGTCGATGGCAATCACCGGCGGCAAGTCCTCGACCACCGCAATGGGTGAATCGACAGAATCGGCCCAGTTCAAGCCGGCCGCTGAATAACCAAGACACTCCCCTCACCCGCCCATATTCACCGGGCGGGTGGGGGACCCCAACAGACGACCCGATCACAAACCCCGATAGAGGAGAAATGCAAATGGCACCCCAGACCCGAGTCAAGGAACGCGCGGAAGAGCAGTCTTCGGCAATGGACTCAGACCAGCAGGCAGCAATCCGGATGCTGGCCAATGACCTGCACCGTCTCAACCATTCGGTCATGAAGGCCGTGGACGCAGGCGTCTCGGTGGAGCTGGTCCGCTCCGCCCGTCACCATGGCGGCGAGGGCAACTGGGGCGATTTGCTGATCCCGGTGATCGTCACACAGGGCAAGTAACCCGATCCATATTTCCGGACCGGAAAAACCAGGTCCAACCAGTTCCGGGGTCCCTGTTCCCGGATTTGCCTCCAGGCAAATTATTCCCCGCCGCGGCTTTGCCACGGCGGGTTTTTCATTACAGGGGCGCGGCTTTGCCACGGCGGGTTTTTCATTACAGGGGCGCGGCTGTGCCACGGCGGGTTTTTCATTACAGGGGCACGGCCCTAGCCACGGCGGGTTTTTCATGCGTCCGGCTGCCGCTCAGACAGCCGCAAGCGCGCGGCGTCCGCGGGCCGTATCAGTGATGCGCATGGCGGCAAATGACAGCACCGCGGCGAGTGCGATTGCCGCCACCATCGGCAGCGGCGTGCCATCGAACAGCGGGCTGAGCAACATGGTCATGAGGCCGCCGGCCAGCATCTGCAACATGCCGCCGAGCGAAGAGGCAAGACCGGCGATGTCGCCATGATCATCGAGCGCCATGACCATGGCCGTGGGGATGACCAGGCCGAGGCAGGCATTGGCGCAGATCAGCATGGCAACCAGCAGGATGAAGTTGTCGATGCCGAACCAGACCAGCGCCAGCAGGGCCAGCGTGACACCAAGGAAGCCGCTGACCGCCCAGGTGACGACACGGGTGGCGCCGAATTTCTCGCCCAGCGTGGCCGCCAGCTGCGAGGCCGAGAAGAAGCCCGCGGCATTGGCGGCGAAGGCAAGTGAGAAACCGGTCGGCGTCAGGCCGTAATGGCCGGTATAGACAAACGAGGCGCTGGCCAGGAAGACGAAGAAACTGGCCATGCCGAAGCCGCCGACAAAGGTCAGCCCCATGAACACCGGATCACGCAGCAAGGTCCTGATGCCGCTGACCAGGGCCGAGAGGCGCACCGGCGCGCGCTTTTCCGGCGCCAGCGTTTCAGGCTGCAAGACCAGCGTAATGACGATGGACATGACGGCGACCAGCGCCAGCATGGCAAAGATCGCCCGCCAGCCGGAGATGGCGACGATGCCGGAGCCTGCCAGCGGTGCCAGCATCGGCGAGACCGAGATGATCAGCATCACCAGCGCCATCAGCCGGGTGGCCTGCGACCCGGTGTGCATGTCGCGGATGATGGCGCGCGGGATCACCATTGCCGCAGCACCTCCCAATGCCTGGACCACGCGGGCGGCGACCAGCCAGTTCATGTCGGGCGCCATGGCGCAGCCGATGGAGCCCACCAGGAACAGCGCCAGGCCGGCGATCAGCGGCGGCTTGCGGCCGACCACATCGGCCACCGGGCCATAGACCATCTGGGCCAGGCCGTAGGCGATGAAATAGGCCGAGATGGTCAGCTGTGCGCCGGCCATGGTGCCGCCGAGGTTTTCGGCAATGGTCGGCAGGGCCGGCAGGAACATGTCGATGGCCAGCGGACCGGTGGCGCACAACAGGCCGAGCACGATGGCGGAACGAACGAAAGGAGACATTCGGGATACCTTCAAGATTGAAAACAAAGACGCGCACGGACCCGCAGGCGTGATGCGCCGTCTTGCTGCTATCGAAATTCGCTGACAGAAAATGTCAGCAGCCGCGTGGGTTTCCGGCCTGCCGGATCAGCGCGATCCCGGCCAGGTCAGGTGCTTGACTGCCTGAGGCGGCTGCCAAAATGTCTGGCGGAGCGAAGGCGGAATTCAAGATGCTGCCCGGAACGGATGCGGTGGGTGCACGCGCATCGGACCAGGGCCAGGAATTCCGCCGGCGCTACCGGATCAATGGAAAATTGTTCACAACACTTACTCCCGACATGGGGTTTGTGCGCATTTTCTACCCGCGTTCTGACGCGCTGGGAAGCAAACACGGGATTCGACGCGGGCATTTTGGGGCGCACCTGTTGCCGTCTTGCCGCATCCGGGGCGGGCAAGCGGAAGCCTTGCCGCGCGGGATACCGCCGGGGTGTGGGGAGAAAAACCGGGTCCGGAGGGCCGCGCGCGGGCTGACGCCTCTGGGTGGTGGTTGGTATGGGTGTGCATGCGAGGTGCATGCACTAGGTGGCGCAATCCGCGCGCGGGCCCGAGTTTCGCCGGATGGTGTCCGCATCCGACAGGCAGTCGCGTGCCCCTTGCCGGCAGCCCGGACACGGGCCGCAGCACTGGGGCGGGTGGCATTCTCCGGCACGGGCTTGGCCTTCGCGTTAACGATCGAAGAACGCCAGGGCGGCGGCGCTTGTGCGCCACGCCCATCCCCGATCCGCAAGGCGGCCCGCCACAGGCCCGTTTCCATCCCCGCCCCGGCTGCCGGCCGGCGCGGGCCGGCACAGAGGGCTGGGATTTGTCCGGTGGCTGGTCAGCCCGCCTGCCCGGAACGGACAGGAACGCTGCCAGCGGAGCAATGCCGGTGCACCGCCTCCTTCCGTTGCCCGCCGCACGTTACGGCAGCTCCGAAAGGCTTTCCTCCCGCCTGGTCCGCAACGTTCGCGTGACCATCCGGCGGCGGGAGTGCCGGAGAGTATGGCACGGGGCGAGAGGGTGTGGATGAAATGGTGGGGATTTTGGCGGGATGGCGCCGTGTGCACCCTCTCCCCCCAGGCGGGGGAGAATGCGAATTTCGGCGTCTTGGCTTCAGCCAAGTGCCAGAAATTCCAAGAGAGGGGGGCACGCGGATTTTCCCCTCTCCCCTCGTGGGAGCGGACAAGAAATCACGGTCTTGGCTTCAGCCAAGTCGTAGATTTTTCAGGTGAGGGGAAAATCCTGGGCATGGCAGAACAGGCTCTCGTTCGTGGTCGAACATGAATATGCCACCAGTCAGAAGACCAAGGTATATACCGACGGCATCTACCTGCATGATCTGCTCATGTCGGCGGGCTATTGGCAGGCCAAGCACAACAAAAAACGATCTCGACGAGAGAGATCGCCAAGAAGTCCGAGCGCGGCAATCCCAAGACAATATCATCCACGAGGCGTGTGCTGATATATTACGCTGCAAGATGGAGGAAAATACACTGTTATGCCGCAACCATAATACGTTCCTGTATTAGCCGTATCAAATGGTCGCCAATCGCTTTGCCGAGCAATGGTGGAACGGCGTTGCCAACTTGCACATACTGCTCTGTTCGGGAACCGGCGAACTCAAACCAATCCGGGAAGGCTTGGAGACGTGCAGCCTCGCGCACGGTGATCGCCCTGTCTTGATCGGGGTGGATGTAGGCCCCCCAGTGAATGTCGCACTTTGTGAGGACGGTACAGGCCAGTCCGTCCCAAGTCATCCGACCGTAACGCTTGGTGTGATCCGACCGCTTGGCCCGCTTCATGCCCTCGGGGAGTAGATCATGAGGTATATCTCGCCAGCTCCCCCCCGGCGGAATGAATGGGAGCCTCTGCATGTTGACCTTGCCTAGGGTCGGAGCTCGGTGACCTTCTACCGTCGTTGCATTGCCCCGCATGAGGCGTTGGAAAGCTGACGGCTCGCCCGAAAGGTATGGAACCCGCCCCAAGTCTTCGCCGTTACCGCGCGGGGGCAGGTCACCAATTGCGTCCCTGATTGTCGTGAACGGCTCGCTCAGTCCCGGCCCGTGCGTGGGTTTCGGATGGGAGATGGCGGCACCGATGCGGTTGCCGATGAACACCACGCGTCGCCTTTCTTGCGGCACCCCGTAGTCTTCGGCCCGCAGCACCGCGTCCTCCACGGTATACCCGAGAGCGGAGAGTTCGGATTTGATGGCCCGCACCGCTTCGCCATTGGCGATAGAATAAATGCCCGTGACGTTTTCCATCACAATCCACTCTGGGCGAAGACCGTCCACAATCCGTAGATACTCGCGGAATAAGGAGGCGCGGGCATCGTGCATTCCCCGTTGGTGGTTATAAACCGAATAAGCCTGACAGGGAGGGCCGCCTGCAAGCACGGTCAATTCGCCGGGCCGGAGGCCGGTGACTTCAATGATGTGTTCAACAGACAGTTCCTGGATTGGTCCAGGAAGGAACTTGGCACGGGGGTGAGTTTGCTCAAAGGTCCTGCCAGCAGCATCGAAAACATCGTTACCCGCCAAAACCGTGAACCCAGCCATTTCAAGCCCCGCGGAGAGTCCACCAGCCCCGCAGAAAAGGTCAATTGCCGTGTGCGCCATCGTATCCACCCGCTGCCTTTGTTCTCACTTTGTACCAGTCTTATCCCATAAGCCGTTAACTGGGCAACGTCTATTTTTGCACCTTCGCCAAGATACGCTCCTCAAAGGCGTTCTGCGCGAGTGGGACGCCGCCAGTCAGACCCAAAGTCGCGCTTTCGAGTGTCGTGTAAAATTCCTCAATGACTTTGAGACGGTATGGGCCGCCTGCCGGGTCCTCGACGAAATCGACGAGGAACCAAACAATATCGGCGTTCGACATGTGCGTCTCGCGGATCATCGAGCCCATTGAGTAGAAGAATGGAGCATCAACAATAACGCCCATCTTCTTGCCCCAGCGGCGCAGTGTCGGAACCTTCGTTTGGAGCTGCGGCATCAATCTCTTTACGCCACTGCTGCGGTAGTCCGGTCGACGCTTCTCTCTGGCCATAGATAACTTACCTTCCGTCTTACGCAGGTAATCAAACTCTATACCCATGTTCTTCCCCGAGAAATAGACGGCCTGAACCTCCACCGCCACCCAATCCATCCGGCTCCCGGGTGCTCCATTCGACTTGACCAGAATCATGTCTATCCGGCCCACATCCTCGCCGGGGTCACTGTCAAGATTCCCGGTGGACTCGAGAAAGCCCACTTCTCCTGCCTGAATAGGGTTCGGATCGCCAAGCATCCTTTCGCCCACCTTCTTGAAAGCCGTTCCGTCTTGATGGAAACGCCATGGGCATAGGGCGCGCAACCGACCCCGTTCGCCGCCAAGCGGCTCGATACCTTGAACCCCCTCAGAATATAGCCTGATGGAGCAGACCCCGCCGGGTTTAGTACAGGTCGGGTGCGCCGTATCTATCCTGAACGGACAGGGCAGCTCTTTCTCGTGTTGGCGGATAAGCTTCTCCCGTAAATATTCAAGACGCTTATCTTCGCGCGGTCGTAGTGGACCAAGCGCTGCCTTCTGTTCAAGTGCCCCGAGCCGGGAAATCTCAGCCTTGGTCATCGCAGCACCACCGACCTTATGGCGGGCTAGTCGTACCCGATCACTGTCTCCGATCTTGTGGAACGGGTGACCGTACCATTCAGCAATGTGAAAACGCTCTTCTGACAATATGATACCCCTTTCCCTTGGAATCACAGGTCTGATTCTCACTCCCCTAGTCAATTGTTGTTCTTACGCCAAGGATGGCGAGAAAGTCGACGACATCATCGACTGGGCGATGAAACTGGAAGGTCCTCGGGATTTCGAAAACACAATGCATGACATTTACAAGCGGGCGAAATCGGAAGCAGGGTACACAGCTTCTGAATTCCTGAACATGGTGGCTTGGGAACTGCAAAGCAGCTGATCAACTCACCTAAAGAGTCCCTGGGCTATGAGAACCTCTCCCAACGCGGGCGACTGGACCTATCCGTTGAAGCCGTGGTGGTGGAAAATGCCAAATGGCATAATCTGTTCGCGCCGGAAGAAATTCAAAAAGCGCGGAATCGCCTCAGAGCTTATGAATACACTCCGAAGCAGCGGAATTGATGATCAGATCATGTCTCCGTCGACCAGACCTCGGGATGACGGGGAGAGTTTGGCTGGCGCCGTGTGCGCCGTCTCCCCCCTGGTGGGGGGAGAATGCGAATTTCGGCGTCCTGGCTTCAGCCAAGTGCTGGAAATTCCAGGAGAGGGGGATGGTTTCGAGATCGGGAATGCCCCCTCACCTGAAAAATCTACGACTTGGCGCTGTTGCGCCAAGACCGTGATTTTTTGTCCTCTCCCACAAGGGGAGAGGAGAGGCCCCTCACCCCCTCAGCCGAGAAACTGTTGTGTCACCTGGGCGGTGAGCTTGAGGCCGTCGGGGTCGAGGGCGGTCTTGAGGTGGCAGAGGGTTTCGCCCCATTGCGAGGTGCGGGTGCGCAAGGGCGGGTGGCCGGACTGGATGGTCCCGATCACCACTTCGGCGACCTCGTCGGCGGTCTGGTAGGCGGACTGGCCGCCCCTGCCCCCGCCCTCGCCCTCGCCGCTGCGGGCCTGCGAACCACCGATATAGGCTTGAAGGATCGGCTTGTATTCGTCGTCGAGAATACCGCCGGTGCCAACGACATGGGCCATGACATTGTTGACGAATTCGGTGGCGATGCCGCCGGGCTCGACCAGGGTGAAGTTGATGCCGAAATTGGGGGTGATGTAGCTGGCCATGGCCTCCATCATGCCCTCGACGGCGAACTTGGCGGCGCAGTAGATCTCGTTGAAGGGCTGGCCGACAAGGCCGCCGACCGAGGAGATGGTGACGATGTGGCCCGAGCGGGCCTCGCGCATGTGCGGCATCACCGCCTTGATGCAGCGGGCGACGCCGGTGAAATTGACATCCATGACGCCCTGGATCTCGGCCTCGGTGGCCTGCTCGACGGTGCGGACGAAACCGGCTCCGGCATTGTTGACCAGCACATCGATGCGGCCTTCATTGGCGATGATCTCGGCCACAGCGGCATTGACGCTGGCGCTGTCGGAGACATCGAGCGGCAGCACCTTGAGGCTGACACCGGCGGCGGTGGCGGCGGCATCGAGGTTTTCGCGCTTTTCGAGATTGCGCATGGTGGCATAGACGGTGTGACCGGCCTGGGCGGCCTGTATGGCGATGGAAATGCCGAGGCCGGTGGAGGTGCCGGTGACGAGGATGATCTTGGACATTGGAGGGACTTTCCGGGGTTGGGGGTATCGGGATCAGGAGGCGGTGAGGCCAAGCCAGATGCGGTCGAAGGTCTGGTTGGCTTCGGCTTCGGGAACGGGGGTGCCGGCCAGCGCATGGGTGCGGGCAAGCTGCATGGCCGGGCCGATGAGCAGGTTGGCCGCGACCTGCACCGAGGGCACGGAGATGGCGCCGCTGGCAATGGCGTGTTCGATGACGGCGTTGACCTCGCCCTGCAGCGGCGCGACCTCGGCCTTCTGTTCGGGCGTCAGCACCTGGGCGGCGCCGGCATATTCGAGAAACAGGAAGGCATCGGGCTGGTCCTGCTGGAAATCCACCAGCGCGCGCCACATGCCGGCAATGGCCTGGCGCGGCTCGCCGGTGGCCGAGGCCATCAGCTTGGCATGAAAGCCGCGCTTGAGCTTGAGATAGACCGACTGCAGCATCTCCTCCTTGGAGGCAAAGTGCAGGTAGAGCGTGCCGGCCGAGACTTTCGCGGCGCGGGCAACGGAGGCCATCGAGGTGGCGCCGATGCCCTGGGCCGCAACGGTCTCGATGACGGCGCGGACGATGCGCTCGTGGACGGCGTCCTTGCTGGGTCTTTTCATGGCCATTTCCAGTAATGAATATTCATTACTCACTCAAATAGGTGCGAGCGGATGCGGTGTCAATGGGGCGTCAGGGCATGGATTTGGGGCAGGTGCCTCAGCGGTCTCGTTATGCTCGACACCGAGACTTGAAGGGCGACGTCGGACGAGAAGGGCGGCGCCCTCTTGCCCAAAACGGCAAAGCGCCGCGCGTTCAACTGAACGCACGGCGCCTTGGAAGTACCGGCAGGAAGATGGGGCGGCTGTTCGGCGGCCCGGTGTGCTGTCCGCCTTATGCAGCGGCGCTTTGGTCTTCCCGGTGGGCGTCTTCGAAATCAAGGCGGAATTTTGCCACCAGGGCAGTGAGTTCGGCTGCCTCCTGGGCCAGGGTGTGGCTCGAGGCATTGGTTTCTTCCACCATGGCCGCGTTCTGCTGGGTCATCTGGTCCATCTGGTTGACGGCGGTGTTGACCTCGGCAAGGCCGGTGGCCTGCTCGCGGCTGGCGGTTGCCATGGCGCCGACATGCTCGGAGATTTCCTCGATGCGGGCGATGATGCGGGTGATCGCCTCGCCGGTCTCGCCGACAAGGGAGACGCCGGAGCGGACTTCGGCGCCGGAGGCGGCGATCAGTTCCTTGATCTCCTTGGCCGCATTGGCCGAACGCTGGGCCAGTTCACGCACTTCCTGGGCAACGACGGCAAAGCCCTTGCCGGCTTCACCGGCACGTGCCGCCTCGACGCCGGCATTGAGCGCCAGCAGGTTGGTCTGGAAGGCGATTTCGTCGATGACGCCGATGATCTTGTCGATCTTGCCGGACGCATCCTCGATGCGGCTCATGGCGTCGACCGCGCGGGCAACGATCTCGCCGGAAGCGCGGGCATCGTTGGCGGTCTCACCGGCCAGCTTGTCGGTGTCGGTGGCCCGGCTGGAGGCGGTGCGGACGGTGGCCGAAATCTCGTCGACGGCCGCGGCGGTCTGCTCGAGCGAGGCAGCCTGCTGCTCGGTACGGCGGGCCAGATCGTCGGCGGCCGAGCGCATCTGCGAGCTGTTGGAGCTGATCGAGCCGGCATTGTCGCGAATGTGGGTGAGCGCATCGCGCATCTGGTCGATCGACTCGTTGAAATCGACACGCAGGCTGTCGAGCTCGCCGGCAAACGGCGTCTCGATGGTGGAGACCAGATTGCCCTGCGAGAGATCGCGCAGCGCTGCTCCGAGCTGCTCGACGGCGAAGCGGACCTGGGCGTCGGCCTCGGCCTTCTCGGCATCGGACTGCTCGCGCGCCTGGGCGGCGAGTTCGCGTTCCTTCTCGCTTTCGCCCTCGATGCGGATCTTGTCGATGGCATTCATCTTGAAGACATCGAGCGCGCGGGCCATTTCGCCGATCTCGTCGGCGCGGGCATTGTCGGTGACATCAACATCCAGATCGCCGGAGGCAACATCGCCCATGGCGCGGACCAGGCGGCGGATCGGGCCCTTGAGCGCCGCGACCAGCATGAAGGCGGCGACGAGACCGAAGGCACCGCCGACAAGGGCTGCAGTCAGGGTGATGCCGGAGGCACGGTCCTTGACCGCTTCGGCGCCGCGCTGCTGGCTCGAGGTGAAGTCGAGAACGCCGCTCCAGGCCTGGTTGATGCGCTCCGAGGCTTCCGCGAACAGGGCGGTTTCGGCCTGTTTCTTCTCGATCAGGTCGGCCATCAGCGCCGGAATGGTGACGGATTTGGCGCTCCAGGCCTCGCCGATCGCCTCGAGCACGACTTCGCCGCCATTGGAGAAGGCGATCAGCTGGATGCTCTGGTCGACAGCGCTCAGCTTGGCTGCCACGGCTTCTCCGTTGACCTGATCGGGGTTGGCGATGAAATGCACCACGGCGAGTTCCAGCGCCGCCAGGTGGGCAAGGAAATCGCGGCTGTCGGTGATGATCTGACGGCCTTGCAGGATCTGTTCGTCATATTCGCCGAACTTGATGGTGGCTTCGCGCGCGGCCTTGGAGGCAAGCCCGCGCAGCATCCGGCTGGTGGGGCGCATGGCCTTGGCATAGTCCTGCAGCTCGGCCATGGAGGCTTCGTCAACGGTGCCTGCCTTGATGGTGGCAACCATGCCGGCGGTAGTCTCCTTGATGCGGGTTGCAAGCGAGGCATTTTCCTCGGGAATGACCTTGGGAAGACCGCGCCCGAGTTTCTGGATCGTCCGCCTTTGTTTCTTGCCGACCGCGAAGGCCTCTTCCGGGGTAGCCGCAGCGGCGATCGCACTTGAAATGTCATCGATGGCTATTGCGCCGGCTCCGAGCTCGTCGGCGGCACGCAGCATGGTTTTGGTTTCGTCTTCGGCCGCGGCGAGTTCATCGCTGACGGTCTCGATCTGGGTGTCGAGACGCTCGCGCACATTGCCGAGCTCGGCCAGCGTGTCGTCAAAGCCGGCGCGGATGGTGTTGACCTCGGCGTTCAGGGCCCAAAGACTGTCGACATCGCCGCGCAGGGCCTCGGCAAGCGAGCGCGAGCGGGTCAGCGCCTCGGATTCCTGTTCGGTCTCGGCCAGTTCAAGAACCTTTTCCATGCGCTGAAGCTGCGAATCGAGGCTCTGCATCACCGAAGCGCGCTTTTCCTCGTTCTGGTCATGCAGGAAGTTGGTCATGCCGGCATAGGCTTCCTTGAAGCCGCTCAGGGTCTCGATGCTGGCGCTGGTGCCTGTCAAGCGCTCGCCCAGCAGGTTGCCGGTGTACAGGTTGATTGCGGCCAACCCGGCCATTCCCGCGATCAGCGGTATGATGAAAACCACCACCTTGGTCTGGATGGAGAAACGAGCGAGCAGCCGGTCGATAATCATGAGTGGTTCCTGCTGAAAATACTAAAATACATGCGGGGCCTGAACCGCGAATAGCAGGGTTGCATCATGCAGACGCGCCGCCGCTAACGCATGGCGGACGTCTCACCCTGACATCGCATGCTGGCAGAACAGAGTTAAAGCAACCTGAATGACATGTTCGATTTCGCGACGAAGATCACAGGCTGCACGACGGAGCCCGCAATACTGCGGTGATATGACGCCTGACGCGGCACACAAGTCAGGCCCGGCTTGTGTGCAGGTGGCTGGCGCGGCGCAAAAAAAGCTTTATGATCCGATCATTATTGATCAAACCAAGGTGATCTATGGCATCCCGCAAGTCCGGCAAGCCGGCTTCAAGCAAACCGGCGCAGGCAGCTGCGCCAAAGTATCTCGACATCAAGCGCGGTGTCGCCAACTGGACCCAGGCCACCGAGTGGCTCAGAGTCCGCGGTATCGAGGATATCGAGTGCATCACGCCGGATTTTGCCGGTGTGGCGCGCGGCAAGATGATGCCATCGTCAAAATTCACCTCCAACACCTCGCTGTCACTGCCGTCAGCGGTGTTCCGGCACACGATTTCGGGCGAGTACCCGGAAGAAACCGGCGATTTCCGCTATGATCCGCTCGATGGCGACCTGAAGCTGATGCCGGATCTTTCCACCCTGTCGGTGGTGCCGTGGGAAAGCGATCCGACGGCACAGGTGATTTGCGACATGGTCACCGCCAAGGGCGAACCGGTGAGCTACACGCCGCGCAATGTACTCAAGAAGGTTGTCGAGCTTTACACCGATCGCGGCTGGAAACCGGTTGTCGCGCCGGAGATCGAATTTTACCTGGTGGCGCAGCATGAAGACCCGGATTATCCGCTCAAGCCGCCGCGGGGCCGCTCGGGCCGGACGATCACCGGCGGTCAGTCCTACTCCATCGCCGGCGTCAACGAGTTCGACGAGCTGGTCGACGACATCTACGATTTTTCCGACAAGCAGGGTCTCGAAATCGATACGCTGATCCACGAGGAAGGCCCGGCGCAGCTGGAAATCAACCTGCGCCATGGCGATCCGGTGGAGCTTGCCGACCAGGTTTTCATGTTCAAGCGCACCATCCGCGAGGCGGCGATCAAGCACGGCATGTTTGCCACCTTCATGGCCAAGCCGATGCAGCAATATGCCGGCTCGGCGATGCATATCCACCAGTCGATTGTCGACGCCAAGACCGGCAAGAACGTGTTTTCCAAACCCGACGGCGAACCGAGCGAAGCATTCTTCAACTTCATCGGCGGCATGCAGCACTATGTGCCCAAGGCGCTGGTGATGATGGCGCCCTATGTGAATTCCTACCGGCGGCTGACGCCGGACATGGCCTGCCCGGTCAACAATGCCTGGGGCTATGACAACCGGACAACCGCGTTCCGGGTGCCGCATTCCGAACCGGTGGCGCGGCGGGTGGAAAACCGTCTGCCCTCCTCGGACGCCAACTCCTACCTGGCATTGGCAGCATCGCTGGCCTGCGGCTATCTAGGCATGGTCAATGGGCTGGTACCGAGCGATCCGGCCTACAAGACGGTCAATGAAGGCTCAGTCGATCTGCCGCGCGGGCTGCTGGAAGCCGTCTCGCTGCTTGAGAGCGAGCCTGAGTTTGCGCAGGTGTTCGGGCAGGAATTCATCAACACCTATGCCGGGGTCAAACGCGGCGAGTTCGAAACCTTCATGCAGGTGATCAGCCCTTGGGAACGCGAGTTCCTGCTGCTCAACGTCTGAGAAATGCAACACATGACTTACCAAAGCCCTATCTCGCCGGGCATCTCGTTCTATGAGGCGACGCTCGGCGAGCGTCCCGCCTACCCTGCCCTGCCAGGCCCGACGACCGCCGACGTGGTGGTTGTCGGCGGCGGCTTCACCGGGCTGCAGGCGGCCTATCACCTGGCAGCCGCCGGCAAGGACGTGGTGCTGATCGAGGGCGCCCGCTTCGGCGACGGCGCTTCGGGCCGCAATGGCGGACAGCTGGGTACCGGTCAGCGGGCCTGGGTGGAAGAGAGCGAAGCCGATTTCGGCCGTGACAACGCGAGAGCTCAGTTCGCCGTGGCGGAACGGGCCAAGGCGCATCTGTTGTCCTTTGCCGAAGCGCACGGCATCGACGCCGATTACCGGCCGGGCCAGATCTCGGCCGCGCACAAGCCGGGCTACGTCAAGGAATACCGCGATCATGTGAAGATCATGCGGGACGAATACGGCTACGAGGGCTTGCGCTTTTTGGACCGCGAGGAACTCGCCCGGGCACTTGGCTCGACGCGTTACCATGGCGGCACCCATGACGCGGCAACCGGGCACATCAACCCGCTCAAATACGTGGTCGGACTGGCGCGGGCGGCCGCAAATGCCGGAGCGCGGCTGCACGAGACCACGCGGGCGCGCTCGATCTCCAGCGCCGGCGGCAAAGTGACGGTAACAACTGACGCGGGCGACATTGTTGCCGGAAGCGCGCTGATTGCCTGCAACGCCTTCATCGAGGGGCTTGAGCCGGTGACAAGCGCGCATGTGATGCCGATCCGCTCGTTCATCGGCGCCACAGTTCCGCTCGGTGATGACAGCCCGGTTATTCCGGGTGGCGAGTCGGTCGACGATTCACGCTTCGTGGTGCGCTATTTCCGCAAGAGTGCCGACGGGCGTCTGCTGTTTGGCGGGCGCGAGGCCTATACGTCGGACAATCCCGCCGATATTTCCAGCCACATCCGCCGGCAGATCGCCGAGATCTACCCGGCCCTGAAAGATGTAGAGATCACCCATTCCTGGGGCGGCTCGGTGGGGATCACGCTGTCGCGGCGGCCGTTCGTGCGCGAGGTCATGCCGAACGTGACCTCGATCGGCGGCTTTTCCGGTCACGGCGTGATGCTGTCGAACTATTGTGGCAAGCTTTATGCCGACCATATTAATGGAGGTTCCGACGATCTGGAAGTGATGCGCAACCTCAAGGTCGGCCCCTTCCCCGGCGGCGACAAGTTCCGCAAGCCGCTCCTGTTTCTGGCGCTGACCTGGTTTTCGCTGAGAGACAAGTTCTAGAGCGTCAGACGATTTGATTTGATCACGAAGCCCCGGCGGAAGCCGGATCCTTGGAGGTTGGCCAGAGGCTGCGGTGACGGGTGAACCGAGCGGGTCCCCAAACAAAACCGCATCAAACCGATCCGCAGCTCTGGCTTTATCTAATCGATTAGATTATGAGAAAGTCACCGTTCACGGACAGGATGCCACCCATGAGCCAGATCATCATTCCGGTTGACCCGTTTGACTATGTCGTCTTTGGCGGCACCGGCGACCTTGCCGAGCGCAAGCTGTTGCCGGCGCTGTATCACCGCCAGCTGGCCGGGCAACTGACCGAGCCGACCCGGATCATCGGCGCATCGCGCTCGGAGATGGATCATGAGGGCTACCGCGATTTTGCCCGTGCAGCGCTGAAAGAGCATCTGCCGGAGGAAGAATATCAAGAGGACGACATCCAGCAGTTTCTGGCGCGGCTGTTCTACGTTGCAGTCGACGCCAAGTCCGACAAGGGCTGGCCGGAGCTGAAGGAGATTCTGGACGAAGGTGCTGACCGGGTCCGGGCGTTCTATCTCGCCGTCGGGCCGGCGCTGTTTGGCGACATTTCCGAAAAGATCCGCTCCAACGGGCTGATCACCGAGCAGACCCGCATCGTGGTTGAAAAGCCGATCGGGCGGGATCTCGAATCCGCGCGCAAGCTGAACAAGACCATCGGCGAGGTCTTCGAGGAAGAACAGATCTTCCGCATCGATCATTACCTGGGCAAGGAAACGGTTCAGAACCTGATGGCGCTGAGGTTTGCCAATGCGCTGTACGAGCCTTTGTGGAACTCGGCCCATATAGACCATGTACAGATCACCGTGGCCGAATCCGTCGGGCTTGAAGGCCGCGCAGACTATTACGACAAGGCCGGCGCGCTCAGAGATATGGTGCAAAACCATCTGGTGCAGCTGCTGTGCCTGGTGGCGATGGAACCGCCGGCCTCGATGGATGCCGAAGCGGTGCGCGACGAAAAGCTGAAAGTCCTGCGTTCGCTCAGTCCGATCAATGAAGACAATGCCGACACCAAGACCGTGCGTGGCCAGTACAAGGCCGGTGCCTCGGCGGGTGGACCGGCCAAAGGCTATCTCGAAGAGCTTGAAGGCGGCGTTTCCAACACCGAGACATTCGTCGCCATCAAGGCCGAAATCAACAACTGGCGCTGGTCCGGCGTGCCGTTCTACCTCAGGACCGGCAAGCGGATGAGCGAGCGGATTTCGGAGATCGTGGTGGCGTTCAAGCCGATCCCGCATTCGATCTTCGGCCCCGGCGCAGGCCGGATCACCGCCAACAAGCTGGTAATGCGGCTGCAACCCGACGAGGGCGTCAAGCAATGGATCATGATCAAGGAACCCGGCCCCGGCGGCATGCGGCTGAAGCATGTGTCGCTCGACATGAGCTTCGCCGACCGCTTCGCCGACCGCAACCCGGATGCCTATGAGCGGCTTTTGCTGGATGTGATCCGCTGCAACCAGACCCTGTTCATGCGCCGCGACGAGGTTGAGGCGGCATGGAGCTGGGTCGACCCTATCCTGACCGCATGGGAAGAGACCGGCCAGACGGTACAGCCATACACGGCCGGCACCTGGGGCCCGAGCCAGGCGATTGCCCTGATCGAACGCGACGGCAGGACATGGCATGAGAGCGACTGACGGCACGCAAGCCAATATCCGGCTGACGAACTTCGCCAGCGGTGCGGAACTGGCCGAGGCGCTGGCCGACCGTGTGGCGGACGCATTGGCGGCGGCGATCGCGGCGCGTGGGCAAGCAACGCTGGCGGTTTCGGGTGGTAATACGCCAAAAGCGTTTTTCGCTGCCTTGTCAAAGCGCGCCATCGCCTGGGACAAGGTGACCGTGACGCTTGTCGACGAACGCATGGTTCCGCCGGCGCACGAGCGCTCGAACCACCGGCTGGCGAGCCTGTTCCTGTTGCAGAACCGGGCGGCGGAAGCCGGGTTCGTGCCGCTTTACAGGAGTAACGGTGATGCGGCGGACGTGGCACTGTCCGCATCCGAGGCAATCGATGCGCTGGCCCTGCCTTTTGACGTGGTGGTCCTGGGCATGGGAACCGACGGGCACACGGCCTCGTTCTTTCCCGGCGGCACGACGCTTGGCGCGGTCACCGATCCGGCCTGCCGCCAAAGCGTAATGCCGATCGAAGCGCCCGATGCGGGCGAACCCAGGCTGACACTGACGCTGCCACGCATTGTGGAAGCAGGCCTCGTCGCGCTCCATATAGAAGGAGAGCAGAAAAAGACGGTGCTGGACAAGGCGCTCAGCCCCGGCCCTGAGGCCGAAATGCCGGTGCGTTCGGTGCTGCGCCACGCCAGGACGCCGGTCGAGATTTACTGGGCGCCCTGAGCGCCCGAGTTCGCGTCCGGTGCTGACCGGACGGCAACAGGGCCAAGGCCCTCACCCGATTCGAACAGAAGGATGCCAGCCATGACTGTCGATCCCCGTATTGCAGCCGTTACAGCCCGCATAGTCGAGCGCTCCAAGCCGAGCCGCGAACTCTATCTCTCGCGGGTGCACGAAATGGCGACGAAGGGCCCTTTCCGCTCGACGCTGTCGTGCGGCAACCTTGCGCACGGGTTTGCCGCCTGCGGTCCGAACGACAAGGCTAATCTGGCCGGCGACGTGGTGCCCAATCTCGGCATCATCACCTCTTACAATGACATGCTTTCGGCACATCAGCCGTTCGAGACCTATCCGGACCTGATCCGCTCTGCCGCGCGCGAAGCCGGTGGCGTGGCGCAGGTGGCGGGGGGGGTGCCGGCGATGTGCGACGGCGTCACCCAGGGCCAGCCGGGCATGGAGCTGTCGCTGTTCTCGCGCGACGTGATCGCGATGGCGGCGGCCGTGGGGCTGTCGCACAACATGTTTGATGCGGCGGTCTATCTCGGAGTCTGCGACAAGATCGTGCCGGGACTGCTGATCGCGGCGCTGAGCTTCGGGCATCTGCCGGCGGTGTTCATTCCGGCCGGGCCGATGACGACAGGCCTGCCGAACGACGAGAAGGTGCGGATCCGCCAGCTCTATGCCGAGGGCAAGGTGGGGCGGGCGGAATTGCTTGCAGCCGAATCCCAGTCCTACCATGGCCCCGGCACCTGCACGTTTTACGGCACGGCCAATTCCAACCAGATGCTGATGGAGATCATGGGGCTGCACATGCCCGGCGCATCTTTCATCAATCCGGGCACGCCGCTCAGGGATGCGCTGACGGCGGAGGCGACCAAGCGGGCGCTGGCAATCACCGCGCTCGGTAACGAGTTCACCCCGGTGGGCGAAATGATCGACGAACGCTCGATCGTCAACGGCGTGGTCGGCCTGCATGCCACCGGCGGCTCAACCAACCACACGCTGCACCTGGTGGCGATGGCGCGGGCGGCGGGCATTCGCCTGACCTGGGAGGATATTTCCGATCTGTCGGACGCAGTGCCGCTTCTGGCGCGGGTCTACCCGAACGGACCGGCAGACGTGAACCATTTCAATGCGGCGGGCGGCCTGGGCTTCATGATCGACCAATTGCTGTCGGTCGGGCTGCTGCATGAGGATGTGCGCACGGTGTGGGGCAAGGGATTGTCGTCTTACGCGGTGGAAGCCAGGCTCGGTGAAAACGGTACCGTGGTGCGCGAACCGATCTCTAACGTCAGCGGTGACCCGAAAGTGGTGACGACTGCAGACAAGCCGTTCCAGCCCAATGGCGGGGTGAAAATGCTCACCGGCAATCTCGGCAAGGGCGTGATCAAGATCTCGGCCGTCAAGCCGGAGCGCTACGTGGTGGAAGCGCCGGCACGGGTGTTTCACACCCAGGATGGCCTGCAGGCCGCTTTCAAGGCAGGCGAGCTGACCGGCGATTTTGTCGCCGTGGTGCGGTTCCAGGGACCGAAAGCCAACGGCATGCCGGAATTGCATAAGCTGACACCATCGCTCGGCGTGCTGCAGGACCGCGGCCAGAAGGTTGCGCTGGTGACCGACGGACGCATGTCCGGCGCATCAGGCAAGGTGCCCGCCGCCATCCATGTGACGCCCGAGGCCAAGGACGGCGGGCCGATCTCCCTGATCCGCGATGGCGACATGATCCGTCTCGACGCGGTGTCGGGAACGCTTGAACTTCTGGTGAGCGCAGACGAGCTCGCAAGCCGCAAACCGGCCGAGGCTGACCTCAGTCACAATGAATGGGGCTTGGGCCGTGAGCTGTTCGCGCGCCTGCGGGAAAACGCCGGCACCGCCGATGAGGGTGCCAGCGTCCTGTTTTAGGAAAAGTCCTGAAAGACAGCCAGCGGCCACCTACCAGAAGCGCACGTCCATCACATGGTTGCGATGGTTCGGATGGGCACTGAAGACGAAGATCCGGTGCATTTCCTTTTCGCTGAGCAAGCGGAGGAAGCGGATTTCGATGGTGTTGTTGGTGTAGGTGCGGGTCAAGACGCTGCCGATGCTGGAGATCCGCGCTTCCGGAATATCGAGGCAAAACTCCCGCGGCAGCTTGAACTGGGTCAGGATGCCGAGAACGGCGGAGGCTGGCGAAATGCCGATCAGCTGGCAGCGGCGCGAGGCCATGTGCATGACGCCCTTCTCGGTGAATTCGATCCGGGCTTCGTTCATTGTTTCCTCCATTTTGTACCTGACCTCGCGGTCGTACATGAAGGATTCTTCTCTCTGCAGATAATTTGTCCCCGTAGCAGCCACGGCACGTTCCCCTTGTTTGTGGCCCGTCCCAGATGACCACGTGTTCCAATCACGCACCAATAGTAACAGGCGAATATTAACAGATGATATTTGATCCCACACCTAACCACTTGAATTCATACAGTTAAGCCGAGCCTAAAATATATTGTCCTTCGCACTTCCTGACACTTGCGCCAGTCTCGGGCCCGGAATGTGCCCGAAAACGGCGCCGCAGCGGGGCGCCAACAGCATCGCCCTCATCCAGATGCGAGCACGGTTTTTTTCGTCCATGCGGTCCAAAACTGCCCCGGACATCCCCTTTTGCAATCACATCCGGTCATCAGTGATCACGCGTTTCGTGAACGGCCGTGAGAATGGCCCGGGCTGGTGTCTTCGCGGTGC
>NZ_JBBMQQ010000004.1:0-533840 GCF_038900095.1 Hoeflea sp. AS16 | reverse complement strand
CCTGTTTCCGGCATCTAAGCCAAACTCAGGCAGAAATTCCACTTATCCCTGCTGTGCAGTTTTCCCGAGCCACCTCTCCCCCACCACAACATATTGTGTCTGAGAAATCTCGGTTGGTACTGAAACATAAGCAGTTCGAACAGGATCCGTTGTTGATCGCAATTGAGAAGAACTGGATAGGCACCATTCGGCAAGTGCATAGCTTTCCGAACGACTACACGTGACGCGCTGAGCTGAAACGCCGCCGTACAATGCGATTACATGTGGTTACAGCTACTTTGACATACGCTCGGGCCTGAACAATCCTTCCATGGTCGGCAAAGCCGCCGATGGTAAGGAGAACTTCACATGAAAATCGTAAAATCAGACCGACCGGGCTACAAGGCCAAGGCCGGCGCAAACGGAACTGAGCTTCGCTACTGGATCCCCGCGCGGGCCATCAAGGCCGCGCCGATCGATCTTTCAGATGTCGCATCGAGGGTGATTCCCTCCGATGCGCCGATGAAAACCGTCAACGCGCTATGCACCGCGTGGACACAGGAGTTGTTCGATGAACTGCTCACCATCCCGGTCAACAGCGAGTTCGATCCGCGAATCGAGTTCGATGGAACCATCGCCTCGCTGATCAGCTGTTACCGGCGCGATCCGTCATCGCCCTATCAGGGGCTCAAGCACACCACCCGCCAGCGCGACTATGAACCATCGTTGCGGATGATCGAGAAGCATGTCGGCGAGCGAGCCATCGGCGCGCTGCGCGGCAGCGACTTCAAGCGCTGGTATGAAAACTGGCTCAAGCGCGGCCAGCGCACTGCACACGGCGCGATCAGGAAGGTCCGGGCGATCTTGAGCTACGGAGTGGCCGAGAAGCTGCCAGGCTGTCAGGAAGCACGCGAAATCCTCGCTGTGATGAAGTTTGCGGCACCGAAGCCCCGCAAGGTCGCCCTGACCTACGAATGGGCGCAGGCGATCGTCACCGAGGCAATGCAGCGTGGCGCCTACTCGCTTGCGCTCACCCAGGCGCTGCAATGGGACAGCGGCTTGCGCAGGATCCACATCATCGGCGAATGGCAGCCGGGCGCTGATGGCAGCGGCGGGGTGATCCGTGGCGGCAGTCGCTGGGTCGGGCCTACCGTGGCCGATATCGACGCGGACGGGGTTTTCCGGCCGAGCAATATCTCGGGCAACAAGGCAGCGCCGGCGCATGACCTGTCGGGCTATCCGATGGTTCAGTCGGTACTGGCAAAAATGGCGCTTCCGAAGTTCGGGCCGCTGATCGTCAACGAGAACACCGGCCTGCCCTACTGGAATCGCGAGTACACGAAACTGTGGAGAACCATCGCCCGCGAGGTCGGTGTGCCTGATGACGTGTGGTCGATGGACACGCGCGCAGGAGCCGTGACCGAAGTCGAAGAAGCATTGGGGATATCGATCGCCGGCAAATTTGCCGGTCACTCGAACCCTCGAACGACGCTTGGCTATGTCCGTGACGATGGCGTGAAGGTGTCGCGCCTGGTTGCCGATGCCCGGCGCAAGATGCGCGAATCGTAAATCGCATGGAACCGTGTGGAACTGTGGAATTGGCTAAATTGTTGAACAGCACGAAATCTGAATACATTCAACCGCTTGGTTTGGAGCGGGTAGCGGGAATCGAACCCGCGTATTCAGCTTGGAAGGCTGCTGCTCTACCATTGAGCTATACCCGCATTCATGACCCCGCGACGGTGGTGGAGGAAGTTGGATTTGAACCAACGTAGGCGAAGCCAACGGATTTACAGTCCGTCCCCTTTAACCACTCGGGCATTCCTCCGGACCAGCCGTCAGGGTCATGCATCCAAGATGGACAGCCTGAAAGCTTCAGGCGTCGCGGGCCAAGTGATTGGTTGGAAACACCTGTACCGCGGTCGGCGTTATGACGGCGAGAGGTTCCCGTGTCAACACGGATTGAGACAAAAACCGACAGTTCTTCCAGACCCGCCCCCGGCCTGCCGCGGCGGCCCCTTGCGGTGCGGTCGCAAAAGCATGGGCACAGCACCGATTGCACCCTACGGCAATTGGCGTATAAGCGCGCCATGAGCAAAGATGACGATGCCGGCGCGCCCGGTTCCAACCGCGACACCCATTACGCAAAGCTGCGCCGCGCCCACCGCGATGCCAAGCGCGACCAGCAAGGCCTGCCGCCGGCGCAACCGCGCGGCAAACGCGACCTGCCGGCACGCAAGGGCACGCTGTATGCGGACCGCGTCGCCCCTGACACGATCTATCTCTATGGCCTGCACACGGTGCGTGCGGCGCTCGACAATCCGTCGCGGCGCATCACCGCGATGAAGGCCACGCGCAATGCGCTGATGCGGCTGGAGATTGCCGAGGGCGCCGACCTGCCCTACCCGCTCGAACTGGTCAGCCCGCAGGAAATCGACCGGCTGCTGGGTGACGACGCGGTGCATCAGGGTGTGCTGCTGGAAGCCGCGCCATTGACGCCAAGGCCGCTGTCGGCACTGGGCGACACGCAGCTTGTGGTCATTCTCGACCAGGTCACCGACCCGCACAATGTCGGCGCGATCATGCGCTCGGCGGTGGCCTTCGGCGCCGGTGCGCTGATCACCACCCAGCGCCACAGCCCGCAGGAATCGGGTGTGCTGGCCAAGGCCGCCTCCGGTGCGCTCGAACTCATCGACCATATCGAGGTCCGCAACCTGGCGGCAGCGATCGAAGACATCAAAGCGCAGGGCTTTGTCACCATCGGGCTTGATTCGGAAGGACCGGAGCCGATCGAGGCAGGGCTGTCGGGCGAGAAAATCGCCCTCGTGCTCGGCGCCGAGGGCAAGGGCTTGCGGCAAAAGACACGCGAGACCGTCGACATCCTGACGCGGCTCGACATGCCCGGCGCGATCAAGTCGCTCAATGTCTCCAACGCCACGGCAATCGCGCTTTACGCGGCGCGCCAGCATTTGAGCCGAAGCGGATCTGCCTGAACCGGCGGGCTTGCCGGGCCGCACCGGAGACGCCGCGGCTGCATTTGAGGGCAACCAGCTCTCACCGGGACGGAAAGACAGCCGATCACGCGATTTTTGCTTTACAGGCGCGATCAATATGCTATCCGCATCCCCGCTGCCCTTGTAGCTCAGTTGGTAGAGCACCTGATTTGTAATCAGGGGGTCGCGGGTTCGAATCCTGCCGGGGGCACCATTTTTTCAAATATTTGGCGAGATTTTGCTCGCCCCGCTGCCCAGCCGGGAAGCGCATAGTAAGCAATCCAAAGCTGGCTCGCACAGCAACAAACCTGCGTGAGCAACCCCAGCTGATTCGATTAGAGACGAGACCGACACATCCTCCATCTACGCCCTGGGCCGATTTCCCGATACGGAGTGCTTAGCGTGTGACCTGAGCGCCTTCATCTTCTCGGCCACCTCGGTCGTGATGCCGCCACCTTGGCCAGTATCAACCTCGACCCTTTTGACCCCGACGTTCAGCGTTTGTGGCGCACAGCCGATTTTCGACGAAATGGACAGGATCGCCTGCCAACGCGATCCATTCTGGTCCTGAATGTCCAGAACCAAACCCACCGCGCGCTCACGCACTTCGGGGGAAAACTTGTTCGTTGCCCTGCCCATGATGCTCCATACTACTCAGGAGTGGGAGCCTCCGACAAACCCGGCGCGGTTCAACCTGCGCAACAACGTAGTCCCAGTCGAAAATCGGGGCGACCGCATTCCACCTGAAATCATACCTGAAACAGATTCAGCCCAACATTGCCTGCTTGCGCCGATTTAGAGGAAGAATCCGCCTGCGAATTTGCGAGTTGTTCGATGTCGTTCGCGGCCGGATCAGGTGCACTGTTGTAGGCTGGGCCAGTCACGGACCACCACCTCTCACCAAATTGAGACGCTGGGTTCGTCAAAAGAGAATGGTGGCGGGTCTCGAGCCATTCTACCAATAGCTGATACGCAAGATAACTTTGAGACTCTCGGGAGGAGCACAGACATGAAAACTAGCACCACGGCGCGGTTGCTTGCAGCAGCAGGACTTGCGATCGGCGTCACCCTGACCGGCGCTGTTGCGTCATGGGCCGCGGATGTCACACTCAAGGTGACCGCCCAGCTTCCGGCCTCACATCCGACCACATCAAACCTTATGGAATTCAAGGAAATCGTCGAGGAGAAGTCCGGTGGCGAGATCGCGGTCGAAATCTACGACTCCGCCCAATTGTACAAGGACAGCGAAGTGCCGCAGGCGGTCTCTTCCGGTGCAGTCGCCATGGGTACAGCTTCGCTGACCCGTTTCGCCGGCACCATTCCGGCCGTTGATTTCTTCTATGTTCCGTTCAGCCTGCCGTCGCTCGAAGCCGTCGAGAAGGCAACCGCGCCCGGAAGCGAAATCCGCAACCTGCTGGATGGTGCGATTGCCGAAACCGGCGCCAAGGTGCTGTGGTGGCAGGCCGTTGGCGGCGCTGTGGTCATGAGCAACAAACCGGTTCACATGCCCGATGATCTCAAGGGCATGAAGGTTCGCGTGTTCGGCAAGACGCTGGGCAATTTCGTTGAATTGCTGGGCGGCGCACCAGCCCTGATTTCCGGCTCCGAGCAGTTCCTTGCCTATCAGCGCGGCACGGTCGATGCCGGCATGTCTTCGGCAGCGGGCGTGACTTCGCGCAAGATCTACGAGGTGCTCGACCATCTCACCGTCACCAATCACGCTGACGTGGAATTCGTGGTGCTGATCAACCAGGGCGTATGGGATGGCCTTAGCGATGCCCACAAGGCGATCGTCGATGCTGCCGCCAAACAGGTGGAAAAGAGCCTGCGCGACGACGTCAACCGCAAGGAAACCGAGGCGATCGACTTCGTCCGGACCCAGACCAAGATGGAAGTCATCACGCTTGATGACGAACAGCTTGCCGCCTGGAAGAAGGCGTCTGCGCCGATGATCGACAAATACATCGAAAGCTCGGGCGACCTCGGTCGTAAAGTTGTGGAAGCTGCCGAGGCGCTTCAGTAGACTTCGGTTTCTGGCGCCGGCCGCACAGGGTCGGCGCCATTAACTCCAGGTCGGGGCTTGGTCCGTCGATGTTCAGCAAAATCACCGGTTATTTCGCCATTGTCGCCAGCGCGCTTTTCGTCGCGATCGGGGTGATGATCAGTTACGAAGTGGTCATGCGCTATGTCTTCCTGGCGCCCACCAGCTGGACCGAGGAGATGGCGCGGTTTTTCCTGATCTGGGCGGTCTACATGTCAGCCGCGCACCTGCTTCACAAACGCGAACTGATTTCGATCACCGTGGTACAGGACAGGATGTCGCCCCGCTGGCGGCTGGCGAGTGAATTTCTGACGCTGATCTGGATCGCCGCCTTCAGCGTTGTCGCTGTCTGTTATGGAGTGGTGACGGTCAACGAGAGCATCCAGATTGGCCGCAAGACCGCCTCGATGCTATCGGTTCCGCAATGGCTGACAGAAATCTCCATTCCAATTGGCTTCGCGCTGCTTTTCGTCCAGTGCCTGGTCGAGGCGCGGGGTTTGCTTCGCGACGGCCATCCGAAGGGTAACGTCGACCGGAATTGGGAAGATACCATCTAGATGACCGCGTTCCTGATCATCCTTTCGCTGTTTGCTGTCCTGCTGGTCGGGATACCCATTGCCTTTGCACTCGGCGGCATGGGCGCGGTGCTGATCATCCTTGATGGTCTCAACCCGATTATTGTTACCCAGGCGCTCTACAGTTCGGTCGATTCCTTCATTCTGCTGGCAGTCCCGCTGTTTCTGCTGATGTCCAATATCCTGCTCAAGGGTGGCGTTGGCCGTGACCTGTTCGCGGCCGTTCAAAGCTGGGTCGGGCACTGGCCAGGCGGACTGGCCGTGGCAACAGTCATTTCCTGCGCCATCTTTGCCGCGATTTCAGGCAGTTCGATTGCCACCGCGGCGACGATTGCGACGGTGGCAATCCCGGAAATGACGTCACGCGGCTACCAGCGCCCGTTCGTGCTCGGGTTGCTTGCTGCCGGTGGCACGCTGGGCATCCTGATCCCGCCATCGGTACCGCTGATTGTCTATGGCGTCTTGACGGAGCAAAGCATTGTTTCGCTGTTTCTGGCCGGCGTAGCGCCCGGGTTGCTTCTGGCGGGTTTGTTCATCGCCTTTTCCATGCTCTATGCCGCCTACACCAAGGCCTTCGATCCGCTGCCCAAGGCAAGCTGGGAGGAACGCAAGGCAGCCAGTATCCGGGCATTGCCCAGTGTCGGCCTGGCTCTGATCATCTTCATCGGTCTCTATGGCGGCGTATTTACACCGACAGAAGCCGCCGGTGTCGGTTTCGTGCTCGCTATCATCATCACCGCGCTGATGCTCCGCACACTCACCTGGCAGCTTTTCGGCGAAGCGGTGATCGGATCAATGCGGACCACCGTGACGATTTTCCTCATTGTTGCCGGCGCCAAGATCTTCGCAAAGGCGATCACGCTTTACCGGATTCCCCACGAAATCTCCGGGCTGATCATCGACAATTTCGACCAGGTCGGCTCGTTCATCTTCGTCGTTTGCATTGCGTTGCTGATCCTCGGTTTTTTCCTCGAATCGCTGTCGATGCTGCTGATCGTGGTGCCGGTCCTGTTTCCTGCACTGTTGAGCATGGGCATCGATCCGGTCTGGTTCGGCATCGTCTTCATGTTGATGATCGAGATCGCGCTGATCACGCCGCCGGTGGGGCTCAACCTGTTTGTCATCCAGGCGGTGGGCAAGGCCACTCTGGGAGAGGTAACCAAGGGTGTTCTGCCTTTCCTGGCGATCATGCTGTTGACTGTGTTGCTGATCTACCTGTTTCCGCAGATCGTTCTGTTCATCCCGTTCGGATAGTCGAAAGGGCCTCTGCATTCGGCCAGACGGGACACAGCATTCGCCAATCGAGACTTGCCGATTTGCCGGGCATGTCAGAGTTTCGATCCAGCCGCTGCTGCGTCATTTCCACCTTGGAGCGTGTCTGGCTGCCGGCTCCGACAGTGTCTGAACGCATTGCCCGGACATTTTTCGCCGCTATCCTCCAAAGCGTGGCGCATGTGCAGGTTTGGAGCAGTCCGGCCCGGTTTTGAGTGAAGCAAAGTGAGACCATTGTGAGCGTCCATACAACATCGAAGAAGATCACCTCCCAGCACATTCGCTCGCGCAAGGGTGGCGAGCCGATTGTCGGCCTGACCGCCTATACAGCCTCGATGGCCAAGGCGATGGATTCCATCGTCGACTTCATCCTGGTCGGGGATTCGCTGGCGATGACGATCTATGGCGAGGATTCTACGGTGGGCGTCGACCTCGACACCATGATCCGGCACGGCAGGGCCGTGGTGCGGGCCTGCAATCATGCCTGCGTCGTGGTCGATATGCCGTTTGGCGACTACCAGGCAAGCCCCGAGCAGGCCTTCATGAGTGCGGCCCGGATCTTGCGGGAAACCGGATGCGATGCGGTCAAGCTCGAAGGCGGTATCGAAATGGCCGAAACCGTGGCCTTCCTGTCGGCACGCGGTGTGCCGGTGATGGGCCATATCGGCTTGACGCCGCAATCCATCAACACGATGGGCGGGTTCAAGACCCAGGGTAAGGATGAGCTTGCCGTTCAGGAACTGATTGCCGCGGCAAAGGCTATGGAAAGTGCGGGCTGCTTCGCGTTGGTGATTGAGGGGGTGATCGAATCTGCCTCCGAGAAGATCAATCAGGTGATGTCGATCCCCACGATCGGCATCGGCGCCTCGGTGGATTGTGACGGGCAGATTCTCGTGATCGATGACGTGATCGGTATGTTCGAGGATTTCAAGCCGAAATTCGTCAAGCGCTATGCCCAGGTCATGCCCACCATCCGCGAAGCCATCGAGACTTTTGCGAACGAAGTGCGCACCCGGCAGTTTCCTTCAGTCGACCATGTTTTCGGTCGCTCCAAAGGGTAAGCAATGGACCGGATTGAAATCACTGAAGTCGGACTGCGTGACGGGCTGCAGAACGAAAAGACGTTCTTCCCGACCGCTGATAAAATCGACATTGGCAACCGCCTGGTTGCAGCCGGTCTGCACCGACTTGAAGCCACCTCGTTTGTTTCGCCCAAGGCGGTGCCGCAACTTGCCGACGCCGAGGCGGTGATCGGCGGCATCAAGCCCGTCGACGGGCTTGTGCTTGAGGCGCTGGTGCCGAATGAGCGCGGCGCCAAGCGGGCCATGGCGGCAAATGTCAAGGTCTGGGTCGCCTTTGCATCGGCCACTGAAAGCCATTCGCTGGCCAATTCCAACGCCAGCATCGAGACAGCGCTTGAGCGCATCAAGCCGCTTGGCGAATTGGCCAAATCGGCTGGCGCTGAGCTTTATGGCTCGGTGGCCGTGGCCTTTGACTGCCCGTTCGAGGGACAGGTCGGGACCGCCCAGGTGCTCAGGCTCGCCGAGGCTTACCATGCGATGGGAATCCGGGTTCTCAAACTTGGCGACACCATCGGCTCTGCGTCCCCGCGACGGGTAAAGGAACTGGTTTCGAGCCTTCAGGCGGAACTGCCGGACATGCAGCTGATCCTGCATTTTCACGACACGCGCGGCATGGGGCTCGCCAACGTCATGTCGGGACTGGAGGCAGGTGCGAACCGGTTTGAAAGCGCCCTTGGCGGTCTTGGTGGTTGTCCGTTCGCACCGGGCGCATTGGGCAACATCTCGACCGAGGACCTGGTGCATTTGCTGCATCTCGAAGGCCTGTCCACCGGCATTGATTTGCCGGCTCTGATTGGCGTAGGCAAGCTGCTTGAAAGCAGGCTTGGCCGCCCCCTCCCCGCCCGGCTGTTGCGCTCAGAACCGGTCGGAACCCTTTATGACCTGAACGCCTCGGCACGCGCTTCGGGTTGAACCAACGGCGCCCGGCCACCAGCGCCAGGCAATGACGGAGACAAGCATGAGCCTCAGTGGAATTCGGGTTGTCGATCTGACACGCATTATTTCCGGTCCGTTCTGCACCCAGCTCCTTGCAGATCTGGGCGCGGACGTGATCAAGATCGAAACCATCGGCGGCGACCCGCTGCGCGAACAGGGCGCCAAGGTGAATGGCTTCAGCTGGTATTTCGCGGCCTACAATCGCAACAAACGCTCGGTTTCGCTCGATCTCTACAGTGATGAAGGCAAGGCCATTCTCAGGCAGATAATCCGCAGCGCCGATGTGCTGGTGGAGAATTTCAGGCCGGGTGTGCTCGACAAGATGGGCCTGTCCAAACCGGAACTGGAAGAACTCAATTCCAATCTGATCGTCTGCAACATCAGTGGCTTCGGCGCCAGCGGTCCGTATGCGCAGAGGCCGGCCTTCGATTTTATCGCCCAGGCCCTCAGTGGCTTCATGAGCGTCAATGGCGTCGAAGGCGAACCGCCGCTTCGTTCCGGGTTGCCGATCAGCGATCTGGTGGCGGGCCTGTATGGCGCATTGGGGGTGGTCTCGCGCCTCGTGGGGCGGCAGGGGCCCGGCGAAACGCCTTCCGGGGTTCAGAATGTCGACATCAGCCTGACCGACAGCATGGTCAGTCTGCTAAGTTACATGGCGTCCGATCACCTGGCGATCGGCAGGTCCCCGATGCGCAGCGGCAATGATCACCCGCTGGTTGCGCCCTATGGTGTGTTCGAAACGGCGGACAAGCCGATTGCGCTGGCGCCCAGCAATGACGGTGTTTACGCCAAGTTGCTTGCTGCGATGGATCTGCAGCATCTGCACAGCGATTCCCGGTTCGTGACCAATGCCGACCGGCTGGCCAATCGTGGTGCATTGCGTGATATCCTGGAGCCAATCTTCAGGTCCGCCCCCAGCGCCCACTGGATCGCGCTCCTCAACAAGGCGGGAGTTCCGGTGGGACCGATCCTGACGGTGCCGGAAGTCTTCGAGGATCCCCAGATCATGCACCGCGATATGAAGATCGAGGTCGATCATGGCGATCGCGGCCCCGTGCAGATGTTGGGCTTCCCGATGAAATTCAGCCCGGATTTCTGCGAAATCCGGCTTGCGGCTCCGACCTTGGGCGAGCACAGCAGCCAGGTGCTGGCTGAAGCCGGTTTCAGCCAGGCCGAGATCGACGCATTCGTCCAGCACGGCGTGTTGCGTCAGGACTGACCAGACGGTTTTGCCCGTTTGTATCCTGGCGCCTCGCTTGGCTTCCGTGAGATGCCGCGGCTTCCGGAAGCGGCTGGCGGAGCGTGTTGATCGTTATCAGTCTTGCGGAGCACCGCGGCGGCGAGTAGGTTCCGGCCATGCCAGCCACCGGCATTGCACCCACATTTTGCGCTGCCGGTCACCGTCGTCATCCGTGATCAGAAAAGCCTCTCATGAATATTGACTTTGTCAGCCTGAAGGCATTCTTGACCGTCGTCGATACCGAGAGCATTCGCGCCGCATCGGACAATCTCAACCTGTCCATTTCCGCCGTCAGCCGGCGCATATCCGAGCTTGAGATCGAGTTTGGCCAACAGCTTTTCACACGCCATTCGCGCGGCGTGGAAATCACGGAAGCAGGACGGCTGCTGGCCGCGCACACCCGCGAGACCTTTGCAACGCTGGGGCTGATGTGCTCGGATATGGAAAAGCTCAAGGCGGGCGACATCGGCCGGGTGATGATCAGCGCCAATGGCTCGTCGCTGGTCAATGGACTGGCCAGACATATTCGCGAGTTTCTCGATGCCCACCCCAACGTCGCCGTCGATCTTCAGGAACAGCTGACACCGGATATCCTCCAGCACGTGGCCGGCGGCTCGACCGATATCGGCTTCGTCTCCAACACCATGCGGTTGCCCGAGGGCGTGACGACCTATCCCTACTGCAGCGACAAGCTGGTGCTGGCGGTTGCTGCAACCCACGCCCTGGCAGGCCTTGGAAGCGTGCGGTTTTCGCAGATGCTCGAATTCCAGGTCATCGGTGTCAGCGAAACCAGTTCACTCACACGGCTGCTGCGGAAGGTTGGCGGCATGGCCAATTCGGGATTCAGTTACAGCTACATGGCCAGCACCAACGAGATAGCCCGCACAATGGTGGCCAACAATCTCGGCATTGCAGTTCTGCCCGAGCAATTTGTCCTGCCCTACACCGACATGCTGCCCATCCGCGCGATCCCGATTGCCGAGGAATGGGCGCATCGCGAGATCTCGATGGTCATTCGCAGCGGAGAGGAAATTTCCGGTCCGGCAAGAGCATTCTTTGACTGGATCTGCAAGATGAACATAGATCAAGAGATTATGCAGCGTTAAGTTCGTTTCCAGAGTTTTTTTGCTTTGATCGGTAATTGATGTTCCGGGTGTTGGCACGGCCATTCCCGTCTAGCACAGCGTCAGCAATCGTCGCACCTTGCCCTTGCAGAACTTCAACCTGCCGAAGCTTCGATACGATCTCTTCCGGCTTCTCTCGTTTTCCAGCCATCGCTGATCCTTCAATTTGAGGGGTAATCCATCCCGGTTGGTGGATCCCTTTCAGGGGGCAACTCCAACCCCACAAACTATTGCCGACACGTCATGAGCTGCGCTGTCGTCTCGCTGCGCATTCGCCGCATGGTCAAAAGCACCAGATCACCAAGACGCATCGCCACTAACGCTGCACTTGTAACCGCAGCCGCCCAGCGTATGGATTACGTTGGTAGTAAGGGTGTCGCAGGCTCGAATCCTGCCGGGGTGCCATTCTTTCAATGATTCAGGCCGCGCAGGGATTGCGCGGCCCTTTTTTAAGCTGCCGTCAAGGTGCCAGCGGGAGGCAAATCGCGGCGGGCGGCAGTTCCGCCGCATGCGTGTCTCCACAATCGCAATCAATTCAGAAATGTCCGCCCAGCAACCGGTCGATCGGGGCGTAGTCGTCGGTCAGGCGGGCGGGCGAGCTTCTTGCGACAAGGCGGTCGGTGAAGCTTTGGGCCATGGCCGCGAAGCGGGTCGGATCGGGTGCTGCTGCCGTGATGGCGGGAAACGCTGTCGGCCTGTCTGCCGCGACAAGGACGAAGACCCGCTGCTCGCCGGGGACGGGCAGGCTTTCCTCGGTCCAGATCTCGACACTTGCAAACACCGACTGCAGCGTTGCCGCTATGGCACTGAGCGCCTGCAGGCGTTCGGGGAAATCGATGACATTCATCAGGAAAACGCCGTCTTCGGACAGCCGGGAGCGGACCAGGCGGAAAAATTCCTGCGTGATCAGGTGCGGCGGCACGGCGATGTCACCGAACGCGTCGCCAACGATCACGTCGTAGCGCGCATCCGGCCGCCTCTGCAGGGCGACGCGGGCATCTTCATCGAGAATGCTCATGCCATCCGGCTCGAGCCAGAAATCACGTACCGCGGTTGCAGTCACTTGCGGATCGATCTCGGCCACGGTTATCGGCCCGGTGTTGCGGTCAGCCCAGGCGCGCGGCACCGAATAGGTTCCGCCGCCGATGAAGAACGCGGAAAAAGGTCCCGGCTCCAGCCTGCCCCTGGCAATCGCATCAAGCATCGCGGTGAATTGGGAAAACATGGTTCGCGGCAGATCCCGGGCGCTGGTGCCATGCGACAGGTGATCGAGAACAAGCCGCCTGACCGGCGCGCCCGGATCGGCCGACACATCCAGGACCCGGATGCAGAAATACTGGCTTTCCGTGGTGCAGCTGGACACGCGTGACACCGAGAAAGTGCCGAGCGCCATGATCAGTACCGCAACCACCAGCGCCACCACCGGATGACTGACCGGGCGGACGAGCCACAGCATGAGTGCCGCGGCAAACAGATAGATTGCCGTGACGATGGCCAGAGTGAGTGCCGTTCCGAGCCAAGGGATGAAGACAAACCCGGCAAGCAGCGTCCCGGCAATCGCACCGACCGCGCCGGCGGCGAACATGGCACCGAGCGAGCGGCCCGATTGCGCGCCCTGCTGCATCACCGCGATCTGCGCCAGCACCGGGGCCGGAACACCGGCAAACAGCGACGGCAGGAAAAACACGCAAGTGGTCAGGATGACGATGCTCCAGAGCGGATGATCCACCGAGCCCAGAACCGGCCCGCCGATCAGCCGCAGCAGCAGAAGCGCCGCCGCAGTCGAGAATGCCGCCGCCAACAGGATCCAGCCGGTCCGGGCCAGTGCCTGTCTTGCCTGCCGCCCGGCAATGTGGCCACCCCACCAGTGTCCGGCGGAGAACCCGGCAAGCACCACCGCGATGATCGACGTCCAGGTGTAGAGCGACATGCCGACATAGGGGGCCAGCATCCGGCCGGCGACGATTTCGACGATCAGGCTGACGCCAGAGACCGCAGCCTGAAGCGCAACCAGAAGCCACAGCGGCACATGTGTTTGGGGCATCCGCATCCATCCTGCTCCCGGGGTCAGACAACATCTTCATCTTTATCCGGCCTCACCACCAAGACAAGCCATTGCCGGAACCGCGGTGACTTTGACCTGCGGCAATGCATGTTCTGTTTCAAGCGTGTATTGATCACATCTGTCCCCATCCTTGGGTGCGCCACGGGTGCCCTTTGCCCGGGGACAGATTTCGCTGGCTTCGGGACCATCGGGGCCTGAATATGAACTGACATGATGTGCGGCCGGGCCCCGCGCGCAACCATCAAGGGACGGCAACTGACGTGACCGATTTTCTTCAGGACCGTTTGAAGGTCGCGCTTCTGGTGATCTCCCTCACCGGTCTGATTGCCGGGCTGGTGCTGAGCCTTGCCGGTTTTCCTCAGGCCGCAGACCTCGCCTGGTCAGCAGGCGTCATTCCTGTGCTGGCGGGACTCCTGGCCGAAATCGTCAGGAGCCTGAAGGGCGGAGAAGTGGGCCTCGACATCGTTGCCGCCTTGTCGATGACGGCTGCGCTGATATTTGGCGAGACGCTGGCCGCGGCTGTGGTGGCGCTGATGTATTCGGGCGGGACCTTGCTTGAAAGCTTTGCCGAAGGGCGGGCGCGCCACGAGATGCGCAGCCTGTTGTCACGGGTTCCCCGCACCGCGTCCAGGCACCTCGATGGCACCCTCGAGGAAGTCCCTCTGGAGGAGATCGAGCCGGGCGATCTGCTGCTGATCCGGCAAGGAGACGTTGCGCCCGTCGACGGCACTCTCGAAAGTGGCCAGGCCATGCTGGACCAATCAGCGCTGACCGGAGAATCACTACCGGTTCGTCTTGATCATGGCGCGGAGGTGATGAGCGGCTCCACCAATGCCGGTGAAGCCTTCGACCTTCGGGCGACACGCCATGCCAAGGACAGCACCTATGCCGGCATTGTCAGGCTGGTCGAAGCGGCACAGAAATCGAAAGCGCCGATGGGCCGGTTGGCGGACCGCTACTCGATGGTGTTCCTGGCTGTCACTGTGGTGATTGCCTTTGCGGCCTGGTGGTTTACCGGCGATCCGATCCGGGCTGTCGCGGTTCTTGTCATCGCCACGCCATGCCCCTTGATCCTCGCGGTGCCGGTGGCGCTGGTGGCTGGACTTTCCCGGGCTGCGCATTTCGGCGTGCTGATCAAGGGGGCAAAGCCGCTCGAGGCGCTGGCGCAGATCAAGACCCTGATTCTCGACAAGACCGGCACGCTTACCGATGGCAGGCCGGTGGTCGTGGCCATCGAGAGCTACGGAGAGCTGTCGGAAGCCGAAGTGCTTCATTTCGCGGCTGCGCTGGACCAGGCCTCCAAGCACCCGATCGCGCAGGCACTGGTGGCTGCTGCAAAGGCACGTGGAGAGGCCCTGCCCTTTCCCCAAAACCTTGATGAGACCGCCGGAGAAGGCATTTCCGGCATCATCAATGGCAGGAAGATTGCCGTTGGCGGATCCAGCTACATCGCGTCTCTGGTCGGGACTGCAGGGCCGGAATTGTCGACGCGGGAAGCCGGAGAGGTCGTCGTTGCCCTGGCGGTCGATGGCAAGCCTGCCGGTCGCCTGGTCATGGCCGACACATTGCGCACCGGAACGGCTGATCTGCTGGCCGGACTTCGCAGACGCGGCATCGAGCGTATCCTGCTTGCGACAGGCGATCGCCAAGCTGTGGCCGAGGCCGTGACCGAAAAGCTCGGACTTGATGCGGTGCGGGCCGATTTGACGCCTGATCAAAAGGTCTTGCTGGTCCTGAGCGAGCGCAAGAATGGCCCGGTGATGATGGTCGGCGACGGGGTGAATGATGCGCCTGCGCTGGCGGCTGCCGATGTCGGTGTCGCCATGGGCGCGCGCGGTGCAGCCGCGTCGGCAGAAGCCGCCGATGTGGTTTTGCTGGTCGATCATCTCGACCGCCTTCTGTCCGGACTGGAAATCGCACAACGCTCGAAGCGGATCGCCCTTGAAAGTGTTGCCGTGGGCATCAGCCTGTCCGTGGCCGGAATGATTGCGGCCGCCCTGGGTTATCTGACACCCGTTCAAGGCGCGGTTCTGCAGGAAGTGATCGATGTCGCGGCAATTCTGAATGCGCTCAGGGCATTGCGTATTACACCGACGGTTCCTGGCTTGCCCGCAGTCACGCAAGCGGCTGCAAGGTCTGCCTGAAGCCTGGCCGCAGCAAACAGCGTTCCTTTCGGCAAAGACGCCGCGTGTCTGCCCTTGCATCCTGATCTGCCAATCGCCATTGTCACTCAAGGAGTGGGAGTAAGCTCATCACATGACTTGGAAATTCAGTTTCATTGCCTCACCGGCGCCGGACGCCCAGGAGGCGGCAACCCATCTCGCCGCACTTTATGGCAATACCCGCCAGCAGGATGCGGACATTATCGTGGCACTGGGTGGCGACGGCTTCATGCTGCAAACGCTGCATGAGCAGATGAACAGCGGACGCGCCGTCTACGGCATGAACCGGGGGTCTGTCGGGTTCCTGATGAATGACTACTCGGATGAAGATCTTCCGGGCCGGATCGACGCTGCGGTGGAGAACATCATCCGCCCGCTCGAGATGACCGCCAAGGACGCGCATGGCGCCACCCACAAGGCGCTTGCGATCAACGAGGTCTCGTTGCTCAGGCAGAGCTACCAGGCGGCCAAGCTGAGACTGTCGATTGACGGCCAGGTGCGGATGGAAGAACTGATCTGCGATGGCCTGATGGTGGCCACGCCCGCCGGATCGACCGCCTACAACCTGTCGGCCCACGGCCCTATCCTGCCGCTTGACGCCCAGTTGCTGGCGCTGACACCGGTCAGCCCGTTCCGGCCGCGGCGCTGGCGCGGAGCCTTGCTGCCCAACAAGGTGGTAGTCACGATAGATGTTCTGGAAAGCGACAAACGCCCGGTCAACGCGGTTGCCGATCATATCGAAGTCAAATCCGTGACCCAGGTCCAGGTGGCTGAATCCAAGGAATCGACCACCCGGATCCTGACCGATTCCAGCCATTCATGGAATGACCGTATATTGGCCGAACAGTTCCTTTACTGAGGCGAAACCAAGGGAGGTTGCGTGATGATCCGTAGAGCATCGAAATTGTTGCTGGTACTTGCCTGCCTCGCCGCTGCGGCGCCGGCCGCAGGCCTTGCCCAGGAGGCTGAGAAACTGGCCGAGAGCCTGTCGCCCCGGATTCTGTTCGTCACCAGCGGTGGCTATTGGGAACAGGAGGATGCCGAGGCCGGTTCACCGCAGCGCGGCTATTACCGGCTGATCGCCATTCGCGGAGAGGACAACCGTTCGCTGGTCGAATTGCAGCACATCGCCCTCGCGCCGGGTGGACCGGACGTTGTGACCACCACAAGCATCGAAGAGATCAACACTCTTGGCGGTTACATCACCGATATCCGGCCGGAGGATTCGACCGGAGCGGCAAGCCAGATGGGCTTTGCCGCCTACATCTATCTCAAGACCGATCCGAAAGTGGTCGAGCCGGAAACATGGGCACTCTATATCGACGAATTCGGAGATATCGTGGTGGAGCGATCAAGCAACTGACCACCCACATGCGCCGGGAAACTTCCAGGAACGCTTGATGGTCGGATACGGACAATCTGCCTGAGGGGCAGACCTGCAATCAATCGATGTCTTCGACGTCGGCAGCGCCACCATAGACGCGCTGGGCAAGGGCTGCTTCCATGAACTGGTCGAGGTCGCCATCCAGCACACCTTGCGGATTGGTGCTTTCAGTGCCGGTGCGCAGATCCTTGACCAGCTGGTAGGGCTGAAGAACGTAAGAGCGGATCTGGTGACCCCAGCCGATCTCGGTCTTTGAAGCCGCTTCCTCGTTGGCCGCTTCCTCGCGCTTTTTCAGTTCCGCCTCGTAGATCCTCGCACGGAGCATGTCCCATGCCTTGGCGCGGTTCTTGTGCTGCGAGCGTTCCTGCTGGCACTGGACCACGATCCCGGTCGGATTATGGGTGATGCGGACGGCCGAGTCGGTGGTGTTGACGTGCTGGCCGCCGGCGCCGGATGCGCGGTAGGTGTCGATTCGGCAATCGCTCTCGTTGATATCGACATCGATCGAATCATCGATCACCGGGTAGGTCCAGATGCTCGAGAACGAGGTGTGGCGGCGGGCCTGGCTGTCATAGGGCGAGATCCGCACCAGACGGTGAACGCCCGATTCGGTCTTCAGCCATCCGTATGCATTGTGGCCCTTGATCAGCAGCGTGGCGGACTTGATGCCGGCTTCTTCGCCGTCGTGGATTTCGAGCAGTTCGACCTTCATGCCGTGCTGTTCGGCCCAGCGGGTGTACATGCGCAGCAGCATGTTGGCCCAGTCCTGGCTTTCGGTACCGCCGGCGCCGGAATGGACTTCAAGATAGGTGTCATTGCCATCGGCTTCGCCAGAAAGCAGGGATTCGATCTGTTGGCGGGTGACTTCGGTGCGCAGCTCCTTAAGCGCGGCCTCGGCCTCGGAGACGATGGCCGCATCACCCTCCTCTTCGCCCATCTCGATAAGTTCGAGATTGTCGGAGAGCTGGGATTCGAGCCGCTTCAGGCCGTTGATGGCGTCGTCAAGATGCTGGCGCTCGCGCATCAGCTTCTGGGCTTCCTGCGCATCATCCCAGATCGAGGGATCCTCGGCCTTGGCGTTCAGCCATTCCAGACGTTTTTGGGCAGGTTCCCAGTCAAAGATGCCTCCTCAGCAGGCTTATGGCCTGCTTGATTTCGTCGACAACGACCTGGGTTTCTGCGCGCATTGTTCTCTGGTTCCATGCTGTTGTGTGGCAAGCGTTCTTGCCGAAGCGGGCGGACCATAAGGTCCACTCCGCACGATGTAAAGGCGTCAAGGGCGCCGATTTTCCTGAGCGTCAGTAGAGCCCGCCGACACCGTTGACCACCGCCTGGTTGGCCTGCGGCGATATGGTGGTGATGGCGTCACCGGTGGCGAAATCTTCCAGTCCGATGACCGAATAGACATCCGAGGGGCCGGTCCCGGGCTTGAATGCTTCCATGATCACATCACCCTCGCCTTCAAACGCCTGCATGCCGGTCTTGCGGTTGATGGCGATCAGCTTCATGCCCGGCGGGACACGGAAATCGGCAGGCCTGGTGCCTTCGAGCGCGCCCTGCATGAACTCGTTGAACACAGGGGCTGCCAGCGCACCGCCGGTGGAGCCGCGCCCCATCGGCTTCGGCGTGTCAAAGCCGATGAACACGCCGGCCACCAGGTCTGCGGTGTAGCCCATGAACCAGGCGTCCTTTTCCTCGTTGGTGGTGCCGGTCTTGCCGGCGGTCGGACGGTCAAGCTTGACCTTTCCGGCGGCGGTTCCGCGGGTGACAACACCCTCCATCATCGAGGTGATCTGGTAGGCCGTCATCGGATCGAGCACCTGCTCGCGGGTATCGATCACTTCGGGCTCTTCCTGCGAGATCCACGCTGTGGCGATACAGGCGTCGCAGCTGCGTTCCTCATGCTTGAAGATGGTCTTGCCGTAGCGGTCCTGGATGCGGTCGATCAGCGACGGCTTGATCTGCTTGCCGCCATTGGCGAGCACGGAATAGGCCGAGACCATGCGCATCACCGTGGTCTCGCCCGACCCCAGCGACATGGCCAGCACCGGCAGCATGTCGTCATAGACACCGAACCGCTCGGCATATTCGGCCACGAGGTTCATGCCCATGTCCTTGGCAAGCCGCACGGTCATGAGGTTACGCGAACGCTCGATGCCGAGCCGCAAGGTCGACGGGCCGGCGGAGCCGCCGCCATAGTTCTTGGGCTTCCAGAGTTCGCCACCGGAGACAATCTCGATGGGAGCGTCGAGCACCACTGAAGCAGGCGTATAGCCGTTGTCGAGGGCGGCTGCGTAAACGAAGGGCTTGAATGCCGAGCCCGGCTGACGCTCGGCCTGGGTTGCCCGGTTGAACTCCGACTGGGCGAAGGAGAAACCGCCAACCATGGCAAGCACGCGACCGGTGTGCGGATCCATCGCCACCAGTGCGCCCTGGATTTTCGGCGGCTGCCTGAGGCGAAGACGTTGTACGCCCTCCTTCTCGTACGGCTCGACATAAACAACGTCGCCCGGCTTCAACACGTCGGCGGCGGATTTTACATTGCGGCTCTTTTCGCCGTCGAAATTGAGCCTGAAGGCCCATTTCATGTCCTCGGCCAGGATCGAGCCGGTAACGCGCTCGGCACCGGCTGCGCCAGACACTTCCCGACCCGGACGAAGGCCGACATCGACCTTGTCGTCGGTTGCCGACAGGACAACGGCGAGCCGCCATTCGGGCATGTCGCGCAAGGGGTCGACTTCGCTCAGCGGAGCACCCCAGTCGCCGGACACGTCAATGCGCGTGACGGGGCCGCGGAAGCCGCGGCGCTCGTCATAGGTTATCAGACCCTTCTGCAGCGCCTTGCGGGCAATTGCCTGCAGTCTCGGGTCAAGCGTGGTGCGGACCGACAAACCGCCTTCATAAAGCGCGTCATCGCCGTAACGGCCGATCAGCTCGCGGCGGACCTCCTCGGCGAAATACTCCGAGGCGAACAGGTAGGATCCGGTCTTGCGCGGCGTCACGCCCAGCGGCTGCGCCTTGGCTTCGGCACCATCGGCGGCGCGGACATAGCCGTTCTCGACCATGCGGTCGATGACCCAGTTGCGCCGCTCGACTGCACGTTCGGCGTGGCGGAACGGATGATAGTTGTTCGGCGCCTTCGGCAGGGCCGCGAGATAGGCCGTTTCGGCGATGGTCAGTTCGTTGACCGACTTGTTGAAATAGGTCAGTGCCGCACCAGCGATGCCGTAGGAGTTGAGGCCGAAGAAGATCTCGTTGAGGTAAAGCTCGAGAATCCGGTCCTTCGAATAGGCCTGTTCGATGCGGAAGGAGAGAATGGCTTCCTTGATCTTGCGCTCGTAGGTCTGGTCGGACGAGAGCAGGAAGTTCTTGGCGACCTGCTGCGTGATCGTGGATGCACCCTGGCGCCCGCCGGTGCGGATGTTGTTGACAACCGCACGGGCCAGGCCGACCGGATCCACGCCGGGGTGATGGTAGAAATTCTTGTCTTCAGCCGACAGGAAGGCAGCCTTCACCCGGTCCGGTATCGCCTGGATGGGCAGAAACAGCCGCCGCTCGCGGGCGTATTCCGCCATCAGTTCGCCAGAGGCTGCATGAACGCGCGTGGTCACAGGCGGCTCGTAGCTGTTGAGGACCTCGTAGTCCGGCAGGTCCTTGGACACATCTCCGATGTACCAGGCAACACCGGCTGCAACGATCAGAAACAGCACGGTCCCAATCCCGAAGAAATATCCAATCAGTCGTATCATCAGCCAGCTACCGTTTGCTTGTCCTGTCGGCCCGCCTGGCTGTCGCCAGGGCATGAGCCCGCCATGTCGTGTGCCCGGTTAGCCCGGACAATGTGAATAAAATAGGGCGCAGCCGCATTTGCCGCATCATACTTGCCGCCCGAAGGAAGCCGGAACGCCTTGCGGCTCAACATCGGCGCCCGCCCAAACCATTCGAGGTTCAAAGGCCGGTGCACCGCAAATTTGGCCGGCATCGAGCAGGTCCTCGCCCGTCGCGCCGTTACCAATCCGACAAACCGCTTGTTCCATCCAGATTCGTAATTCGCTTTATCGGCCATCATTGCCTGCCCGCCAAGATCATTTCGCGGTAATTCTGCACGGACTGGGCGAGCAATTGCGCCGTGCTTTTCCGCCACTCCTCGTCGTTGAGCAGTTTTTCATCTTCCCGATTGGACAAATATCCCATTTCCACGAGGACCGAGGGGACATCGGGCGCCTGCAGCACGCGGAAGCCGGCATGCCGCAACGGGTTCTTGATCAACTTGACCTGTCCCTCGAAGGAATTGATCACCTGCTGGGCAAGACCGGTGGAAAACACCCGGGTTTCGGTCCGCGCCAGATCGACGAGAATGGCTGCAATCGCTTCGGGCGCGTTTTCCAGGCTCGCGCCGACAATCGCATCCTCGCGGTTTTCCTGGTCAGCCAGCGACTGGGCCAGCGCATCGGAGGCCTTGTCTGACAGGGTGTAGACCGTCGCGCCGCGCAGCGAGCGCACGGCAATCGAATCAGCATGCAGCGAGATCAGCAGGTCCGCCGCCTCGTCGCGCGCCCGGCGAACCCGCGCCGACAGCGACAGGAAGCTGTCATCTGTCCGGGTCATCGCGACGCGGATGCCTTCCTCTTCCTCGAGGGCTGCTTTCAGCGCCTCTGCGAAGGCAAGAGTGACATTCTTCTCCATCGAACCTGCAGGGCCTTCAGCACCGCCGTCGATGCCGCCATGTCCCGCGTCGATCACGATGGTCAGCGTGTCGCCCGGAGGCGCGGCCGCTTGCCCGACTGCCGCATCCTCATCCGACTCGGGCCAGTTCGAGGCGGTCACTTCCGCCGAAAATTCGTCCCGGTCGAGAGTGGTGATGTCAAACACCATCCGGTGCACGGCGCCGGCGGCTTCCTTGCTGGTTTCGACAAGTTCCATTTTCGCCGGCGCGGTGAATTCGAACACCATCCGCGCCCTTCCCTTGCCGGAATTGCCATAGCGGACGGAGGAAACCAGCCCGCGCGCCTGCAGGGAATCGTCCGGAAAGGCGAAGACCGTTTCGGGCAGGTCGATCACGGCGCGATAGGGATTTTCCAGATAATGCAGCCTGAATTCGGGTTCGCGCTCGAAGTCGAGCACCAGACGGACCCGGCTTTCATCGCCCGCCAGGCGGGCAGCAATGACAACATACCTGGAATCACGCGCATCGTCCGGCATGGCAAGGGATACCGCGGGCGAGACAATCAGCATGGCATGGGCGACAAGCGTTATCAGCACACAGGAGAATACGGCGCGGGCCCACGCCAGATACGGGCGCCCGCTTGCTTCAATCCGCCGGTGTTTCGCACATAACCGCATTCGTCAGCTTCCAGCCTTCAACCCTTGGGGCCACCCCTGCACGGCCCGTTGCCAGCTGATAGCGGCAAACAGCGTCAAGAGAATGGCACGATTCGACTTGCGAACCCGGCAAGAGCATCGCGCATTCGGGTTAACCATCCGTTCACCATGATTTCGGGCAAAATTCTTACCCAGACGTCCGCAACGTCAACCCGCGCGGTTGTACAACCTGAAGTGCAGATGTTTTCAGTTGCCAGATCGCTACTCAGCCCATAAAAGCTTTCATTGGGTAAGTATATTGACGGGATAGAACTGTCACCCTTCCGGCCGCCGCCTGTAACAGGCCCAGGGCGCCAGGAGTGCGGATCGTCCGTCGTCTAATAATGTTCCTTCCCCGGAGCGGCCAGCTCTTTGTTTCCATCCAGGAAACCCAATCTGACTGCTCCTGCCAGGCAATATGGCCGAAAATGCGGAAAGGCTCTTCAGCCTTCGACAGCACCAAGGCCACGACAGTGATTAAACCCGGCAGGCGAGGACTCCTGCCACAACCTTCGCGGCCTTGCTGCCGCACGCCCCTTCAAGGGCTTTCATCGGTCCGCAAGGACTATACGCAAATGAAATTTCGGCCGGCTTTTATGGTGCAAATGCGGATCTCCCAAAGTGTTAGCAGGCCCCGGGCATACAACGCCCCGGGTACTGTCCTGCTGACCACTGCTCCATGCCGAGTACCGGAATACCTATCATCCGGCGCACTCCCCACCGACCATCCCCTGCCCCGACTTTCGGAGCGGCGGAGTCTCACGTCGAGAGCGCGCCGAGGAGCTTACATTCAATGGCAGAAAAAATGCTTATCGACGCCTCCCATCCCGAGGAGACTCGCGTCGTTGTCGTACGTGGAAACCGCATAGAAGAATTCGATTTCGAATCAGAGCACAAAAAGCAGATCCGAGGAAATATTTATCTGGCAAAGGTGACACGGGTTGAGCCGTCACTTCAGGCCGCTTTTGTAGATTATGGTGGCAACCGCCACGGCTTCCTGGCGTTCTCGGAAATCCACCCCGACTATTATCAGATCCCGTTGGCCGACCGGCAGGCGCTGCTTCAGGCAGAAGCCGAAGACGCTGAGAACGACCCCGACTTCGAAAGCGCAGATGAGTCTGACAACGGCTCGAGCCAACCCAAATCCAAGTCTCGGTCCAGGGCTAAGCCCGCTGAAGACGATGACAGCAGCGAAGACGGCAAATCTTCGAAGTCACGTCCGCGCCGCAGCCGTCGCGGCAAGAAGTCCGACGACACGCCCAAGTCCGAAGATGCTGACGCAAACGCTGCAGCAGAGGGCGAAGACGCTACATCAAGCGAAGAGCCCGTCAGCAATGCAGACGACGCGCCCGCTGAGGATGTCGTGGTTGCAACGAATGCGGCTGAAAGCGATACGGCGGAAACGCCCGGTTCGACCGATGACAGCGACGACGATGACAAGCCGACCGAAATGGCTGCTGACGTTGAAGCCGACGAAATCTCCGAACCGGTAGCGCCGCGCAGACGCAAAGCCAAAAACAATGATGATGATGCTTCCGCGGATGATGAATCCGTCGAATCGGTCGGTTCCGAAGACGCAATGGAAGAAGTTCCGACACGCTCGCAGCGCAAGCCGCGCAAGCAGTACCGGATCCAGGAAGTCATCAAGCGCCGCCAGATCCTGCTGGTTCAGGTGGTCAAGGAAGAACGCGGCAACAAGGGCGCGGCCCTGACAACCTACCTGTCGCTGGCCGGCCGCTATTCCGTGCTGATGCCGAACACCGCCCGTGGCGGCGGCATCTCGCGCAAGATCACCAATCTTCCGGACCGCAAGCGTCTCAAGGAGATTGCACGCGAACTCGAAGTGCCCAAGGGCATGGGCGTCATCCTGCGTACAGCCGGCGCCAACCGCACCAAGGTCGAGGTCAAGCGCGACTTTGAATACCTGATGCGGCTTTGGGAGAACGTCCGCAACCTGACGCTGAAGTCAACGGCGCCAAGCCTCGTCTACGAGGAAGGCAGCCTGATCAAGCGGTCGATCCGTGACCTTTACAACAAGGACATCTCGGAAATCGTCGTTTCGGGTGAAGAAGGCTACCGCGAAGCCAAAGACTTCATGAAGATGCTGATGCCGAGCCACGCCAAGGTGGTTCAGCCCTATCGCGACCTGCACCCGATCTTCTCGCGCTCGGGCATCGAAACCCAGCTTGACCGGATGCTGCAGCCGCAGGTGACACTGAAGTCCGGTGGCTACATCATCATCAACCAGACCGAGGCGCTGGTCGCCATCGACGTCAACTCGGGCCGTTCGACCCGTGAGCACTCGATCGAAGACACGGCACTGCAGACCAACCTGGAAGCTGCAGAGGAAGTTGCCCGCCAGCTCAGGCTGCGCGACCTTGCCGGCCTGATCGTCATCGACTTCATCGACATGGAAGAAAACCGCAACAACCGCGCGGTTGAAAAGCGGATGAAGGATTGCCTGAAAAACGACCGCGCCCGCATCCAGGTTGGCCGGATCTCGCATTTCGGCCTTCTGGAAATGTCGCGTCAGCGCATCAGGGCTTCGGTTCTGGAAAGCACGATGCAGATCTGCCCGACATGCGGTGGCAACGGCCATATCCGCTCGCAATCATCGGTGGCGCTGCACGTGCTGCGCGGTGTCGAGGAATACCTGCTCAAGAACACCACGCACGACATCATCGTGCGGACGACTGCAGACACTGCGCTCTACATGCTCAATCACAAGCGCGACACGGTAGTCGATCTGGAAAACCGCTTCGGTGTTTCGATCAGCTTCTCGGCCGATGAAGAAGTCGGAGCCAACCACTTCGCCATCGATCGCGGCGCAGCGGTGGAATCGCCGGTCAATATCGAGCACATCACCGTCAATTCGCCGTCCTATCCCGAAGATGACGACGATCCGGAAATCGTCGATGAAATCGACGACGAGATCACGGAAACCGAGGAAACTTCGGAAGCCCAGGGCGACGACCGTCCCGAGCGCGAAGATGGCCAGGGCAAGAAGCGGCGCAGACGCCGTCGCCGCGGTGGCCGCAAATCCGACGGTGAAAACGGCAATGGCGACGATCAGTCCGCCTCTGCCGACAATGGCTCCGATCAGGACGAGAAGAGCGACAACGGCGATGCCGACGCATCATCCGACGAAGACAGCACCGAGGCTGCATCTGACGGTGAAGGTGACGACCAGCGCCGTGGCAAACGCCGTCGTCGCGGCAAGCGCGGTGGCCGTCGCAATCGCGAAGAAGAGGCAAATGGCTCGGCAGAGTCGACCGACGACAACGGACAGGCGGACGAGGCTGCGGCTTCATCCGACGCGGATTCCGCTGCTGCCGAAGTAACTGCCGACGTTTCCGAAGCGGACCCTGCAGTGGAAGCTGCGCCCGCCGCGGCAGAGCAGACAGAAGACGCACCGGCAGCCGAGGAAGAAGCGCCCTCCAAGCCGGCCCGCAAGAAGCGCCGGACCAAGGCGCAGATCGCTGCCGACAAGGCCGCCGAGGAAGCTGCAGCAGCTGCTGCAGTCGAAGCGGACGTCAGCCCCGACATCCCGACCAGCTCCGAAGCCGAAGCGGAAGCGACACCGGAAGCAGCCCCCGAGGCCGTAACTGCGGAGAGCAGCGAAGCCGAAGAGAAGAGCGAAGAAACAGCGGCTGACCGCACTGCGCGCACCGACCTGGCAGCCATTGCCACCGCACCGGTGGTTACCTCATCGAGTGGCAAGGATGAGGAAAAGAAACCCAAGAAAGCCGGCTGGTGGCAGAAGCGCGGATTCTTCTGAGCCAAGTCCTGGAGTGAAACGAAAAAACCGGCGTACCCACGCCGGTTTTTTTTGCTCTCTCGAAGCGAGGATTCCGCTCCGGGCCTCACTTCAAGTTCCTAACTCATTTTATCAGCACTTACTAATAATTCATTCCTATCATTGTGTTTTGTCACCATCAGCATCGCGCCGGCAATGGCCTAGCGGCTGCCAAACCAACCTTCGATGCGGTCGAGCGCAGTCACCATGTCCGCATGGCTTCCGGCATAGGAAAACCGCATGAACCGTGCGCCGTCCACGGGGTCGAAATCCCTCCCCGGCGTTGCCGCGACGTGAATGTCGGACAGCATCTGGCGGGCAAAGGCCATCGAATCATTGGTGTATTCCGACACATCCACCCAGGCGTAGAAAGCACCATCCATGGGTGCTGCGAACGGCAAGCCAAGCGCGGGTAGCCGTTCGGCAAGCAGGGACCGGTTCTGCCGGTATCCCCCGCGAACCGCTTCCATCTCGGCGGTCCCGTCCAGGGCCGCTTCAGCGGCAATCTGGGAGAGTTCCGGCGCGCTGATATAGAGGCTTTGGGCCAGGCATTCGACAGGCCGCACCAGGTCGTCGGGCAGAACCATCCAGCCGATCCGCCAGCCGGTCATGCAGAAATATTTCGAGAACGAGTTGATCACCACGGCATTGTCGGAAACGGAGAGTGCGGTTGCCTCCTCCCCGCTCCAGGTCAGGCCGTGATAGATTTCGTCGGAAATGAAGGCCACGCCACGCTCGGCACACCAGGCGTCGAGTTCGGCGATCGCCTGCCTGGAATGAACCGCGCCGGTGGGGTTGGCCGGGCTCGCGATCAGGACGCCAGCGACGCGGGCGCCGGCCTCACGTTCGGCTGCCTCGATTGCCGCCGGCGTCAGGGCATGGCCGGTCTCCGCCCCGACCGCAATCTCGATCACCTTGAGACCGAGAGCGGAGAGAATATTGCGGTAGGCAGGATAGCCGGGCCGGGTGATGACCACGAGGTCGCCGGGATTGAAGAGCTGCAGGAACGCCAGGGTGAAGCCTGCCGACGAGCCGGTGGTGACTGCAATGCGGCGCGGGTCGATATCCACACCGTATTGATGCCGGTATCGCGCGGCGATCGCCTGGCGCAGGCTCTTGAGACCCAGCGCATCGGTATAGCCAAGCCCTCCGGCCTCAAGCGCACGCATGGCGGCAGCCCTTGCCGTCGCCGGTGCCGGATGGGCCGGCTGCCCCACAGCCATGGAGATGACAGGCTTGCCCTCCCCCTTGAGCCGCGTCGCCTCGGCCAGAACATCCATGGCATGAAACGGTTCAACCGATGGCTTGCGCTGAATTGTCAAAACTCGAACTCCCCTGCCCGTCATCCGGCGTACCGGACCAGGGCTCTATCGTCAGTAACATCGTGATGTGGCCACGAATGCGGCGCAATCACATCCGCGCCCGTGTCAGGTATGCGCGGTTGGCCGCACAAATGCCCGATTGTCGTGGCCATCACAAGAGCGAGAGTTTGATGGCTTGTTCCGGTTGAGCGATTGCTTTTCCGGACTTAGACATTACCTTCCATGTTCATGACAAGGACATCACGCATGATGGCGAAAGCTACCCGGACGCCGCATACAGGCACAAAGGAAACAGGCTGGCTCCGCCGCGCTGTCGGAACAGTGACGGCTGTTGCGCTTTGCTTCACGCTGACGATGCCGGCCCATGCCCAAGGCAGGGTCGCAGTGGTCCGCGATGCGGAAATCGAAACCCTTCTCAAGGACTATGCGAGCCCGATTTTCAAGGCCGCCGGACTGAAGACAAGCCGGGTGCAGATCGTCCTGGTCAATGATCGGAGCTTCAACGCCTTTGTCGATGGGCAGCGGATGTTCATCAATACCGGCGCACTTGCCGATTCAGCCGTACCGAACGAGATCATCGGGGTCATCGCGCATGAAGCGGGCCACCTGGCGGGCGGCCATCAGCAACGGCTGCGCGAACAGATTGCCACAGCTCAGACGCTGGCCATTGTCGGTGGCTTGCTGGGTGTCGGAGCCCTTGCCGCCGGAAGCATTGCCGGCAGCAGCGGCGGTGCCCAGGTCGGCGGGGCGCTGATCACGGCGACACCGACACTGGTTCAGCGCAATCTTCTGAGCTATCGCCGCTCGGAGGAAATGAACGCCGACCAGGCAGCCGCGCGCTATCTCAATGCCACCGGGCAATCGATGCAGGGCATGCTGACCACTTTCCGGCGGTTTTCCCAGAGCCTGTCGCTGTCGGGCGTGCAGGTGGATCCTTACCAGATCAGCCACCCGCTGCCCCGCGAGCGCATAGCATTGCTGGAAGAACTGGCGCGCAAGAGCAAATATTTCGACGCCAGGGATCCGCAACGGCTCAATGAGCGGCATCAATTGATGCGGGCAAAGATCGCGGCCTATTCGGGAGGTGCGGCCGCAGTGGCGCGGATGTTCTCCAAGGACCGCGGCTCGCTTGCGGCGCGCTATGGCGAGGCCATTGCCACCGACCTTTCGGGCAATTCCGCAGCATCACTGAAAAAGCTGGATGCGCTAATCCGGGAACAGCCCAAGAATCCCTATTTCCACGAGTTTCGCGGCGAGGTGCTGCTGAAACTGCGCAAGCCCGACGAGGCGATCAAGGCGTTTGCCCAGGCGGTCAAGCTTGACCGGACCAAATCGCCGCTGATCCGGGCGCGTCTCGGATTTGCGCTGGTGGCATCGGGCAAGCCGGGAAACATGAACCGCGCCATTCAGGAATTGCGGGTTGCGGTCCAGGCCGAACCCGACAATTACACCGCTTACCGCAACCTCTCCCAGGCCTATGGCCAGGTCGGCGACATAGCCAATGCCGAACTGATCATGGCCGAGGGGAATTTTCGCGCCGGCAATTCCAGGGAAGCCAAGGCATTTGCCGCCCGCGCCCTGCAGAAGCTGCCGAAGGGCTCGCCCGGCGCCATCCGCGCCAATGACATCTTAACCATCGGAAAATAGAAAGCTTCTTCAGGCCGCACCAGACGCGGCCCGCATGGACAGGCATAAGGATTGATCGACATGGGATTACATAACCGCAAGGGCCTGATGGCCGCTCTTCTGATCGGCATGTCGACAGCACTGCCGCTGCCGGCCGTGGCGCTTGACGATACCCAGAAGCAGGAATTCGGCGCCTTCATCCGGGAATATCTCCTGGCAAATCCGGAACTTATCGAAGAAATGAGCCAGGCGCTTGAGATCAAGAAGGAAGCCGAAAGCCGGGTGATGGCGCAGGCCGCGATCACGGACAACAAGGACGCGATCTTCAACGCCCCCGAAGACATCGTGCTCGGCAATCCGGACGGCGATGTCACGGTGGTCGAATTCTACGATTACAATTGCGGCTTCTGCAAACGTGCGATGACGGACATGCTTGCCCTCTTGGACAAGGATCCGAATGTCCGTTTCGTGCTCAAGGAATTTCCGATCCTCGGCCCCGATTCCCTCGCAGCCCACCGGGTCGCGATGTCGTTCCGGGCGCTGGCGCCCGAGCAGTATGGCGAATACCATTTGAAACTCCTTGGCGGTGACGTTCGTGCGACGGAATCGCATGCGATTGAACTTGCAAAGGGTTTTGGCGTTGACGAAGCCGCGCTGCGGGATGGAATGAACGATCCGGCAATCGATCAGTCGATCCGCCAAACCTATGAACTGGCCAATGCGCTGGGCATTTCAGGCACGCCATCATTTGTGATCGGTGATGAAGCGGTGTTCGGCGCAGTCGGTGAAGACGTGCTGCTGGGCAAGATCGCCAACATGCGGCAATGCGAAAGCACCGTCTGCTAGATCCTGACACCCGCAGGCATCGTCAAGGGCTTGATACAGCTTATCGAGCCCTGGTCTCGGGACAATCGCTTGTGGACAATGCGGTGCGGCTGCGAAAGCTTTGCCAACGGCTTGGCCAGACAGTGTATGGGTGGAGGCCAGAGGGCCTGCACCTGAAGCGAGGGTTTCGGGTCTATTCGCAGTTCCAGATGCCGCCCGGGCTTGTCACCGGGCAGTTCGGGGCTGTAAAGGACAGACAACCAGCGGTACGGCTTGAACTGCCGCCCGCAACAACAAAAACAAAGGCAATAGTCCGATGGCAACACGAAAACCGTCGATCGACCAGGATCTGATCCGGGATCTGGCCAATATTCTCAACGAAACCGACCTCACCGAGATCGAGGTCGAGCAGGATGATTTGCGCGTCCGGGTGAGCCGTGCCGGTACACCGCAGATGGTTCATGCACCGGTCGCGCAGCAGCAGATGCCTGCACCGCAGCCGGTTGCCGCACAGCCTGCTGAAGCTGCCCCGGCGGCTGCGACATCGGCCAATGCAGTGACAGCTCCGATGGTCGGCACGGTCTACCTGTCGCCTGCCCCGGGCTCCAAGCCGTTTGTCGAGGTCGGCCAGTCGGTCAAGGAAGGCCAGACCATCCTGATCATCGAAGCAATGAAGACAATGAACCAGATCCCTTCACCGCGCTCCGGCAAGGTCGTAAGCGTTCTGGTTGCCGATGGCGATCCGGTGGAATTCGCTGAACCGATGATCGTGATAGAATAAGTGAGCGAGCCTATGTTCTCCAAGGTTCTCATTGCAAACCGTGGTGAGATCGCGCTCCGGGTGCTGCGCGCCTGCAAGGAGCTCGGTATCAAGACTGTCGCGGTGCATTCCACCGCCGATCAGGACGCCATGCATGTGCGCCTTGCCGACGAGAGCGTTTGCATCGGCCCGCCGCCCTCGCGCGACAGCTATCTCAACATTCACCAGATTGTTGCCGCCTGTGAAATCACCGGCGCAGATGCCGTGCATCCGGGCTATGGCTTTCTCTCCGAGAATGCCAAATTCGCCGACATTCTCGATGCCCACGGCATCACCTTCATCGGACCGACCGCGGATCATATCCGCATCATGGGCGACAAGATTACCGCCAAGAAGACCGCGGAAGCGCTGGGCATTCCGGTGGTTCCGGGATCCGAGGGTGAAATCACTACCGATGAGGACGCTGCCAAGATCGCCAAGGAGATCGGTTTTCCGGTGATCATCAAGGCGACTGCCGGTGGCGGTGGCCGCGGCATGAAGGTGGCCAACAACGAGGAAGAACTCTCGCTGGCGCTGTCGACCGCGCGCTCGGAAGCGGGTGCGGCGTTCGGCAATGCCGCGGTCTATATCGAGAAATATCTGGGCCGGCCACGCCACATCGAGATCCAGGTGCTTGGCGACGGCGAAGGCAACGCGGTTCACCTGGGCGAACGCGACTGTTCGCTGCAGCGGCGGCACCAGAAGGTCTGGGAAGAAGCCAATTCTCCCTCGCTGAACGAAGACCAGCGCATGGAAATCGGTGAAATCTGCGCGGCGGCGATGCGCAAGCTGAAGTACCGCGGCGCGGGAACCGTCGAGTTCCTGTATGAGGACGGCAAATTCTATTTCATCGAAATGAACACCCGCCTGCAGGTCGAGCATCCCGTTACCGAAGCCATTACCGGCATCGATCTGGTCAACGAGCAGATCCGGGTCGCTTCGGGTGCCGGTCTGTCGGTCACCCAGGAAGACATCCGCTTTCACGGCCACGCCATCGAATGCCGGATCAATGCCGAGGACCCGGACACGTTCGTCCCCTCGCCCGGCACGATCACCCATTACCATCCGCCCGGCGGACTTGGCGTGCGCGTCGATTCGGGCGTGTATCAGGGCTACAAGATCCCGCCCTACTACGACAGCCTGATCGGAAAGCTGATCGTTCATGGCCGGACACGTGTCGAGTGCATGATGCGGCTCAGGCGGGCGCTCGACGAATTCGTGGTCGACGGCATCAACACCACGATCCCGCTGTTTCGTGATCTTCTTGCCAACCCGGACATCGCAAATGGTGACTACGACATCCACTGGCTGGAAAAATTCCTTGCGGCCAAGGCAGGCAAATAGGGCTCTGCTGACACTGGTCCGGGGAGGCTGAGGTGCGGCACGGCGCCAATCCCCAGATTACCCCTGATCTGCTGCTGCGCGCCTATGCCTCGGGATTGTTTCCGATGGCCGATTCGGCTGACGATCCGGACCTGTTCTGGGTCGAACCGGAACTGCGCGGCGTGCTGCCGCTCGACGGGTTTCATGTCCCCAAGCGGCTGGCGCGCACCGTGCGGCAGGCGCCGTTCGAAATCCGCTACAACACGGCGTTTGACGAGGTTGTCGCGGCCTGTGCAGAAAGCGTCGAGAACCGCCCCTCGACCTGGATAAATTCCACCATTACCGAACTCTACAGCAGCCTGCACAGACTCAACCATGCCCATTCCGTCGAAGCCTGGAAAGACGGCAAGCTGGTCGGCGGGCTCTACGGCGTTTCCCTGCGGCGGGCGTTTTTTGGCGAAAGCATGTTCAGCCGCGCCACCGATGCCTCAAAGGTCTGCCTGGTGCACCTGGTCAACAGGCTTCGCGAGCGCGGTTTCGTGCTGCTTGATACCCAGTTCACCACCGAGCACCTGAAGCGCTTCGGGGCGATCGACGTGCCGCGCGAGGAGTATGCCGGCATGCTGGCCGAAGCGCTCGAGGGGGCCGACCTGGCCTTTTCCGACGCCCCCTGAAGCCGCGGCAACATCCCTCAAATAGCCATGGTTACGCGGTAGGAACGATCTCCTTCCGGTTCCTCCGGCTCATACCCATCCGCATGTAGCGCCCGGTCAAAAACCACCGGGTGAGACCAGAAGACGCCGCCGGACAATTCCCGGGGGTCTTGTGCTCAGGCGATAGATGACGAGGTGAATGGAACCGCTGTGGGCGCCAACGCGTTGACCGCTTGAAGGAACGTTATCCGACAGGAGTTGCCCTCGTGACATTGACACGCATATTGCTCGCCTCCACCGCCATAAGCCTCGCCGGCCTTGGCTCCTCCGGCGCTGCGCCTTTCAGCCAGACACGCTCACTCGACGCAGCAAGACCTGCGGTGACGCAGTATCTGAGCCTAGTGCAATTGAGCATCGGCGATGCGGAAGCGCAGCTGGCCGAAGCACTTGCCCGCAAGGCAGAGGCGGAAGCGTCGGGCGGCGATCTTGCCGCGGCTCAGGCCGAGGTCGAGGCGGCGCAGGCCGGGCTCGCGGCCGCCCAGGCCGCAGTGGAAGCTACGGCGGAACCGACGGTAGAGGCCGTAGAAACGCCCGCCGCCCCCGTACAGGTCCCGGAAGCAACCGAAGCGCCGGCCGCCAGCGAAGAGGCACCTGCGGAAACCGTGCAGCCTGCACCGGAACCTGCCGGCAAACCCGAGGCAGCAACCGAGCCCGCGCCGGAACAACCGGTGACCGAAACGGCACCCGTAGAAGACATCCCGGAGCCTGCAGCTGAAGTGGAAGCTGCCCCAGAAATGCCCGCCGCTGTTGCCGAAGAAGCTGCCCCTGTTCCAGAACCCGCCCCCGAGGCTGAAAACACAACGGAACCGGAAATCGTTGATGAACCAGTACCTCCCTCAACAGTCACGCCCGAGCCCAAGCCCGCCATACAGTCTGAGGAAACTCCCGCGGCCACAGAAACGACCCCGGCGGAGACCGTTCCCGGCGACGCGCCGGCCCCCGTTGAACCAGCCGATGCTGCAGAACAGCCTGCAGCCGAAGTTATTCCGGAGACCAAACCGGCGGCTGCCGATGCAGACACCAAGGCGCCGGTCACTCCGAAGGAAGAGGTTTTGACCTTGCCCATCCAGGATGGCGCGCCTGTGCTCGACAGTGCCAAGGAAGAGCCGGTAGCCGGCGATGGCGACGCTTCCCGGGCCGCGGCACCCGCTTCCAGCGAACCTGCACCTCCGCCGCCAACCTCGGACGCGGATGCGCAAGCCTCCACGGCAAAGAGCGAACCGGCACCCAAGGCGTTGTCAGAGCGTGGAGAACGCACCAGCGAGCGTCCGGAGCGCGAAGCGCAGACCAATGTGAGCATCATCAACCAGATCGACAACCGGACCATCATTGAAGTCGACAACCGCACCATCGTTGAACATGACGACCGGGACCGGCTCCAGGCCGGCAGCAACGAGGTTTATTACGAGCGCCTGGGCGGTGGCCGCGTGCGCGAGGTCATCGTAAGACCGAACGGCGTGCAGCTGGTAACAGTGACCAATCGCTGGGGCGATGTGATCCAGCGCAGCCGGGTGATGCCGGACGGCCGCGAATATGTGCTGTTTTACGCCAATGCCAACAGCGACGGTTCGCGCGAAGCCTTTGTCGATCCAGGCCGGAGACTGCCGCCGCTGCGGTTGTCGATCCCGATCAGCGACTACATCCTCGATTCGACGGATGCCAACCCCTCGGCGTTTCTCGAGTTCCTGATGGAGCCTCCGGTCGAACGGGTCGAGCGTCTCTATTCGGTCGAGGAAGTGCGCCGTTCCGCCCGTATCCGCGACAAGGTTCGCCGGATCGACCTCGACAGCCTGACTTTCGAATTCGGCAAGGCGACGATTGCCGAAGACCAGATCCAGCGGCTATCGGACGTTGCCGATGCCGTCACCAGCATCCTCGAGCGCAACCCGGCGGAGACGTTCCTGATCGAAGGCCACACCGACGCGGTGGGCCGCGACGAGGCGAACCTGCTTCTCTCCGACCGCCGGGCAGAGACGATTGCCGTAGCACTGAGCGACGTGTTCGGAATTCCGCCGGAAAACCTGGTGACCCAGGGCTATGGCGAGCGCTATCTCAAGGTCAGGACCGAGGCGCCGGAACGCTTGAACCGAAGGGTCACGATCCGGCGGATCACCCCGCTGGTGGCCCCTGTCGCATCCCGCTGAGCACAAACACCAAGCCAGACAACTTCAACGCCGCGCATTCACCAAGATGCGCGGCGCTCTTCTGTGTGATTGTTGATATCAGCATATAAACCGGCAGGTCCGCGGGACAGATATCCAAGGCGCGCAGTGCCCGGCGGAAATCAGTTGCCGGCGGTTGGCGGCGGAACGTCTGATTCTTGCTTGCAGTCCTTGAGCCAAACGTCATAGACGGCATGGTCAACCGCGTTCAGCCCGGGAGAATCCGCGAACATCCAGCCGGTGAACAGACGGCGGATCTTGCGGTCGAGGGTGATCTCATCAACTTCGACAAAAGTGGTGGTCTTCGGCGCTTCGGTTTCGTCGCGGCTGTAGCAAACGCGCGGCGTTACCTGCAACGCGCCGAATTGCACGGTCTCCCCGACATAGACATCGAAGGTGGTGATTCGTCCGGTGATCTTGTCGATACCGGAAAACACTGCCACCGGATTGTCGATGCGAGCGGCATGGACAGCAGCCCCCGCAGCGAAAAAGGCCGAACCGGCAACCAGAACCGCACCTGCGGTCCTTGCAAGACTGTCTAAATGGAAAATCATTCGCTTCACTCGTCACAAGGCCCATTGAAGGCCGTTCCCGGCATGTCTCCGGCCGGGAACTTAACCCTTTGCCGTCTATGAAGCGTTAACCATGAAATGTGGCATGGCTGCGCCGAAGAGATGGCAGCAGGTCAGGATTTCGGGGTCCACGCATCATAATCGCCGGTGACATGCGGACGCGCGCCCTGATTGAGGATCGAGCCCTTGGGACGGTATGCGCGCCCGGTTCCGGTCATGTTGGCCTGATGCGCCTGTTCCCAGGGCTTTGCCGCATAGGTTTCGGTTGCAGGGGAAACGTCGGTGCGATGATGCATCCAGCCGTGCCAGCCGGGAGGAATCGCTGACGGTTCCGATGGTCCGTTGAAGATCACCCAGCGGCGGGTGCGGCCTTCGGAATCAGAGCCGCCTTCATAATAGACATTGCCGGCAGCGTCTTCACCGACCCGTTTTCCGTGGCGCCAGGTGTGAAACCTGGTTCCCCAGGTCTGTCCGTTCCACCAGGTGAACATCTGAAGAAGTAGTGCCTTCATGAAAGCCTCTCGTTCGTGGACCTGACGGCCATATTGCAGCCGCGTCGCATTCCGCCTTATGACCCGCTGCGCCGGCATTGTCCAGTGTCGCGGCAACCCTGGTCAGCGCAATTTCATCTTGAAGCCGAGATGGCTCTGGCTGAAACCAAGGCGTTGATAAAACCGGTGCGCATCGTGGCGGGTGGCGTTTGACATCAACTGTATCAGGCGCACACCGCTTGCCCTGCCCTGCTCGATGGCGTGGTTGATCATCGCCTGGCCGATCCCGTGACCGCGCATGTCGCTGCGGGTATGGACGGCCTCGATGGTCAGGCTCAGGCTGCCCTTGCCGGTCAGCGACGTGATCAGCGTGGTCTGGAACGTGCCGACCACCTCGCCATCGCGAACGGCAACGAAAAGGCTGTCGTTCGGGCTTGCGGCAATGCGGTCGAATGCCGCGAGGTAATCCGGCAGATCGGCCGGATCGTCGCTGTCACCGTGCCCGCCAAGCGTATCCTGGGCAAACATGGCCGCAATCGCTGCCACGTCGTCGCGTTGTGCCGTCCGGATTGTCACGCTGTCTGTCATGTCTTCACACACCGGCTGGCGAAAGGGTCGCCACCGAGAACAGCACGCTGAACTGCTCACACCAGATCACGACCGAGCCCCAGTCTGCAATATCGGCGGTTGCCGGTAGCACGTAGGTCTGGTCGCCCTTGTTGCCCTTGAGCGGGCCGAGCGAAAGCCACTGACTGGCGTTGACGTCGGCAGATTTCTTCGGGTCGGGGTTCTTGACCAGCCAGACTTCAAGGTCCGGGCCGTTGGTGACTTCGAATTCGGCAAACCGGAGCAGCGTACCGCCGGCAGCATTGGACAGGACCTTCACACTTCCTGAGCCGCGGTGGGCCCCGTCGACATCGCGGAAATTTCCGCTGCGCAATTCGCTCAGTTCGAAACCGGCCGGAAGCTCTTCGTTGACGACGCGGTCAATAAAGGCCGGTGAAAACAGGTACCAGAAGCCGGCACCGGCGATAAAGCCCAAGAGGAAGACCGGTATCGCGATTTTGTAAACCTGCGTCATGTCTCATAACTCTTTGAAGGTCCCCAGTGCTGTTTGACTAGCACAGCTTACGTGAAGTGTCGTGAGGTAAGGCTGTGGAAAACATCGTGATTGATCAACTTGCCGCGGCCCTGGCGCTCCAACTCGCCTGCTCGCTGTTCAGATGAGGAAAATGCCTGCATGATCACAGTCTCTGCATGAACAGGGGAAAACTGATGATCATGAAATTCATATGCGCGGCCCTGATCGCGCTGGCAGGGGCTGCGCCTGCCGCCTTCGCCCAGAACGGCCCCATCGGCATCGCCTTTGCCGAAGCACCGGAACAATCGTCAGGTGTATGCACCGGACAGAGCACAGACAAGACGCTTGCCTGCGCGCGGACCAAATGCGTTGAAGGCGGGGCGAGAGCGGAAGACTGCCTCCGGGTCAAATGGTGCTATCCGGCAGGCTGGTCGGCGGACTTGTTCGTCCAGCACACCGAAGGCCTGCATTGGCATCAGTATCTTTGCGGCTGGGACAGCAAGGAGGCCCTGTTGGCAGCGGTTGCGGTGGCCTGCGACAAGACCCTGCGCCCTTACATCATGGAATGCTCGGCGGTGCGGCTGTGGGACAACAATGGCCGGGAACAGGATGTAAACTGAGGTTGTGAATGCGCCTGGAAGTGGTCAGCCTAGAAGCGGCTTGGTCATGATCACGGCGGGTATGCCCGATTCGCCCTTGCCGCAATTTTCGGTGCGGCCGGTCTCGGTCATTCCGTGCGACTGATAGAACGCGATCGCCGGTTCATTGCCGGGATCGACTTCCAGCGACAGGGTTTGCGCGCCGGGGAAACAGGTTTCGATTTCGGCAAACAGATCCCGGCCAATGCCCAGCCCCTGACATGCGGGCCGGACGTAAAGCTGGTGCAGAGAGACGACATGGGTGCCCGGGGCGTGGCTGGCGAAAGCAACGCCACCAATCTGCTTGCCGTCATCAGCCACAAGGAATTCGCCGTTGGGGCGCTCCATATAGGCCTTGATCGCGGCTTCCGAATGCCAGTCGGCGATGATTTCCTCGACCCGCGCCGCGCCGTAGAACGGAGCGTAGGTGGCGCGCCATGTCTCAGCCAGCACATCCCGGATAGCCGGGATGTCTCTTGACGATGCGGAGCGGACGAAGAACATCAGTTCAGCCTATTCCTCGATGCCGAGCTTGGCCTTGACCAGATCCTGCACCGCTTTCGGATTGGCCTTGCCGCCGGTTGCCTTCATCACCTGGCCGACGAACCAGCCGGCGAGTGCGGGCTTGGCGGCGACCTTGGCGACCTGATCGGGATTGGCTGCGATGATATCGTCAACGGCCTTTTCGATCGCGCCGGTGTCGGTAACCTGCTTCATGCCCCTGGCTTCAACGATCTCGGCCGGCTCACCGCCCTCGGTGAACACGATCTCGAACAGATCCTTGGCGATCTTGCCGGAAATGGTGCCGTTCTTGATCAGATCAAGAATGCCGCCGAGCTGCTCGGGTGAAACCGGAGTCTCTTCAATGCCTTTGCCGGCCTTGTTCAAGGCGCCAAGCAGATCATTGATGACCCAGTTCGCAGCGGTCTTGCCGTCACGTCCCGCGGCCAGTTTCTCGTAATAATCGGCAATTGCCTTTTCCGAAACCAGGATCGAGGCGTCATAGACGCTCAGGCCCATGTCGGCGACAAAACGGGCCTTCTTGTCGTCGGGCAATTCCGGCAATTCCGCCTTCAGCGCATCGACAAAGGCCTGATCGAATTCGAGCGGCAAAAGATCCGGATCGGGGAAATAGCGGTAGTCGTGCGCGTCTTCCTTCGAGCGCATCGAGCGTGTCTCGCCCTTGGCCGGATCGAACAGGCGGGTTTCCTGATCGATGGTTCCGCCGTCCTCGATGATGGCGATCTGGCGGCGGGCTTCCGATTCGATGGCCTGACCAACGAAGCGGATCGAGTTGACGTTCTTGATTTCGCAGCGGGTGCCGAATTCGCCGCCGGGCTTGCGCACCGAGACGTTGACATCGGCGCGCATCGAGCCTTCATCCATGTTGCCGTCACAGGTGCCGAGATAGCGCAGGATCGAGCGCAGCTTGGTAACATAGGCCTTGGCCTCGTCAGCCGAACGCATGTCGGGCTTGGAGACGATCTCCATCAGCGCCACGCCGGAGCGGTTGAGATCGACATAGGACATCGAGGGATGCTGGTCATGCATCGACTTGCCGGCATCCTGCTCGAGATGCAGCCGTTCGATGCCGATCTCGATGTCCTCGAAATTGCCCTTGCGGTCGGGGCCGACCGAAATGATGATCGTGCCTTCGCCGACGATCGGATCCTTGAACTGGGAGATCTGATAGCCCTGCGGCAGATCCGGGTAGAAATAGTTCTTGCGGTCAAACACCGAGCGGTTGTTGATCTGCGCTTTCAGGCCAAGCCCGGTGCGCACGGCCTGGGCCACGCATTCCTCGTTGATCACCGGCAACATGCCGGGCATGGCGGCATCAACCAGGCTGACATTGGAATTGGCAGCCTTGCCGAATTCCGTCGACGAGCCGGAGAACAGTTTGGATTTGCTGGTTACCTGGGCATGGACTTCCAGACCGATGATGATTTCCCAGTCGCCGGTGGCACCGGCAATCAGGCGTTTCGGATCAGGGGTACGGGTATCGACAAGGCTCATGACAGGCTCATTATCTTTGAAGGATCAGCTCCCTGTCGGGTAGAACAAAGCCGGCCCGACTGCAAGGCTTTACCGGCACAGGGCGGCCCAGCAGCGGGAAACTACCTGCAAAATGTTTGACCGAGATCAATGCGGGCACCCGGGCACCATGGGATTCTCAACTCAACATCGAAGAGGAGATGATCATGAGCGTACTTGATATTTTCAGCCGTTTGACAAAACAGGCCGACCTTATGGACGCCATGATGACCAAGCTTGGCGTTGCCGACGAGATCTGGAAACTGCCCGATCATGCCGGCGTGCTGCGCCGGGCCGCCAACCGCTGCTTGACCTGTGACCGGCCGGATGCCTGCCAGAGCTGGCTGTCGCACGAGGTCGATGCGGACGAGGCTCCCTCGTTCTGCCGCAATCACGATCTTTTCGAGCGGGTGCTCAACAACGCGAATTCGCAACCCGCAGCCTGATTTCTGGCTCCCGCCTATTCTGCTCCCTCTAGGCAAAGAGATCTTTGCCCGACTTGAAAGCCCGGATCGGGATTCCCGTGTCCGGGTCTTTTTTTGGGCTTTCGGCAGAAGGCCGCTTTTGCAGCACTGCGTGCCCGGGACATGACAGTGGCGTCATTCAGAGATTGTAGAGACCGTATTCGCCGGCATCGGGATCAACCGGATCGCTGTGGGGCTCGAATTCCTTGATCATTTCCACCTTGTCGATGTCCTCGTCGAGCGGTTCGGAATAGGTCACGAAGTAGGTTTTGACGCGATAGCCAAGCCGCTTGTAGAGCCGGATCGCATCCAGGTTTCGGGCATGGGTGTCGAGCCGCGCGGCGGAAAACCCGCGTTGCCGGATGCCGGATTCGATCTTGTCGAGCAGCGCCGTGCCGATGCCCCTGCCCTGAAATTCCGGCAACACCCAGAGATCGGTGATGAAATCATCGGCCTTCTCGCACGAGCCCCAGCCGGCAAGTTCGCCATCCCATTCGGCAACCAGGATATCGGGCCAGCAGCGGGTGCAGAAATCGTAATAGGCTTCCCTGGCGTTCTCGCGCAGGCGCTCCGCATCCTCTCCCCAGACGCGAATCGCCTTTTCCCAGGCGGCCAAACCGATCTTGGCGAGATCCTGGGCTTCGGCGGAAGTTGCAGGCCTGATAGCAAGCATTGTGACCGCTCCGTCGAATTTCCGCCAGGCGAAGATGCATGACGCTTACGAGGAGTTTCGCCGGAAACGGGCGGTTCATCAAGCCCTGCACCGTTTTACCGGGTAATTGCGCAACAGTACCAATCTTTCGAAGCGGCCGCACAGAGCTGCGATCTTGATCCAGCCACAGCCGGTTACTATCGTGCACAGGTCCATCACCGGAGCCTTTATGTACTTCCTGTCCGAGTCCCGATAAAGGGCCTGCGTCCTGCGTTCAACACGCCGCGCATGGCCCAACAAAAACATGAAGCCGCTGACGTCCGTGACGTCGGCCGATGTTTTTGTGCGCTCAACCGAGCGCTATTGGACAGAACAGACAATGGATATCTCCCGCGCTGAACAGCGCATTTTACACCTGCTGGCGCAAGGCGGCAGGATCGAACTGACCCGTGATGACAACCGGAAAATTGCCGAAATCAAGCTCATCACCCGGGAAGGCTGGCTGTTTACCGGTCTGGAACCTGAAACCTTTCGCAAGCTGAAGCGCAAACGCGCGATAAGCTCGCGCAAGGGCCAGCCCTATGGCGTCACACGTCGCGGGTTGGAGCTGGTCAGATCGCAGTTGAACAATCGCTAAACGCAAAAGCGGCGCCTCAGGGCGCCGCTTCTTTCAAGCTGTCTGTTTGGAACCGGTCTCACCACCACTTGTTCGGTTCGAAACGGCCTGCGGCCTGTTCGATGACGTGGGCGGCCTTGAACAGGGTTTCTTCCCCGAACGGGCGGCCGATCAGCTGCAGGCCAAGCGGCAGACCCTTCGGGTCAAGGCCCGCAGGAACCGAAATTCCCGGCAAACCGGCCATGTTGACGGTGACGGTGAAGACGTCCTGCATGTACATCTTGACCGGGTCGCTGGCCAGGCTCTCGTCGCCGATGGCAAAGGCCGAAGACGGGGTGGCGGGCGTCAGGATGGCGTCGACGCCGGCATCGAAAGCGAGCTCGAAATCGCGCTTGATCAGGGTGCGTACCTTCTGGGCGCGCAGGTAGTAAGCGTCGTAGTAACCGGCCGAGAGCACATAGGTGCCGATCATGATGCGGCGCTTGACTTCCTGGCCGAAACCTTCGGCACGGGTCTTCTCGTACATCTCGGCAATGTCCTTGCCGGGCACGCGCAGGCCGTAACGGACGCCGTCGTAGCGGGCCAGGTTCGACGAAGCTTCAGCGGGCGCGACGATGTAATAGGCCGGCAGCGCATACTTGGTGTGCGGCAGCTCGATATCGACGATTTCGGCGCCGGCGTCCTTGAGCCAGGCGATCCCCTGCTGCCACAGCGCATCGATTTCGGCGGGCATGCCGTCGATGCGGTATTCGCGCGGAATGCCGATTTTCAGGCCCTTGACCGAACCGCCCAGCGCTGCTTCGTAATCCGGCACCGGCATGTCCACCGAGGTGGTGTCCTTGTCATCGACCGATGCCATCGACTTGAGCAGGATTGCGGCATCGCGCACGTCGCGGGCAATCGGGCCTGCCTGATCGAGCGAGGAGGCAAAGGCGGCAATGCCCCAGCGCGAGCAGCGGCCATAGGTGGGCTTGATGCCGACGGTGCCGGTAAACGCCGCAGGCTGGCGGATCGAACCGCCGGTGTCGGTGGCTGTCGCGCCGGCGCACAGCAGTGCCGCAACGGCCGCCGCCGAGCCACCGGAAGAACCGCCGGGCACCAGATTGGCGTTGGAACCTTCGGCGCGCCAGGGGTTGATCACCGGACCGTAGTACGATGTCTCGTTGGACGAGCCCATGGCGAACTCGTCCATGTTGAGCTTGCCCAGCATCACCGCGCCATCGGACCAGAGATTGGCGGTAACGGTCGATTCGTAACGCGGCTCGAAGCCGTCGAGCACGTGGGAACAGGCCTGTGTGTGCACGCCCTCGGTTGCGTACAGATCCTTGACGCCGAGCGGGATGCCCTCGAGCGCTCCGGCAGAACCGCCGGCGCGGCGGGCGTCGGAGGCCTTGGCCATCTCGCGGGCCTTGTCGGCTGTGATTTTCACATAGGCGTTGATCGCCGGGTTGGCGGCCTCGATGGCGGCCAGGTAGGCGTCGGTCAGTTCAACGCTGGTAAAGGCACCCTTGCCCATTTCGTCACGGGCTTCGGCGATGGTCAGACGGGTCAGGTCACTCATGCGGACAACTTCTTTTCAAAGAACCGGGAATAGCCGGAATCAGGGTAATCGAGGACGGCGCCACATTCGGTGAAGCCATGATTTTGATAAAGCCGGACGGCGGCGGCAAGCCCCTCGCCCACGCCGGTTTCAAGAACCAGCCGTTTCATGCCCTTGGCGCGGGCACGCGCGCAGATCGCATCCAGCAGTGCCGAGCCTATGCGCTGGCCACGGACCCGCGGGGCAGTGAACATGCGCTTGACTTCGCCGGTGAGAACTCCGGCATCCAGGCCCGCATCCTTGAGCGCACCAATACCGATGGCCTCGCCGGCGTCGTCACGTGCCACGAACACCGTGGTATCGTCGCCCGCCATTTCCTCGATGTTCAGACCGAAATGGAATTCGGCCGGCGCCAACGGCACCAGATAGGCGTCCAGGGCTTCCACAAGCCCTGTGACGTCATCCTGAAGCGGGGATTCAATGGCGACCGAGACAGCCATGCTGCTACTCTACCACCTTCGGGACAACGAAGAAGTTGTCGGTGGATTCGGGCGCGTTGGCGACGATGTCCTCGGCCTTGGAGCCGTCGGTGACAACATCGGCGCGCTTCTTCATCGCCATCGGGGTGACCGATGTCATCGGCTCGATGCCGTCGACATCGACTTCGGAGAGTTGTTCGACAAAGCCCAGAATGGTGTTGAGTTCACCTTCCATGCGGGCGGCTTCCTCGTCGGTGACCGCAATACGGGCCAGGTGCGCAACGCGTTTGACGGTGGCAAGATCTACGGACATCGGGTCCTCATCGGGTGGTGTGAACAGGTGGCCCCGCTATAGCGGCGAGCGGGCAGACGCGCAACTGCGGGCTGATGATTTGTCATCGCGAACGCCATAAAGGGAGCGTGAAAGTCAATCCTGCTTGATCGCAACCACATGGAGCCAATCGGTTGGTCGTCCGTCATAGCCTCCGCCCTTTTCGGCTGTGATTGTCACATCAGCCCAAGCTGATGCAGCGTACCATTCCCGCAAGGTGCTCTCGGAAGGATAATTGTAATACCGGTTGAACCGGTCGCGGCCTTCTGTTTCGCCAGCCTTGAAACTGGCGTAAAAGGCTCCGCCTTTCTTCAATGCGGCATGAATTTTCGATAAGACGCCCGGCAGATCTTCTCTGGGGACATGCAACAGGCAGGCATTCGCCCATATTCCGTCACAGGTGCTTTCCTCATCCAGATCCGCGAACAACAGCGTGGCAACCGGGATCCCGAGGCGCTGTTCTGCCGCTTGGGCCAATTCTGGCGTCCCATCCGTCGGATGCACCTCGTATCCCCTGCCGATCATGAATTCACTGTCCCGCCCGGCACCGCATCCCAACTCGAGAATGGCAGCTCCGGCTGGCAGCAAAGACAGAAAAGCCTCGATATGCTTCGAATTCGAATATTCATCGCGTGAGGCATAGGCTGAAGCTTCCCGGGTATAAAAGCTGAGCGTCCGATCATCCTGGCTCATTTTCTTCCCATGTTCCGCTTCGCGGCCAATCAATGGATAGACCTTCGATCCCGTCGCGTTTTGCCAAAAATTGCCCAGTCAGGGCGTCAGACAGTCACGCTTTCACCGGATTTGGGCACGGCGACGTTCTTGGCATCGTCTTCCATACCTTCGACAAAGGCATCCGCGGTCTGGTCCAGCGCCGGGAACGTGCCGTAATGGCAGGGCAGCACCTTGGCGAAGGAGAAGTACCTGCGGCAGGCAAGCGCTGCCACCGCGCCGCCCATGGTGAAACGGTCGCCGATCGGCACGATGCCGATTTCCGGGCGGTGCAACTCGTTGATCAGCGCCATGTCGGAGAAAATGTCGGTGTCGCCCATGTGCAGAAGGCCCGGCTCATCCTCGAAATGCAGCATCAGGCCGTTTGCGCTCCCCAGTGAATGCGACACACCGTCGGTGGTGATCTGCGCCGAGGAGTGGAAGGCGTTGACGAAAGTGGCCGAAAAACCATCGAGCGAGATGGTGCCGCCGGTGTTGCCCAGTTCAAGCTTTTCGACCCCCTGGTGGTGGCCAAGCCACATGCCCAGATCGTAATTGCACAGCACGACCGCGCCGGTTTCCTTGGCAATGGCCGCCGTGTCGCCGATGTGGTCCGCGTGGCCGTGGGTCAGCAGGATGTGGGTGACATCCTTGACCGCATCCTTGCGGTCATTGCCTTCAAAGGATGGGTTTCCGGTGAAAAAGGGATCTATCAGGATTGTCGATTTGGCTGTTTCGAGCCGGAACGCCGAATGGCCCAACCAGGTTATCTTCATCGATTGCACTCCCTCGCAATTTGCGGATTTGTTCGCTAAAGCAACATCTAGCGCGGCTGAAGCTGTGGCGCAAAGGCAGAGAGCAAAAAATGGCCGCTATCACCATCGAAGAGCTTGCAGGGCAAATTCAGCCCGGACAGACCATCGCCGGCATCGACCTGGGGACGGAAACCATCGGTCTGGCTGTCTCGGACCTGTCGCTCAGGCTTGCCTCGCCGCGGACGGTGATCAAGCGCAAGAAGTTCACACTCGACGCCATCGCGCTGATCGCGGCGCTGGAACAGGACAAGGCGGGCGCTGCGGTGATCGGCCTGCCGGTCAACATGGATGGCAGCGAAGGTCCGCGGGCCCAGGCAACACGTGCCTTCGTCCGCAACATGGCGCAGAAAACGGACCTGCCGTTCGTGTTCTGGGACGAGCGGCTGTCGACGGTTGCGGCGGAACGGGCGCTGATCGAGATGGATGTCTCGCGCAAGAAGCGCAAGGAGCGGATCGATTCGGCCGCCGCCAGCTTCATCCTGCAGGGCGCGCTCGACCGGCTGACCGGTTTGCGCGCTGGGCAGGATGCATCAGGAAATACGTGAGAACTCGGCTTCGGCGGTGTTGCCGGTGTGCATTGGGCTTTCGCCCTGTTCGGTCCAGCCCAGCATCTTGCGGATGGCGGCCCAGATCTGCTTGCGGCGGCGCTTGATCACGATGAAACCGATGACCAGAAACGTGTCGAGTATGATCGCCTTGAGCACCAGCGGCGGAATCGTTTCGGGCGGAATGCCGAGCAGGTTGCCGTAGATGGTGAACACCAGGTCGTGCAGCTCGCGGCTGAGAATGCGGTAGCCGAAATTGATGTCGTAATAGGACAGGCCATACCAGCTTCCCAGCAGGACGATCGGCATGATCCAGAGGACGAGAAAAACCTTCATGACTGTGTTCCATGCCTGGAGAAAGATGCAAGCTGGGCGCTGAAAGCGGCATGATTGGCAGCGTGATCGGCAATCACCTGATCAAGCTCGCCCAGCCCCTCCTCCACCACATCGTCGGGTTCGATCCGCGCCTGTGCAAGTGACATGACGGTCAGGAACAGACCGCCAAGCGCACCGAATTCAAGCGCCAGCAGAGCGCCCGCCTGGCCGCCTGCAAAGAAGACGAGCGTCGACAGCATTGCGGCGAGCACGGTGCAGGCCACCGCCCCTTGCGCCAAGGGCCGCGCCTCGCGTTGTTCGCGTTCCTGACCGAACACGTAGAATATCATCGCAAACAACAGCAGCCCGGCCGATGCGGCGCTGAAACCGCCGAGAAGCCCGAAGACGACGCTTTGACCTACCGGTGACAAGCCGATCGCCTGCATTGCTGCGATGGCGCTATCGACCAGCCCGGAATCGGCAAACAGCGTCAATCCGGCCAATTCGATACCGCCCTGCGGCGCGTAGGTTACAACCAGCGCCAGAAGCGACAGGTAGCAAACCCAGAACAGCATCATCGAGGCGTAATACAGGCGACTTGAAATCATCACGGATCCGTCGGGGCTCATGGATGTGGTTACTCTGAGCAGACACCATGCCGGTGGTGGCTGGGTCACGCAATGTAAACCATTTGTTAAGGTTAACAGCCGCCATTGCCCAACGCACTTTAGCCGCTTATGAGAGGGCGCAATCCATCCGGCGGTACCCATGATCCCCATATTCGAAAGCATCCTGCCGATTTTCCTGATCGTGCTTCTCGGCATTGTCCTGCGTCGGGTCCCGTTCATCGACCAGAGCGTCTGGCCGGGTCTGGAAACGCTGGGCTACTACCTGTTCTTCCCGTTTTTGCTGTTTCTCACCCTGGCCAAGGCCGACTATTCCGGCATCGAACTGGGCACCGTCGCGATTGTGTCGCTGCTCGCCGTCGCGGTCATGACTGTTTTTTTGCTGGCGCTGCACCCGCTGGCACGGGCACTGGGCATGACAAATGCGAGCTACACGACGCTGTTTCAGACATCTTCGCGGTGGAATGCGTTCGTGGCGTTGGCGATTGCGGAGAAAATGACCGGCGTGAGCGGACTGGCTCTTGTTGCACTGGTCATGGCGCTGCTCGTCATCCCGCTCAACTTCATCAATGTGGCCATGCTGGTCTGGTACGGAACCGGCGGCCGCAGCGCCCTTACCCTGGTCAAGCGGATAGCCGGCAATCCACTGATTCTTGGCTGCGTCGCAGGCATCGTCGTCAATGCCCTGCCCTTCGGAATGTACCCACCGTTCGAGCAGGCGGTCGACCTGATCGCCCGTGCTTCCCTGGGGCTCGGGCTGCTGATGGTCGGCGCGGGTCTCAAACTCAACGACGCGCTTCGCCCCCGCCCGGCGGTGCTGGTGCCTGTTGCGCTCAAACTGATCGCGTTCCCGGCCATCATGGTGGCGCTGGCGGTGGTCTTCGGCCTTGGCGGCGAATCGCTGATCATCCTGGCGCTCTGCGCGGCCGTGCCCACGGCGATGAACGGCTACCTGCTGGCGCGGCAGATGGGCGGCGATGCACCGCTTTATGCCGCCGTGACCACCGTGCAGACGGTGGCCTCCTTCCTGACAATCCCGGCGGTGATGTGGGCTTCCGGGTTGATCGCAGCCGCTCAGGCTGCCGGCGGATAGAGCAGATCGACGATCTGGCGCGCATCGAAGCGGGCATCGAGCATGCCATAGGTCGAGCGCCAGGCGCCGCCGAGCCGGGTTTCGACAAAGGCTTCGGCCACGTGGCCTGATCCCAGACGGGTCAGTTCGGCGGCAGCGGCAGCCAGCGCCAGTTGCTCGGTCAACAGTCGCGCAGCCCCCTCATCGCGTTCGGCCACCGCCATGCAGGCGCGCAGCACGTCCACGGTGCGCGGGCCCGCGGCGCCGAGATCCTTGTTGATGCTCTCGAGCGCGACTTCGCAGAGGTCGCGGCCGCGTGTGAGTACGCGCAAGACATCGAGCGCCATGACGTTGCCCGAGCCTTCCCAGATGGCGTTGACCGGGGCTTCGCGGTAGTGCCGGGCGACCGCGCGTTCCTCGACATAGCCATTGCCGCCCATGCACTCCATCACCTCATAGATGACCGATGGCGCGATCTTGCAGACCCAGTACTTGACCACCGGGGTCAGGAGCCGGGCGATTGCCGCCTCGGAGGGGTTGTCGCGGGCCTTGTCGAAGGCGCGCGCCAGACGCAGAGACAGCGCGGTAGCCGCGGCTGTCTCAAGCGCCAGATCGGCCAGCACACGTACCATCAAAGGCTGGTCGATCAGCAACTCGCCAAACACCCGCCGGTGGCGGCAATGGTGCACGGCTTCAGCCAGGCTGGCGCGCATCATGCCGGCCGAGGCCAGCGCGCAATCGAGCCGGGTCAGCGTCACCATGTCGAGAATGGTGCGCACGCCCTCGCCTTCGCCACCGAGCAGAAAGCCGAACGTGTCGCTGAACTCAACCTCGGAGGAGGCGTTGGAGCGATTGCCGAGCTTGTCTTTCAGGCGCTGCAGGCGAAGACCGTTGAGACTGCCGTCTTCGAGAATGCGCGGCACCAGAAAGCAGCTGAGTTCGCCGCCAGCGTCGCCACCGGTCTGGGCCAGCATGACGAAGGCGTCGGACATCGGTGCTGACAGGAACCATTTGTGGCCCGACAGCCGGTAGACCCCCTCGCCCGCGCGGGTCGCGACACTCTGGTTGGCGCGCACATCGGTGCCGCCCTGCTTTTCGGTCATGCCCATGCCGATGGTCACGCCGGATTTCTGCATCGCCGGACGGTGGCTTGAATCATACCGGCGCGAGACCACCTGCGGCGCCCAGGCCTTCTCGATGCGCGGCGAGGCCATGATCGCGGCAATCGAGGCATTGGTCATGGTCAGCGGGCACAAATGGCCGCATTCGAGACCGGCGGTAAGGAAAAAGCGGATGGCGCGGGCCTGGTGCGCATAGCCCGCCTCCTCGCGCTTGCCTTCCCAGACCGAGCCCTGCAGCCCCCCAGCCACACTCCGGCGCATCAGCGCGTGCCAGCTGGGATGGAAATCGACCTGGTCGATGCGGTTGCCATAACCGTCATGGGTCCTGAGCTCGGGCACGGAGCGGTTGGCGATGCGCGCAAGATCCTGCGCTTCGGCCGATGCCACGAACTTGCCGACCGTTTCGAAATCGATGCGGAGCGCGCGCGGCATGTCGGCCGCGATGTCCTTCAGCAACGGATCGGAGCGATAGGCGTTGTGCCCGGAAAAGGGCGGGCTTTGATTGTCGGCCTGGTGGCCAAAGGCTTGAATAGGGCTCATCGAACCTCGCTTACAGGGATTCGCGCGGTTTTGCATGGGGACATCGCGCATTTGAGGCCCCGGCAAGCTTGCCCCTGCCCCAGAACCTTTCTATAGACCGGCAAAGACCTCAACCCGATGGGACGCATGATGTCATTTCCGCACCGCCACCTGCTCGGAATCAAGGGGCTTTCGGAGCCGGACATCCACTATTTGCTCGATCAGGCGGACGAAGCGGTCAAAATCTCCCGCCAGCGCGAAAAAAAGACCACCACATTGCGCGGCCTGACCCAGATCAACCTTTTCTTCGAGAATTCGACACGGACCCAGGCTTCGTTCGAGCTGGCCGGCAAACGGCTTGGCGCGGACGTGATGAACATGTCGGTTGCCAATTCGAGCGTCAAGAAGGGCGAAACGCTGGTCGACACGGCGATGACGCTCAACGCCATGCGGCCCGACGTGCTGGTGGTGCGGCATTCTTCCGCGGGCGCCGTGGCGCTGTTGTCTCAGAAAGTGGGCTGCCCGGTGATCAATGCCGGCGACGGCGCGCATGAACACCCGACACAGGCACTGCTTGATGCGCTGACCATCCGCCGCGCCAAGGGCAAGGTCGGCCGCCTGATCGTCGCCATCTGCGGCGACGTGCTGCATTCGCGCGTCGCCCGGTCCAACATCCTGCTGCTCAACGCGCTTGGCGCGCGGGTCCGGGTGGTTGCCCCCTCGACGCTGCTTCCGTCCGGTATAGAGGACATGGGCGTGGAGGTGTTCCGGCGCATGGATGAAGGGCTCAAGGATGCGGACGTGGTGATGATGCTGCGGCTGCAACGCGAACGCATGGCGGGTTCGTTCGTGCCCTCGGTGCGCGAGTATTTCCGCTATTACGGTCTCGACGCCGAAAAGCTCAAGTCCGCGAAGGAGGATGCGCTGGTGATGCATCCGGGACCGATGAACCGCGGCGTTGAGATCGCCTCCGACATTGCCGACGGGCCACAAAGCGTTATCGAGCAGCAGGTCGAGATGGGGGTCGCGGTGCGAATGGCCGTGATGGAGACGCTGATGCTGCACGGGGAGCTTGCCCGATGACTTCGAGAGTTCTCCGGAATGTAAGAATTGTCGATCCCTCGACGGACATGGACGAAACCGGCGACATCGTCATTGTCGACGGCAAGATCGCTGCCTGTGGTGCGAAAGCTGCCGAATTCGCAATTGCTTCCGACGCCGAGATCGAGGATTGCAGCGGCCTGATCGCCATTCCCGGGCTGGTCGACGCCTGCGTGCATATTGGCGAACCGGGTGCCGAGCACCGCGAGACCATCGCCTCGGCCAGCCGGGCTGCGGCCAAGGGCGGGGTGACCTCGATCATCATGATGCCCGACACGGACCCGGTGATCGACGACGTGGCGCTGGTCGATTTCGTCCAGCGGCTGGCGCGTGACGAGGCGATTGTCCGCGTCTACCCGGCCGCGGCCCTGACCAAGAGGCTCAACGGCGAGGAAATGACCGAATTCGGCCTGCTTTTCGAGGCCGGCGCGGTGATGCTGAGCAATGGCCGGCATACGGTCGACAATCCGGCGGTGATGCGGCGGGCGATGACCTATGCGCGCGATTTCAACGCGGTGATCGCGATGGCGACGCAGGACCGGCAACTGGGCGGCGCAGGGGTGATGAACGAAGGCCTGTTCGCGAGCTGGCTGGGATTGCCCGGCATCCCGCGCGAAGCCGAAATCATACCGCTGGAACGCGATCTGCGGCTGGCGGCGCTGACCCGCTCGCGCTATCACGCGATGAGCATTTCGGTGCCCGAATCCGCCGAGATCATTCGCGCAGCCAAGGCACGCGGGCTTGATGTCACCGCCGGGATCTCGATCAATCACCTCACGCTCAACGAAACCGATATCGGCGAGTATCGCACCTTCTTCCGGCTGTCGCCGCCACTGCGGACCGAGGACGACCGCCGGGCGATGGTCGAGGCGCTGGCTGACGGCGCCATCGACATCATCGTGTCGGCGCATGACCCGCAGGACGTCGACACCAAGCGCCTTCCCTTCGCGGACGCCGAGAACGGTGCAATCGGGCTTGAAACCCTGCTGGCGGCGGCACTGAGGCTTTACCATTCAGGCGATGTTCCGCTGATGCGGCTGGTGGACGCCATGTCCACCCGCCCGGCGCAGATCCTCGGGCTTGACGCGGGAACGCTGAAAACCGGCGCGCGCGCCGACATCGCGCTCGTCGACCCCGAATATCCTTGGGTGCTTTCCAAGGACGATATCGTTTCAAGGTCCAAGAACAGCGCGTTCGAGGACGCCCGGTTTACCGGCAAAGTATTGCAAACCATGGTTGCAGGTGTCACAGTTTACCGGGCCTGAGAACGGCCGGGAACGCCAGCCAACCGGGGTCGTGGGAGGAAGAACGCGCCGTGCCTGATATGATCCAATGGACGCTGTCCGCTCCCCTGATGCTTGGTTCCCTGCTGTTTGGCTATCTTTGCGGCTCGATCCCGTTCGGCCTGCTCCTGACCCGCATGGCCGGGCTTGGTGATGTGCGCAGCATCGGTTCGGGCAATATCGGCGCAACCAACGTGTTGCGCACCGGCAACAAGAAGCTTGCCGCGGCGACCTTGCTCGCCGATGCGCTGAAGGGAACGGTTGCGGTCGTGGCTGCACGCCATTTCCTCGGCATGGAGGCCGCGCTGATCGCCGGTCTGGGTGCCTTTCTGGGCCACCTTTACCCGGTCTGGCTGAAATTCAAGGGCGGCAAGGGCGTTGCGACCTATCTGGGCGTGCTGCTCGGGCTTGCACCGCTGATGGTGCTGGTGTTCGCCGCCGTCTGGCTCGGTATGGCCAAGCTGTTCCGCTATTCCTCGCTGGCGGCACTGGCTGCCGCCGTGGTGGTTCCGGCCGCTCTCTATATGTATGGCAAGCCGGAGGTTGGATCGCTGTTCGTGGTGATGTCGCTGATCACCATCCTCAAACACCACCAGAACATCCGCCGTCTGCTTTCCGGCACAGAAAGCCGGATCGGGGACAAGGGCTGATGCCTGCCGGCGACGAAGGGAGACGCGGCGTCCCCCTTTCCGATCGCCAGCGACTGAACTGGCTGCGGCTGATCCGCTCGGACAATGTCGGCCCGGCAACCTTTCGCGACCTGATCAATCATTTCGGTTCGGCCGAAACAGCCATCGCGCAACTGCCGGAACTGTCGCGGCGCGGCGGATCGGCACGCGCGATCCGGGTGGCCAGTATCGATGATGCAGAACGCGAACTGGAGGCGGCACAGAAATTCGGCGCCGTCTTCATCGGCATTGGCGAACCAGACTATCCGCCGGCGCTGCGGCGCATCGACGGCGCACCGCCCCTGATCACGGCAATCGGCGACCTGGCGCTTTCAACGCAGGTTTCAGTCGGCATTGTCGGTGCGCGCAATGCCTCGGTCTCGGGCGCCAAGATGGCGGCACGAATGGCGCGGGAACTTGGCGCCGCGGGTTATGCCATCGTCTCCGGCTTTGCCCGCGGCATTGACGCGGCAGCACACCGGGCGAGTATGGAAAGCGGCACGATTGCGGCGCTGGCGGGTGGCCTGGATCAACCCTATCCGCCGGAAAACAACGAACTCTACCAGGAAATCTGCGCCGGCAACGGCCTGGCGATCAGCGAGATGCCGATGGGCTGGGAACCGCGGGCGCGGGATTTCCCCCGGCGCAACCGGCTGATTGCCGGAATCGGGCTGGGGCTTGTGGTGATCGAGGCCGCGCAGCGCTCGGGCTCGCTGATCACCGCACGGCGCGCCGCGGATTTCGGCAGGCTGGTGTTCGCTGTTCCCGGTTCGCCGCTCGATCCGCGCGCGGCGGGAACCAACGGGCTGCTCAAGGACGGCGCCATCCTGACCACCGGCAGCAGCGACGTGATTGACGCCCTGGCGCCGTCGAGCCGGGTGTTTCCCGACGACGCCCCCTTTCTTGAAGAACCGGAGAGTGAAGACGGCGCACCGTTTGCGGAGCCGCGTGACGATGACCGGACAAGGGTAATCGAGGCGCTGGGTCCCTCGCCTGCCGAAGTGGATGACATCATCCGGCATACCGGTGTTTCGGCACAAACCGTCTACCTGGTGCTTTTGGAGCTGGACCTGGCCGGCCGGTTGCACCGGCATCCCGGCGGCATGGTGTCGCTGGCCTTTGACGCGGACTAGAAGTTCCGGGCGGCTCTAGTTCTGCTGCCCGACCACGCTGAGCGGCCTGGAGCCCGCCAGCACGTCTCCTGCCTCAAGATAGGCCATCTCGATCAGATAACACAGCATGTCGGCATTTTCGTTGCGTGCAACGGCACCCAATTCCCCCAGCATCTGCCTGATATAGGCGATGTTTTGCTGAGTGCGCGCTTTCTCAAGCTTGTCTTGAGAGGGGTGGGTTTGCATTGACGCTCCCTTGGTGTTGACCGTCCCCAGGCTCATGGAGAGTGGTGCACAGATCATAAAAACACGATACCTTAGTTATCTTAAATTGCAATACAGTTGTAATCGCGTTTTAGTTGTATTCGGGTTGCGAAATGGCCGTAAATCGGAAGATGGGCTTGACCGCACCGATTTCGATGTACATTTCGTGGGCCAAATCGGTACGGCGCGAATTCGCGCGGCATGCCGAAAACCCGGCCGAATGCGAGCAACCTTATGAATGTAGTGGTAGTGGAATCGCCTGCGAAGGCAAAAACGATCAACAAGTACCTCGGCAGCGGGTACAAGGTACTGGCATCGTTCGGCCACGTCCGCGACTTGCCGGCCAAGGACGGTTCGGTGCTTCCCGACGAGGATTTCGAGATGAAATGGGAGGTCGACACGGCCTCCAACAAGCGGCTCAAGGATATCACCGAAGCGCTCAAGGGCGCCGATTCCCTCATTCTGGCGACTGACCCGGATCGTGAAGGCGAAGCCATTTCCTGGCACGTGCTGGAAGTGCTGAACAAGAAGAAGGCGCTCAAGGACAAGAAGGTCTCCCGCGTCGTCTTCAATGCGATCACCAAGAAATCGGTTCTCGATGCGATGGCCAATCCGCGCGAGATCGACACGCCACTGGTCGACGCCTACCTGGCGCGCCGGGCGCTCGACTACCTGGTTGGCTTCAACCTCTCGCCGGTTCTGTGGCGCAAGCTGCCCGGCGCACGTTCGGCCGGCCGCGTTCAATCGGTGGCGCTCCGCCTGGTCTGCGACCGCGAAAGCGAGATCGAACGCTTCGTCTCCGAGGAATACTGGCAGATTTCGGCTGACCTGAAGACCCCGCGCGGCGATGGTTTCACCGCACGGCTGACCTCGCATGACGGCGAGAAGATCACCAAGATGTCGGTGTCCGACGGGGAGCTCGCCAACAAGATCAAGGACATGCTGGAGGGCGCATCGTTTGTCGCCGACAGCGTCGAAGCCAAGCCGAACCGGCGCAATCCTTCTCCGCCCTTCACCACATCGACGCTGCAGCAGGCAGCCTCCTCCAAGCTTGGCTTCAACGCCTCGCGAACCATGCAGGTGGCGCAGAAGCTCTATGAAGGCATCGACATCGGCGGCGAGACCGTCGGTCTGATCACCTATATGCGTACTGACGGCGTGCAGATGGCGCCCGAAGCGATCGAGGAAGCCAGAACCGCGATCGAGACGCGGTTCGGTGCACGCTATGTACCTGAAAAGGCGCGCCTCTACTCGACCAAGGCGAAGAATGCGCAGGAAGCGCATGAGGCCATCCGCCCGACCGGTTTCGAGCGCGCTCCGGATGACCTGAAGAAGTATCTCGATGCCGACCAGCTCAAGCTCTACGACCTGATCTGGAAACGCGCCACCGCCAGCCAGATGGCCTCGGCAGAGATCGAACGGACCACGGTGGACATCACCGCCTCCAAGGACGGCAAGACGGCCGGCCTGCGCGCCACAGGCTCGGTGATCCGTTTCGACGGCTTCATTGCCGCCTACACGGACGCCAAGGAAGACGGGGAGCAGTCCGATGGCGACGGCGATGATGATACCCGGCTGCCGGAAATCAATGCGCGGGAAGCACTGGCAAAGGACAAGATCAACGCCAGCCAGCATTTCACCGAACCTCCGCCGCGCTACTCGGAAGCTTCGCTGATCAAGAAGATGGAAGAGCTCGGCATCGGCCGGCCGTCGACTTATGCCTCGACGCTGGCAACGCTCAGGGACCGCGAATATGTGCTCATCGAGAATCGCAGGCTGACCCCTGAACCCAAGGGCCGTCTGGTCATCGCGTTCCTGGAGAACTTCTTCAACCGCTATGTCGAATTCGGCTTCACCGCCGATCTCGAAGAAAAGCTCGACCGGATTTCGGCGGGCGAGCTGGCCTGGAAGGATGTGCTGCGCGAATTCTGGACCGAGTTCCATCAGCATATCGACGACACCAAGGAGCTTCGCGTCACCCAGGTGCTCGATGCACTCAACGAAGCGCTTGCGCCGCTGGTGTTCCCGGTGCGCGAAGATGGCTCCAATCCACGGATCTGCCCGACCTGCGGCACCGGCAACCTGTCGCTCAAGCTCGGCAAGTACGGCGCCTTTGTCGGATGTTCGAATTATCCGGATTGCAACTTCACCCGCCAGCTGTCCAGCGATCCGAGTGCGGAAGGCGAAGCATCACTTTCGAACGAGCCGAAGGATCTGGGAAAAGACCCGCACACGGAAGAGCCTATCACCTTGCGCACCGGCCGTTTCGGACCATATGTACAGCGTGGCGAAGGCAAGGAAGCCAAGCGCGCCAGCCTGCCCAAGGGATGGGCGGTCGATTCGATCGATCACGAGAAGGCCATGGCGCTTCTCAGCCTGCCGCGCGACATTGGCCAGCATCCCGAATCCGGCAAGATGATCTCCGCAGGCATCGGCCGTTACGGACCGTTCGTGCTGCATGACGGCACCTATGCCAACCTGGAATCGGTGGAAGACGTGTTTTCCATCGGCCTCAACCGCGCGGTCACCGTGATCGCGGAGAAACAGGCCAAGGGTCCGGGCCGCGGACGCGGGACACCGACAGCGCTGAAGGCACTCGGCGACCATCCCGATGGTGGTCCGATCACCGTGCGCGACGGCAAGTACGGGCCTTATGTCAACTGGGGCAAGATCAACGCCACCCTGCCCAAGGACAAGGTTCCGGCTGAAGTGACGGTTGAAGAAGCGCTCGAAATGATCGCCGCCAAGGCCGCCGCCTCGGGCAAGAAAACCAAGGCGCCGGCAAAGAAAGCAACCAAGGCCAAAGCCAAGCCAAAAGCTGCGGCGAAAAAGCCGGCTGCAGCCAAAAAGCCAGCTGCCTCCAAGGCCAAGAAGGACTGAATTTGGGACACCCTCCCCGCAAACCCGGGACCAGCAAGCCGAAAACCGGCAAGGGTGACGGCAACGCAGCAGACGCACGCCCGGCCTTCCGGCGCGGCGACCTGCCCGACAGGGAAACCATCCTGCGTTTCCTTGGTGAAAACCCCGATCGCGCATCAAAGCGCGATATCGCCAAGGCCTTTGGCCTGAAAGGCGATACCAGGGCCGAGTTGAAAGACCTTTTGCGGGAACTCGAGGACGAGGGTCTGATCGAGCGCGACCGCAAGATGCTCAGGCGCCCCGGCACTCTGCCCGCAGTTGCGGTGCTCGAAATCACCATGCGCAACAGCGATGGCGACCTGGTTGCCCGGCCGGCGGAATGGCTCGAGGATCACGGCGCCGCACCCGTGGTGACTGTGCGCCAGTCCAATGCAGGGCGCGAGCGCGGCAAATCCCGTTCGCCATCGACTGCGGCAAGTGTCGGCGACAAGGTGCTGGCACGGATCTTCGCGTCGACGCATGGCAAGGGGACGAGCTACACCGCCCGGATCATGAAAATCCTCGACCGGCGCGACGGGCTGGTCCTCGGGGTTTTCCGCTCGACGCCCGGTGGTGGCGGCCGGCTGATGCCGATCGAGCGGCGCGGCGAGGAATTTGCAATCGATCCCGATTTCACCGGCGACGCCAAGGACGGCGACCTGGTCGAGGTCGAAACCGCGAAGCTGGGACGGATGGGGCTTCCCCGCGCCAAGGTGCACGCGGTGCTGGGCTCGGTGGAGGGCGAAAAGGCGATCTCGATGATCGCCATCCATTCGCACGGCATTCCACACGTGTTTCCGGCCGAGGTGATCGAGGCCGCGGAAAATGCCAAACCGGCGCCGCTTGCCGGCCGTGAAGACTGGCGGCATGTTCCGCTGATCACCATCGACCCGCATGACGCAAAGGACCATGACGACGCGGTCTATGCCGAGGAAGATCCCTCCCCGGACAATCCCGGCGGCATCATCATCACCGTGGCGATTGCCGATGTCTCCTGGTATGTGCGGCCCGGAACCCCGCTTGACCGCGAGGCGCTCAAGCGCGGCAACTCGGCCTATTTCCCCGACCGCGTCGTGCCGATGCTGCCCGAGCGGATCTCCAACGATCTGTGTTCGCTGCGCGAAGGCGAAGACCGCCCGGCGCTGGCGCTGCGCATGGTGTTTTCGGCCGAAGGCCGCAAGGTCGGCCACAAGTTTCACCGGGTGATGATGAAGAGCGCCGCCAAACTGTCCTACCAGCAGGCACAGGCGGCGATTGACGGCAATCCCGATGACAAGTCCGGGCCGTTGCTTGATACTGTGCTGAAGCCTTTGTGGAAGGCCTATGCCGTGCTCAAGCGCGAGCGCGACCGGCGCCAGCCGCTTGATCTGGACATGCCCGAGCGCAAGATCCTGCTGACGCCGGAAGGCAAGGTCGACAAGGTGATCGTCCCCGAACGGCTCGACGCCCACCGGCTGATCGAAGAATTCATGATCCAGTCGAACGTCGCGGCAGCCGAAACGCTGGAGAAACGCAAGCAACCGCTGATCTACCGGGTTCACGACCAGCCGTCGCTGGCAAAGCAGGAAGTCCTGCGCGAGTTTCTCGGCACGCTGGGCCTGTCGCTGGCGCGTGGATCAGCCATCCGGGCCAATGCCTTCAACGGCATCCTGGCCAAGGCCGTTGGCCAGCCCTACCAGGGCATGGTCAACGAGATGGTTCTGCGCAGCCAGAGCCAGGCCATCTACTCGCCTGAAAACATCGGTCATTTCGGCCTCAACCTGATGCGGTACGCGCACTTCACCTCGCCGATCCGGCGCTATGCGGACCTGATCGTGCATCGCGCGCTGGTCGGAGCCTTGGGGCTGGGCGAAGGCGGCATCACGCCGGACGAGGAAGCGGCGCTTGAAAGCATTGCCGCAGAGATATCGACGACCGAACGGCGGGCCATGGCCGCAGAGCGTGACACCGTCGACCGGCTGGTCGCGCACCACCTGGCCGGGCGCATCGGCGAAGCCTTCGACGGGCGCGTCTCCGGCGTGACCAAATCGGGGCTGTTTGTGAGCCTGCCTCAATTTGGCGCAGATGGGTTTATTCCGGTTTCAACTTTGGGACTGGACTATTATCACTATGACGAGGCCCACCAGGCGCTGACGGGTGAGAAGACCGGACTGGGGTATCGTCTGGGGGATGAAGTGGAGGTCAAGCTGGTCGAGGTGATCCCGCTGGCAGGCTCAATGCGGTTTGAGATGCTGAGCGAAGGGCAGACAATGCCAAAGGGTACCCGATCGTTTCACAAATCAGGCCGCGCCCGCCGGGGCACACCGAAGAAGCCCGGCACACGGCCACCTCGCGGACGGCGCTGAGACAGCGCCAGGCGACAAGACAGGCGTCCCAAGCGCCGGTCAGAACCAGGAGAGACAAGATGCTCGAATTTGGCGGCAAGGCAGCCCATGATGTCCAACAGGACGCGCCCAGAGACACCTGGCGCGCCGTCAAGCGCGGCCTGCTCGGTCGCTGCCCCAATTGCGGCGAAGGCAAGCTGTTCAGGGCTTATCTGAAGCCGGTGGATGCCTGTTCGGACTGCGGTGAGGAAATGATCCATCACCGGGCCGACGACTTCCCGGCCTATCTGGCGATCTTCATTGTCGGCCATATCGTCGTCGCGGGCTTCATGGCCACGGACAGCTGGCTGGTTCTTGAAAGCTGGCAGCACCTGTTGATCTGGATCCCGGTGACGATTGTCATGACGCTGGCGATGCTTCAGCCGATCAAGGGCGGGGTCATCGGATTGCAATGGGCATTGCGCATGCACGGATTTGGCGGTGAGTCGGAAGACCCCTTGCTCGCCGATGCCACCTACGAGGATGCGCGATGAGCGACAGCGTTACCGCCAAAACCGCGCTCCTGACAGAGGAACATCAAACCAGGACAAGCGAGAAGCGGTATCCGACGCGGGCGCCACGCGACGCGGCGTCGCTGATCCTGATGGACCGGAGCGGCGATGTGCCCCGCGCGCTTCTGGGAAAGCGCGGCAAGGCTCATGCCTTCATGCCCGATCTCTACGTGTTCCCCGGCGGCCGGCGCGACCCGGGCGACAACCGGGTGCCGCTTGCCCGTCCCTTGCGCAACGAAGTGCTGGACAAGCTATTGGTGCGGACACAGGCCCGGTTTCGCGACCATGCGGCCCGCGGCCTGGCCGTGGCCGCCGCGCGGGAGATGATGGAAGAGGCGCATCTTTCGCTCACACCTTCCCAGCACGCCGATTCATTGTGCCCGGACGTCTCGCATTTCCGCTTCCTGGCCCGCGCAATCACACCTCCGGGCCAGTCCCGCAGGTTCGACACCCGGTTCTTCGCCTGTTTCTGCGACGAACTCGACCTCGATCCATCCGCGGTTCGCGACAGCGATGAACTGCATGACCTGACATGGCTGCCGGTTGATGACCATGAAAGCCACCCGTTGCCCCGGATCACCCGGGTGATTCTCTCCGATCTGGTTCAGGCGCTTGACGAAGACCCCTCTTTACCATTTGGCAAAGCGGTTCCGTTCTACTACTCCCGCAACGGACGCTTCGTTCGCGAATTGATTTAAGGCGAATTCCAGATGGACAACTCATCCTCACGCACTCCCGTGATCCGCGAGGATATCCACTGGCCAGCCCTGATCGCAGCGGTCGCGTCCATTACCGCGGTCGGCATCGCCATCGGCCTCGGGCTGCCACTGTTGTCCATCATCCTGGAAAAACGCGGCGTTTCATCCACCATGATCGGCCTGAACTCGGCGATGGCCGGTGTGGCGGCGATGGTTGCGGCACCGCTGACAACCATGATCGCGCAGCGGCTCACCGTGGTTACCACGATGGTGCTGGCGATCGTTGCCGCCGCGGCCAGTGCGCTCGGGTTTTATTATGCCGAAGCCCTGTGGATGTGGTTTCCGCTGCGGATCGTGTTCCACGGCGCCATTACCGTGCTGTTCGTGCTCTCCGAATTCTGGATCAACACCGCCGCCCCGCCGTCGCGCCGCGGGCTTGTGCTCGGCATCTACGCGACGGTGCTGTCGCTGGGATTTGCGGCCGGGCCGCTGATCTTCTCCGTCATCGGGTCCGACGGTGTGCTGCCGTTTGCGATCGGGGCCGGCATCATCCTGCTTGCCGTCATCCCGGTTCTGATGGCGCGCAAGGAAAACCCGGTGATCGATTCACAGCCGGACCTTCCGTTCATGCGCTACGTGTTCCTGGTGCCGACAGCGACAGCTGCTGTGTTCATCTTCGGCGCGGTCGAATCGGGCGGGCTGTCGCTGTTCCCGATCTATGCGAGCCGCACCGGCTTTACCGAATCACAAGGCGCCCTGCTGCTGATGATGATGGGGCTGGGCAATGTGCTGTTCCAGATCCCGGTTGGCCTGATTGCCGACCGGATGAAGGACAGGCGCCCACTTCTGTCCCTGTTTGCCATCATCGGCCTGGCGGGGTCGCTCGCCCTGCCCTTCCTGATCCACAACTGGCTGCTGACGGCTGTTATCCTGCTGTTCTGGGGTGGCAGCGTGGCGGGCCTCTATACGGTCGGCCTGGCGCATCTGGGGGACAAACTGCACGGTGCGGACCTGGCGTCGGCCAATGCCGCCTTCGTATTCTGCTATGCGCTGGGGATGCTGGTGGGGCCGCAAACCATCGGCGTCTCCATGGATATTGCCGGTGATCACGGATTTGCCTGGGCGCTGGCGTTCTTTTTTGCGCTTTATGTGGCCCTGACGCTGTTTCGCATCGTGCTGCGGCCAAAACGGGCTTGACTTTCCCGGCGGCTTTTGTAGTTTCCGCGCAAGTTTCGCCGTGGAGCCTTGTGCGCTGTCCGCGGCTTCATTTTTGAAGAAGGCAAGACACCATGGCCAAGGCGACCACAATCAAGATCAAGCTCCTGTCGACTGCCGATACCGGCTTTTTCTACGTTACCAAGAAGAACAGCCGTACCTTCACCGACAAGATGGTGAAGACCAAGTACGACCCGATTGCCAAGAAGCACGTTGAATTCAAGGAAGCCAAGATCAAGTAATCTGGCTTGCCTACCTGCCTTCGGGCAGGATTTTCGACGGCAGACAAAAAAACCCGCCTCCTTCCGGAAGCGGGTTTTTTCGTGTCGAGGGCCGATCGAAACAAAGGCGTGGAACGAGGATGCCACAATGCACTTGGTCTCGATCGGCCACCCCACGACCCAGGAGATGCGGCGGACCTGAACATCATGGGGTATTCGAAAACTCTTGCTGTCGCAGGATGCCAAGAAGGCAGTCCCAAAACACTGCATGTGGGGATAATATTTGTCCCAAAGCGGTAAAAAATCAATAGTTTCTTAAGACTATTTCCAACAAGTCGCCGATAGTGGTTAATATTGGATTCAATTTTAACTATTAATCCGCCCGGAAACATAGATCACAAAACTATGCTCGGGCCTTTTGAATTGCCCGGGCAGTTTGCAAAACAACATTGAGAAAATAGTCAGGCAGCCTGTCCGACAACCTGGTTCCGGCCATTGTTCTTGGCCTGGTAAAGCGCCTTGTCAGCGCGACGAAGCAACGAGTCGGCGCCTTCGCCATCTGCTTCGAGCGTTGCAATGCCCACCGAGGTGGTCACTGGCGCGGCGACACCGGAAGCCGCGATCCTGAAGGGGGCGCCGGCAACGGCATCACGCAGCCGCTCTGCCACCTGGGCGGCGATCTCGAATGTCGTATCCGGCATCACCACCACGAACTCCTCGCCACCATAGCGGCACGCCAGATCGGCGCCGCGCACTGCCCCGCGCACGCGCTTGGCAAATTCACGCAGCACATCGTCACCGCCCTCGTGGCCGTGGGTATCGTTGATGGACTTGAAGAAATCGATATCGGTGATCAGCACCGACAAAGGACGTCCGCGGCGATTGGAGCGATCGACCAGGGTTGCCAGGTGGGTATCGAGATAACGGCGGTTGTTGAGGCCGGTGAGCGCATCGGTCACGGCGAACTCGACCGATTCGGAAAGGCTGGCGCGCAACCGGTCGGAATAACGCTTGCGGCGGATCTGGGTGACGCTGCGGGCCACCAGTTCGTTGGGATCGAGCGGGCGCAGGAGGTAGTCATTGACGCCGAGCTCGAGCGCGCGGATCACGAGATCCTCCTCGCCCTGTTCGGCGACCACCAGCATCGGGATGAACCGGGTCCGGTCGAGCGAGCGCAGCTGGGAGCAAAGCCGCAGCGGATCGTAATCCTCGAGCGACGAGGACACGATGACCAGTTCGTAAGGCTTGTCGGCAGCCTCGAAGAGTGCGGCCTGCGGATCGGCGATTGCGGTAATCTCCGCAACACCGCTCAGGGCCCGCGACATGCGGTCCTGCGTGTTGGCGCGGCTTTCGACAAGCAACACCATGCCGGGTTCATCAAGCTTGCCCTGATGCGGCGCAAGAAGCGTTTCCAGCCCCATGCCACGCGCAGTCTCGGCACGCAGACGCAACTCGTCACTCAGCGCCTTGAAGCGGATCAGGCTCTTGACCCTGGTCATCAGCTGCAGGTCATTGACAGGCTTGGTCAGAAAATCGTCGGCGCCGGCCTTGAGCCCGCGAACACGGTCCGCCGGCTGATCCAGCGCCGTGACCATGACAATGGGAATGTGGGCGGTGCGCGGGTTCTGCTTGAGCCGTTCACAGACCTCAAATCCATCGATACCCGGCATCATGATGTCGAGCAGAATCAAATCGACCGGCGTCTGGTCACAGATTGTCAGTGCAGTCATGCCGTCGGCGGCGGTCAGAACTTCGAAATACTCGGCCAGCAACCGGGCTTCGAGAAGCTTCACATTAGCCGGAATGTCATCAACCACAAGGATGCGCGCGGTCATGTCAGCTCTCCACCCTCACGCATCGCCGAGGTAGGTCTTGATGGTTTCGATGAACTTGGGCACCGAGATCGGCTTGGAGATATAGGCCTCGCAACCACCCTGGCGGATACGTTCCTCATCCCCCTTCATCGCGAATGCGGTAACGGCAATGATCGGAATGACATGCAGGTCGTCGTCCTGCTTGAGCCATTTGGTGACCTCGAGACCGGAAACCTCGGGAAGCTGGATATCCATCAGGATAAGGTCGGGACGATGCTTGCGGGCAAGATCCATCGCTTCCAGACCGTTGCGGGTCTGGATCGTCTTGTAACCTGACGCTTCGATCAGATCCCTGAAGAGTTTCATGTTGAGTTCATTGTCCTCAACAATCATAACCTGCTTTGTCATACCCGATCCCATTCCCGATCCAGCCAGACAATACACTTGCCAGACCCTGTCGTTGCCGACGACCAATGGTTGATTTCACCGGCTTCCGGCTGCCCCAGTCCACGCAAAATCTGATCCGCATAACCGGTCAACAGCCTCACCTTAGTTCCATTAGGTTGAAAAAGTGGTAATCGGTCATTTCGAATACCGTGCATGAGATTTCGGAAGGACAGGACAGTGATGGCGGATGCGGAAGAAACAGCGATTGCCGTGCTGGTCTGGCTTGCAGGCGAGCCTGAACTGATGGGCCGCTTCCTGGCCCTGACCGGGCTTGAAGCCTCCGGCCTGCGCGAGGCCGCAAAGGAGCCGGGCTTTCTTGCCGGGGTTCTGGGCTTTCTGATGAGCCATGAGCCGACCCTGCTGGCATTCTGTGCGGCAACCGACACCAGGCCTGAAACGATTTCCCGCGCGTTCCAGGCCCTGGGCGGCAGCACAGAGGTATGACGATGCTTATCCCCGATGCCGAACATGATGATCTCCATCTTGGCGAGCGGCCGCTGATCGTGTGCGACATCGACGAGGTGGTGCTGGAATTCGTCACCCCCTTCGAGGCCTATCTCGATCAAAATGGCCACGAGTTGCGGCCCACTTCGTTCCGGCTGCATGGCAACATCTTCAGCCGCGCCGACGGCAGCGAAACGCCGGGCGAGACCGTCAGCGCCATGCTCGAAGCATTCTTTCAGGCCCAGGACGAGTGGCAGACGCCGGTGACGGAAGCGGCAGACTGCCTGGCGCGGCTGTCCGCGCAGGCAGATATCGTGTTCCTGACGGCGATGCCGCCACGCCACCGGGAGCAGCGGCGAACTCTGCTCTCCCGGCATGGCTTCGACTACCCGATGATTGCGACGGAATCCCCCAAAGGCCCGGCCGTCCAGACGCTGCACGGTGCGCGGGCCCAGCCGGTGGTGTTTATCGACGACATCTTTGTCAATCTGCAGTCGGTGCGCAAACATGTACCCGAGACGCTGCTGGTCAACCTGATGGCCAATGAAAACTTCCGGACGCTGGCGCCGCACCCCGGCGAAGGGGTCGCGATCGCCCGTGACTGGCCACATGCCGAAGCGCTGATTACAGCCCATTTCGACAAGGCCGCCGGCTGAGCGATCGAAAGCAGCGCCGGTCCCTGTGAGATAGGCAGCAGGGCAAATCATGCAAGCACTTGCCGCATCAATGGCCGTCCCGGCTTCCGTTCGGCAACACGCTCAAATCCTGCCTTCTCGAACACCGATACGGAACCTACGAACAGGCCGACAGATTTCGACTGACTGGCCTTGAGTATCGGGCAGGCCTCGACAACCCGGGCACCATTGTCCCGTGCATGGGCCACCGCAGCGCTCAGCAAGGCGTGGCTGATCCCCTGCCCGCGACGCTTGGACTGAATGAAGAAGCAGGAAATCGCCCACAGTCCCGGATCGGACGGGTCGTCTCCCTCAAGCGGCCGTGACACCGTGCGGGGAGTGTTCCAGCGCGGCACATGGGATCGTGGCGTTACCTGCACCCACCCCACCGGAACGCCGTCATCGAGCGCGACCAGGCCGGGCGGCAAAGGCTGGCTGGTGGCGTCTTTCAACAGCTGCTTCCGGTCATCCCTGGAAAGCACCTCCCGTTGTTTCGGCGCCAGCCGGAAATAGCTGCACCAGCACCCGTAACAGGCGCCCTGCGGGCCAAACAGGGTTTCGAGCGATGGCCACAGACTGGCGCTGACGGGGTGGATGTTCAGGGTCAAAAAGTTCGGGCTCCAGCGGATTTGGCAGGCTTGTGAGTCTGAAGATTATTGCGTAACCTGAGAATGTTCAACCTTTGTTCTCATTCATGAACCCATGACCCAATCACCGCCGCCTCCAGATCCGGTTCCCGGTTTTTGCCGCGACTGCCTGACGCCTGCCGGCGCGGGGCGGCGCTGTGTGAGATGCGGCAGCCCCAGAATCATACGGCATGCGGAGATTGACGAGCTGACGCTGGCGCATGTGGATTGCGATGCGTTTTACGCAACGGTGGAAAAGCGCGACAATCCGGAGCTGGCCGACAAGCCGGTGATCATCGGCGGCGGCAAGCGCGGTGTCGTCTCCACCTGCTGCTACATCGCGCGGATTCATGGCGTGCGCTCGGCAATGCCGATGTTCAAGGCGCTGGAAGCCTGCCCCGACGCTGTCGTGATCAAGCCCGACATGGAGAAATATGTCCGCGTCGGGCGAGAAGTGCGGCAGATGATGGAGGAACTCACGCCCTTGGTACAGCCGATCTCGATCGATGAAGCGTTTCTCGATCTCGCCGGTACCGAGAAACTGCACAAGGACACCCCTGCGCGCACGCTGGCGCGCTTTGCAGCGCGGGTGGAAGCGGAAATCGGCATCAGCCTGTCCGTCGGGCTGTCCTATTGCAAGTTCCTCGCCAAGGTCGCCTCCGATCTCGACAAGCCGCGCGGGTTTTCGGTGATCGGCAAGCAGGAAGCGCTGTCGTTCCTGGCGCCCAGGCCCGTGTCGCTGATCTGGGGCGTCGGCAAGGCCTTCTCGGCCACGCTGGAGCGCGACGGCATCCGCACCATCGGGCAGCTGCAGACGATGGAAGAAACCGCGCTGATGCGCAGCTACGGGGTAATGGGCAAGCGGCTCTACCATCTGGCGCGGGGCGAGGACGACCGCACCGTGCACGCAAACGAGGGCGCAAAAAGCGTGTCTGCCGAAACCACCTTCAATTCCGACCTGTCGGAAGCAAAGGACCTGGTGCCGGTGCTCAGGCGATTGTCGGAGAAGGTGTCAGCGCGCCTGAAGGCATCGGGGATCGCCGGACACACGGTGGTACTGAAGCTCAAGACCTCCGATTTCAAAAGCCGGACACGGAACTTCAAACTCGAGGACCCGACCATCCTGGCTGACCGGATCTTCCGCACCGGCCTGCACCTGCTCGAACGCGAACTCGGGCAGGACCGGTTCCGGCTGATCGGAATCGGGGTCAGCGACCTGACCGACGCGGAGCGCGCCGATCCGCCCGACCTGGTCGATCCGGCAGCGGCGCGGCGGGCGGTGGCGGAAAGTGCCATCGACAAGGTGCGGCAGAAATTCGGCCGCGACATCGTCGAGACCGGCTACACGTTCGGAACCTCACGCAAGCTGCGGCAGGCGGACGAGGATTAAGCCGCCCTGCCCCCTCCTCCCGAAGCGCCTTAAACCAGTTCGACGTCCAGCACGCCGGGTGCGGCCTTCAGCGCCGAGGCCAGCTGCGGCGAGATCTTGTAGCGATCCGGCAGGGTGACCTCGATTTCGCGGCGGCCATCATCCTTGATCATGACGAAGGACACCTGCCCCTCGCCGCGCGATTTCAAATGGGTCGAGACCGAATTGAGCGGCCGTGCATCACGCATGAAGACCCTGAGCGCCGACTGGCCTCGGGCAGCGCGATCCTCAAGCGAATCTGCGGTCTGGATTCTCAACCCGATGCCTTCGGGCCGTTCTTCGGCATGGACGGTGATGACGATCGACTTGCCCGGTTCGAGCAGTTCACGGTAGAGCGCCAGGCCTTCCGAAAACAGCACGGCCTCATACTGGCCGGAGCTGTCGGAAAAGGCGACGATACCCATCTTGTTGCCGGTGCGGGTCTTGCGTTCCTGCTTGCTGGTCACGGTGCCGGCGAGCCGCCCGGCGGTGGCGCCGGCCTTCACGGCAAGGGAAAAATCGGCCCAGGTCTGGACCCGCATCTTGGCGAGAAGATCATTATAGGAATCAAGCGGATGGGCGGAAAGATAGAAGCCCAGCGCCTGGTATTCGCGATGCAGTTTTTCCGCAGGCAACCAGGGCGTCGCGGCCGGCAGCTGGATTGTTTCCGCCTCGACCGCACCACCACCGATGCCGAACATGTCGCTCTGTCCGCTGATGCGGTTTTCCTGGGCGCGCTGGGCAAAGCCAAGAATCCGGTCGAGCCCGCCGCTCAGAATGGCACGGTCATGACCGAAACAATCAAATGCTCCGGCGGCGATCAGGCTTTCGAGCACCCGGCGGTTGACCTGGCGCGGGTCGATGCGGGTGCAGAAATCCTCGAGAGAGGCAAACGGCGTATCACCGCGCACCTCGACAATATGCTCGACCGCGGCATCGCCGACGCCCTTGATGGCAGCCAGCGCATAGTAGATCTTGTTGTCGCCGGTTTCGAAATGCCGGAAACTGGTCTGCACCGATGGCGGCACCACTTCGATGCCGAGGCGCCGCGCGTCCTGCCGGAAATCGACCAGCTTGTCGGTGTTGGACATGTCGAGCGTCATCGAGGCGGCGAGGAACTCAACCGGGTAATGCGCCTTGAGGTAGGCGGTCTGGTAGGAGACGATGCCGTAGGCGGCGGCGTGGGACTTGTTGAAGCCGTAGTTTGCGAACTTGGCGAGCAGATCGAAGATCATGTCGGCCTGCGGTTTGGAAACGCTGCGTTCGACAGCACCCTCGACGAAACGGGCGCGCTGCTTGTCCATCTCCTCCTTGATCTTCTTGCCCATGGCACGGCGCAGAAGGTCGGCTTCGCCGAGCGAGTAACCGGCCAGAACCTGGGCGATCTGCATCACCTGTTCCTGGTAGACGATCACGCCCTGGGTCTCGGCCAGCAGGCCATCGATCTTGGGATGGATCGATGCGACCTCTTCCTCGCCATGCTTGCGGGCGTTGTAGACCGGGATGTTCTCCATCGGTCCCGGACGGTAGAGCGCCACGAGGGCGATGATGTCCTCGATCCGGTCCGGGCGCATGCCGATCAGCGCCTTGCGCATGCCCGCCGATTCCACCTGGAACACGCCAACAGTCTCGCCGCGCGAGAGCATCTCGTAGGTGGGCTTGTCATCCAGCGGCAAGGCTTCGAGATCGATGGTGATGTTGCGCTTGGCGATGAAACCGACAGCGGTTTTCAGCACCGTCAAGGTTTTCAGGCCGAGAAAGTCGAACTTGACCAGGCCGGCCTGCTCAACCCATTTCATGTTGAACTGGGTGACCGGCATGTCCGAGCGCGGATCGCGGTACATCGGCACCAGTTCCGACAGCGGCCGGTCACCGATCACGATGCCGGCAGCGTGGGTCGAGGCGTGGCGGTAGAGGCCTTCCAGCTTCTGCGCGATATCGAGCAGCCTGCCGATGGCCGGTTCCTTGTCCACCTCCTCGGCAAAGCGCGGCTCTTCCTCGATCGCCTTGCCGAGAGGCGTCGGGTTGGCCGGATTGTTGGGCACCAGCTTGCAGATGCGGTCGACCATCCCGTAGGGCATTTCCAGCACACGGCCGACGTCGCGCAGCGCCGCGCGTGCCTGCAAGCTACCAAAGGTGATGATCTGCCCGACCTGTTCGCGGCCATACTTGGCTTGCACGTAACGGATCACCTCTTCGCGGCGGTCCTGGCAAAAATCGATATCGAAGTCGGGCATCGAAACGCGGGCGGGATTGAGAAAGCGTTCGAACAGCAACGAGAACCGCAACGGGTCGACATCCGTAATGGTAAGCGCATAGGCCACCAGCGAACCTGCACCCGAACCACGGCCGGGCCCGACGGGAATGTCGTGGTCCTTGGCCCATTTGATAAAGTCGGCCACGATCAGGAAGTAACCGGGAAACTTCATGTTCTCGATGATGTCGAGTTCGACGTTCAAGCGCTCGCGGTAATCGTCTTGCGTATATCCTTCGGCCAGGCCAATCCTTGCCAGCCGGCGCTCCAGCCCCTCGATCGACTGCCGCCTGAGTTCGGCGGCTTCGGCAGCAAGTGCTGCCTGCGGATCGTCTTCTCCGCCCCCGGTAAAGCGCGGCAAGATCGGCGCCCGGCGCTCGACAATCGCGCTGCACCGGCGGGCAATTTCTATCGTGTTTTCGAGAGCCTCCGGAATGTCCGCGAACAATTCGGTCATTTCGGCGCGCGACTTGAGGCAATTGTCGACGCTGAGCCGCGGACGGCGGTCGTCCGACATCACCGCGTTGTTGGCCACAGCCATCAATGCGTCATGGGCTTCAAAATCGTCAGGTGTCGGAAAGAACGCCTCGTTCGTGGCAACCAGCGGTACTTCTGCGTCGTAGGCAAGCGCGATCATCCTGGCTTCATGGGCCCGGTCATAGCCACCCTGGCGCTGCAGCTCGAGGTAAAGCCGGTCACCGAACACCTGCTTGAGGCTTTCCAGCCGCGCCCTGGCCTGTTCTGGGTGCGCGTCACGTATCGCCTGGTCGACAGGGCCGCCTCCGGCGCCGGTGAGCGCGATGATCCCTTCCGCCCCCTGCTGCAGCCATGACAGCATGATATGAGGCCGGTCGGTGTTGTCGCCGCCAAGATAGGCCTGACTGACAAGGGCCACGAGCCGGTCATAGCCGGCCGGGGTGGCTGCATACAGCACGATCGAAGGCCGCTTCTGAAGATTATCGCGGTGCGACCGGCGATCCCCGGACTGGCCGTCTTCCATGTCGATATCAAGCTGGCAGCCGATGAGCGGCTGAATGCCGGCTTCCATCGCCTTGATCGAAAACTCGAGTGCGCCGAACAGATTGTTGGTATCGGAAATCGCCAGCGCCGGCTGGTCATCGGCCACAGCCCGCTTGATCAGGGTCTTGATCGGAAGCGCGCCCTCGAGCAACGAATAGGCCGAATGCACCCGCAGATGCACGAAACCGGGCCAGTTCCCGCTCTCCCGATCGCCAGCCTGCCTGCCGCGCTCCCGCGCCTGCTCCGCTCCTGCGGCCAGATTGGCCAGCAGTTTTGCCGACTTGTTTTCGCGTGCCATTGTTGCCCTCTGCCGTCTGATCCGCGGCCCAGCACCATGCCGGTGCAGCCGAAGACTCAAAGGCCAATTGTGAGGACCCGGACCGTAAAGTCCAGAGCACATGCAGCTAAATCAGCGCGGTCCCGCAGTGCGATGGCGAACATCGTCGGAGGGGCCTCAAGCCACCCTCTTTTAGGGCAGCAACACCCCCAGCAACTTGGGGGTTATTCGGGCCCGGCAGAGGACATGCCGAACCCATTCAAACAGATGTTCACGTCAGAAAAATCCAGCGCAATCAGAAGGCCATGGCAAGAACGGCGAAGCTCGCCACAAACAGGGACATGGAAACGAAAGCGGCAATGTCACGGGCAAATGCAGTCATGATCAACTCCTGTTAATTCCCTATGTGTATTATGTATGTTCTATCTTTGTTCCATTGTCAATCACATTTGTGGCGAATTCTCGATACCGGGCTTTCAGCATCGTTCAGCGCCAGGAAACGTCGACAGGCGCGGATAAGTGCATGCGGGATTGCCAGACAGGAACGGACGGACCGGCAAACAAAAAGCCCGGGCGCAGGCGCCCGGGCTCTCAACTTTTGCACTTGTCAAAAGAGGCTTAGTTGCAGGCGTCCTTGAGACCCTTGCCGGCCGAGAACTTCGGCACGTTGCGTGCAGGAATATCAACTTCCTTGCCGGTCTGCGGGTTGCGGCCCTTCGAGGCTTCGCGACGCGAAACAGTGAAGTTGCCGAAGCCGATCAGGCGGACGTCGCCGCCATTCTTGAGTTCACCGGTGATGGTTTCGAAAACGGCTTCAACAGCCGAAGTTGCGTCACCCTTGCTGAGGCCCGATTTCTCGGCAACAGCTGCCACGAGTTCATTCTTGTTCATTTCCGTCCCTTTCTGGCGTTATGTCGACTCATTTCGTTCGATGCGGTGATCCTACGCATCTCGACGTCCCGTGCAACCAAACTCCCCGGAAACCCGGGCTTTATAACGGTTTTTCACGGGGAAAACGTTACTTTCCTGTTCGGTGAACCGCCGGACGCCTCCGAAATCATGCTGAAAGGCGGCAAGCCGTTCCCTTTCGGCACATCCTGCCCGTGATTCCAGTCCTATGCGGCGTCTGAAGATACAAAAACGGGCGGGAGATTCTCCCGCCCGAAAGGCTTTATCGAATGCTGGCAACAGCCTAGTGGGCGATGGTGGCTCCACCGTCTTCACCGGCATCTGCCGCGATCGGGGTTTCCGTCTTTGCGTCGGGATCCCATGTGATCGGTTCCGGCATTCTGACCAGCGCATGGCGCAGGACATCGCTCATTTTGGCAACCGGAATGATCTCGAGACCGTTTTTGACATTGTCGGGGATCTCGGGGAGATCCTTGGCATTGTCTTCCGGGATCATCACGGTCTTGATGCCGCCGCGCAGGGCCGCGAGCAACTTTTCCTTGAGACCGCCGATCGGCAGCACCCGTCCGCGCAGCGTGATCTCGCCGGTCATGGCAACATCACGGCGCACCGGAATACCGGTCATGGTCGAGACGATCGCGGTCGCCATGCCGACGCCGGCCGAGGGACCGTCCTTCGGCGTGGCGCCTTCGGGGACGTGAACGTGGATGTCACGCTTGTCGAACAAGGGCGGCTCGATGCCGAAATCGACGGCCCGCGAACGGACATAGGATGCCGCCGCAGAAATCGATTCCTTCATCACGTCGCGCAAGTTGCCGGTCACGGTCATCTTGCCCTTGCCGGGCATCATCACACCTTCGATGGTCAGCAGTTCGCCGCCCACTTCGGTCCAGGCAAGCCCGGTTACAACGCCAACCTGATCGTCAAACTCGGCTTCGCCATAGCGGAAGCGCGGCACACCGAGATAGTCGGACAGGTTTTCGGCGGTCACGCTGACCTTCTTGACCCCGGTCTTGAGGATCTCGGTCACAGCCTTGCGCGACAGCTTCATCAGCTCACGCTCGAAGTTACGCACACCGGCTTCGCGGGTGTAGGTGCGGACGATCTGCAGCAGCGCCTCGTCGGTGACCTCGAACTCCTCGGGCTTGAGCGCATGATCGCGCACAGCCTTGGGCAGAAGGTGCCGGCGGGCAATCTGTAGTTTCTCATCCTCGGTATACCCGGCGATGCGAATAACCTCCATCCGGTCCATCAGCGGAGCCGGAATGTTGAGCGTGTTGGCCGTGGTGATGAACATCACGTTGGACAGGTCGTACTCAACCTCGAGATAGTGGTCCATGAAGGTCGAGTTCTGTTCCGGATCGAGCACCTCAAGCAGTGCCGACGACGGATCGCCACGGAAATCCTGACCCATCTTGTCGATCTCGTCGAGAAGGAAAAGCGGGTTGGTCTTCTTGGCCTTTTTCATCGACTGGACGACCTTGCCGGGCATCGACCCGATATAGGTACGCCGGTGACCGCGGATTTCGGCCTCGTCACGGACGCCGCCAAGCGCCATACGCACATATTCACGGCCGGTCGCCTTGGCAATCGACTTGGCGAGCGAGGTCTTGCCGACGCCGGGAGGTCCGACGAGGCAGAGGATCGGGCCCTTGATCTTGGACGACCGCGCCTGCACGGCAAGATACTCGATGATCCGCTCCTTGACTTTTTCAAGGCCGAAGTGATCCTCGTCGAGCACCTTCTCGGCGGCATTGAGGTCAATCTTGACGCGGGATTTCTTGCCCCAGGGCAGACCAAGCAACCAGTCGAGGTAGTTGCGCACGACGGTGGCTTCGGCCGACATCGGGCTCATCTGCTTGAGCTTCTTGAACTCGGCGTCCGCCTTCTCGCGGGCTTCCTTGGACAGCTTGGTCTTGGCTATGCGGGCTTCCATTTCGGCCATCTCGTCGCGGCCGTCCTCGCCGTCGCCGAGCTCCTTCTGGATCGCCTTCATCTGCTCGTTGAGGTAATATTCGCGCTGGGTCTTCTCCATCTGCCGCTTGACGCGGGAACGGATGCGCTTTTCCACCTGCAGCACGGAAATCTCGCCTTCCATGAAGCCGAGCGACTTTTCCAGCCGGCCCTTGACCGAGACGGTCGAAAGCATGTCCTGCTTCTCGGGGATCTTGATCGACAGATGCGAGGCAACCGTATCGGCGAGCTTGGAATAGTCGTCGATCTGGCTGGCCGCGCCGACCACTTCGGGCGAAATTTTCTTGTTGAGCTTGACGTAGTTTTCGAACTCGGAAACCACGGAGCGCGACAGGGCCTCGATCTCGACCGGGTCTTCCTCGGGCTCGGCGAGCTCGACGGCGCGAGCTTCATAATAGTCTTCGCGGTCGGTGTACTCTTCGATCTCGGCGCGCGCGCGTCCTTCGACGAGAACCTTCACGGTCCCGTCGGGGAGCTTCAGCAGCTGCAACACATTGGCAATGGTGCCGATTTGATAGATGCCCGCAGGTTCGGGATCGTCGTCGCTGGCATTGATCTGGGTGGCAAGCATGATCTGCTTGTCCGATCCCATCACTTCCTCAAGCGCACGGATCGACTTTTCGCGACCGACAAACAGCGGCACGATCATGTGTGGGAAGACAACGATATCGCGCAACGGAAGAACGGGATAGATACCTGCCTCTTCGGGGGCGTGTGATGGGCTCACATTTTTATCCGGCATTTTGTTTCCTTTCGTGGTCTGTTCAGACCGATTGGCAACGCTGCACGCGGTCCCGGTTCATCCAGCAACCGCCATTTGCGTCCTTGTAGGGGTAAACCCCTTTCCAGTCTAATTGGAGAACCGGCGCCCCGGTTTCAAGTCAGATCATCAACGGCAAATTGTTTCATTACCGATTCGCGACAATATTAGACATCGAAAGTGGCGGGAAGCTGGAGCGGGGCGAAAAACATCACTGCGCATGCCGGCTTAGGCAACGCCTGTAACGGCCGTCAACCCGCCTGGCAAACCACGCGGTGGTCAAGGGGCGGTCCAGTTTCACGCTTTCCAGCGTGATCTCCGGGATGCGCGCAAACGGCGGGTCTTCGCCATAAGTGGTTTTGTAAAGTGCAGTCAGCCGCGTGTAGCTCAGGGTTCCGGTGAAGCCGAAGTCCTTTTCGAGTAGAAGATCCCGCCGGACCTGGCGCGCATCGAGATCAAGCCCGCTTGCTTTCGCAACCCGCATGATTGCCTGCTCCGTCCGGCTTATCGCGGCCGAAGCCTTTTGCCCCTTGTAGATCAGGAGATCGCCGTCAAGAGCGAGGTCCTTGCCGTCCAGGCGGGAGACAACCCACTGAAACGCGGCATTGCGGCTCGAGTGACGGCCGGCATTGTAATCGGCGAACCGGTGCACCTTCCTCGTATACCCGCTCCGGTAGGCCAGAAGCTGCCGGGTTCCGGCCAGAATGCCGCCGCGGCGGGTGTAGAGATAGTCCCGCACACGATAGATATCCTCGAAATAGAGCGGCCGGCCAAGATAGCGGCGCTCGAATTCCAGGGCCGAGGCCACGGACACCTGCATCGATCCGATGGTCGTGATCTCGTTGCGGGCTTCAAGGAATTCCGCCGCCCCCAATCCGTAGTCGCGGTCGAGTTCGATGATGGACTGGATGGTGAGAGTTTCCCCGATCAGCTTCCGGTAGGCGACATCGATGTCGCGTTCCGTCCGGGCCGCCCGAAGCCGTTCAAACAGGCGCCGCTTGATCGACGGATCAGCGGCAAACAGGGTTCGCAGCACCAGCGCATTCAGCCCGGTTCCCTCAAGTTTTGCCTTCAGGGCAGCGATGGCGCGCCGTCCCAGCCCCTCCACCGGCGGGTTGGCCTTGAAATTGGATTCCTGATCGATTGTGGCAATCAGCGCGCAGACGTTCTCGGCACTGCGGGACAGGCCGGAAAACTGCAAGGCCCAGAGAATGTCCCGGGCCCAGCCGGCAGCGTCCTTCAAGCGGGGCCGGGCAAGACTGATCAGGCGCCGGGTCTGGTCCTGCCCTAGAGACTTCTCGGCAATGCCGGCCGAGACTGCTGCGCGCTCCGCGGCCAGCAATGGACCAACCGGCACAAGGCCCAGCGTGATGGCGACGATCAGGGCGCCCCGGCAGGCACGGGCCAAGCGTCCGACAATCACACCAGCCCTCCCCATCCGTTCCTCTGCCCGCCGTACAATCTATGCAGCATTTCGCCGGCAGACAACAAGTCAGCCGATTACAGGGAGGCCGGAAACGAAAACGGGCCCCGAAAGGCCCGCTCAAACAGATCTGGATGTGTCCGGCGTCAGGCCACTCAGGCGGACGCTGAATCCTTGGTCTCGCCGTCCCGCTCCGCGTAGATGTAGAGCGGACGCGCATTGCCGGTGACGACATCGTCGGAAATGACGACCTCGCGCACACCTTCAAGTGTCGGCAGTTCGAACATGGTGTCGAGCAGGATCTTCTCCATGATCGAGCGCAGTCCACGTGCACCGGTTGCGCGGATGATGCCGCGCTTGGCGATTTCCTGCAGAGCGCTCTCGTGGAATGTGAGTTCCACATCTTCCATCTCGAACAGGCGCTGGTACTGCTTGACCAGAGCGTTCTTCGGCTCGGTCAGGATCTGGATCAGCGCGGACTCGTCAAGATCCTCGAGCGTGGCAAGAACCGGCAGACGACCGATGAATTCCGGGATGAGACCGAATTTCACCAGATCTTCTGGCTCGAGCTCGCGCAGGACTTCGCCAACCCGGCGTTCGTCCTGGGCGCGAACATTGGCGCCAAAGCCGATCGAGGTCTTTTCGCCACGTGCGGAGATGATCTTGTCGAGGCCGGCGAATGCGCCACCGCAGACAAACAGGATGTTGGTCGTGTCAACCTGCAGGAATTCCTGCTGCGGATGCTTGCGGCCACCCTGTGGCGGCACGGACGCAACCGTGCCTTCCATAATCTTCAGAAGCGCCTGCTGAACGCCCTCGCCCGAGACATCGCGGGTGATCGAAGGATTGTCCGACTTGCGCGAGATCTTGTCGACCTCATCGATGTAGACAATGCCGCGCTGGGCGCGTTCGACGTTGTAATCAGCCGACTGCAGCAGCTTGAGAATGATGTTCTCGACATCCTCACCGACATAACCGGCTTCGGTCAGTGTCGTTGCGTCGGCCATGGTGAACGGCACATCGATGATGCGCGCCAGCGTCTGGGCCAGATAGGTCTTGCCGCAGCCGGTGGGGCCGACGAGCAGGATGTTGGACTTCGCCAGTTCAACTTCCCCCGACTTGGAGGAGTGGTTGAGACGCTTGTAATGGTTGTGAACCGCCACCGACAGGATCTTCTTGGCCTGGTGCTGGCCAATCACATACTCGTCGAGTGTGGCGATGATTTCCTGCGGGGACGGCACACCATCGCTGGATTTCACCATCGAGGATTTGTTTTCCTCACGGATGATGTCCATGCACAACTCCACGCATTCATCGCAGATGAACACTGTGGGACCGGCAATGAGTTTGCGCACTTCATGCTGGCTCTTGCCGCAGAAAGAGCAATAAAGGGTATTCTTTGAATCGCCGCCGTTGCTGCCGCTGACCTTGCTCATTTCACTTTCCTTCCCGCGATCCCGGCATCAATGCCCGGATGTATGGCGCCTGACCGCAAAACCGCCGTGGCGATGATGCATACAGGCAATCTAGGGGTACAAACCCGACCATCAGGTAAACATTCCTGCGGCCGGTGGCAACGAATCCCCGTCAATCTGGCGATGCTACGCCAGAGAAATTGAACATAGACTTAACGTCCATATTAGCGCGCTCTGGCTCCTGCGCCACCCCAAGCACACACAAACGTGTTGCAGGAGTAGCGCAATGGCCTTGAAAACGACGCCTGTTTCGAAACAATAAGCCGTGTTCCCGTTCTTAAGAATCCGTCTCGATGTACTCGCGCTTGTCAATAACGCGGTCAATCAGACCAAAACCAAGCGCCTCTTCGGCCGTCATGAAGTGATCACGATCCAAAGTCTTCTCGACTGTTTCGTAATCCTGGCCGGTGTGGGTGACATAGATATCGTTGAGCCTGCGCTTCATCTTGATGATGTCCTGCGCGTGGCGTTCGATGTCGGATGCCTGGCCCTGGAACCCGCCTGAAGGCTGGTGCACCATGATGCGGGCGTTCGGCGTTGCAAACCGCATGCCCTTCTCGCCGGCAGCCAGCAGCAGCGAACCCATCGAGGCCGCCTGGCCGACGCAGAGCGTGGAGACCGCAGGCCGGATGAACTGCATGGTGTCGTAGATCGCCATGCCGGCCGTGACTACGCCACCGGGCGAATTGATGTAGATGGCGATTTCCTTCTTCGGGTTCTCGGCTTCGAGAAACAGAAGCTGGGCGCAGACAAGCGTCGCCATGTGATCTTCAACCGGGCCGGTGATGAAGATGATGCGCTCCTTGAGGAGCCGCGAATAGATGTCGTATGACCGTTCGCCGCGGTTTGTCTGCTCAACGACCATGGGCACCAGGGCCATGGCGTTATCAATTGTATTTTTCATTGCGCTTCCCTTGTCAAACGGCCCGGCAGACGGCAAGCCTGCCCAGAATCAGTCCTATTGAACCCACTACATAGAGTGTGCCCCCCCGCCGCTTCAAGACGCAAGGCGGCGAAACGGCTGAGATCTCTTGTTCACCACTGACGTTAAAGTGAAGTTACGGTTTTGAATTTGTCGGTATTTAGGCGACAATTCAGCTCATCGCCCGGTGGCTTCTGCGCCATTGGCCCGGCCCGACCCCGAAGACCTGTGTGAAACGCCTGCCGAATGCGGGGACAGACCGGTAGCCACACTGTTCGGCGATTTCGGCCATATCCAGACCGGGTTCGGTCAGCAACTGCCGCGCCCGGATCATCCGCCACTGGGTCAGGTAGGCAACCGGAGTGAGGCCGACCCGTTGCATGAACTTCTGGGCGAAGCGCGAACGCGACATGCCGGCATGCCCGGCTAGTGTGTCCAGGGTCCATTGCCTGGCCGGCTGGGCATGGATCACGCTCAAGGCCTTTCCAAGCCTGGGATCGGCCAGCGCGGCTGCAAAACCTTCATCAGCGCGACCGGCAAGACGTTGACGGGCAACCTGCATCAATAGGATTTCAACTGCCCGGAGCACAATTGCCGCCTGTCCCGGAGCCTGTTCACGGGTCTCGGCACGCAGCAGATCCAGGGCGGCGATTGCCCCGGCGGGCATTTCACAATCCGAATGCGGCAGCGCTATAACCGCCGGCAGGTTTTTCAAGACCGGATGGTCGATCGCCTCGTCGAAACGCAGAAACCCGCACAGGATCCGGCATGACGGCCCCTGTTCGCCAAACTCCAGAACACCGTCAAGCGGCGGTGCACGCGACAGCACCTCGTCAAGATCAAGAGCCTGGCTTACATCCTCGCCGGACGAGAGAGTTTGTGGTGCTCCGTCCGGGATCAAGACCAGTTCCCCCTGAGCCACAGAGACTTGCCGCTCTCCTGGAACCGTGACGACACAGGCACCTTCAAGAACGAGATGAAACCTGATGCGGCGCTGCTCGGCCGCCAGACGGACGGCGAAATCGCCCCGAAAACAGGTGCTGAAATAGAGGCCGGCTTCCAGACGAAGTGCCGCAAAGACTTCCGTGAGAACATCCATACGCGCATATCAAGCAAGTTTTGGGACGACCTGCAAACTAATCGGGCATACTGAGCAGTGATATGCGCAACCAGCCGGTCTAGAAATCCCTGTAATCCATATCGCTTGCCGGGAGTTCAATGCCTTGCCGATCGAAACCGCCTTCGCCCTTGCGGGCTTCGCCTTCGTCATGTCTGCGTCGCCGGGACCGGGCAATTTTCTGTTGCTCGCTTCGGGCGTCAATTTCGGCTTCGGCCGCTCGTTGCCGCTGATCTTCGGGATAAGTCTCGGGTTTCTGGCAATGGTGCTGATGGTGGGGCTGGGACTGGGGCAGCTGCTCAAGGACCATCCCGTGCTTGGCGAGATCATCAGGATCGCCTGCGGGATCTACGTGGTATGGCTGGCGGTCAAGATCGGTCGCAGCCGTTCGCTCGGTCCGGATGGCGAACAGAAAATCGGCCACCCATTCACCTTTGTCCAGGCGGCAATGCTGCAACTGGTCAACCCCAAGGCCTGGACGGTGGCGATCATCGTGACCGGGTCCTATGTCGATCCGCAACGGCCGGTTGCCAGCCTGGCAGTACTGGTGGGGTTGTTTGCGCTGGTCAACATTCCGTCGATAAGCCTTTGGGCGATATCGGGAAAGGCCTTGCGGTCCACCCTCGAACAAGGCCACCGGATCGTGGTTTTCAACATCGCCATGGCGCTGTTGCTGGTCGTATCGATGGCGCCGGTGATCCTCTCGGCAGCGCAGTGAACCGCAGTTTGTGCCGCGGCCGATTCGTCCCGGCATGTGGCCGAGGCGGCAAACGTCAATGTTTTGCTTTCCTTGCGCCACAGAGTGAGTCACACTCTTTTCTCAAGTCGCGGAGACGGCCCAAAGAATGCCGCTGCCGCGACAAGGGAGCGTGTATCATGATTGAGTTCTTGCCTTTCCGCCGCGGCATTGCCGCCGCCATTCTGGCCCTGTCCGTCGCCTCACCGGCAGCCGCCGGCGGCAAAACACTGGCCTGCTACCAGCAGGTTCATCAGCCAGCGGTCTACAGGACCGTTCACGAACAGGTGGTCGTCAGACCCGGCGGCGTTGTCCACGAAACCATCCCTGCCCGCTACAGCCAGGTTACCGAGAAGGTGCTTGTCGCGCCTGAACGGGTGGTCGCACGGCACATTCCGGCCGTAACCAGGACAGTGCACCAGACCGTCATGGTCCGGCCAAAATCGGTTGGCTGGGAATGGCGTCACGTCCACGGCGTCAAGACGCTGTGCAAGGTGGTGCATCCGGCACAATATGCCACGCGGGCGCAAACCGTCGTGGTGCAGCCCGCGCGCACCGTGCACGAGCGGATTCCGGCGCGTTACGCGCACCGCACCCGCACCGTTCTGGTTCAGCCGGAACGCACCATTGCACGGCACGTGCCGCCGGTGATCAAGACGGTGGCGCGCACGGTAGAAGTCCGTCCAGCCTCTGCGGGCTGGGTGCAGGTTTCGGGCAAACGCCGCTGTCGCTGACAAGCTGCAGCCGCATGGCTGGCGTCCGGCGACACCATGTCGTCATCATCACGCGCGGTGGAGTTGCCGCGCGAACCGGGTGTCAACAGTAGCGCTCGGCATTGTGAATGCCGACCCGGCTTTCGCGATCGATTTCAACAGCAAGCGTCATGATTTCACGGCACAGTGAATGCGGATCCGGCAGGCCGCGGCATTCAATGATGATGTGATCGCGTGTGCAAATTTCGCTCGGGGACGTGGCCGTCTTCCTTTCCGAAAACATCCGACGTGGGCGGGGAGAAAAATACCTGAATTTGACCCGCAAAAACCGCCTCTGATGGGAACAAGGGATTTTGCCGGGTCCGATTCCGCGCTAAAGCCTCGTTCATGACCATACACGCGCTTTCCGTTTCGCAAGACCCGAGAGATCCCGGTTTCGTCCAGGATCCCTACGGCTTTTATGCCGACATGCACCGCACCTCCCCGGTTTTCTACTGGCGCGACTACGGCATGTGGTGCGTGGCGGGCTATGACCAGGTCAACGCCTTGCTGCGCGACCGGCGGCTTGGCCGGGAGAACCGCTGGGGCGCACCGCTGAACCACGTCGAGAGCCGTGAGCATCTGCATGATTTCGACCGGATCGAGAGTGGTTCGCTGCTCGAGCGTGAACCGCCGGCGCACACTCGGCTGAGAACGCTGGTCAACCGCGCCTTTGTCTCCCGTTCGGTGGAGCGGCTGCGGCCACGGATCAGGGCGCTTGCCAACGAACTGATCGACGCCCTGCCCGCCGGTCAGCCTTTCGATCTGTTGCCGTCGTTCGCCACGCCGATCCCGCTGACGGTGATCTGCGAGTTGCTCGGCGTTCCGGTGGACCGGGGCAATGACCTGCTGTCCTGGTCGCATGCCATGTGCGAGATGTATGTGCCGCAGCGATCGCACGAGACAGAGCTGCGCGCCAATCGCGCCTCGGCGGAATTCGGTGCGTTTTTAACAGCGCATATCGAAGAGCACCGGCACAATGGCGCCGACGATCTGCTTTCGGCGCTGATCGCGGTGCGCGACACCGGCGAAAAGCTCAGCGATGACGAGCTGATCTCGACTTGCGTGCTGCTGCTCAACGCGGGACACGAGGCAACCGTGCACCAGACCGGCAACGCGGTGAAGACAATCCTCGAGCAAGGCGGCGATCCGCGCAGGTTCCTTGCCACGCCGGAGTTGGCGGCGGCCAGCATCGAGGAGACGCTGCGCTTCGATGCGCCGCTGCACATGTTCACCCGCTACGCCTACGAGGAAATCGACCTTGGCCCGGTGACGCTGAAACCGGGAGAACAGGTGGCGCTGCTGCTTGGGGCAGCCAATCGCGATCCGTCCGCCTTTGACGCACCGGACGAATTCCGCCCGGGCCGCACTGACCAGAAGAATGTCAGTTTCGGAGCTGGCCTGCATTTTTGCATCGGCGCGCCGCTGGCCCGGCTGGAATTGCAGGAATCGCTTGCCGTGCTGTTCGAGCGCCTACCGGACCTGACGTTCGAGATCCCCCCGCGTTACCGCGACAGCTTCCATTTCCATGGACTTGAGAGTCTGGTTGTCAGCTAAAGGCTGCGGTAATACTCAGACATCAATAAACATTAGCGATTACTAACTTAAAGCCGTTTTCGCACGCAATACATTAGTTTTTTATAACGTAATCTTTGCGAGTCGTTTCAATCACTTCCCAACTTCCCTTGAAGCCGGGCCTGAGGATGAAGCTGTCGCCGGTTTTGACGGTAACGGTTTCGCCGCCATCCTCGGAAATCACCGAAACGCCTTGCAAAATGCGGCAATATTCCCATTCGTCGTAGGAGATCCGCCATGTGCCGGGCGTCGATTGCCAGATACCGCAGTAGAGGCCGTCGCGTTCCTCAAGGTTCCAGGTGGTATGAACCGGATCGCCTGAAATCACCTTCTCCGGTTCCGGTCTCGAGATTTCCGGCTCGACAGACGGAGTGACCGGGATGAGGTTTGCCTTGGTCATGATAACGCACCTAAAATGAATTGAACCGGAAGCCGCCGTCCATGCAAGAATTGAGGCAGGATGCACCAATGCGAATAGACAAAGCAATTGAAAGCTCGATGATGATGGACGACGCCACCTGGGCGCGCCATGCGAATCCGTGGAGTTTCTGGACGCGGGTGCCAATCCTGGTGCTGTTCGCGCTTGCCGTGTGGAGCCGCGTCTGGATCGGCTGGTGGTGTCTTGTCCCCATCGGTCTGGTGATTGTGTGGACGCTGGTCAATCCGCGCGCCTTTCCGCCACCGGCCGGACTGGGCAACTGGGCGTCGCAGGTTGTTCTGGGTGAACGCTACTGGCTTGCTCGCAAGGCCACCCCGATCCCCGCGCAGCATGCGAAAGCGGCCATGATCCTGAGCGTGCTGTCGGGCGTTTCGGTCATCCCGCTTGCCTACGGCCTCTGGGTGCTCGACCCCTGGGCAGCTTTCGCCGGCGCCATGTTGTCATCGGTGTTCAAACTGTGGTTCGGCGACCGGATGGCGTGGCTCTCAGCAGACATGCAAGGCTCACACGAGGGTTGAGCCAGCGTATTCAACAGACCTGAGTGTCACATTCGCTGATAGTGAACGTGTCCGCCTGTTCGGTCAGCGAAGCGTCAAACTGGCGTCCATCGGCACATTGGGCGCGGGCTTCAAATGTCAGCCGCCCGGCCAGTTTGCCTTCCTTGATGTTGAGAAAATAGTCGACTGCACAGGCCTTCTCGGTGGCGAGCTGTTCCGACAGCTGATCGAGCCAGGCAGGATTGGCCGACTGGGCGTGGGCAAATGGCATCATCGCCAAACCTGTGGCCGCTGCAAGTATCAGGGATTTCAGAGTGATATGGGACATGGGGCCTCCACCATTCAAGTTCAGGTGAAGTCTAGCTCCATTGACGGGCAATTGCCTTGTTACAGATCAAACGGCCCGGCTGTTTCGGCCGGGCCGTTGATTTCAATGCTGCTATCGAGGCCTCAGGCCTTGGCGAGTGCCTGATCGAGATCGGCGATGATGTCCTTGACGTCTTCGATGCCGATCGACAGCCGCACCACGTCCGGTCCAGCGCCGGCTGCGGTCTGCTGCTCAGCTGTCAGCTGGGCGTGGGTGGTCGAAGCCGGGTGGATGACCAGCGAGCGGGTGTCGCCGATATTGGCCAGGTGCGAGAACATCTCCAGGCCTTCGACAAACTTGACGCCGGATTCATAGCCGCCCTTGAGGCCGAAGGTGAAGACCGCGCCTGCGCCCTTGGGCGCGTAACGCTGCTGCAGGGCGTGGTTCTCGTGATCCGGCAGGCCTGCATAGTGCACCCAAGACACCTTGTCGTGCTTGCTGAGCCATTCGGCAACAGCCTGGGCGTTGTCGCAATGGCGCTGCATGCGCAGCGGCAGGGTTTCGGCGCCGGTCAGGATCATGAAGGCGTTGAACGGCGAGATCGCCGCACCGAGGTCGCGCAGGCCGATCACCCGGCAGGCAATGGCAAAGGCGAAGTTGCCGAAGGTTTCGTGCAGAACGATGTTGCCATATTCCGACCGCGGCTCCGACAGGATCGGATACTTGCCCGATTTCGACCAGTCAAAGGATCCGCCATCGACAATGATCCCGCCCATGGAATTGCCGTGACCACCGATGAACTTGGTCAGCGAATGCAGAACGATGTCGGCGCCATGGTCGATCGGCTTGATCAGGTAGGGCGTGGCCATGGTGTTGTCGACGATCAGCGGCAATCCGTGCTTGTGCGCCACTTCGGCGATCGCATTGATGTCGACGAAAGTGCCGCCGGGGTTGGCCAGGCTTTCAACGTAAATCGCCTTGGTGCGCTCGTCGATCTGGCTTTCAATGCTGGCCATATCCGCCGGATTTGCCCAGCGAACGTGCCAGTCAAACGACTTGAAGGATTTGCCGAACTGGTTGATCGAACCGCCATAGAGCTGGTTGGCGGCGACAAAGTTGTCGCCCGGGCTCATGATGGTGTGGAACACGATCAGCTGTGCGGCGTGGCCGGAGGCAACGGCGAGCGCGGCGGTGCCGCCTTCGAGCGCTGCAACCCGCTCTTCGAGCACGGCCTGGGTCGGGTTCATGATGCGGGTGTAGATGTTGCCGAAGGCTTTCAGCCCGAACAGCGCTGCGGCATGATCGGCGTCATCAAAGACGAACGCGGTGGTCTGGTAGATCGGCGTGGTGCGCGCGCCCGTTGCCGGGTCCGGCTGGGCCCCCGCATGAATGGCAAGCGTATCAAAACCTGGTTGATTGTTCGACATGGACCTCTCCCCTTGTGCCCTGAATTGGCGTCGAGGTGGTTATCCCGCATGTCCGCGTCACGGTCAAAGAAGAATTTTGCGCAAGATCCGGGGCAAGCGTTGGATATGGCGCAATCCAGGGGCCATGACCGGAATACTTTTCTGCGAATTGCGCCAAGGGGACAGTCTGAGTGCCCGGCGATGCATGGTGCGCACCATTGGTGTCCCGGAAGCCCGGCGCTCGTGCCCTAAAGCGATGCGTCCGCAGCAGCGCAATCAGGCAATTGCGACAACAACCAGTCGCGCGATGGGCGGACCTGATCCGGCAGATCCTGCAGCACATCATCGACAACTTCGGCAGATACCGCGCTCACCTCGCAGCCATAGGCTTCGAGATCGCCGTCCGGATTGTCTTGCTTCCATTCGAGGTAATCCTGGCGTTCGAAGGCAATGGCCGCGGCTATGCCGGCGACAGGAAGAACCACAAGGGCCCGGCGCAACCTGGCCTTGGCCTTGGTTCTGAGCACGGCTGCGGCGATGGCCTTTCGATTGGCAATGGCGGCTGCGGCAGCGCTGGCCGTCATCGTGGTCACCTGCGCCGTGAGTGAAACCGCCCAGATCCCCATGCTGACAGCTGTTGTTGCCAGTGACACGCACAGGGCCACGAGAAACGCGGTGGTACGGATAAATCCAATGAAACGCATGATGACGGCAACCCCAAACCCCGGCCTGCCTTCCCGTCACTTGCGACGGCAGCAAGCCTAAAACAGACATCCTGCAAAGCAATGAAACGAAACTGTGTCAAAGCTTATCGCGCGACGCCATACAAATCGTCAGCGTTGCCGGTTGCCTGCATGGCTTCTGGCAGAGCGCTTGTGCAGTTCAAAGCCAAGCGCCACCAACACCAGAACCGGCCCTGCACTCACCAGCAACATCAGATTGATAAGATGGGGAACCGTCAGGACATCAGCGATGACATCCGGTGTGAAACGGCATCTTTGGAAAGCGAAGTCGCTGAATTCGCAATCAAAATCCAAGAACAAGGATATGGACATGGAAACGAGGAAATAGCCGCCACACCACCTGAGCATGAATACGGACACTCTGCTTTGGGCATAAAAACTCAAGATCACCGCAATCAACGGCAAGCCCAATGCGACAATTTCAAATATCATCATTTCAGCGACCCAGGGAGAGCCGACCGTGTCAGGACTTCCCGTCCTCCGGCTCAGTCCTGAGGCCGTAGCTTTGAAACCCCGTGCGCATTACCGGTTTGCGCGATGACAAAACACCCGAGTTGACACCGTTCCAGCCGATTTCGCCGGACAGGCGGGCATATTCGATCTTCGGGCAGCGGTTCATCACCACCTTGATGCCGGCGGCTTCGGCGCGGGCGGCGGCTTCGTCATGGCGAACAGTCAGCTGCATCCAGATGACCTTGGGCAAAGGATCGAGCGCCAGTGCTTCCTCGACAATGCCGGGCACCGCGTCCGAGGCGCGAAAGATGTCGACCATGTCGATGGCGACGGGAATGTCGGCAAGCCGCGCATAGGTCATCTGCCCGAGAATGGGCTTGCCCGCCTGCCCGGGATTGACCGGAATGACATCGTAGCCCTTGCCGAGCAGGTATCTCATCACGAAGAAGGACGGACGAACCTCATTGGCCGACGCACCGACCACGGCGATGGTCTTGACCGACTGCAGGATGCCGGAAATGTAGGCGTTGTCGTAATTGTCGTGGTTCATTGGCGGACTTCCGGAACAATAATCTCCCAGATGTGGCAATGGCCGGGGGTGACGTCAAGCGCCAAAGATCTTGTCTTCCTCCTGATCTGCGCCACAATTGTCTGTATTCTCGATGCCAATGGACCCAGGGAGCTCCCATGACAGAGACATTCAAGCCCATCCGGATGGTGTTGCCGGCAGCAGTGGTTTTTGCGGCGGCACTGGCCGCGACCACCGGTCCGGCAAATGCAATCAGCCGCATCGAAACCATGAAAAACGATTGCAGCACCATCCGCGGGACGCTGATACGCGAGGGCGCGGCGATCCTGAGATACACCTCGAAGCGGGGATTGCCGATCTATGACCGGTACGTCAGCTCGTCGCTTCTGTGCGAAAGCCCGTCAGTCGGGGTCTGGGCCAGGGTGCCCGCACGCGACACCAATTCATGCCGGGTGATCCGCTGTGATCCCCATGCCGGCGATGACGAGGACGGCCTGCTCAACTTCCGCCCGCTGTTGCGCCTGAAATAGCAGCCAGCTGGCGAATCCTCAGAGTTGCGGACGAAACCTGATTTCGCCTGAAACCCGGGGGCCGCGCCCTGCCCCCTATTCCGGCAAGGTCATGTGGCCGTCTTCATCCAGGTCCATGAACGGATTGTGCGCCAGTTCCCACAGGTGACCGTCGGGGTCGGCGAAATAGCCCGAATACCCGCCCCAGAACACCTCGTGCGGTTTCTTCACCGGCTTGGCGCCACATTTGACCGCAAAGGCCCATGCCTTGTCGACCTCATCGCGTGAAGCGAGATTGTGCGCCAGCGCCGTGCCTTCGAAAGCTTGAGGCCTGGTGGGCTCAAGACCTGCGTCGGCCGCCAGTGCATCGCGCCCGAACAGACCAAGCACGGTGCCCCTCATGTGGAAGAAGGTCACATTGTCATTGGACGCCGAAGAGCGCTTGAACCCGAGTTTCTGGTAGAATGCTGTCGATACAGCGACATCGGCAACACCGAGCGTAATCATGCTGATACGGGGCTGCAATGTCATCTGAACTCCCTCCAGTCACCATTTCTCACGCCACTGGCAACATCGATCCAATACGGAACATAAGGCGAACATAGAGCGTTTTATTGGTTGCGTCAACGACCGGACAGGTGGCTGAATTGCGGCAGTTCGGGGTCGATCTACTCCCCAGTCCATTCCGGCTTGCGCTTGGCGATGAAGGCGCCGATGCCTTCCTGGGCATCGCGGGCCATCATGTTTTCCACCATCACGCCGGCGGTGTATTCATAGGCGTCCTCAAGCGACATCTCGGCCTGACGATAGAACGCCTCCTTGCCGATCTTCACGGTCAAAGGCGACTTGGACGCAATGACCTCGGCGTATTTCATCACCACCTGATTGAGGTACTGGCGCGGCATGATCCGGTTGATCAGCCCGAATTCACGGGCGGTCGAAGCGTCGATGGTCTCGCCGGTCAGCAGCATTTCCATCGCCTGCTTGCGGTGCACATTGCGGCTGAGCGCCACCATCGGTGTCGAGCAGAACAGCCCGATATTGACGCCCGGGGTGCAGAAGGTCGAGGTGTCGGTGCACATTGCCAGATCGCAGGAGGCGACAAGCTGGCATCCGGCGGCGGTGGCAAGGCCGTCAACCTCTGCGATCACCGGCACCGGCAGATGCACAATGGTCTGCATCAGTTCAGCGCAGAGCTTCATGGTGCGGGCGAAGAACGCCCTGCCCCGATCCTCGTCGGCGCGATGGACCGTCAGTTCCTTGAGGTCGTGGCCGGCGGAAAACAGTTTTCCCGGCGTCGCAGAGGCGATGATCACCACGCGAACGGAGGCGTCCTCACGCGCGGTATCCAGTTCGGCCTTGAGGGCTTCCATCATGGCTATCGACAGGGCATTGGCCGGCGGATTGTTCATCTCCAGCCTGAGCACATTGCCGTGTCTTTCGACCTTGATCAGGCCGGCGGGTGCATCCTGTTTCAACTCGATGACGTTCATGTGTCGGGACCCTTTTCACTATTTGCCGGCAATTTAACGCGGCCAGCAGGCTGCGGAAACCCCACGACGGCGTTGACCACACCCTCGATTTCCGCAACGGTGCCTGCCAGAGAGAATCTGGCGGGAGCGTGCGAAACAACAACATGACAACAGCTGTCGCTGGATACCAGCCAGGATTGCTTGCCCACCAACACCTTTCCCTTTCCCGCACAGGAACCCGCCCATGCCCGCACCGGTAACGCCCGTGATGTCCGCCCCTGAAGTTTCGGCCTATCTCGACGAGGTCTTTCCGCAGATCAGGACGAACGGGGACAATATCTCGGTGGAATCGGTATCTGCCGGAACCACGCGTGTTCGGCTCCATGCCGACGACAAGCACCTGCGTCCCGGCGGAACGGTGAGCGGCCCTACCCTGTTCATGCTTGCCGACCTTGCAGCTTACGCGGTGATCCTGGCCCATATCGGCAAAGTGGCGCTGGCGGTCACCACCAATCTCAACATCAACTTCCTGATGAAGCCCGAACCCGGCCCGCTGGACGCCACCGCGATGATCCTGAAACTGGGCAAGCGTCTGGTGGTCACCGACATTGGCATCCGCGATTCCGGCGGGGAACTGGTGGCGCATGCGACGGCCACATACTCGATTCCACCGCGAAACTGAGCCATACCAGCTGAAATTTGTACGGTATTATTATACCTCACACGTAACTGATTGTTTTTGAAAACCTATTTTTGCTTTGCGTCGAAACCGTCTGCTTGACGCTCATATGTGGCTCGCCTATAAGCACGCAGCGTTGGCACCTTTACGGGCACCGGCGCAAAGTTGGTGTGGATGAAGGCCTTCCGGCATTCTTCCGAAACAACACAAGCAACAAGAAACGTCCGGCGGCTGATCTGATCGGTTCCGGATCCTGAATGAAGAGAGAACTTAAATGAAAACCTTCTCGCAGAAGCCTGCAGAGGTGGAAAAGAAGTGGGTGATTATCGACGCGACAGATCTCGTCGTCGGCCGTCTCGCCACTGTTGTTGCCAACCGCCTGCGCGGCAAGCACAAAGCCACCTACACCCCTCATGTTGACGATGGCGACAATGTCGTGATCATCAATGCCGAAAAGGCGGTCCTGACCGGCAAGAAGTACACCGACAAGAAGTACTACTGGCACACCGGTTATCCCGGCGGCATCAAGGAGCGCACCGCGCGCCAGATTTTCGAAGGTCGCTTTCCCGAGCGGATCATCGAAAAGGCTGTCGAGCGCATGGTTCCGCGTGGGCCCCTCGGCCGTCGCCAGATGAAGAACCTGCGCGTTTACGCCGGTGCGGAACATCCGCATGAAGCCCAGCAGCCGACCGTCCTCGACGTCGCCTCGCTGAACACCAAGAACAAAAGGAGCGCCTGATAATGGCTGAACTCAATTCGCTTGAGGAGCTCGGCGCATCGGTCAACGCTGCCGAAGCTGAACCTGCCGCACCGGTTCACGTCCGCAAGGTCGACGACCTGGGCCGTTCCTACGCAACCGGCAAGCGCAAGAACGCGATTGCCCGCGTCTGGATCAAGCCCGGCACCGGCAAGATCACCGTCAACGGCCGTGATTTCGTGACCTACTTCGCACGTCCCGTGCTGCAGATGGTTGTGCAGCAGCCGGTTGTCGCCGCTGACCGTCAGGGCCAGTTCGACGTCGTCTGCACCGTCACCGGCGGCGGCCTCTCCGGCCAGGCCGGTGCTGTTCGCCACGGCATCTCCAAGGCGCTGACCTACTATGAGCCGGGCCTGCGCGCGGTTCTCAAGAAGGGTGGCTTCCTGACCCGCGACAGCCGCGTTGTCGAACGTAAGAAATACGGCAAGGCCAAGGCCCGCCGGTCGTTCCAGTTCTCCAAGCGTTAATTCGCAGGAGCAACATTGGAAAGCATTCTGGACGGGGCTTCGGCCCCGTCTTTTTTTGTGCGTTATGACGGGAGCAGCCCTACAGGAACCACGAGACCCCTGCCGATGCGGGGTGCCTATTCAGCCGGACCGGTGACCGCCGCGGCTGGCGCAACTCCAGACGATGGCTTCCGCCGCAACTTGCGCAGGGTCCAGCGCGACAGCGGTGTTTCGATGATCATATAGTAGGCCGCAGCGCCCAGAACCGCGATGACGGTCATGATCAGATAATGCACAGGCCAAGGCAGCTCCACCGTCGTCACCGCCGAGATGACGTGCTTGATATAGAGAGTGATCACGAAGACATGGGTGAGATAGAGCGCATAGGACCAGTCGCCCAGGCGCGCGAGCAGCGTGCTGCGGAAATTGAGAACGCCGAGCCCGCCATACAACACGGCGGCAGACGGTATGCCCCAGAACAGCACCCTGAGATCACCCACCGGCCGTTCCCATTGCAGGATCAGCAGCACGGCTCCGGTGGCAAAGACCGCCAGCTTCGTCAGCCCGGGTCGGCCGTGACCGGTCTGGCTCCATGCCCGATAGACCAGAATGCCGAAGATGAACTCGAGCAGGATCGGATCGGTGTAAAAATTCATCGTCGGGATGGCCGGCTGTAGCCATACGCCGGCAGCAACGAGACAGATGATGACCACAGATGTCCCGATCAGCTTGCGGTCGGCAAACAGGCCAGCCGTCAGCGCCACGATCGCATAGAAGAACATCTCGTAATTCAAGGTCCAGCCGACCACCAGCAATGGGCCGGTGCTGCCATCGCCGTGGTCGAGGGCGACGAAGGACAGGGAAGTCAGCAGCGTGAAAATATCTGCCGTCGTCGAATTGAACAGGCTGGGCTTGAACGAGGCCAGCGCGAAGACCGCCAGCGTGATCACCCAATAGGCCGGGACCACCCGCGCGATGCGGCGGATCCAGAATTCGCGGCCGTCGAAGGTCCCGGGCCGGGCCACGATCATCGCCATGACAAATCCGGACATGACGAAAAACAGGTCCACGCCGGCGGCGCCGACATGGTCGATGCGTTCGGGATCCAGCCCCCAGGTCTGCTGGGACAGCGTTGAAATGTGGTAATAGACAACAGCCAGTGCCGCTGCCGCACGCAGATATTGCACGGAATACAGCGTCTCCGACGAGACGGATGAAGACCGGTCTGCGCTCATTGCTGTTTTCCGTCTCCTGGCTTCCATTCCCTGTACTGGGCAGCCATCGTTAACCGACAAAGCTTCTCAAACCCTAAATCCAGTCAATTGTGACGGCGGCTTGGGCAACCGGGACGCTTCGGCATGGCTTTATCATGACGGCTGAATGGACTAGACAGGAACTGCATTGATCACTCGCGTCCGGGACCCGACCATGGCCAACAAATCCATCGACCACGCCTTTACCGCCCGTTCGCTGACCTCGGCGGCAAGCGATCCGACCTATGCCGGGGCGCTGTCGTTCATGCGGCGCAAATACACCAAAACGCTCAAGGGAGCGGACGCGGTGGTCTGGGGCATTCCGTTCGATGCCGCGGTGTCGAACCGGCCAGGCGCCCGTTTTGGCCCACAGGCAATCCGGCGGGCATCGGCGATCATGGACAATGATCCGCAATACCCGTTCGATCGTGACCTGTTCGAGGCGATGGCGGTGATCGACTACGGCGATTGCCTGCTCGACTACGGCAACCACCAGAAGACACCGGCGACCATCGAGCGCGAGGCAGGCAAGATCCTGGCATCTGGCGCATTCCTGATGAGCATGGGCGGCGATCATTTCGTCACCTGGCCGCTGTTGAAATCGCACGCCGCAAAGCATGGTCCGTTGGCGCTGGTGCAGTTCGACGCACATCAGGACACCTGGTTCGACGACGGCAAACGGATCGACCACGGCTCCTTTGTCGGCCGCGCCGTGCGTGACGGGGTGATTGACCCGACCCGCTCCATCCAGGTTGGCATCCGCACCCATGCACCGGAGGATTGCGGCATCCGCATCCTCTACGGCCACGAGATCGAGGATATGTCTGCCGCCCAGATCGCCGGAACCATTCTCGACCATGTCGGCGATGCGGCCTGTTACATCACCTTCGACATCGACTGCCTCGATCCGGCCTTCGCACCGGGAACCGGAACACCGGTGGCCGGCGGCCCGTCCAGCGCCCGGATGCTGTCTGTACTGCAGAAACTCGGGGGGCTTGATATCAGGGGCGCCGATATTGTAGAGGTTGCTCCAGCCTATGACCACGCGGACATAACCGCGATAGCCGGAGCCTCTGTCGCCATGCATTATCTCGGACTGCTCGCAGAACGCCGCTCGCGACGATAACGTCTCGCAAGCCCTCAACGCCGCTTCGCGCCTGACGCCGAAGCGCTGCGCAAGTCCCTGAATTATATGCATGAACGGAGAAGCCCGATGGCTCCCAAGATCTTTATTGACGGCGAACACGGAACAACCGGCCTGCAGATCGTATCGCGGCTGCAGGACCGGACCGATATCGAACTGATGTCGATGCCGGCCGAACAGCGGCGGGATGCGGATGTGCGGACAAAGTTCCTGCGCGAGGCCGACATCGCCATTCTGTGCCTTCCCGACGACGCGGCGCGGGAAGCTGTGGCGCTGGCGGCAGATGCGGGAACACGGTTCATCGACGCCTCGACCGCGCACCGGACCAATCCCGACTGGACTTTCGGCTTTGCCGAACTGTCCCCCGGACAGGCTGCACGCATTGCAGGCGCACAGTTCGTCTCCAACCCCGGCTGCTATTCGACCGGCGCCATCGCGCTGATCGCGCCATTGGTGGCTGCGGGGCTTCTGCCTGCCGACTATCCGGTCACCATCAATGCGGTGTCGGGCTATACCGGCGGCGGCAAGCAGCTGATCGCGCAGATGGACGATGCGGGCCACGACGATGCGGTCACGGCCGCCTATTTTGCCTATGCGCTGACGCTGGCGCACAAGCATGTGCCGGAAATCATTGCCCATACCGGGATTGCGCGGCGGCCGGTCTTCACGCCAGCCGTGGGCCGTTTCGCCCAGGGCATGCTGGTCAATGTACCGTTGCATCTCGACCTGATGACCGGCAATCCGTCGATGGCGGATGTCCACTCTGTGCTGGAAAAGCACTATGCGCAGGGCGGCGTTGTCAGCGTCGTGCCGCTGGCGGAGAGTGCCGCTCTGGCGCGGCTTGACCCGGAAGAGCTGGTCGGGACCAACGGCATGAAGCTCTATGTCTGCGGCACAGAGGGTGCGGGCCAGGTCAACCTGGTGGCGTCGCTCGACAATCTCGGCAAGGGCGCTTCGGGCGCCGCGGTGCAGAACCTCGATCTGATGATCGGCGCCTGAGCCTGCTCAGGTCCTGACTTCCACGGCGGTCTCGAAAGGGTACGCGCCGTGGAAACCGCGCCAGTGGGCGACGGCAAATCCGAGAACGAGAACAGCCCAGCCCTGGTGCAGCAAGGCCCAGCCAACCGGCACCTGGGTGAGGATGACCACGATCCCGATCAGCGCCTGAATGGTGATCATGCCGAACAGCACCACCGCGCGGCGGCAATGGGTGGAACCCCGGCCGCGCCGGATCGACGCCACCATGTGCCACAATGCGAGGGCAAAAAGCAGATAGCCGCCGAGTCGGTGGACGAATTGCACGGTGAGTTCGTTTTCAAAGAAATTGCGCCATGCCGGCGTGATTTCCAGAAGTCCTTCGGGCACCAGCGCACCGTTCATCAGCGGCCAGGTGCTGGAAGCCAGCCCGGCGTCAAGACCGGCGACCAGCCCGCCAAGATAGATCTGTACCAGCACGAGTCCTGCCAGAGCCCCTGCCCCGCGCTGCAGCCCGATGCTTGGAACCGGATCAGCGGAATGACGGGCCAGCCCGCGCATCACCCAGACAATCGCCGCGAAAATCAGGCAGGCAAGCGTGAGGTGCGTTGCCAGCCGGTACTGGCTGACGTCAACCCGGTCGACAAGACCGGAGGCGACCATCCACCAACCGACAGCACCTTGCAGCCCGCCCAGGACCAGAAGCCCGAACAGAGGCCAGCGCAAGCGCTTTTCAACGCGCCCGGTCGCAAGGAAAAACAGGAACGGCACGCCAAACAGCACGCCTACGCCGCGGGCCAGCAGCCGGTGCGCCCATTCCCACCAGTAGATGGTCTTGAACTCGTCGAGACTCATGCCCTTGTTGATCAGCTGGTACTCGGGGATCTGGCGGTAGAGTTCGAGTTCTTCCTGCCAATCCGCTTCGCTCATCGGCGGAATAACGCCGTGAATCGGTTTCCACTCGGTGATCGACAGGCCGGAATCAGTCAGCCGCGTGGCGCCGCCGACCAGCACCAGTGCGAAAATGGCGACCAGCACGATGAAGAGCCAGATGCGCTGCGCCGTCCGGTTGCGCCGGATGCGCTGCTGCTCGGCAATCACCGGATTTGCATCCGGCGACGGTGTCTCCTGGTTTTCAACTTGCGGAGCGGCGATACTGGCAGTCATGTCCGATTTCTTCCTTTGAACAACAAGGCGGACATGTGCACCACAGCTTGGTGCAAGGCAAGGGTTATGGCTTTGCGGCATGCCGTCGCGGCACTGACCGGCCACCTGCTTTTCCTTGCACTCAGTTTCAAAGCCGCTATGTCGGTTCCTGTACCAGCTGAAACGTACACAGTCACAAGGCCTGCCCCATGCCCGTCCGCCTCAAGAAACTCATCGGAACCGTGATCATCGTCGCGCTTGTGGTGCTTTACGCGCTTGTTGCCACAACGATCGCCACTTACCGGCTGGCGGAATCGGCCTGGTACGTGCACCTGCTTTATTTCCTGTTCACCGGCGTACTCTGGGTGGTGCCTGCGATGTTCGTGATCCGCTGGATGGAACGTCCGCCGAAGAACAAGCAGGCCTGACGCACAGCTGCGGTTGCACAGGCACCGCTTGGCGTTAACGCCATATTAGCCTTCAGTTACGCTTTTCGCTGCCAATGCGGCGATATTTACCCGATTTTCGATACTCCGCGCCATGCTCCCGCAAGAAGCATGGAATTGCGAGAGCGTTGACATCATGGCGAATGCACAGAACCTAACCACGCCGCTGGGCACAGCTGCAAACCGCGCCCGTCCACTTGCCCACCAGCTTGCGGCAAAGGTGACGTCGCACCCCGGCGCAGTGCTTGCCCTTTGGCAGGATCTGGAAGCCGACCCGGCGGTTGCGTTCCATCAAAGCCGCGCCTGGGTCGAAGCCTGGGCCCAGGGAACCGGCAAAGACCTCTCAATCGTCACACTGGAGCAGGACGGCGCACCGTTTGCTATCCTGCCACTCGAAATCGAACGGATGGGCGGGCTGAAAATCGCCCGCTTCGCCGGAACCGCCTACTCCAATGAAAACACCGGGCTGATCGACACCGGGAAATCAAACCGCATCGAACCGGTTTCTGCAGCTCAGCTGGCCGCAGCACTGTCCCGCGGCGGGCTATCGGCTGACATCGTGCTGTTTGACAAGATGACGCCGGACGCGGCTGCCCGCGTACCCTTTTCCAGGCTGCCGCGGGTATTCCATCAGAACCCGAGCTTCCAGCTGCCATTGTTTGAAGACTTCAACACGGTGCTGGCCCAAATCAATGGCAAGCGCCGCCGCAAGAAGTATCGCGTCTCCGAGCGGCGGCTTGAGGCCATGGGTGGGTACAAGCACATCACCGGTGACACCGACGCCGAGGCATTGCGGTTGCTCGACACATTCCTTCAGCAGAAATCCGTGCGGCTGACAGCCCAAGGGCTTCCAAACGTGTTTGCCGATCCGGGCATACAAGCCTTCCTGCGCCAGCTTGCCACGACGCGTGACACGAACTGCAGTCCGGCGCTCGAACTTCACGGCATCGAGCTTGCCGGCGGCGACCATGCAGGCCGGATCATCTCGGTGGCCGGACTGACCACCAAGGATCGTCACGTCACCTGCCAATTCGGCTCGATCGATGAAGACGTGGCTGCCGATGTGAGCGCCGGAGAACTGCTGTTCTACCGGATGATCGAACGCGCCTCTGCGGCTGGCCACCAGGTTTTCGATTTCGGTGTCGGCGACCAGCTCTACAAGCGCTCGTGGTGTCCGCAACGCACAGAACTGGTGGATTGCTACGTACCGCTCAATTTCAAGGGACGCCTGGCCGCTCCCTTGATCGTCGGCATGATCCGGCTGAAACGGCAGATCAAGACGTCACCGATGCTGCACAAGATTGCGGCCCGGGTGCGCAGCCTGATGGTGCACAAATCAAAGCCGGCACAGGAAGCTGACTGACCGCGTCAAGCCGCGATCAACCGAATCCGTTTCCTGTTCAGGCAGCAGTGCTGCGATTTCCGAGCGGGCTGACCGGCTGACCCGGTGTCATCAGCAACACATCCTCAAAGCCCTGTGCATTGAATTCCGCCAGCATTCGGGCGACTTCGGCTTCACCGGAGCGCAAGATCGAGAGCACGATCTCTCCACGTTCGGCACGGGCGACCCTGGCTATAGAGGCCGCGTCGGCAGCGCCGCATTCAACAATGACCAGGTCATAGGCTTCCGTCAGCGCATCGATGATCATCGGCAAACGGTCGATGGCACGCATGGCGCGTCTTGCATTGGCGTTGCCGCGCGGAATGATGTGGGACGATGACAACCGGTCGGGATGGATCGAGTCGGCAATGCTGATTTCGCCGCACATCAGATCCGTCAGGCCCGGAAGACGCACGGATTCGGCCATCAGTTCGGTCGGGCACGCAGACCCGGTCAGATCGATCAGCAGGGTTTTCAGACCGTCGCCGGCGACCGTGCGGGCAAGCATGACGGCTGCAGCGGAGCCTTCGTCGCCCTCGGGAGAGACGCAGACCGCCACAGGGGTCACGTCGGTAACCAGCTGTTCGGCAACCGCCTCGACACTGAAATCATCGGCATCATTGGAGATGTGCGGCAATGGTCCCGCGATGTCCGCGGACGGCTGTGCCGCAGCCACGACCGGTGCGACCTGCCCTGTCGCATTGCCTGCGACCGGCAGCTGATCGTCGGGCGCAACCCGCACCAGCCCGGATGATGGCCGCAAGGCGCGGCCGGAGAACAGTTCCCCCAGCATCACGCCGATGGAAGACAGCAGAAATGCCGCAAGCGCCGAGACAATGATGATCGGTCCGGTTTTCGGGAAATAGGCTTCGGAAGCCGGCACTGCGCGCGAAATCACCCGGGCATCGGCAGGCAGGGCCTTGGGCTCGGTGCGCGACGCTGCCTCGCGGTAGCGGCTCAGGTAGGTTTCCAGCAGTTCTCTCTGTGCTGCAGCTTCGCGTTCGAGCGAGCGCAGTTCAACGGCCTCCTCGCCCTCGCGGGCCGATCCGGCTTTCAAGGCGTTGAGCTGGGCCGTCAGTTCCTCTTCGCGAATGCGCGCCACCTTGGCATTGCTTTCGAGGCTGGAAAGTACCTTGCGGATTTCTCCGAGGATCTGCTGTTCGATATCAGCCAGCTGCGCGCGCAGTCCCTTCATGCGCGGATGCGCCTCCAGAAGCGTCGTCGACAGATCGGCGAGTTGCGCCCGGACATTGCCTTCGCTTTCGCGCAGCCGCTGAATGACCGGGGAATCCAGCACATCCGACACAGCATCGACGGCCTGGCCGTTCTTGAGCGCACTGCGCACAGATTGCGCACGGGCTTCGGAATCTGCCCGCTCGGCCCTGACGCGGCTCAATTCAGTCGAAATATCAGAGAGTTGCTTGGCAGCAATGGTGTCCTGCTGATTGACAAGCAGGAGGCCGGTGCGGGCACGGTATTCTGCGACCTTGCTTTCGGATTCACGAACCTTCTCGCGCAGCTTGGCAATTTCCGGTTCAAGCCAGGCACTGGCGTCGGTATTGTTTTCAAGCTTTGCGCCCGACTGGAATGCCAGGTAGGCGTCGACAAGCGCATTGGGGACGGCTGCGGCAAGTGCGGCGTCTTCGGACGAGAACTCGATGCCGATAACCCGCGATTCCGGCACGGCATAAACGTCGAGCTTCTTGTAAAATTCCTTGAGGATGCGTTCCTCGGCGGGAACATCGAGCGGGTTCTTCTTCAGCCCGAGCATGATGAGCAGATCGCCGATGGCCGAGGGATTGGCGGCGGGATCGAATTCCTCGCGTGAGGACAGGTCGAGCGTGCGCGCCACCTGCTTGACCAGATCTGTCGAACGGAGAATCTCGACCTGGCTGGTGACTGCGCGGTCATCGAACGTGACGTCTGATGCCTGCTGGTTCTGATCGCTTGAATAGACCGGCTCGCGGGTTTCGATCAGAAGCCGTGTTTCCGACTTGTAGAGCGGATTGAGCATGCCGGTAACGATGAAAGCCAACCCTGCGGCCGCAGCGGTCAGCCCCGCCACAAGCGCTCTCTTTTCCCAGACCGCCGCTACCAGGCGGCCAAGGTCAATATCCACATCAGGTTGTGTCATCGGTGAAACAGACATACGCAGCTACTCCGTACTTGTACTGAGCCGCAAGCGTAAAGGAACATGGTAACGCAAGGGTTAAAGGCAAAGTCAGAGTTCCTTTACCTTTGACGCCCCCTTCCCGTCTGGCGTGTGATCACAGCTGCCGGAAGCGGTTGCCGACGGGCTGGATCCAAAAATCTTCGGAGTTTTACCAGCCGTTAACCCTAATGGATCGATAACGGGTTTCCAATTTTGCACGTTTCGCGTGGAGCACGTAAAAGCATGAAACCCGCCAAGTCCAAAGTGACACATCTTCTGGCGGCCATTATGACCGCGGTCATAATGGCGGGGTGTTCCGGCTACCAGCCGGCGCCGCGGGCATTCCATGAAGCCGTGATGCAGCCCTACCGGCTTGATGCCGGCGACCGGCTGCGGGTGACCGTGTTCGAACAGACCGGCTTGACCGGCACCTACACCATCGACCAGTCGGGATACATCGCCTTCCCGCTGATCGGCGCAGTGCCGGCGCGCGGACGCACCTTGCAGGAACTCGAAGGCAGCATCGCAGCGAGCCTGAGGCAGGGCTACCTGCGCGATCCCGACGTTTCGATCGAGATCGACCGGTACAGATCCTTCTTCATCATGGGCGAAGTCGGCCAGGCCGGCCAGTATTCCTATGTCGCGGGCATGACCGTGCAGAACGCAATTGCCATTGCCGGCGGTTTCTCCTCGCGGGCCAACCAGCGCAATGTCGACATTACCCGCAATATCAACGGCAAGATCATGACCGGGAGGGTCAAGATCACCGATCCGATCCTTGCGGGCGACACGATCTATGTGCGTGAGCGGCTATTCTAACCTCATGGCAGCACACACACCCTTGCGGATCCTCCATTGCTTCCGGTCGCCGGTGGGCGGCATCTTCCGCCACGTGCGGGACCTGGCGGAAGAGCATGCCAAGGCGGGCCATCAGGTCGGAATCATCTGCGATTCCACAACGGGCGGCGCTTACGAGGACAAGCTGTTCGAAAGCATCATGCCTCATCTGGCACTTGGGCTCACACGTCTGCCCATTCGCCGGTCCCTGGGGCTATCCGACATCACCACGGCCCTGAAAACCCTTGGTGAAGTCAAGAATTTGCAGCCTGATGTGTTGCACGGACATGGCGCCAAGGGCGGCGCTTTCGTGCGATTGATCGGCTCACGGTTACGGGTATCAAGGTCTTGCGTTGCCCGTCTTTATTCCCCGCATGGCGGGAGCCTGCACTACAGCGAGAGAACCTTGCGCGGGCAGGCCTATTTCGCGATCGAGCGGCTGCTCGAGCGCTGGACAGACAATCTGGTGTTCGTTTCCGACTACGAGCGGCGCACCTACGAAACGAAGATCGGGGTGCCGCGAGTACCCTGGCGACTGATCCACAACGGCCTGAGAGCGCATGAATTCGAGCCGGTGGAAAACGATCCGCAGGCAGTGGATTTTCTCTATATCGGCATGATGCGCGATCTCAAGGGACCGGACGTGTTCATTGAGGCGCTCCGCCGCGCCGAACAACTGGCCGGCAAACCTTTGCGTGGCGTCATGGTCGGCGATGGTGACGACAAGGCGCGTTACCAGGCACGGCTTGATGTCCTGGGCATGGGCGACCGGGTGAAAATGCACGACGCCATGCCGGCGCGTGACGCTTTCGCGATGGCCCGGACGGTTGTCATTCCCTCAAGGGCTGAATCCATGCCCTATATCGTTCTCGAAGCCGTTGCCGCGGGCAAACCGGTGATCTCCACCGAAGTCGGCGGCATACCGGAAATCCTCGGCGCCGGCTTTGCCGGATTTGTGCCACCGGGGGACATCGAGGCGTTGGCGGCGGCCATGGCGCATGCCATTGCCGATCCACGCTGGCTGGCCGACGCGATGCCGGAAATGACCGCTTTCAGAGAGAATTTCTCAGCACAAACAATGGCCAGCAAGATGGCGACGCTCTATCAGGATTGCCTGGATGGGCGATTGCGGGACACTCCGGGTCAGGCAGCGTCAAGCCTTTCTTAGGGAGCACATGATATCGAGGTTGAATAGGTTTCCGGGGAGAGTTCGACCGTGAACAAGTTCGACCGCGAAGACGCGTTCAATTCCGATGGCATTCGCAAGGCCATGGCCGACATCAAGGTCAAACCGAGTCTCAAGGGCGCGGACGGCAAGCCTGTCGTTGAAATGAGCCGCCTGGCGCGCCAGACCGCCAACCGTCTTTCGCAGGAAAACTATTCCCCGACGATGATCATCGGTTCGCTGCGGCTGGCGGAATTCGCGCTGCTGGCGCTGACAGGCCTTATCGTCCACGCGCTCTATGTCGGCATTTCCCCGGACGCGACGCTGTACTTGTACGTTCCGGCCATCCTGATCGGCTCGACACTGGCCGTGCTGCTGATCCAGATTGCCGACGGCTACCAGGTTCCCGCGCTCAGAAGCGCCTTGCGAACCCTGCCCAAGGTCCTGAGCGCATGGTCGATCGCCTTTGCGATCATCGCGCTGCTGGCGTTTTTCATGCAGTACGGACTGGCGTTCTCGCGGTTCTGGTTTGCGGCCTGGTATGTCTCCGGGGCGATTGCCCTGGTCATCGAACGCAACCTCGTATCCTTCGGCATCAGGCGCTGGGCCAGAAACGGGATCATGGAACGGCGGGCGGTGATCGTCGGCGGCGGAGACATCGCCAAGGCGCTGATCCGCTCGATCGAACAGGATGCCGACAACGACATCCGGATATGCGGCTTTTTCGATGATCGCGACGACCGGCGCTCGCCGCCGATGATTGCCGGCTATCCGAAGCTGGGAAACATCGACGCATTGGTGGAATTCGCCCGCATGGCGCGGATCGACATGCTGATCATCGCCATGCCGCTGAATGCGGAAACGCGGGTTCTCGAGTTGCTGAAGAAACTCTGGATCCTGCCGCTGGACATTCGCCTTGCCGCGCACGCCAACAAGCTCAGGTTCCGGCCGCGCGCCTATTCCTATGTCGGCGCCGTGCCGATGCTCGACATCTTCGACCGGCCGATCACCGACTGGGACTCTGTCGCCAAGCGGGCCTTCGACATCTTCTTTTCGCTGCTGGCCATCGCGGTGCTCTGGCCTGTGATGGTCGGAACCGCAATCGCCATCAAGCTCGATTCAAAAGGCCCGGTGCTGTTCAGGCAGAAACGGCACGGCTTCAACAACGAAGTCATCTCCGTGCTGAAATTCCGCTCGATGTACACCGATCAGTGCGATCCCACCGCGCGGGCGGCGGTGACCAAGGGCGACCCGCGTGTGACCAAGGTCGGGCGCTTCATCCGGAAGACATCGATCGACGAGTTGCCGCAGTTCTTCAACGTGCTGCGCGGTGAACTTTCGCTGGTCGGCCCACGGCCACATGCCGTTGTCGCCGCAGCGCATGACCGGCTTTTTGCCGAGGTTGTCGATGGCTATTTCGCCCGGCACAGGGTCAAGCCCGGTGTTACCGGCTGGGCCCAGATCAATGGCTGGCGTGGCGAAATCGACAATGACGAGAAGATCAAGCAGCGTACGGCTTGCGATCTCTACTACATCGAGAACTGGTCCCTGCTGTTCGACCTCAAGATCCTTTTCCTGACACCGCTCAAACTGCTCAACACGGAAAACGCCTATTGACCAGCGCCACCCTGCCAGCACCTGTCCTGTTTCAGCCGCAACGCGCGGCGATCTCGATGCTGGCCTCGATGCTGGTGGCCTTTGGCGTGTTCCTGTCCGGCTTCGTGATCAACGAGCCAGCGCCCTATGAGCTTTTCCTGGTGGTGCTGATCGGCGTCTGGGCGGTGTTCGGGCTGCGGCTGTCGCGGCACATCGCACCGCTGATCACGCTCTACGTGATCTTCAACATCGGCGGCATGTTCTCGATCCTGACGATGGACGACGTCAAGGACACGCCGATGTATCTCGCGGTGTCGCTGTTTCTGGCGTTTACCTCGATGTTCTTCGCCGCGATCATCGAGGCCGACCAGCGGCGGCTGCCGCTGATCTTCCGCGCCTATGTTGCCGCCGCCATCATTACCGCGTTGCTGGGCATTTTGGGTTATCTCGGTGCGATTCCCGGCGGCGAGGTGTTCACCCGCTATGGCCGGGCGATGGGCGCGTTTCAGGATCCCAACGTGTTCGGCCCCTACCTGGTGCTGCCGGCTCTCTACCTCATGTACGGGCTGCTGACGGGCACGCTGAAGACTGCGCCGCTGCGCATCGCCGGACTGGTGATCCTGGTCCTGGGGGTGTTCTTCTCGTTCTCCCGCGCCGCCTGGGGCCTGTTGCCGGTGACGATGGTTCTGCTCGTCACCACGATGCTGATCAAGGAGCGCACCGGCGCGTTCCGGCTGAAGATCCTGGTAATGACGCTGATCGGGACGCTGCTGCTCGTCGGCGCAATCATCGTCGCGCTGCAGTTCGACCAGATTGCGGACCTGTTTTCCGACCGCGCCAAGCTGGTGCAGTCCTATGACGGCGCGCGGCACGGCCGCTTCGAGCGCCACGCCATCGGGTTCCTGATGGCGATGGAGCACCCGCTCGGAATCGGCCCGCTGGAGTTCGGCTTGATGTGGGGTGAAGACACCCACAACATCTGGCTCAAGGCGCTGATGGATTACGGCTGGCTGGGCTTTGTCAGCTACGTGACGCTGATTGCCTGGACGCTCGTGCAGGGTTTTCGCTTCCTGCTGCGCGACCGGCCCTGGCAACCCTATCTCATGCTCGCCTACATCGTGCTGGTCGGGCACATGATCATCGGCAACGTGATCGACACCGATCACTGGCGGCATTTCTATCTGCTGATGGGAATCGTCTGGGGTTGCATCGCGCTGGAAATGCGCTGGCAATCGCGACTGCGGGCCGAGGCCGGACTACCGGCAAGGCCCCTGCCCGCCTGACAACCGCGGAAAACAGGTGCCCGGCCGCTGTTTGGCGGCCGTTGGGCAAAGAGATCCTGATTTTTGGAAATGGTCGGAGCGGCGGGATTCGAACCCACGACCCCTTGTCCCCCAGACAAGTGCGCTACCGGGCTGCGCTACGCTCCGACTGGGGACAGGGCTTAGATCATCAGTGTTTTGCGGGCAAGAGCAAAATGTCAGGTCTTTGGTAAAAAGCGGGAAAAGCCGTTCAAGCCGCTACTCGTCGAAGCCCAGGAACCGCACCACATTTTCAAGCGGGCGGCGGCGGGAGACGACGGAGTTCGCCACAAACGTCTCGTCGGGCCAGCCAAGCGCCACGCAGGTCAGGATCACCTGATCGTCGGGAATGCCCGCCACTTCGCGCACCACCGGACTTTGCATGATGCCCTGACCGTTGATCACGGCGCCAAGCCCCCTGCTCCAGGCCGCGAGAACAAGACCATAGGTCATGGCGCCGGTGTCAAAATGGGCGATCGTGTTGTTGAGCAGATCCCGGTCGAAGCAGACCACCACGGAAACCGGTGCGTCGAATTGTCGAAATCCGCGCATCACCCAATCCTGCCGGCGTTCGGCGTCGTGGCGCTCGATCCCCATGGCTTCAAACAGCTGCACGGCAATCTCGATCTGGCGTTTGCGGTGCTCGCCTTCATAGGCGGCATAATCCTCGATCTCACGGCTTGGCGTCACACCGCCCAGCATGCGCTCGGTGTTGCCCTTGCGAACTCTTTCGAGAGGCTCGCCGGTGAGCACGTGCAGATGCCAGGGCTGGGTGTTCATCGATGAGGGCGCGCGGTTGGCGAGCGCAATGACTTCTTCCAGCAGTTCCCGGGACACAGGTTTGTCGAGAAAGCCGCGAATGGACCGGCGTTCCTGCATCGCTTGATCAAGGTTCATGAGACTGCCTTCTGGCTGGAAACTGACTGGGGCCGGATGGCCGTCGGATGAATACCGGTAACGGATATCCGGTTCGTTTTCAAACGGATAGCAACCGGCGACCATTCCCGGCCTGCTGCGGGCAGCCCGGCCAGGGCTGGCTCGAGACCACCCAGGCAACTTTCACGAGTCCTGATTGTGTCGGAGCGTCACCAAATATGATCTTGGCGCCCTGAGGTTTCGGGGCCGGATTAACCCATGTTAATTGACATGCATTCGGTTGTCTTTAAGTCTCAGCCGCTTGTGACCACAGGCGGAAACCGCATTGCGCAGATACTCAATATCGACATGGCTGGCGGTTGCGCTGTTCGCGATCATCGCTCCGTTCAGCCTGTTTTTGTGGTTCCTGGCAGCGCAACTGCAATCAAACGAAGCCGAATCCGTCGAAAGACGGACGCTTCGGTCCGCTCAGAGCATTGCGCGCGCGGTGGAGCCCGTCATCAACAGCATGATGACCACGGTGAACCTGCTGGCGTCGACCGAAGAGCTGGCCAACGGCGATCTCAGGACCTTTCACCGCCGAAGCCAGTTTGCGCTTCGCGAAACCGGCCAGTTCGTCATCGTCGTCGATGAGGCCGGAAACCAGATCCTCAATACCCGTGTGGACTACGGCGCCGCGCTGGGAACGATCGCCGATACCGCAGGCTTCAACCGGGCGATGGAAAACGGCCGTCCCGTCGTCTCGAACTTCTTCATGGGAAAAACCAGCGGCAAATGGGTGTTCAACGTCCTCAAGCCGATCGAGGTTTCCGCGATCTCCAATGCGCGCATGCTGGTGACAACCATGAATGCCGACGACCTTGTCGGCGCAGTGGCGGAGTTGCCGCTTCCAGATGGCTGGACGGCGGCGATCATCGACGGCGACGGCAACATGATGGTGCCCGAAAGCCCGATATCGATCGCAATGACCTCGCCCGACATCCTGCCGGGCGAGATCCGTACCGAAGATATTTCGAACTTGCCCTTCATCACCCGTTTCGAGGGGCCGGAGGAGCAGATTCTCGCCTATGCGCCCATCAGGGGAACGCCCTGGAACGCGGTGATAGCGGGTCCGTTCGCCTCAGCCCAGGCGCCGATCCTGAAGACATGGAGAATCCTGATTGCCGGGACGCTGGTGCTGCTGGGTGTGTGTGTCATTGTGATTTACGCCGCATCGAAGCTGATCCAGACCGAGGTCCGAGGCATCGCCCGGATGGCGCAAGGCCTCGGCGCGGGCCGTATTGTGCCGCCAATCCAGACCCGGATCCGGGAGCTCGACCTGATCGCGCGGGCGCTTTCGAATGCATCATACGACCGCAGTCAGAAGGAAGAACAGCTGACAATGGTGATGCGGGAACTGGCCCACCGGACCAAGAACCTGATTTCCGTGGTGCTGGCGATGGTGCGGCAAAGCTCGAAGAAGGCAAAGACACCGCAGGAACTGGTGGCGACGACCGCGGACCGGATTGCAGGCCTTGGCCGCTCTATCGATCTGCTGACAGCCAGCGAATGGAAAGCGATTACCATGCGGGACCTGGTCGAGAACCATCTGAGCACCTTCGGCACGATCGGCACCACCATCGTGCTCGATGGTCCGGAGTTCTACCTGGGGTCGGATGCTGTGCAAAATCTCGGAATGGCCATTCATGAACTTGCCACCAATGCCTCAAAATATGGCGCCCTCAGTGTCGATTCCGGCAAGGTTGAAATCCGCTGGGCAGAACAGCAAAGCGAGACCGGCGAACGGCTGGAATTGCGCTGGCAGGAAACCGGAGGTCCGCCGGTCACGCCGCCGGACCAGACCAGTTTCGGCACACAGATCCTTGACCGCCACCTGAGCGCTGCCCTGAACGGACAGACCGAGATCAACTACCATCCGGCGGGGCTGATCTGGATTCTGAATGCCCCGGTGGCGACCCTGAACCGGGCAGTTCTCGCCTGACGGACCGAGCTCCGGGTTGCGTGATCGGGCGCCGGGCATTCAACCGCCGGCCGGTTTCCGATCCTTGTACCCAGGACTACCGGACGACCGGGTCGCCGCCGGAGTGATCAACTGCTACCGAAGGCCGGCGGTGTGCGATATGGCGTCACCGGTCCGGACAAACGTCAGGGCACGTCTTCTGCGTTTCCGACAAACATAGAGACAGATAAACATGTCCGTATATTAGAAACTGGTTTTTTAACCCTTGCCGGCATTATGGAGTCTACAAGCAACCTCAACCCGCAAGGGCGAGAGCTAACAAATTGGATCTGGTATCGAGCCGACGCCAGCGAGACCGGGGCCAACACATGCTCAACAAACAGTCCTTCAAGCGTGACACATCCGGCAATTTCGGATTGACCTTCGGGTTTCTTGCAGTACCGGTCATGCTGGCAGGCGGGCTGGCGGTTGATTATGCCGGATTGAGCCTCGACAGGAGCGCATTGCAAAATGCGGCTGACGCAGCTGCGCTGGCAGTCGCTCGCGAGGGCAACATCCCGAATTGGCAGGCCGAGGACATTGCCCGAAACGTCATCAGTGCCAATTACGGATTTTCCGTCGCTCAACTGTCTGTCAGCCTCAATGATGGCGTGGCCAGCGTTAAAGCCGGCATCGACCGGCCGCTGGTTTTCGGCGGCATCGTCGGCAAGAAAACCATGCCCGTGACGGTCAATGCGGAGGCAACCTTCGCATATACGAAATACGAGATCGCCCTCGTACTCGACACCACCGGATCGATGGCCGGAGGCAAACTGGTCTCCATGCAGAATGCAGTCATCGGCCTTATCGAGGGGATGTCGGATCTGGGGCTTGAAGAAGACCAGATCAAGTTTGCGCTGGTGCCCTATGCCGGGTTCGTCAATGTCGGACCGGAATATGGCCCGACCATCAACGGACTTGGGATGATCGTGAAGCCGGGAGCAGACTGGCTCGACCAGGACGCCAAGGCACCTGTGCCGCAGTCCGACCTTCCCTCAAATCTCAGCCGGTTTGCCCTGTTCAAGCACCTCAACGTCAAGTGGCCCGGTTGCGTGGAAACACGTGTCCCGAAGAAGAACGCGCTGCACGATGTAGACGACACGGTTCCAGATGTCTCGGATGTGAATTCGCTGTTCACCCCGTTCTTCGCCGTCGATGAACCGGACGAGGCACGGAAGTATCCGAACTCCTACCTTCCCGACGAGGGGGCGCCGATCAAGGGCAAGAACGCCACCGAGGCTGACAAGGAGGAACAGCTCTCGCGGTACGGACAGACCGGCAAATACGTCAAGCCGAACAATGTCGTGGCCGCGCTGTTGCAGATGCTGAAGTGGAAGAAACCGAAGATCGACAACTCGCCCTCAAGTTTCTATTCCAACAAGAAAGACCCGAAGGGCCCTGCCTTCGGCTGTGAGGTCGAACCCCTGGTGCCGTTGACCTCAAAGGCATCCGACATCACCAAGACAGTGAAGAAGCTGGAGGCCAGCGGTTCGACCAACATGCTCGAAGGCGTGATGTGGGGATGGCGGGTGTTGTCGAGCCGCGAACCGTTCACCGGCGGGGCCAGCGAAAGCGACAGTTCGGTCGAAAAGATCATGATCTTCCTGACCGACGGCCAGAATTCGTTCGGCAATCTGAACAACAATCTGGGGTCGGGCTACACCAGCATGGGCTACCTGGTTGACGGACGGCTGGACAACCTTACTGCGGCCTCGAGCGCCCAAACCAATAATGCGCTGGACAAGAAGACCCTGGCGGCCTGCACGAACGCGAAAGAGGACGGCATCGAAATCTACACGATCCGGCTGGAGGAAACCGATACCGGGACCGGGACATTGCTCTCCGAATGTGCGTCGAGCAAGAGCCACTATTTCGACGCGCCCTCGCGCAGTCAGCTGTCACCGATTTTCGACACCATCAAGAAGGGCGTGGTCAAGCTCAGGATCACCTCCTGACACTCCGCTTCATGGGTCAAACGAACAAATACCGAGGGCCGGGATCATGACAGATGATCCCGGCCCTTTGGCTTGGATATATGGTTTGGCAGGCAGCCGCCTGCGGCAGCTGCATCCAATTCGATAAAACCGGGCGGGCGCGCCGCGTACGGTGGCGTCAACCCTGCGCCCGCCCGGCAAACCGCTGGTCGTTAGGCTTCCCCGGCGGTTTTGGAGTTCAGAACGAAGACATTGTCGCTTCGCTCCGAGAACGCGAGTTTCATTTTGAGGCGCAACAGTGCCTCGAGGCTTGTGTCCGACACCTTGGAGGGCTCCTCTCCCTCCCAGTCGAGTGCGGTCTGCAACACGGCCATGTTGATGAGGCGGCTCAGATCGCCCAGCTTGAGGCGGTCGGCTTCCTCCCGGCAGGTTACAAGCGTGCGGATGATCCAGGCATAGGAACCGGCATCAGACGTCATCTCGGATGTCATCACTGTTTCCTTTCAAACCCGTAAACCATGCGCATCAGCCTGCCGGAGCGCGGAAGTTTCCAGCGGTCCCGGCGCATGCCAGGCCCCTTCAGGACGGATCAGGCGATAGGGATCATCCTTGAGCGACAGCGCGGTCGCAGAAGGCTCGATCTCGTCCACCATCTCGACAAAGACGTGATCGGAGAACGCGAACGGCGCGCCGTTTTCCTTGAGCTTGAAACCGAAATGCTGCCAGAAGCCGAGATAATCCTCCCGGGCGTGACCGTAGATCCGCCTGAAGCCCTTTTCCTTGCACAGGGCAACGCTGGCGCGGACCAGTTCGAATGCTGTCCTGGAGGTCCGGAACTCCTTGCGCACGGCCAGACGCTCAAGCTTGGCAAAGTCGCCGAAGAACCTCAGGCGCATGCAACCGGCCGGCTCGTTGTTGACCAATGCCAGCAGGTGGGTCGCGGCAAGGTCGTTGCCGTCGAATTCCTCATCATAGGGACAGGACTGGTCGCCAATATAGACCGCCGAACGGACCGCGGCGACGCGCATCATGTCGTCAAAGCCGTTGACCACCCTGATGCCGGTCGGGCGCAGCACAGGGTCGTAGGTGGCATAGCTCGGCTGACGCGAGGCGAGTGTCTTGGGACGGCGCGGGATCATGTAAAAATCCTCGAGAAAGGTACCGTCGTGCCAGACCCCCTGCTCGAACCCTCGCCGCACCATGGCGCGATGGCCGCGCAGGGTGAACGAGGTCGAGATGATATCGGCCTGGGCATAATGGGGAGAATCAAACCGGTCCATCACCCGGTTGATGCCGGCTGCGAGAACGCCGGGCGTGAAACTCGCCCAGACATAGATTGCGGCCGGGCGTTCATGCTGGCAGACCAGATACTCGTTCTGCGGATCGAGCAGGTTCAGGGATCCGTCAAACAGCGCAGACCGGCCGGCCTCATTGAGCAGCAGGGCAGACATGAAGCCTTCCGGACGGCTTCTGCCGCGGCGCGTGAACAGCCACACGGCATCGGCGTTCTTCTCCGCGACGCGAATGACGGTTTCGGGCGCGGCCAGACGGCCGATAACCTTGCCTGCCGCTTCAAGCAGACGCGGAACCTCGGAGTGCTCGAGACGGTTGGTCACGGTGACCATGGCAGCGGCGCGCTGCATACGCTCGGCTTCCAGAGCCGCTTCCGCGGCCAATGCACTTGCATTTGACGGTGAAAAACTATTGTGTGGTGTGGCGGACATGACCGGGAACCCCTTCTGATAGGGTACCCTAGCCACGCTGGTCCGATTTGACTTTGGCAAAGAATGAAACAGAGAGTTCCACCCATGGAACACCAATGGCGCAACGCCGATTGGAACAGCATCAGAATCTTCCTGGCCGTCGCGAGACTGTGCAGTTTTCGCAAGGCTTCGGAAGAGCTCGGGATGTCTGTCAACACGGCGCGACGCACCATCTCCCGTCTTGAAGACCAGCTAGGCTATCTTCTGCTTTTTCGCGAAGCCGAAGGCGTGCGGCTGACCGATGAAGGGCGCAGGGTTGTGCTCGCCGCACGCGACGTCGAGAGCTCGGTTTCGGACATGTGGCGGGTCGCGGCGATGGCGGAGCGCGAGGCAAGCGGTCCGATCCGGCTGGCGATAACCGAAGGCCTGGGCAGTTTCTGGCTCACCCCGCGCATCGTCGACTACATGAACGACACCGGCGCCCAGAACCGGGTCGAACTGCAATGCGCCATGCGTTCGGTTGATGTGTTGCGCATGGAAGCCGACATCTCCGTGCAACTGGAGATGCCCAACCGGCCTGAACTCAAGGCCAAACGGCTTGGCTACCTGCATCTGGTCCCGTTTGCCAGCACCTCCTATCTCGAACAGTTCGGACGGCCGAAAAACGTTGCCGACATGGTCAACCACCGGGTTGTCGAACAGCAGACCGACCAGTTGCGCGGCTATGAGCTGGACAAGATCTTCGGCCCCAAGATCGCCGAACGCATGGTCAGGATGAAGACCAATTTCTCCTCGGCGCACTACTGGGCCGTTGCCAAGGGCGCTGGCATCGGGCTGATGCCGAATTACGCCAGGGCCATCGGCGGAGACGTCGAACACATCGATCTCGGCTTCGATTTTCGCGTCGAGATCTGGCTTGCAACGCATCCCGAGGTGGCCAAGAGCGCACGCCACAGGGCATTCATCGATTTCCTGACCGACAGCTTTGACGACAAGAAATTTCCCTGGTTCGGCGCCGATACGATGACCCCGGAGGAGATCGAGAAGCAGTTTTCCCGGGAGGATCTCAAATCCTACTTCGAAGGGTTTACCGCCCGCTCATGACCTTGCGCCGCCTCTCCCGACCTGTTCCGGAAACCGTAACTTTGGCGACGCAGGACGAACATGACCGTATTGCCATGCTGATCATGCAACTGGACATGGCCCTGGCTTTGGCGAGAACAAAGGGGCTTGCGCGTCTGGAAGCGCATCTTGAGGCAGCGATCGCCGAAGCCCGGGGCCTGCACAGCAAGCTGCTGAACTAGATCTGATCACCGCAAACGGCAAACATATGGACACTCGTCGCGGTGCCTTGGGTCAACGCACCTGGTCGAGCAGACGCTTGCATTCGAGCAAATCGTAGAGCGCTTCCTGCAACAATGCGCGGTCATCGCGCTTGAGGCCGCCTGCCCCGCTCTCGGGCGCTTCTGCCTCCGGCTTGCCGGCTTCGCCGCCCAGTCCGAAAAACCGTCGGGTGGAGGGCAATCTCGGCTTGCCGACCAGCTGGTCTTCTTCAGTCGCCGGCGCACGCGCGGCGGGCTGCTCTTCCATCATGGCGGCTGACAGCGCTTCCACCGCGGCCATGTCCCCACTGCCGATGGCAATGACGAACTTGTTGCCGTTCTGCTTCAGCAGCTTCTGGACGCCCTTGATGGTATAGCCCTGATCATAAAGGAGAATCCGGATGCCCTTGAGCAGTTCTATGTCGTCGGGACGGTAGTAGCGCCGGCCACCGCCGCGCTTCATCGGCTTGATCTGGCTGAACCTTGTTTCCCAGAACCGCAACACATGCTGCGGAAGATCCAGGTCTTCCGCCACTTCGGAAATTGTCCGGAACGCGTCAGGGCTCTTGTCCATTGGGCCACTCCGATCTCAAAAAGCGTCCCGCGCCCGGTAAAACCGGCAAAGGACGCTGCAGCACTTCCACATTGATGCGCAGCACTTGCTTCGCAGACGAACAAATCCAAACGCTGCACGTGACACCGTACCGGCGGCATCACGAATCGCGGTCAGGGACCGTTGTGCAGACATCATTTCAAAGCTTTGCGGCCGAAATATCAAGTGCTGCTCAAGACGCGATTGGCCCCGTACAGGGATTGCGCCTGTTTTGGCGCTCAGCGCCGGAACAACACTAATCTCAGGGCTTGGCCTTGCCCTTGCGCGCGAGGTGGCCCTTGAGAACCCGGTTCTTGAGGACATTTGATGCCTTGAAGGTCATCACGCGGCGCGGGCTGATCGGAACTTCTTCACCGGTCTTGGGATTGCGCCCGATGCGCTCCTTCTTGTCACGCACCTGAAATGTGGCAAAGGAGGAAAGCTTGACGCTGTCGCCCCGGACAATCGCACCACACACTTCATCTATGACCATCTCAACGAGTTCCGCTGATTCAGTTCGAGAAAGCCCGACTTTGCGGAAAACCGCTTCCGCAAGATCAGCTCTGGTAATTGTTTTACCACTCATATTTTCCAACCAAACTGGTCAGCTTCCCCGCCGCCCATAGATGCAGTCTGGTAACTTTATGGATCATGTTCCTCAAGGTCAAGCAACTCCCGCAAATGCAACCAATTTCCGTCACCCGCGCCCAAACAGCAGTGCGGGGATGGTTAATATTCTGTTTTGCAAACGCCGTGGCTACCAGCGCAGAAGCACCGATCCCCAAGTGAATCCGCCGCCCATGGCTTCCAGCAGAACCAGATCACCTTGCTTGATCCTGCCATCCCCGGCGGCTTCGGCCAGAGCCAGCGGAATCGAGGCCGCAGAGGTATTTCCGTGATGATCGACGGTGACGACGACCTTGGAATCATCGATCCCGAGCTTGCGGGCCGAGGCATCGATGATCCGGCGGTTGGCCTGATGGGGTACGAACCAGTCAATATCCTCGGACCCCATGCCGGTGGCTGCATAGGCAGCCTCGATCACATCGGTGATCATTCCGACAGCGTGCTTGAACACTTCCCGGCCCTGCATGCGCAAATGACCGACTGTGCCCGTGGTCGAAGGACCACCATCTACATAGAGTTTCTCGCGATGGGCGCCGTCCGAGCGCAAATGCGCGGTCAGAATGCCACGATCATCCGTCGTCCCCTCGCCTTCGGCGGCCTCCAGCACAACCGCACCGGCGCCGTCGCCGAAAAGAACGCAGGTCGTCCGGTCGTTCCAGTCGAGAATACGCGAGAAGGTTTCCGCGCCAATGACGAGGATGCGCTTGGCCAGGCCGGACTTGATGTAGCTGTCGGCAGTCGTGAGCGCGAAAATGAAGCCCGAGCAGACAGCCTGAACATCGAAAGCCGCACCGTGGTGCATACCGAGCCGGTTCTGGATATTCACCGCAGTGGCGGGAAAAGTGTTGTCGGGTGTGGATGTGGCGCAAATGATCAGATCAATGTCCGCCGGGGTCATGTTGGCGCGATCAAGTGCGGCCCGGGCAGCCATCTCGCCGAGAGAGGCCGTGGTTTCGCCCTCGCCGGCAATATGGCGCTGGCGAATGCCGGTGCGCTGAACGATCCATTCATCGCTGGTTTCAACAACGCCTTCAAGATCGCTGTTTTTCATAATGCGATCAGGGAGGTGGGCCCCGAAACCACGGACAACGGAACGGATCATGCTGGCATCCTAGCTGGAAGAACTGTCCACGGCCGGAACAGCGAGAGCTGACCGCCGGGTATGATAGAGTTTGAGATCGTGTTCGATTTTGGCCTTGAGGCCGTTTCTGGCCATGTCATAGCCAACATCGACGGCTGCGGCAAAGCCTTCCGCGTCGGCGCCGCCGTGGCTTTTGATGACAATGCCGTTGAGCCCCAGGAAGACACCGCCATTGACCTTGCCGGGATCCATTTTCTCGCGCAGCAAATCGAATGCGCCCTTGGCAAAAATGTAGCCGATGCGGGCCATCAGGGTTCGCGACATCGCCGCGCGCAGATAGCTTGCGATCTGGCGGGCCGTGCCTTCAGCGGTCTTGAGCGCGATGTTTCCGGAAAAACCTTCGGTCACGACCACATCGACGGTTCCCTTGCCGATATCGTCGCCCTCGACGAAACCGAAATAGTCAAAGCTCGGCATTGCAGCCTCGCGGATCAGGCGTCCGGCTTCCTTGACTTCTTCCTGGCCCTTGATTTCCTCTACACCGATATTGAGCAGGCCGACCGTCGGCTTTTCGATCTCGAACAGCGCGCGGGCCATGGCAGCCCCCATCATGGTGAAATCGATGAGCTGCTGGGCATCGGCACCGACGGTCGCGCCAACGTCGAGAACGATGCTCTCGCCACGCATGGTCGGCCAGATCGCGGCAATCGCCGGCCGGTCAATATTGGCCATGGTGCGCAGGCAGAACCGTGACATCGCCATCAGGGCACCGGTGTTGCCGGCCGAGACGCAGACATCAGCGTCGTCTGTCTTGACCGCTTCAATGGCGCGCCACATCGACGACCGGTAACGGCCGTGCCGAAGCGCCTGGCTCGGCTTGTCGTCCATGCTCACGGCAACTTCGCAGGCCACGAAAGTGGATGCCTCGCGCAGTGCCGGATACTTTTCGAGTACGGGGGTACATTCGCCTTCAAGGCCAAACAGGGTGAAGCGGATGTCCGGATGACGTTCCAGCGCCTTTGCAACGCCGGGCACGACAACCTTGGGACCATGGTCGCCCCCCATCAAATCAACCGCTATCCTGATCACGCCCCATCCTATATCCCCGGCTCTACAGGCCGGATTTGTGGGCAGAAAATACCCGTTTTCGCACGGTGTACAACCGCTTTGTCATCACTTGTGAAGCTAACCGGAGGATTCGTCGCGCTTGAGTCCCTGCAGAACCGCAAAAGGTGACGGTTTTTTGTCCGAAATTGGGTCACTTTCAATGCGGTCGGTATATTCCAGGCCTTCCTTGCGTGGATAGGCATCGATCGAAAGGGCTGCAAACTCGGCGGCAACGGCGCCGACATCTATCGAATCGCCATTGAACAGCTCGGGCAGATCAGGACCGTCCGGATCGAGGAACATCTCGCCATTGCCATCCACCATCCGCTGCGCCAGCCGCGAATTCTCGGGCAGGAAAACCGCTTCCAGGTCCTCTTCGATCTGCTGCTTCACCGGATCCAGGGTGACGACGCATTCCTGAACGATTGCGGAGCTGACATGGCCCTTTACCCGCACACCATCGCGTTTCCAGCGACCGAGGACCAGTTCGGCCTCAAAGCTCTGGACCTCGGGCACGCCCCACTGGCGGCTCAACCGCTTGAGGTCGGCAGCATCGGCCGAAATCCTGACCGTGAACGGATTGGCCGACACATGGCTGACCTTGACCTCGTAGGAAAACTCATCCTTGCCGGGTTCACTCATCAGATAGTCTCCCTATCGGCAGCCCTGAACGACAGCAGCCCCGCCGCAAGCTTTTCTTCAGGCACGTCTTGAAGCGTTCGCTCGGTGGCGAGCATCCAGTCGGCAAGCGCCTGAGTGGACGGCGCATCATCTCCGCTCTCGGGATGAAGATTGCGCCTGAGCGCCTCGACGAGGCCCTGCCGATCATCCGTGTCCAGCGCCTGGCCGTAGGACGTCACGCGGCCGTAAAACATCTTGGCCAGTTTTTTCATCCGCTTGGGCACCCCCATGTCGCCAATGCCGAGTTCACGGATCGAATGGTCCACGTCCTCGAAAAAGGCATCGACCAGATCCTGCGCGAGCCCCTTTGTGGCCTCCCCCGCCGAGCTGGCCCGGCGCAGATACATGATAAGATGGATCGAAATCATCTCGAACCGGCCCATGACCGTATCGGGCACGCCCATCGCCTCGTAAAAAACCGGCGAGCGGGCCGCTCCGGTAATCTCGGCATATTGCCTTTCAACCAGAGCCTGATTGGATTTTTTTCGCTTGAACAGGTTCCAGATCATGAAATTGCCTTCAATGGCCGATGGATATCAACGCAACTGCGAGAGACTGGCGTGTTGCATCCGTGCGGAAGCTGGTTTACCGAATGGGACGCAAAACGCAATGGCTGCGGCTTTCGGGCCCGCGTGCCAAAGGGAGATGTCGTTGACGATAAGAGTTTTCAAGGCAACCGGACGGAATTTGCGTCTCGGCGCTGCAATTGCGGTCATCTCAACGGTCGCTCTGGGCGGCTGCACCACCGGTGAAGTCTTCAATCAGGGGTACGTCGTCGATCAGACCGCGCTTGAACTGACGCCTGTCGGATCAAGCCGCGAGCAGGTGCTGCTGTCGCTGGGCACGCCGTCGACAACAGCAACCTTCGACAACGAAGTTTTCTACTACGTGTCGCAGAAGCGCACGCGCGGCGCGATGTTCATGAAGCCGAAGCTGGTCGACCAGTCGGTTCTGGCGGTCTATTTCGATGAAGAAGGCACGGTCAAGCAGATCGCCAACTACACGCTGCAGGATGGCAGGGTGTTCGACATGATCTCCCGGACCACACCGACCGGCGGTGTCGACAAGTCCTTCCTGGCACAGGTCATGTCGGGTGCGACAAGTTCGGAATCGGCTGCAAGCACAGCCCGCAACATTCTTGGCGGTGGCAACTAGGCCCCGGGCCACACCGGTTCGTCGAAGCCAGCCAAAACGGTATACGATACAAAAACCCCGCGGAGATCGCTCTCCGCGGGGTTTTCAGTTTCAGATGATCCGTTTTCGGGATCAGTGCGCAAGCACTGCGAGCAGCAGCAGCGCGACGATGTTGGTAATCTTGATGGCCGGGTTGACGGCCGGACCGGCTGTATCCTTGTAAGGATCGCCGACCGTATCACCGGTCACGGATGCCTTGTGCGCCTCGGAGCCCTTCTCGTGCCTGACGCCATCCTTGTCGACGAAACCGTCTTCAAAGGATTTCTTGGCGTTGTCCCACGCACCACCACCCGAGGTCATCGAGATGGCGACGAACAGGCCGTTGACGATCACGCCGAGGAGCGATGCGCCGAGTGCCGCAAAGGCCGAGGCCTTGGAACCGGAGATCAGCAGCACGCCAAAATAGACGAACAGCGGAGCCAGAACCGGCAGCAGCGAGGGCACGATCATCTCGCGGATCGCGGCCTTGGTCAGAAGGTCGACAGCGCGGCCATAGTCAGGCTTCTGTGTGCCTGCCATGATGCCCGGGCTTTCCTTGAACTGCCGGCGCACTTCCTCGACGATGGAGCCTGCCGCACGGCCAACAGCCGTCATGGCGATGCCGCCGAACAGGTAAGGGATCAGACCACCGAAGATCAGGCCTGCAACCACGTAGGGGTTGGACAGATCGAACGAGATCTCGCCCATATCCTTGAAGTAGGGATAAAGGGTCGAGCCTTCGGCGTTTGCCTTGGCGGCAAAGAACTGAAGGTCGTTCGAATAGGCTGCGAACAGCACCAGTGCACCCAGGCCGGCGGAACCGATGGCATAGCCCTTGGTGACGGCCTTGGTGGTGTTTCCAACCGCGTCGAGCGCATCGGTTGCCTGACGGACTTCCGGCGGAAGACCCGACATTTCGGCGATACCGCCGGCATTGTCGGTGACAGGGCCGAAGGCATCGAGTGCGACGATCATGCCGGCGATGCCGAGCATGGCGGTGACCGCGATACCAGTGCCGAACAGACCGGCAAGCTGGTAGGTCGAGATGATGCCGCCGACAATGACGATTGCCGGCATGGCGGTCGATTCCAGCGAGATGGCAAGGCCCTGGATCACGTTGGTGCCGTGACCGGTGACCGAAGCCTGGCTGATCGAGTTGACCGGACGCTTGTTGGTGCCGGTGTAGTACTCGGTGATGACCACGATCAGCGCGGTGACGATCAGGCCGACCACGCCGCAAGCGAACAGCTTGGTACCGTTGATCATGGTTCCGTCAGCAAGCGCGATGTCGCCCCAGCCGATGGTCAGCGAAGTTGCGCCGCCCAGACCGACGATCGACAGCAGGCCGGTAACGATCAGGCCCTTGTAGAGCGCGCCCATGATCGAGCCGTTCTGGCCGAGCTTGACGAAGAAGGTGCCGGCGATCGAGGTGATGATCGAGGCACCGCAGATGGCCAGCGGATAGAGCATGACGGAGCCAAGGATATCCGTACCGCCGAAGAAGATGGCGCCCAAAACCATGGTGGCGACAACGGTCACCGCATAGGTTTCAAACAGGTCGGCTGCCATGCCTGCGCAGTCGCCGACATTGTCGCCGACGTTGTCGGCGATGGTTGCCGGGTTGCGTGGATCATCTTCGGGAATGCCGGCTTCAACCTTGCCGACAAGGTCACCACCAACGTCGGCGCCCTTGGTGAAGATGCCGCCGCCGAGGCGGGCGAAGATCGAGATCAGCGATGCGCCGAAGCCGAGCGCCACCAGTGCGTCAATCACCTGACGGCTGTCTGACGCCAGTCCCATCGGACCGGTGAGGATGTAGTAGTAGACAGCAACGCCGAGAAGCGCGAGGCCTGCCACCAGCATGCCGGTGATGGCGCCCGCCTTGAAGGCGATGTCGAGGCCGCCGGCAAGATTGACCGCAGAGGCCTGTGCCGTGCGCACGTTGGCGCGGACAGAGACGTGCATGCCGACATAGCCCGCAGCACCCGACAGCACAGCGCCGATCAGGAAGCCGATGGCAGCCGTGGAGCCGAGCAGCGCCCAGGTAATGACGAAAACAACCGCGCCAACAATGGCAATGGTGGTGTACTGGCGGTTCAGGTAGGCCTGAGCGCCTTCACGAATGTAGCCTGCGATTTCCTGCATGCGTGCGTTGCCCTGGTCGGCGGCCATCACCGACTTGGTCGCCCAGATGGCGTAAACAACGGAAAGCAATCCGCAGGCGATCACAGCAAAAAGAATTGTCATGCTGATATCCCTCCAATTTGGCCGGAATCCTCCCTCCGGCCAGAACCCCGCGGCGAGAGGAACACGGACCACACGTCCGGGCACCCTGCCGCATCGCGGCGGATGATTGCGACAGAGGTGGGGTGCCGTCAAGGGCACATATAGTGTTATTGCCCGAAGGTGGCCAATAAGCTCTGGGAAACGTTGCCAGATTGGGAAGTTCGATGCCGGCGTGCCCAAAATCCGGAGTGGAGCGGGACAGACCGGCAGCCGGTCCCGTCAGCTGATCAGAATGACCGGCGGCGTTCCCAGAAGACCTGTGCGCCAAGCGCCAGCAGGCAGAACAGGGCAACCGGCCAGAACAGGGTGTTGAGCGCATCCCATCCCCAGGCGTTGAGCACCTTGCCCGACATCAGCGACGCGAAGGCAACGATGCCGAACAGGGTGACATCGTGAAAGCCCTGCACCTTGTTCTTCTCGGAGGGACGGTAGGTCATGGTCACCATTGTGGTGGCGCCGATGAAGCCGAAATTCCAGCCGACGCCCAGCAGCACCAGGGCGAGCCAGAAATTCCACAGCTCGATCCCCATATGCGCGACGATGGCGCACCCGAGCAGAATGAAGAGGCCGGTGGCGGTGATGGTGTCACGGCCAAAACGCGCGATCAGCTTGCCGGTGAAGAAGCTCGGCGCGAACATCGCCATCACGTGCCACTGGATGCCAAGCGTTGCCAGTTCGGGCGAGAACCCGCAGCCGACCATGGCCAGCGGCGCACCGGTCATCATGAAGGTCATCAGCGCATAGGACCCGACACCGCAGATCATGGCCGTGATGAAGCGCGGCTGGCTGATGATCTCGAACAGCGGACGGGCCGGAGTTTCATCATGGCCGGCATCGCCGGGCTTGGTGTCGTTGGGGATGCGCAGGAACCACAGGATCGACATGGTGATCAGGGCCAGCGGAACCAGGGCCACGAACGAGCCGGCAAACATCACCGGATCGAACAGCTCGCGCGTGAAGATCACCGTCTGCGGCCCGATTATCGCGGCGAAGACACCTCCGGCCAGCACCCAGGATATGGCCTGCGCCTTGAAATTGGTCGGAGATCCGTCGGCTGCGGCAAAACGGTATTGCTGCACGAACGAGCCGCCAAGGCCGATAAAGGCCATGCCGAAGGCAAACAGCCAGAATTCATGCCGGAACAGCGCAATCGCAGCGATAATGCCGCCAAGCGCGGTCATAGCCATGCCCGAGAGGAAGCCGTAACGGCGGCCGATCTGGCGCATCAGCCAGGCGGCAGGCAAGGCGCCGACGGCAACACCGATGTTGAAGCCGGTGACGGGCGCCGTGGCGAGCGACTTGTCTGAGCCGAGCAGGTAGAAGCCGGCAAGGCCGCCCATGGAAATGGCAATCGGAGCGGCAGCGCCGCCAAAGGCCTGCGCACCGGACAACAGCAGCGCATTGCGGCGGGCCAGGTTCTCGGCGTCGGTCGCGCCGGCCAACCCGACCTTGTCGAGAAACGCCATATGCTCAGTCCTTGCCGGTCTTGGGATCTTCACGATACTTGCGTGCCAGACGGTCGAGGACCGCGTTGACGATCTTGGGTTCCTCGCCATCGAAGAAGGCCCGCGCCACATCGACATACTCGTTGACGATGACAGCGACCGGCACATCCTTCTTGCGGGAGAGTTCCCACGCCCCTGCCCTGAGGATCGCGCGCAAGGTCGCATCCAGACGTGACAGTGGCCAGTCTTCGGTGAGACCAGAGCGAATCACCGGATCAAGTGCGCGCTGGTTTTCGACGACGCCGGAGACGACGGCACGGAACCAGGCAGGATCGGCGGGGCGGTACTGTTCGCCGTCGATTTCACTGCCCAGGCGATGGGCTTCGTATTCGGCAACGATCTCGAGCACGCCCGCGCCGCCGATATCCATCTGATAAAGCGCCTGGACGGCAGCCAGCCGCGCCGCGCCGCGCTGGTTGGCGGCCTTGATTTCCGGCTGGGAAGCCGGTGTGGAGGAGGTTTCTTCTGTCGCCACGATCAACCCGCCAGTTTGTCTTTCAACGCGATCATCGACAGCGCTGCCCGCGCCGCAAAGCCGCCCTTGTCGAGCCGGTCCTTCTTGACCCGCTCCCAAGCCTGTTCGGCATTCTCGGTGGTCATGATGCCGTTGCCAAGCGCAAGGGATTCGGAAATCGACAATGTCATCAGGCCACGGGCCGATTCATTGGCGACAATGTCGAAATGGTGGGTTTCGCCGCGAATGACCACGCCAAGCGCGACAAACCCGTCATATTCCGCGCCGCCTTCATCCATTGCGTCGAGCGCCATGGCGATGGCAGGCGGAATTTCCAGCGCACCGGGAACAGTGACGACATCATAGGTGGCGCCGCCTGCATCGAGCGCGGATTTCGCGCCATCCAGCAGGGCGTCGGACATATCATCGTAAAAACGCGCTTCAACGATCAGAAGATGCGGGGTTTTGGGCTTTGCCATGACGGCTTTCCTTTTTGCGGACAGAATTGCCACGCGTCTGGATTCCGGATTGGAACCTGAGAACTGGGTCGGATCAGAGCGCGGTCAAATCACTTTGTCCACGGCTTGGCAAGGGAAAATGGCCACGGGACCAACTCTAGCGGCCTTTTGTCCGCTCAAGCAACCGGCGCACAGGCGGCGGTGCAGACCGTGTGCTTTCGCCAATCGGTTCAGACATCAGGCCGTGTCAACATCTTTGCGCAGGCCACCGACTCCGCTATGCAGGCAATCATGAGTGCAGCCAAACCTCGTGAAACTGACCTTTATCCACCGGTCAAAGCCTTGCTCGAAGCCCAGGGCTATTCGGTCAAGGGCGAGATCGGGGCGGCTGACATCGTTGCTGTTCGCGACGATGAGGACCCGGTTGTCGTGGAACTGAAAACCGGGTTTTCGCTGTCGCTGTTTCACCAGGGAATCGAACGGCAGGCCATTACAGACGTGGTCTATATCGCGGTGCCGCGCGGAACCGGGCGAACCTTTCAAAAGGCGATTGCCGCCAATACCTCGCTCTGCCGCCGGCTTGGCCTAGGGTTGATGACGGTGCGCCTGAAAGACGGCCTTGTGGAGGTGCACGCCGACCCTGCCCCCTACAAGCCAAGGAAATCAAAGATAAAGAAGGCCCGGCTGCTCAAGGAATTCGCCAGGCGGACCGGCGATCCCAATTCAGGCGGCGCCACACGGCAGGGGCTGATGACCGCCTACCGCCAGGACGCCCTGCGCTGTGCGCGGGTGCTGTCCGAGCTTGGGCCGACAAAAGCAGCCCTTGTCGCCAAGGCTTCCGGCGTGGACAGGGCGAGAACGCTGATGGCGGACAATCACTATGGCTGGTTCGAGCGCGTGGCTACCGGCATCTACGGGCTTTGCCCAAAGGGAGCTGAAGCGCTGGCGTTGCTTGGCGATCCGGACAACGGCGGAAACGCGCCAGCCAAGACCGAGGCCGGCAGTTGAGCCAAGGACAGTGTGCCGGCCCCTGCCCTCCGGCCTGCAGCTTCATCGTGTTCCCTTTGTAATATTTACACTCGGTTAACCACAAATGCCGATGCTCCGAGCCTGACACCTCTCGCCCGGGCAACGGCATGCGCCACGCATCATCATACCCTTCAGCCCCACTGCGCCGGCCGGCATGGCCGCCGTTGCAGGACAGCCTCGACTTTGCCCGGCCCGGCATCATGACACCCGGGGTGCTGCGGCTGACAGCGATTGTGCTTTCCGCGCTCGGGATGGCGCTGATGCTGATCTCGCTGCAGCCGTTCGCCAGCGCGAGCCTGGTCAGCGACACCGGCGGTGACGGCGGCAGCATCGTCAACCAGGTCGGTTTTCTTGCCGCCGGGCTGGTGTTTGCGGTGGCGACGATGTGCCTCGCCAGCCGCAAGGTGCTCGGCAGCCTTATCTCGCCCAGTTTTCTGCTGCTCGCCGTGGTGCTGGCCTACTCGGTGGCACGTGCTCCGGATCCGGATTCGACCATCCGCGGCGTGGTGCTGACAGTGATCGGCATGTTCATCGCGTTTGCGACCATTATCCTGCCGCGCAGCGAAAAGGATTTTCAGCTTGCCTTGCTCGCCGGAGCGGCTGCGGCGCTGGCAATGTCCTATGGCGGGCTTGTCCTGGTGCCCGATCTGGCGATGCACGGCTACGACGCCTATGAGCCGCAGCATGCCGGGCTTTGGCGTGGTCATTTCAGCCACAAGAACGTTGCCGGTCCGGTGATGTGCGTGATCGCAATTTTCGGGCTGTACCTGATGCGGACAGGCCATCGTTTCGGCGGGTTGATCATCTTCCTGGCTGGCGCGTTGTTCGTGCTCAAGACCGGATCGAAAACCACCAGCGGCTTTTTTCCGCTGTCGATCATGATCGTGCTGATGGCCGGGCTGTTCGGGCGCAGCGGAGCGGCCGTCCTGGCGTTCCTAGGCACGCTGGGCGCGGTGGCGATGGTGACCCTTGGCTCGCTCTACAGCGGCCGCATCTCCTACTTCATCGAGGATTTGCTTGGCGATCGAACCTATACCGGGCGTACCACGCTTTGGGAGTTCAGCCTGTCGAAGATACCGGAGAAGCCCTGGCTCGGCTTTGGTCTGTACAATTTCTGGAGCACCGACAACGTGTTCCTGCTGGACAAGCCTTTCGAGGCTGCGTGGGACTACCGCTTCATCGTCCACGGCCACAACAACTATCTCGATATCCTGCTCAATCTCGGATTTCTTGGCGGATCGGTGCTGCTCTGGGTGCTGTTCGTCGGGCCGGTGATCAACTACACCAGAGCGCGGAAAATCCCGGGCAACCGGAAAATCGCGGACATGTTCTTCATGATCATCGTGTTTGCCGCGCTGCTGTCGTTCCTCGAAACGTTTTTCCTGGCGCGCAACGATTCCCTCTGGCTGATGCATGTGTTCGCGGTGTTCGGGCTGCATCTTGCCGCCCGGTTCAGCCTCGGACAGCCGCAATATCACCGCCCGGGCAACACCTCGTTCGGATAAGCGGTCAGGCCGGTTTCGCGGTTTCGGCGAGACGGGCGGCGTAACGCGCCATCTGGTCCACCTCGAGATTGACCAGATCTCCGACTGCACGGTCTCCCCAGGTGGTCACCGACAGCGAATGCCTGATCAGCAGAACGTCGAAATCGGTCTCCTTGACGGCGTTGACCGTCAGCGAGGTGCCGTCGAGCGCCACCGACCCCTTGGGTGCGATGAAGCGGGAGAGGTCCCCGGGCGCACGCAGGGTGAAGCGGCGGGCCTCGCCCTCATCCTTGATGGCAATGATCTCGGCCTGCCCGTCGACATGACCGGAGACCATGTGGCCGCCGAGTTCGTCGCCGATCTTCAGCGAGCGCTCGAGATTGATCGGGGTGCCGGGCGACCACGTGCCGACCGAGGTCAGCCGCAACGCCTCTTCCCAGGCCTCGACCTCGAACCAGCGGGAATTCTCGCCCTTCGCCGGAAGCGCGGTCACCGTGAGACAGACGCCGGAACAGGCGATCGAGGCGCCAATGTCGATGGAGGCCGGATCCCAGGCGGTTTCGATGCGCAAGCCCACGCCCTGATCGCGCTTGGTCACGGCGGCCACCCGGCCGATGTCGGTGATGATGCCGGTAAACATGGTTTCAGGCCCTTTCGTATTCATCCATCTGGTCGGCCCCGTATCTCATGGATGCGACCGGCCGGAAAGTCTCTGGCACCGTGGTACGGGTGACCGGTGCATTCACCGCATCGCCCTCGATCACGCCCTCCCCCGTCAGCAGGATCAGCCGGTCAACGAGATCCTCGGCCAAAAAGGCCTGGGCAACTTCCGCGCCGCCTTCGACAAACACCGTCGAGAGGCCGCGCGCGGCGATATCCTCGAGCAGTTCCGGCAATGCAATCCGGCCATCATGCGCATCGCAGGCCAGAAATTCCGCGCCCAGTGCGGCAAGTTCGGCCCGGCGCGGATCATCCGGCGCGGCTGCGGTGGCGATCCAGAGAGGCACATCGCGAGCCGTAGCCGCCAGCCTGGATTTCGCCGGCAATCTGAGATGCGTATCAAGCACCAGCCGCACCGGAGAGCGGTCTTCGAGCCCCGGAAGCCGGCAGGTCAGTTCCGGATCATCATTGATCGCAGTGCCCGCCCCGACCAGAATGACATCAGACCGGGCACGCAGCGCGTGAACCTGGTTGCGGGTGATCTCGCCGGTGATGGCCACCTGCTTGCCGTCGCGCCGGCCGATCTTCTCATTTTTAGAAATTGCTAATTTTAGAGTTACATGGGCGCGGTTGTTCATGCGGCGCGTGAGGTAACCGGCCAGGTCGCGCTCCGCCTCGCGGGCCAAGACGCCCTCCTCAACCACGATGCCGGCCGAACGCAAAATGGCGTAGCCACGGCCTGACACACGCTCATCGGGATCGGTTGCGGCGGCGACCACGCGGGTCACGCCGGAGGCTACCAGTGCCTCGGCGCAAGGTGGGGTGCGGCCGTGATGGGCACAGGGCTCCAGGGTGACATAGGCTGTTGCGCCACGCGCCAGCTCGCCTGCCTCAGCCAGCGCCTGCGGTTCGGCATGCGGACGGCCGCCGATGGCGGTGACGCCGCGGCCGACGATCACCGGAGCGCCTTCGATCTCGCGCACGATCAGCGTTGCGACCGACGGGTTGGATCCGGTGCGGCCTTCATGCCAGCGGGCAAGACGGATTGCCGCCGCCATGTAACGGCGGTCGAGCGCGCTCACCGCCATGATGTCAGATATCCCCGACGGAACTGTCGCCGGCAATCCGCGCGGTCAATTCGGCGATGGTCCGCTCGAAATCCTCGGGACCGGAGAAATCCCGGTAGACCGAGGCGTAGCGGACGAAACCGACATCATCGAGGGCCTTGAGCGCTTCAAGCACCAGCAGGCCGATCTCGTCGGTGGCGATCTCGGTCTCTCCGGAGCTTTCAAGCCGGCGGACTATTCCCGAAACCGCCCGATCAATGCGCTCGGGATCAACCGGGCGCTTGCGAAGCGCTATCTGGAATGACTTCGCCAGCTTGTCGCGATCGAACGGCACCTTGCGTCCGGTTTTCTTCAGAACCTGCAGATCACGCAGCTGAACCCGCTCAAAGGTGGTGAACCGGCCACCGCAATCGGGGCAGACCCGACGCCTGCGGATCGCGGCCCCGTCTTCGGCGGGCCGCGAATCCTTCACCTGACTGTCTTCGGAACCGCAATAAGGACAACGCATCTGGGTCTACCCGAGGTGCGGATAGAGCGGGAAACGTTCGGTCAGCGCCATCACCTTGGTTTTCACCGCGGCTTCCACCTGGGCGTTGCCTTCTTCCGAATTGGCAGCCTTGAGACCGTCGAGCACTTCGAGAATCAGTGCACCGATATCGCGGAATTCGGCCTCGCCGAAACCACGCGTGGTGCCTGCCGGGGTGCCGAGACGGACGCCGGAGGTGATCGTCGGCTTTTCCGGATCGTTGGGAACACCGTTCTTGTTGCAGGTAATGAAGGCGCGGCCGAGAGCGGACTCGGATGCCTTGCCGGTGAGGTTCTTAGGCCTCAGGTCCACCAGCATCAGGTGGGTGTCGGTGCCGCCGGAGACGATTTCCAGACCACCTGCCACAAGCGTTTCGGCCAGGGCTTCGGCGTTGCGGACGACGTTGCCGATATACTGCTTGAACTCGGGGGCCAGCGCTTCACCGAAGGCAACGGCCTTGGCGGCGATGACGTGCATCAGCGGCCCGCCCTGAAGACCGGGGAACACGGCCGAGTTGATTTTCTTGGCGATGTCCTCGTCATTGGTGAGAACGATGCCACCGCGCGGACCGCGCAGGGTCTTGTGGGTGGTCGATGTCGCGACATGGGCATGCGGGAACGGGCTCGGATGCGCACCGCCAGCCACGAGGCCCGCAAAATGCGCCATGTCGACCCAGAGAATGGCGCCGACAGCATCGGCGATCGCACGGAACCGGGCGAAATCGATGCGGCGCGAATAGGCCGAGCCGCCTGCAATGATGATGCGCGGCTTGTGTTCATGGGCGAGCGCCTCGACCTGATCGTAATCGATGGTGCCGGTGGCGATATCGAGACCGTACTGGACCGCATTGAACCACTTGCCCGACAGGTTCGGCCGGGCGCCGTGGGTCAGGTGACCGCCTGCATCCAGGCTCATGCCGAGAAGCGTGTCGCCGGGCTTGGCGAGCGCCAGAAGAACGGCCTGGTTGGCCTGCGAGCCGGAATTGGGCTGCACATTGGCAAAACCGCAATCAAACAGCTGCTTGACCCGTTCGATCGCCAGCTCTTCGGCGATATCGACGAAATGGCAACCGCCATAATAGCGTCGGCCGGGATAGCCTTCGGCGTATTTGTTGGTCATCACCGAGCCCTGCGCCTCCAGAACCGCGCGGGAGACGATGTTCTCGGAAGCAATCAGCTCGATTTCGTGACGCTGGCGACCCAGTTCACTCTGGATCGAGCCGAACACGGCCGGATCGGCCTCAGCCAGGGTGCGATTGAACGATGCATCTGAAAAGCGGGCGGCGGTGGCGGTCGCGTTGGACATGTTCCGGGTTCCTTGTGTGACTCGGGGTATGACTCGGGTCTGGCATAACGCCTGCCATGGGTGTTGGCGGCGTCCAAAGATAAGCTCGAATCCGGACCAGCTATTTTCCGACCGGATGCGGCTGTTTACCCCCGTCGCATGACGAGGGCAATATCCGCAGGCCTGATTGCGTCATTGTGCAGCGTGAAACAAAAAACCGCCCGGAAAGGGCGGCTTTTCAAGCTTGGCTGTCAGGCGTGAACCCGGTTCAGCGCAGCGCCAGTTCGTCGACGCCGTCGCGTTGGTAGACATCGTCGCGGAACTGGACGACGCCATCGCCGGAGGCCCAGGCCGTGAAATAGGTGAAATAGACCGGCACCGGGGTCGACAATGCGATTTCGGTGTTCTCCCGCGAAGCAATGGTCGCCTCGATGGCCTGACGGTTCCAGCCCGGGGTATCCTTGAGCAGCCAGGTGTTGAGATCGCGGACGTTCTGGACGCGCACGCAGCCTGACGATTCAAACCGCATGAGCTTGTTGAACACACCCTGCTGCGGGGTGTCATGCATGTAGACTGCATGAGGATTGTGGAAATTGATCTTGGTCGAGGACATGGCGTTGCCCTTGCCCGGATCCTGACGGAACATCAGGTTCGGTGCCTTTTCGGCATGCCAGTCAATCGTTTCCGGAGCAACTTCCTGGCCCTTGTTGTCGAACAGGCGGATGTTGTTGCGCGCCAGGTAGGTCGGATCCTTGCGCATCAACGGCACGATATCCTTTTCGATGATCGAGCGCGGCGAGGTCCAGTAGGGATTGAGAATGATCTCGTGGATCTTGGAATTGAGGATCGGTGTCTGACGGTCGATCTTGCCGACAATCGCCGTATGCCGCAACACGACGCTGCCGTTCTCCACCGCCTCGATCTGGGCTGCAGGGATGTTGACCATGACATAACGGTCGCCGAGGAATCCCGACATCGAGCGCAACCGGACAAGATTGGTTTCGAGCTGGCCCAGACGCACATCTGCGGAGACGTTGAGAGCCTGGTAGGAATAGCTGCCCAGAACGCCATCCGGCGGAAGGCCGTGGCGGGCCTGGAATTTCTTCACCGCGCCGTCGACATAGGAATCAAAGGCGTTGGAAAGCCCGGCGCTCTGATCCAGATCGCCCGAAGCCATCAGCCGCTGGCGCAGGATGCGAACCTCCGGCTCGGATACGCCCATGCGCAATTTCTTGGTCGCAGGCACGAAAGGCCAGCCACCGCGGGCCACCAGGTTCTGGTAATCGAAGATGGCGCGTTCGACGAAGGCGATCGTATCGGCGCTCGCGATCGGGTGACGCGTGGTGGTTTCGGCCACGGACCGGGAACTCTTGGCATCGAACTGGTCATCCCAGCTGCCGCGCCGGGGCGAGTTGATGATATCTTCAATGGCGGTCTGGGCCAGGGCGGGACCTGCCGTTACAGTCGCGGCTGCCAGCGCTGCGGCGCGGCCGATAAACCGGCGACGGGAAAGGGGTTCAGGTCGGGTTGGCTTGTTCATCCGTATTCCACCATGCATTCGTGTCTAGCGTCAGGTCTGGCGTTGAATACCAGTGTTAACGTTAAAATTTGGGGACCAAAACCAGGCCCGCAACACTTTTACGTGAGCATACGACAAGCGAAAAAGCCTCGCGAGGCTGCTTCTTGTCATCGCGCTTGTGCTTAGCACATTTGCTGTCACGGCAATATGGCTAATTCATGGTTCGCCGCCGGGCCGGACCGGCAGACTGCAGCCTGGCGTGATCGGGATTACAACACCCAATGCCCGCGGCACGGGCATCACAAACGACTGGAAACGTCCGATCTGTCGGAAGATCAGCCCCCTCCTCCGCAGGTTCTCAGGTGCAGAAACGCAAAAAGCGGCAGGTTCGAAGCCCGCCGCTTTTTGGTGTTTTCGGATTTCGCCGGATCAGAGGCGATACAGGATCTGGTCGTTCCAGAACCGGTCGAGGCGCTGCATCAGCTTGTTGAGTTCCTCGAACTCGCTGGCGCCGATGCCGCCGACCTTGGCGATCGAGTTGATGTGACGGTCATAGAGTGCGCCAACGGTTTCGGCGATCTCGGTGCCGTGCTCGGTCAGGCTGATGCGCACCGCGCGGCGGTCGACCCGCGAGCGCTGGTGATTGATGTAACCCAGGTCAACCAGTTTCTTGAGGTTGTAGGAGACGTTGGAGCCGAGATAGTAGCCGCGGCTGCGCAATTCGCCGGCTGTCAGCTCGGAATTGCCGATGTTGAACAACAGCAGCGCCTGGATGGCATTGATGTCGGTGCGGTTGGCGCGGTCGAACTCGTCCTTGATGACATCAAGCAGACGGCGGTGAAGCCGCTCGACCAGCTGCAGCGATTCCAGATAGAGATCGCGCAGGGCTTCGGACTCGTCGTTTGCAACTGCGGACTTGGGTCCTGCCGCAAGGGCTGAATTGGTATATGACATGATGACTGCCTCACTGTTTGTTGTGGCGGCTTTTGTTCCCGCCTTGAGACAGACCCTATCGAATACGCCTAAAATTCTACTTAAACTGCAAGCTTAACAGCGGGTTACCGGCCACCGACCGTCAATCAAAGTGAATCAGTTCTTACCTGCCGGGCGTCGTGGCGGCGCTTGACGAAGAGAGCAACACGGAATCCGACATAGACCGAGATCACCACTGTGTGGGCGATGACAAGCAACGGACGCTCGCCGAACCACTGCGGCAGGCCCTTGTGCATGATGATCTCCGAACCGGCTGCAACCACCCAGATCACAGGCCCCCAGGAGACCTGCATCCACAGCCCGACAGCGGCGACCGGCAGCAGCACGGCGAGCGATGCCGAGGCCAGCTGCCAATAGGACGGGATGAGATCGAAGCGGTAGACGCCGCCATCGGAATAGCCGATCAGCCGTCCCCAGTACTGCAGGCCGGCGAGAAGGCAGCTCAGCGCCACCAGCCGCATGAACAGCCGGAAACTCGATTCCAGTGCGCCTGCGCCGACTTCCGGGGCGGTTCCGATCTGCAATATCGCCATCATTGGGACCTTCCTTGTCCGGGGAGCAGAGGTTGTTGAGACACCCCGGCGGGTTCTGTCATAACCAATGCGCGGCACACGGGGCAAGCCCACGCGACCCCGCAGACACGGTGAGATGATTTGTCCAGCTTGACCGTCCCGCCCCCGGTGCGGTCTAAAGCGACTGACACGAGCGCCAGCGAGCCTGCACGGGACATCGGGCGCGACGGAAGCCAAGGGATGGAAAGCAATGGGTGCGGATTCGAAAAACACTGCGGCAGGACTGGCAGCAGCGGCGGCAAGCAATGTGGACGAGATCACCGGCCACCGGCGCATGCGCCGCACACGGGTCGCCGACTGGTCGCGGCGGATGGTGCGCGAGACGCGGCTGACGGTGGATGACCTGATCTGGCCGATCTTCATCGTTCCCGGCACCAACGTCACCGAACCGATCGACGCGATGCCCGGGGTCAACCGGATGAGCGTGGACAAGGCGGTGGAAGCGGCAAAAATGGCGGCGGATCTCGGCATTCCGGCGCTTGCCACCTTCCCCAATGTCGAAATGGAAAAGCGCGACGAGACCGGTTCGCATATTCTCGATCCGGACAACCTGATCAACCAGACCACCCGCGCCATCAAGCAGGCGGTGCCCAATATCGGCATCATCACCGACGTGGCGCTCGATCCGTTTACCAGCCACGGCCATGACGGCATCTTGCGCGACGGCGAGATCGTCAACGACGAAACCGTGCGCCAGATTGCGGCAGGTGCCGTGCACCAGGCCGATGCGGGCGCCGACATCATCTCGCCATCGGACATGATGGACGGACGCATCGGCGCGATCCGGCAGGCGCTGGATGCGGCCGGGCACCAGAATGTGGCGATCATGTCCTATGCGACCAAGTTTGCGTCGGCGTGCTACGGCCCCTACCGCGAGGCGATCGGCACATCGGGACTGCTCAAGGGCGACAAGCGCACCTATTACCTCGACCCATCCAACGCCATGGAAGCGATCCGCGACGCAGGAATGGATGTCGAGGAAGGCGCCGACATGCTGATGGTCAAGCCCGGCCTGCCCTATCTCGACATTTGCCGGGCGCTCAAGGACACCTATGGCCTGCCGACCTTCGCCTACCAGGTGTCGGGCGAGTATTCGATGATCAAGGCCGGGGCTGCTGCCGGCTACATCGACGGCGAGCGGATCATGATGGAGAAGCTGCTGGCGTTCAAACGCGCCGGCTGCGACGGCATCCTGACCTATTTCGCCCCCGAAGCGGCACGGCTGCTCGCCAAGGGCGGCTGGTGAAGCACTGGCTGCATCAGGACCAACCCTTTAACTGAGGCGCTCGAGTTCCTACATTACCCGTGTGCAGGCCAAGCGCCCGCATGAGATGACAGGAGAAACCGATGAGCCAGCCGATCCCCGACAGCGCAAGCGAAGCCACCATGGGCGCTTACGATGATATTGCGCTGTATGACGGTGTGCGCACCAAGCGCGTTCTGGCGTTTTTCATCGATTACGCCATCGTTCTGGCGCTGTGTGTTCCGGTTGCGATCCTGATCTTCTTCATCGGCATCTTCACGCTGGGACTGGGCTTCTTTCTCTACCCGATCCTGTTCCTGCTGGTGGTCATTCCCTATGTCGGCATGACAATGGGCGGGCCGAACCAGGCCACACCGGGCATGCGGATGATGGGCATCCGCCTTGTTCGCCTCGACGGACGGCCGGTCGATTTCATGCTCGCCGTGGTCCACAGTGTGCTGTTCTGGGCGCTCAATGCAGTCCTGACCCCGTTCATCCTGCTCGCCACGCTGGTGCTCGACCGCAAACAGACCGTGCATGACTGGCTCTTGGGCACCGTGGTGGTGCGGAGCTAACTCACACCTCTACCCGGGTTTCATGCTTCAACTGACGCAGGATCAGGTTGGTCTTGACCGTTGAAACACCTTCGAGCGCGAACATGAACTCTTCCAGGAATGCGTTGTAGGCGCTCAGATCCTTGCAGCGGATGCGCAGGTGATAGTCGGCGTCGCCGGTGGTGGCGAAACAGTCGAGCACTTCCGGGCGGGTCATTACGGCTTGAATGAAATTCTCGACATGGCCGGCCTGGTGGCGTGAAAGCACGACGTGGACCATGGCGTGGAACCCCAGCCCGACGGCTTCCGGATTGACCAGCGCGGTGTAGCGCTCGATGACGCCCCCCTCCTCCAGAGCCTTGACCCGCCGCCAGCAGGCAGACGCCGACATGTTGGCGCATTCTGCCAGGTCCTGGTTGGAAATGCGGCCATCCCGCTGCAAGGCTGCGAGAAGCTGCCGGTCAGCCGGTTGAATTTCTGTTTTCTCCGACATTTCGAAAATTCCTTTCGTACTCCATGCGAATTCTGAAAGTTCATTTCATTTTCTAACCTCTACCTGGCCAATCTGGCAAGTTCTACCAGCCCCGGAATGCTACAATCGGCGGCAGAGGAGCTGCCCATGACTTTCCATACGTCCGCCACATCCACCTATACGCTCAGCGACCGCTATGCGCTGCAATCCGGCCGGGTGTTCATGACCGGCACGCAGGCGCTTGTCCGTGCGGTGTTCGACCAGGCGCGGCGCGACCGGGCGGCGGGGCTCAATACCGGCGGTTTCGTATCGGGCTATCGCGGCTCCCCGCTGGGCGGTCTCGACATGGAATTGTGGCGGCAGAAGGCGCGGCTCAAGGAAGGCGGTATCGAGTTCCTGCCCGCGGTCAACGAGGATTTGGCGGCAACCGCCGTGCTTGGCTCGCAGCAGGTGGAGACCAATCCGAACCGCCAGGTCGAAGGCGTATTCGGGCTCTGGTACGGCAAGGGGCCCGGCGTCGACCGGGCCGGAGACGCGCTCAAGCACGGCAACGCCTATGGTTCATCGCCGCATGGCGGAGTACTGGTGGTGGCGGGCGACGACCATGGCTGCGTCTCGTCCTCGATGCCGCACCAGTCGGACGTGGCGTTCATGGCCTGGTTCATGCCGACGCTCAATCCGGCTAGCGTTTCGGAATATCTCGAATTTGCCGAATATGGCTACGCGCTGTCGCGCTATTCGGGCATGTGGGTCGGGTTCAAGGCAATTTCGGAAACAGTCGAGGGCGCCAGCTCGTTCCTGCTCAAGCCTGACCGGGTGTTCGCCGAGCCGGACTTTCAGATACCTGCCACCGGCCTGCACTACCGCTGGCCCGATCTGCCGGGACCGCAGATCGAGGAGCGGATGGAGGCCAAGAAACACGCAGTCTATGCCTTCGCCGATGCCAACCCGATCGACAGGGCGATCTACGGCATCAAGGACGCGCGGTTCGGCTTCGTGACCACCGGCAAGGCACATCTCGATCTGATGGAGGCGCTCAGGCTGCTCGGGCTTGACGAGGCGCGCTGCCGGGCGCTCGGCATCGACATCTACAAGGTCGGCATGGTCTGGCCGCTGGCGCGCCGCGCCGCGCTTAACTTCGTCCGCGGCAAGCGCGAAGTGCTGGTGATCGAGGAAAAGCGCGGCATCATCGAAAGCCAGTTCAAGGAATATTTCTATGACTGGCCCGGCGACAAGCCGCAGCGCATGGTCGGCAAGCATGACGAGACCGGGCGGCGGCTGATCCCCTGGACCGGCGAACTTTCGCCGCGGCAGCTGGTGCCACTGATTGCCAAGCGGCTCGACGGGGTGTTCCGGGGTGAGGATTTTGCCGCGCGGGCGGCCGAGATCACCGGAGAACCGGTCATCGCGCTCAGCGATCCCGGGGCAACGCGCACGCCCTATTTCTGTTCCGGCTGCCCGCACAACACCTCGACCAAGGTGCCCGAGGGCTCGAAGGCGCTGGCCGGCATCGGTTGCCATTTCATGGCCAGCTGGATGGACCGGGAAACCTCGTCGCTGATCCAGATGGGTGGCGAAGGGGTCAACTGGGCGGCCTCCTCGCGCTTTACCGGCAAGGACCACATCTTCCAGAATCTCGGCGAAGGCACCTGGTATCATTCCGGCTCGATGGCAATCCGCCAGGCGATCGCGGCGGGCGCCAACATCACCTACAAGATCCTCTACAATGACGCGGTGGCCATGACCGGCGGCCAGCCGGTCGACGGCCCGGTGTCTGTGCAAGCCATCGCCCATATCTGCCGCGCCGAGGGTGTCGAGCGCATCGCGCTGGTCTCCGATAATCCGGAAAAGTTCGCCGCCACCGATTTCCCGGGCGGCATCACCATTCACGCGCGGGCCGAAATGGATGCGGTCCAGCGCGAACTGCGCGAGGTGTCCGGTGTCTCGGTGCTGATCTACGAGCAAACCTGCGCCACCGAGAAGCGCCGCCGCCGCAAGCGCGGCGAACTGCCGGATCCGAAGAAATTCGCCGTCATCAATGAACTCGTCTGCGAGGGCTGCGGCGACTGCTCGACCGAATCCAATTGCCTGAGCATCGAGCCGAAGGAGACCGAATTCGGCCGCAAACGGCAGATCAACCAGTCCAACTGCAACAAGGACATGTCCTGTCTCAATGGTTTCTGCCCGAGTTTCGTGACGGTTGAAGGCGCGGTGCGGCGCAAGCCGAAACCGGCGGAACTCGATCTCGACAGCCTGATGCAGGGCGTGGCCCTGCCCGCGCTTCCGGCGCTTGATGCACCGTTCAACCTGCTGGTTACCGGCGTCGGCGGCACCGGTGTGGTGACTGTCGGCCAGCTGATCTCGATGGCGGCACACCTAGAGGGCAAGGGCGCCACCATTCTCGACTTCACCGGATTCGCGCAGAAATTCGGCGCGGTCCTGAGCTTCGTCCGAATTGGCCGCGAGCCGGACGACATCAACCAGGTCCGCATCGACACCGGCATGGCCGATGCTGTGATCGGCTGCGACGTGGTTGTCTCTTCCTCGCCCAAGGCATCGGGCACTTACCGCTCCGGCACGTCGGTGGCGCTGAACCTGGCATCGATGCCGACCGGCGATCTGGTGCTCAGGCGCGATGCCGATCTCAACATCGACAGCCGCGCATCGGCCATCGCAGCGGTCGTTGGTGCCGACAATCTGGCTGCGTTTGACGCCAACGCCACTTCGGAGGCACTGTTCGGAGACGCCGTGTTCGCCAATGTGATGATGCTCGGCTTTGCCTGGCAGCGCGGGCTGGTGCCGGTGACGCTCGATGCGCTGATGCGGGCGATCGAGCTCAACAATGTCGCCGTTGACGCCAACAAGCGGGCGCTGGCCTGCGGCCGGCTTATGGCGGACGATCCGTCGGTTCTGGCGCGGCACCTCAACCCGAAGCCGGATTTTGCGGGATCGCTCGACGCGATCGTCGCACGGCGGGCCGAGTTCCTCGAAGGCTACCAGAACGCAGTCTGGGCAGACCGGTATCGCTGCCGCCTCGACGGCTTTGCCACAAAAATGCCCGCCGAACATCGCGAGACGCTTGCGAGTGCGGCAGCCAGGTCGCTGTTCAAGCTGATGTCCTACAAGGACGAGTACGAAGTCGCGCGGCTGCATGGCGACCCGGCTTTCCGCAAGAGCCTTGAGGACCGTTTCGAAGGTGACTTCAAGGTGGTGCACCATTTCGCGCCACCGCTGCTCGGCGGCGGCAAGGATGCGCGCGGACGGCCGCTGAAGCGGGCCTTCGGGCCAGCAATCCGGCCGGCTCTTTCCATGCTCGCCCGGCTCAAGGGCCTGCGCGGAACAGCCCTCGATCCCTTCGGCTACACCGCCGAGCGCAAGATGGAGCGCGGGCTCATCAGCTGGTTCGAGGCCCTGATGGCGCGGTGCGAACAGGAGATCACCCCAGCAAATGCAGAACTTTGGCAGCAGGTATTGTCTGCACCGATGGAGATACGCGGCTACGGCCCGGTCAAGGACGAGGCGGTGCAGAAGGTGAAAACAAAGGTGGACGCGCTTCTGGCTCAATAGTCCGTTGCGGCGGTTCTGATCGGCCGGCTGCTTTCTTGCAGGCAGTTCGGGTGCGGCGGCAAGACGGCCAGGACACCTCACCCCACTGCCCGGTTTCGGTCCGGAACCATCGTGCGGGAACCATCGGCCGGAACGTCCGTTCCGGGTTTTGACACCGATCGCAGCATCCGTTGCGCCGGATATGCGTGAGCTGAAATATTCGCCCTAGGCGCTGGAGCCGGCAAAGCTGTAAAGTGGTGTCCCGATCGCGTCACCGGAGTCGCACCGCGTCCATGCCAGATTTTCATCTCATCGCCACGTTTGTCATCATCGCGGCCACCATCATCGCCTATGCGTCCGAACGCTGGCCGATGGAGACTGTTTCGCTGGTCTCGCTTGCCGCTGTGCTTGTGCTGTTTGGCTTCTTCCCCTTCACCGGGCCGGACGGCGCCGATCTCGAACCGGAACAGCTGCTGGCAGGGTTTTCGAATCCGGCGCTCGCCACGGTGATCGCGTTGCTGATCGTCGGGCAAGGCCTGTTTGCAACCGACGCCATGGAAGCGCCAGCGCGCAAACTCGGACGCATGGGTGGAGCCGCCACCTTTCGCCCGATTCTCTACATTCTTGTCGGCGCGGCACTGTTTTCGGCGTTTCTGAACAACACCCCGGTGGTGGTGATCTTCATCCCGATCCTGGTGGTGATCTCGGCGCAAAGGTCTATCTCGCCGAGCCGGGTGTTCATGCCGCTGTCCTTCATCACGATCCTGGGCGGAATGACAACCCTGATCGGCTCGTCGACCAACCTGCTGGTCGCCGGCGTGGTCCGCGATTACGGCTACGACATCGGCTTCTTCGACATCACCGGCATGGGCATCATACTTGCTGTTGTCGGCGGTGCCTATGTTCTTGGCGTGCTTCCCCGGCTGCTGCCCGAACGGGTGGCCGAGCTCTCGGCGGGAGCAAAGTCAGGTGCGCAGTTCATCGGTGAGATCACGCTGACGCGCGATCACCCGTTTGTCGGCATCAGCGCCAAGGCCGGCATGTTTCCGGGACTGGGCGAGTTGACGCTCAGACTGCTCCAGCGCCGTGACGTCCCGGTTCTGCCGCCGTTCGAGGACCTCACCCTGTCGGTCGGCGACACGCTGGTGGTGACGGGAACCCGGCGGGCCTTCTCCAAGGCGCTGGCGCGCGGCCGTGCCGGGCTTGAAAGCGAGGACGGCCCCGTCGAGGACACCCAGCACGACCAGCCGCCCGGCCCTGACTACCATCTGGCCGAAGCGGTGATCTCGCCGGGTTCGCGCTATGCCGGACGCACCATTCAACTCTCGGGCCTGCGGCCACAGTTCGGCATCTCGGTTCTTGGGGTGCAGCGCAAGAGCCGCATGGCACGTTCGGCGATGTCGGACATAAGGCTGGAGCCGGGCGACACGCTGCTGATCGGCGGCCCGATGGAGGCGATTAAGCTTCTAAGGGGCAATCACGACCTGCTGCTGCTCGAGTATTCCGCCGAGGCCGTGCCGCAATCGCGCAAGGCGCGCATCGCGGTGGCGATCTTCACCGCGATCGTGCTTTTGTCGGCGTTCTCGATCGTTCCGATCGTGGTGGCGGCGATCAGCGGCGCCGTATTGATGCTGCTGACCGGATGCCTGTCGATCCTGCAGGCGGGCCGTGCATTCGACCGGCAGATCTTCCTTCTGGTCGGGTCGTCCGTGGCCTTGGCCACGGCTCTTGAAGCAACAGGCGGCGCGGCACTGATTGCCTCCGCTTCCCTGAGCCTGCTGGAAGGCGCTTCGGCGGGCGTCATTCTGTCGGGACTTTTCCTGGTGATGGCGATGCTGACCAACGTACTGTCCAACAATGCAACCGCCGTGCTGTTCACGCCGATTGCGCTGGGGATTGCCAAAGGCATGGGCGTTTCGCCAGAGCCCTTCATCGCAGCGGTGATTTTTGCCTCGAACGCGTCGTTCGCCACGCCGATCGGATATCAGACCAACCTCCTGGTCATGGGCCCCGGGCACTACCGGTTCAGCGATTTTCTTCGCGCCGGAACGCCGCTTGTGATCATCATATGGTTGACGTTTTCGTTACTTGCGCCATGGTACTATGGACTTTGACCAGCATTGAATCCAAGAGATGATGAACAAACCCATCAATTCACCGCAGTTTTTTCTGACAGCCCCGTCGGAATGCCCTTATCTTGAGGGCCAGAGCGAGCGGAAGGTGTTTACCCATCTGGTTGGAGAAAAAGCCTCGGAGCTGAACGACCTTCTGACCCAGGGCGGCTTCCGCCGGTCGCAGAACATCGCCTACAGGCCGGCGTGCGAAACCTGCCGCGCCTGCATCTCGGTCCGCATTCTCGCCAATGAATTCAAGCTATCGAGATCGATGCGGCGCAACAAGGCGCTCAATGCCGACCTGGTTGCCGCCGAATATCACGCCGAACCCTCGAGCGAACAATTCAAGCTGTTCCGGCGCTATCTCGACAGCCGGCACCAGAGCGGCGGCATGGCCGACATGAGCATTGGCGACTACGCCATGATGGTCGAGGATTCGCATGTCGACAGCCGCATCATCGAATACCGGGTGAGAACCGAGGGCGACGGGCTGCAGGAGCAGCCGGCGGGCGAATTGCTGGCGGTGGCGCTGACCGACCGGATGGGCGATGGCCTGTCTATGGTCTATTCGTTCTACAATCCGGATGCGACGGCGCGGTCGCTCGGCACCTACATGATCCTCGATCACATCGAACGGGCCCAGACGCTTGGCCTGCCGCATGTCTATCTCGGCTACTGGGTCAAGGGATCGCGCAAGATGGAATACAAGACCCGCTTCCTGCCGCAGGAACACCTGATGGCGCAGGGTTGGCAACGGTATGAACCGGACCAGGAAGTCTCCCGATAAAGGGCTGCAACGGCCGGTTCATCAACAATTCGGCTCCACGCCCAAGTCATCCGCCGTCTCTCCCAAAAGGTCCCTCCATATGCAGGATCCTCTCCGCCAGGCGGCCAACCACCGCAAAGGCCTGCTGATCACCGCGTTTGGCGGATTGCTGCTGACCATCGACATCCCGCTGATCCGGCTGGCGCAGGGCGAGGTCTGGTCGGTTCTGGCGGTGCGGAGCGCGCTTACATTCTGCGCGGCGATCATTGCCTGGAGCGTCATCCGGGTGATCTTGAAACGGAACATCGCCTTCATCCCGGGCAAGACCGGCCTGTTGGTGGTGGCGCTTTACGCCACTGCCGCTGTCACCTTCATGCTGGCCGTGTTCAACACCACCACGGCCAATCTGGTGTTCATACTTGCCTTCAACCCGATGTTTTCAGCCCTGCTCGCCTGGTGGCTGGTCGGAGAAAAACCGAAGCCGCAGACATTCGCGGCGATGATCGCCATGGTGCTGGGCGTATTGCTGATTGTCTCCGATGGGATCAAGGCCGGCAATCTGTCCGGCGACCTGCTCGCTTTTGCGTCGAGCTTCATTCTCGCCGGTGCGATTACCGTCAGCCGCAAGGCGCGAACCGATCTGGGGTTTGCTCCACTGTTTGCGGCAATTGTGCCGTCCATCGTCGGAATGGTGATGCTGGGAAGCCCGTCGAACCTGGTCCTGCAAGAACCGGTCTGGCTGGTCCTGAACGGGGCGGTGATCATCCCGATCGCGTTCTGGTGCCTGGCGACGGGCCCGAAATACATCTCCGGGCCGGAGGTGGCGATGTTCTATCTGCTGGAAACAATCCTTGCGCCGGTATGGATCTGGATGATCTTTGCAGAAGCCCCCACCGTGACCGGGCTGATTGGCGGCGCCATCATCATCACGGCCCTGGTGTCGCACTCGTTGTGGCAATTGTCGATGCACCGGCGTGCCGTCCGAACGCTGGCGCCGCGGCATCCGGTCTGACCTGGCTGCCCTAAAAACGTCGTATCGCAGTGATCTGGTTGGCGTCCCCCGAAAGACTGCCTCTATCCGGATCTGCTGTTGCCCCGATTGAAGAAATTCGTGCTTTTTGTGCTCCTGTGCTTTGTCGCACCGGCACTGGCCTCGCTTGCCGTTCGTGCGGCGAGTTCTCAGCCGGGCTCCTGGCGGGCCGCGGACTGGTCTTCGGCAGACATATTGCCCGATGCCGACACCGAGCCGGATGCGGCAATTTATGTGATGGCAGCGCGGACCGGCGGGCTCAAGGGAGCACTGGCGGTTCACAGCTGGATCGTGACAAAAGCCTCAGGCAGCACAAGATACACCCGCTACGACAAGGTTGGCTGGGGCAGCCCGATCCGCACCAATGCCTATGCCGCTGACGGAAGCTGGTATTCAAATGCGCCGCAAGTGCTTGCCGAGGTTCACGGCGCCGAGGCATCCCGGCTGATCCCGCAGATAGAAGCCGCCATTCAGGCCTACCCGTTTTCGAACCGTGGCGATTACACGATCTGGCCGGGCCCGAACTCCAATTCCTTTGTCGCCCATGTGCTTAGACAAGTACCGGACCTCGAGCTGGCGCTGCCACCCGAAGCGATTGGCCGTGATTTCAGAGCCTTTGGCGATTTCGTCACGCTGTCATCCGACTGGCGCAATCTCGAGCTTTCGCTCGGCGGCTATGCCGGGCTGGCGATCGGCACGCTCTACGGCATCGAAGTGCGGCTCGGCGGGCTGGTGTTCGGCATCGACATCGCCCGGCCCGGCATCAAGCTACCGGGCTTCGGGCGGATCGGCGTCCAGGGGAAACCGTTCAGCTGAACTTGCCGGACCGCGGGAAGCCCTTGGGCACAAGGCGGCCGGCCTGGGCGCGGTCGGCGATCCACTCGGTCAGCTCTTCCTTCTTGCGGTTGTGCATGCGCCCGGCGCTGTCTTCCCAGGTCAGCCCGTCCTCCATCGCGAAGCAACGGATATCGGCGATGCCGCCATCCTTGTAACGCTGCAGGCGAACGCCCTTGCCGCGGCTCATTTCCGGCAGTTGCTCGAGCGGGAAAATCAGCATCTTGCGGTTTTCGCCGATGATGGCGACATGATCGCCGCTCACCGGCACGCACAGCCTCATCTCGACAGGCAGGCTGACATTCATGATCTGCTTGCCCTTGCGGGTGTTGGCGACCATGTCACTCTCGGCAACGACGAAGCCGTTGCCGACGGTGGAAGCCACCAGCAGCTTGCGCGCCGGATCATGCACGAAGGCGGTCAGAACGGCCTGGTCATTGTCCATGTCGACGATGATCCTGAGCGGCTCGCCATGGCCACGCCCGCCGGGCAGCTTGTCGGCGCCAAGCGTGTAGGCCTTGCCGCCGGTGGTGACGATGACCAGCTTGTCGGTGGTGTTGGCGTGGAAGGCAATCTTGAGCTGGTCGCCGTCCTTGAACTGCAGGCCAGCGAAATCGGCCATGTGGCCCTTCATGGCGCGGATCCAGCCCTTCTCGGAGATCACCACGGTGATCGGCTCTTTCTCGATCATCGCCTGCTCGATAGCGGCCAAATCGGCGACCGGCGCCTCGGCGAACTTTGTTCGGCGGGCGCCAAGTTCGGTTTCCTTGGAGAAGGTCTTGCGCACATTGCCGACTTCCCAGGCGACCGTCTGCCACTGCTTGGCGTCCGAGCCGAGCAATTCCTCGATCTCGGCCTTCTCGTTTGTCAGTCCGTCGAACTCCTTGCGGATTTCCAGCTCTTCGAGCTTGCGCAAGGACCTCAACCGCATGTTGAGAATGGCTTCGGCCTGAACATCTGTCAGTTCGAAGGTCTTCATCAGTTCGAGCTTGGGCTCATCCTCCTCGCGGATGATGCGGATCACCTCGTCGAGATTGAGATAGGCGATGAGGAAACCCGATAGCAATTCCAGACGCCGCTCGATCGCCGCCAGGCGGTGGCGTGAACGGCGCTGCAGCACCTCGCGGCGGTGCGCCAGCCATTCCGACAGCACCTCGGCCAGGTTCATCACCCTGGGCACCTTGCCCATCGACAGGACATTGAGGTTGAGCGGGATACGATTTTCCAGATCGGACAGCCGGAACAGGGATTCCATCAGCAGCGTCGGATCGACCGTGCGGCTCTTGGGGATCAGAACCAGACGCACGTCTTCAGCGGATTCATCGCGGATATCGTCCAGCAGCGGCAGCCTGCGGGCGATCAGAAGTTCGGCGATCTTTTCGATCAACCGGGATTTCTGCACCTGATAGGGCATCTCGGTGACGACGATCTGGTAGCCACCGCGACCGGTGTCCTCGATCTCCCACTTGGCGCGAACGCGGAAACCGCCACGGCCGGTCTGGTAGGCCTCGAGAATGGATTCGCGGCTGTCGATGACGACGCCACCGGTGGGGAAATCCGGACCCTCGACATATTGCAGCAGGTCTTCGACCGTGGCATCGGGCTTGCGGATCAGCGCAAGTGCTGCATCGCAGAGCTCGGCTGCATTGTGTGGCGGGATCGAGGTTGCCATTCCCACGGCAATTCCGGTGGCGCCGTTGGCGAGCAGGTTCGGAAACGCGCCGGGCAGAACCACTGGCTCGCTGTTTTCCTCGTCATAGGTGTCGCGGAAATCGACCGCGTCCTCGTTGATGCCCTCGATCAGCAGTTCGGCGACCGCGGTCATCTTGGATTCGGTGTAACGCATCGCGGCGGCACTATCGCCATCGATGTTACCGAAGTTGCCCTGACCGTTGGCCAAGGGGTAGCGCACGGCAAAATCCTGCGCCAGCCGCACCAAGGCGTCATAGATCGACTGGTCGCCGTGCGGATGGAAGTTACCCATCACCTCACCGACAATCTTGGCGGATTTCTTGAATGACCCGGCTGACTTCAGCCCCATCTGGTTCATGGCGTAGACGATACGGCGATGCACCGGCTTCATCCCGTCGCGTACATCGGGCAGTGCCCGGTGCATGATGGTCGACAGCGCATAGGCCAGATAGCGCTCCTCGAGCGCCTTTTTCAGGTCAACGGCATGAATGTGGTCGCCCCCACCGGGCGGAAGCAGGCTTTTTCCCATGGGGTCGGGTTATCGGAAGCACTGATTCGGAGCAAGAGCCAGCCGGCATCAGCGGCCATGCAAGATGTTTTTTTGTCCGATTGTGGATTTGCCCTGTCGAATTCCGCTGTGCCGGTTCGTCCGGTTCACAGTGCAGCCAACCGGCAGCACATCGAAATGAAATCCAGAATGAAGGAACAACCCATGACGAACCTGACCGGGCTGTATGCAGTCGCTCTTGCCTTGATGATGATCGGTCTCTCCGCCTATGTCAGCGCCTTGCGGGCGAAAACCGGCACCGCGATACTCGATGGCGGACACATCGCCCTGGCGGAGAGAATCCGCCGTCACGGCAATTTCATCGAGAATGTGCCGATGGCCCTGCTGCTGATGGCATTTGCCGAATCCGGCGGAACTGCATCCCTGTGGATCCATAGCGCCGGACTGAGCCTTGTCGCCGGACGGATCCTGCATCCGCTCGGGCTGTTCCACGACAAACCAGTCACGTTTGCCCGTATTGCAGGCGGATCGCTGAGCTGGTTATCGATGCTGATCTCGATGATCAATATTGTCATCAATCAGTGGGCAGCTTGAGTTATTTCTCCAGCCAATGTCGAATTGGGGAAGTCCCAATCGTCTCCATGTCGTAAACACAGGCAAAACCGGCAATGCCGCAAGCCTGCCCCCAGGAAGAGGAAAACACTATGAAATATCTTGCGCTCATCTATGCCGCGCCAGGAGCCGGACCGGACTACGGCACCCCGGAATTCGGTCCCTACATGGAGGGCTACCGCAAGGCCACCGAAACCTACCAGCGCGACGGCGTGATGCTGGCCGGCGAAGCCCTGCAGGAAACGTCGACCGCGACAACAGTACGGGTTCGCAACGGCAAGACCGAAACAATGGACGGGCCGTTTGCCGAAACCAAGGAACAGCTCGGTGGGTTCTACCTGTTCGACTGCGCCAATCTCGATGAAGCGATAAAGTATGCAGCGATGATCCCCTCGGCCGAGCACGGCTCGGTCGAAATTCGTCCGGTGATGGAAATCGAATAATCCGCATGGCAGCGAATACCCCCGAAATGGAACGAGGCGCGCGCGAGGCGATAGAAGTCCTCGCGCGCGCCGACACTGGGCGTCTGCTGGGCACGCTTCTTCGCGACACCCGGGATTTCCAGCTGGCGGAGGACTGCCTGCAGGAAGCGATGGAATCGGCGCTGGTGCACTGGACGCGCAACGGTCTGCCTGCATCTCCCGCGGGTTGGGTGTTGCAAACGGCGCGCCGCAAGGCCATCGACCGGTTCCGGCGGGCGCGCAATTTCGACCGCAAGAGGGAAGAGTACGGCTTGCTCATCGAACTTGATCAGCAAGCCATGGACAGCCACGAAGCACCGGCCATCCCAGATGAACGGCTGCGGCTGATCTTCACCTGTTGCCATCCTGCGTTGGATGCCAAGACCCGCATTGCCCTGACATTGAGAACCCTGTGCGGATTGACAACCCGGGAAATCGCCCGCGCCTTCCTCGACACTCCTGAAACAATGGCGCAGCGGCTGGTGCGGGCACGTCACAAGATCACAAAGGCCGGCATCCCGTTTGAAATTCCCGAACCGGACCAATGGGCCGAGCGGCTGAATTCGGTTTTGTCGGTGATTTACCTCACCTTCAACGAAGGCTACTCCGCAACCGCCGGAGCATCGTCACTGCGCCATGACCTGTGCCTTGAAGCCATCCGGATGGGACGCCTGATGCTGGAACTCGTACCCGGCGATGCTGAATGCGAGGGATTGCTGGCCCTGATGCTGCTCAACCATTCCCGCGAACAGGCCCGGTTTGGCCTGCAGGGCGAAATGATTGCGCTGGATCAACAGGACCGAAGCCGGTGGCATCAGGATGACATCGAACAAGGCTGCCGTCTGCTGGACCATGCACTCGGGCGCGGCCAGCCGGGCCTGTTTCAGCTTCAGGCCGCTATCAGCGCGCTGCATGCCCAGGCACCGAGCCACGACGCGACGGACTGGCGCCAGATCGTTCTGTTGTACGACGCCATGCACGCGATAGCGCAGAACCCTGTCTACCTGCTCAACCGTGCCGTCGCGCTGTCTTACATGACTGGTGCGGAGGCTGCACTGGCCGCGCTCGATACTGTTGAAACAGCCCTCGCCGACTACCAGCCCTTTCACGCAGCCAGTGCCGATTTCCTCCGCCGGTTGGGCCAGATCGATGCGGCCCGAGTGAGCTACCGGCGCGCTATCGAGTTGAGCGGCAACGAAAGTGAACGGCATTTTCTCCAGGCTCGCATGGAGATTATGGGAGATGATACACAGGGCCGCCGATTGGCCTCATCTGCACCACAAAGCTGTGATCGATGAGGACCCGGGCACCATTCAGGGAAATGGTTGAGGTGCTTGCCAAATCAGGATGCCGGCCTCAACCGCATCGACAGCAAAAGGACTATACGATGACAATCCGATCCACCCCAAAGCGGTTGTTTTGCGCGTCTATTGTTACGCTGGCGGTTTGCGGTTTTGCGATTCCGGCGATGGCGCTCGATGCGGATGATTTTGCGACGAAGCTGTCCGCCAGCATCAGCCAAAGCGGCACCCGGTTGAGTTTTTCGGAGATCGAACCGGATGGCAGCACAATTACACTCAGATCGGTGCGGGCGGACTCCCCCGGCAATCCGTCAATTCCTTTCGGTGATGTCACCTTCAATGGCGTCGAGGAAGTGAATGACGGAAGCTATTTCGTCAACGAGGCGGTATTTGGCGAGATCGAGTTTTCACAGGGGCAAAACACATTCTCCATTGACGGAGTCAATGTGAACGGCCTGTCGATCCCCGCCGATGGCGCGGCCAGTTCATTCGACAGCATGCTGGACTATGAGGGTTTCTCGACCGGTGCGATCCGTGTCGTGAACAATGGTTCGACCGTGTTTTCGATGGCAGGCATCGACCTGGATGTCGTGCGGGCCGACGCGGCATCAAGGGTCAACATGATGATGACCGGATCCGATCTGAAGATCGATCTCGGCAACGTCAAGGACACGAAGACAAGGGATGCCCTGAAACAGCTCGGCTATGAGACCCTGACAGGCGACGTCAAGATGGTTGGCACCTGGGACAGGCAGTCCGGGCTGATCGAACTCGAAGACTACTCGCTCACCCTTGATGACGTCGGGCGTTTGAGCCTCTCGCTTGAAATCTCGGGCTACACGCCCGAGTTCATAAAAGCGATGCAACAGGCGCGGAGCTCGGCCGCGTCCAACCCCGGTACGCAGGCAGCACAACAGGCCATCGATGCCACCATGCGGGAGATGCTGCAGCAACTCAGCTTCAAATCCGCCTCGGTCCGGTTCGACGACGCTTCGGTCACCGAACGGGCGCTGGAATTCGCGGGCAGGAAGCAAGGCGTCTCCGGCGAGCAAATGCGCGAGTTCGTCAAGTTCATGATGCCGCTGGCATTGGGGCGACTGGGCATTCCGGCGCTGCAGCAGCAGATTTCCGCTGCCGCCAGCATCTATCTCGACAATCCCCAGAACATCACCGTCACGGCCACTCCCGCCCAACCCGTCGCCGTGCCGGTGATCCTGGGTGCCAGCATGGGCGATCCACGCAGCCTGGCGGACCTGCTCAACCTGCAGGTCATTGCCAACAGCCCGGTCGAGCAGTGCTGCAAGCAGTAGGAAATCCCGGCCATGGCGGGGTGTCCGGGCTGACCTCCGGGTGACGGATCGTCACGGTTGCCCTACTCGCGCCCTGCACCGGGTTGCTTGTTCGCCGATGTGGGCGCAGGGTGGGCCGAACGATCAGCGAATTGCCGTTCCGATTCCGCGCGCCGGTCGCCATCCTCTTACCCGCACTGGACCCATCAGATGATCCGTTTCAAGGCCACCCCGCCTGCTGAAAAGCCCGCGACAGCAGCTGCTGCCAAGCCAGCGAAGGCTGCAGCAAAAGCCAAGGCCAGCGTTGCCAAGTCCAAGGAAGATCTGCTTGATCTCGCCTCGGACACGCAGGACGACAAGGACTGAGCGGGAAGTTCCCCGACACATTCACGTCACGAGAAAAAGCCCGGGAAAACAGATGTTTGCCCGGGCTTTTTGCTGATCTGAATCCGCTTGCGGTCTAGTCGGCCTTGGGCGGAATGGCGCGGAGCGAAAGTTCGCGCATCTGGGCCGGAGACGCCGGGCTCGGCGCGCCCATCAGCAGGTCCTGGGCCTGCTGGTTCATCGGGAACAGCGCCACTTCACGCAGGTTCTTGGCGCCGACGATAAGCATGATCACCCGGTCCACACCGGCCGCCATGCCGCCATGCGGCGGTGCGCCGTACTGGAAGGCGCGGTAGAGGCCGCCGAAGCGCTCCTCGACGTCGGCCTGGCTGAGTCCCACCTTCTCAAACGCCTTGACCATCAGTTCCGGCGACTGGTTCCGGATCGATCCCGAAGCGATCTCGAAGCCATTGCAGACCAGGTCATACTGGTAGGCCTTGATGGTCAGCGGGTCCTGGTTTTCCAGGGCGTCCATGCCACCCTGCGGCATCGAGAACGGGTTGTGGGCAAACTCGACCTTCTTGGCGTCTTCATCCCATTCGTAGAACGGGAAGTCGACGATCCAGCACAGTTCAAAACGATCCTCGTCAATGAGTTTCAATTCCTCGCCGGCGCGGGTGCGGGCGTCACCAGCAAAGCGGGCGAACTTGGCCGGATCACCGGCTGCGAAGAAGCAGGCATCGCCGTCTTCAAGGCCCATCTGAACGCGGATCGCCTCGGTGCGCTCAGGACCGATGTTCTTGGCGATAGGTCCGGCGCCTTCGAGCTTGTCGCCTTCCTTGCGCCAGAAGATGTAGCCCAGACCCGGCTGGCCCTGGCCCTGTGCCCAGGAGTTCATCCGGTCGCAGAATGCGCGGGAACCACCGGTCTTGGCCGGGATCGCCCAGACCTCGACCTTGGGGTTGTTGGCGATCATGCCGGCAAACACCTTGAAGCCGGAACCGGCAAAGTGCTCGGTGACGGCTTGCATCTCGATCGGGTTGCGCAGGTCCGGCTTGTCGGAGCCATACTTGCGGACCGCCTCGTCATAGGGAATGCGGCGGAATTCCTGTGTCACCGGCTTGCCTTCGGCGAATTCCTCGAAGACGCCGCGCATCACCGGCTCCATCGTGTCCCAGACATCTTCCTGGGTGACGAAGCTCATTTCCATGTCGAGCTGGTAGAACTCGCCCGGCAGGCGGTCGGCGCGCGGGTCTTCGTCGCGGAAGCACGGTGCAATCTGGAAGTAGCGGTCGAAACCGGCGACCATTAACAGCTGCTTGTACTGCTGCGGCGCCTGCGGCAACGCGTAGAACTGGCCGGGATGAATGCGGCTCGGCACCAGGAAGTCGCGTGCGCCTTCAGGCGATGACGCGGTCAGGATCGGGGTCGCATACTCGCCGAACCCGATATCGGTCATGCGCTTGCGCATGTCGGCAATCACCTTGGTGCGGGTGACGATGTTCTTGTGCAGGGTTTCGCGGCGCAGATCGAGGAAGCGGTACTTGAGGCGCACATCCTCGGGATAGTCCGGCTCGCCAAAGACCGGCAGCGGCAATTCCTTGGCGGCCGACAGGATTTCGATTTCCTGGGCAAAGACCTCGATCTCGCCGGTACCGAGATTCGGGTTGATGGTGTCGGCCATGCGGTCCTTGACCACGCCGTCGACGCGGATCACCCATTCGCCGCGGACGGTTTCAGCGGCCTTGAATGCCGGCGAGTCCGGATCGGCGACAACCTGTGTCAGGCCGTAATGGTCGCGCAGGTCGATGAACAGCACGCCGCCATGGTCGCGCACGCGGTGCACCCATCCGGAAAGCCGGACCTGGGCACCGGTGTCGCTCTTTCGAAGCGCGGCGCAAGTGTGTGAACGGTAGCGATGCATGGCATATCCTCGGTGGCTGGGACCAATGGCTGGAAACGGCGGATCGGCAGGGTGCGATTGACACGCACATAGCCGCCTCGGCGCACGGTAAAAATCGCGCGGAAAAGCGCATGACCTACCCGATTTGTCAAGGTGAAACGGCGCAATCGGACTGTGCATTGGCGGGTTTTCACCACGACGGCCAGACAAATTCGATGTAGGAGTCAGGATACTGTTTCTCGCATCCGGCATGTCATGCATTCGCTCCGCCCACTCATTCCGCTTCTGACCACCGCTGGCGTGCTGCTGGCGGGCAACGGACTTCAAGGCACGCTGATCTCGCTGCGCGGCTCGATCGAGGGGTTTTCGCCCACCGTCATCGGGCTTGCGGGCGCCGGGTATTATTTCGGTTTCATCATCGGGTGCTGGATGACGCCCTGGCTGCTGAGAACCTCCGGCCACATTCGCGCCTTTGCCGCCATGGCCGCAGTTGCGGCCTGCGCTTCGCTTGCCATGGTGATGGTGATCGATCCGTTTTTCTGGTTCCTGATGCGGATGGTTACGGGCATCTGCTTTGCCTCGATGTTTGCCAATGTCGAAAGCTGGATCAACTCGCAGACCACCAACACCAACAGGGCCAGGACACTGGCAATCTACCGGTTTGTCGATCTGGGTGCGGTAACGCTGTCGCAATACATGCTGCCGGTGTTCGGAATCGGCGGCTTCGAGATTTTCGCGGTGATGACCATGCTCATCATCCTGTCGATCGTGCCGGTTTCACTTGCCGACCGGTCGAACCCGGCCCCGCCTGCCCCGTTTTCCTTCAGTCCCAAACGGTTATGGCTGGTGTCGCCGCTGGCCTCGGCAGGCGCTATCACGGTGGGGCTGACGACAGCCTCATTCCGCTCGGTGGGGCCGCTTTATGCCGAAAGCCTCGGATTGCAGGTCTCCGACATCGCCTCGTTCATGAGCGCCGGCATCATCGGCGGCATCATGCTGCAATATCCGCTGGGCTACCTCTCCGACAGCATCGGCCGCCGCTCGGTGCTGTTGATGGCCACCAGCGGCTCCACCCTTTGCGGGCTGTTCATGGTGCTTTTCGCCGGCGGCAGTGTTGCCCTGAACCTGATCGGCATCTTCCTGTGGGGCGCATTCACCATGCCGCTGTACTCGCTCTCGGCGGCACACGCCAACGACAAGGCCAATGCAGGCGAATATGTGCAGATTGCCTCCGGACTGATGTTCTTCTGGGCGATTGGCGCGTCGATCGGTCCGCTGCTGTCGGCGGTGCTGGTGGACTGGCTCGGCGCATCGGCGTTCTTCGCCTTCATCTGCGCCATGCACGGCGCCTTCGTCGTCTACACCCTGGTGCGGATCGTTCGCGGTTCTCCCGATGAACCCGAACGCGGCCGCTTTGCCGGATTGCTGCGCACCTCTCCGGTTTTTGCACGCATGGCGGCACAATCGGTCAACCGCCACGTTCCCCCGGACAATAAAGACGTGCCGGGGGGAGAAGACAAACCGGAAAATTCCCGCTAAATGCCAAGCATGGACATGATTACAACGACCGAGGCGCTTGCCGCCTTCTGCGCCCGCCTCGCCAAACACGACTTTGTCACCGTTGACACCGAGTTCCTGCGTGAGACCACTTACTGGCCCGAACTGTGCCTCATCCAGATGGCCGGTCCGGAGGACGAGGGAATCGTCGACCCTTTGGCCAAAGGCATTGATTTAAAACCGTTTTTTGATCTGATGGCGGAACCGTCAGTGATCAAGGTGTTCCATGCGGCACGCCAGGACATCGAAATCGTGGTGAAGCTCGGCGATCTTGTGCCGCATCCGATTTTCGACACCCAGGTCGCCGCCATGGTCTGCGGTTTTGGCGAATCGATCTCCTATGATCAGCTGGTCTCGCGGATCACCGGAGCGCCGATCGACAAGTCCTCGCGGTTCACCGACTGGAGCCGCCGGCCGCTGACCGACAAGCAGCTCGACTACGCGCTCGCCGATGTCACGCATCTGCGCGATGTCTATCTCGAGCTGGTCTCGCGCCTGGAAACCGAAGGCCGTGGCGACTGGGTGGCCGACGAGATGGCGGTGCTGGAAGCACGATCGACCTACGAGATCGAACCTGCGGACGCCTGGAAGCGGCTGAAGATGCGGGTGAAAAAACCGGCCGAACTCTGCGTGCTGCAGCATGTGGCGGCGTGGCGGGAGCGCGAGGCGAAATCCCGCAATGTGCCGCGCGGCCGGGTGATCAAGGACGATGCGATTTACGAGATCGCCCAGCAGCAGCCGAAGGATAGCGAGGCGCTGGGACGGCTCAGGACCATCCCGCGCGGCTGGGAACGTTCGCAACAGGGCGCCACGCTGGTCGAGATCGTCAACGAGGCGCTTGAAACGCCAAAGGACGAGATGCCGCGGCTGCCGCGCCAGAAGCAGACGCCGGAGGGAGCGCAAGCCTCAATCGAGCTGTTGCGGGTGTTGCTGAAACTGACCGTGGAAAAGGAAAACGTCGCGGCCAAGATCATTGCCAATTCCGATGACCTTGAAGCCATCGCCGTTGATGGCGAAGCGGCCGACGTGCCGGCACTCAAGGGCTGGCGCCGGGACCTGTTCGGCGAGCGGGCGCTCAAGCTGATCCGCGGCGAACTGGCGCTGAGATTTGCCAACAAGAAGGTCGAAGCGGTCGAACTCTAGAGTTAGAGTTCGACGCTCACTGCCTATCTATACAGATCGGCGCGGGTCGGCGGCAGGCCGGCCGGTCCGCGTTGCACCTTGGTTGTCACCGTCTGGTAGAGCCGAACTGTGTTGCGCTCGAACGCGATCGAGCAACCGCCGAGATAGACCAGCCAGAGCCTTGACTTGACCTCGCCGACTTCAGCCACAGCAGCGTCGTAATTGGCCAGCAGCCGGTCATGCCAGAGCCTGCAAGTGCGCTGGTAGTGCTCGCGCCAGTTCTCCACATCATGGACCTCGAAACCGTGCTGCTCGAGCATGGTCACGGTGTTGCCGATGTGGTCGAGTTCGCCGCCCGGGAAGATGTATTTGGTCAGAAGCGCGAACTCCTTGTTCTTCTTGCGGAAGGTCTTGGCGTCCTTTTTCGCTGGCCGGGTGATGGCGTGATGCAGGTAGATGCCGCCCGGTTTCAGCACCCGGGCGACGGTCGCGTAATAGGTCGGGTAATTGTCGATGCCGATATGCTCGTGCATGCCGATCGAGGTTATCTTGTCGAACTGGCCTTCAACCTTTGCGTAATCGAGCAGCTCGAACCGGACGCGATCGGACAGTCCCAGAGCATCCGCCTTTGCACGGGCATACTCGACCTGTTCTTCAGACAAGCTCACGCCGGTGACGTGAACGCCGTAATTGGCCGCGGCATAGAGCGCCAGTGATCCCCAGCCAAAGCCGATATCGAGCATCGTCTCGCCGGATCTCAATCGAAGCTTGCGGCAGATCATCTCCAGCTTGTCGCATTGCATCTGGTGGATGTCATTGTCCCAGTCGGTGCAATAGCCGCAGGTGTAGACCATCTGGTCGTCGAGGAAGAGTTTGTAGAACGCGTTGGAGACATCGTAGTGATAGGCGATGTTCTTCCGGTTTTCCTCGGCATTGCCGTCGGAAGGTTTCTCGTCGGGCTGATCGCTCAGCGGCCAGGGCCCGCCCTTGTCAACGAACAGGAACTTGCGCGCATTGTTGAGCAGCAGAAACTTGCTGAGCTGCTTGCGAATTTCGCGTGTGCGCACTTTCGGACGCCGCGCCACGAGATCGAACATGTCGCCATTTTCAAAATCGATGCGTTTGGAAACCCAGAGATTGAGCAGTGTTTCCGGATTTGGCGACCGCATCAACGCGGCAACCAGGCCTTCGTCGGCCAACCGGATCGCAAAGGCGCCGGGAGCAAGGTCGTCAGGTACGGTGGATCCATCCCAGAGCCTGAACCCGATATCGAGTTTCAGGATCTCACGGGCGTGGGCGAGGAGTTTGCGAAAACTTTTCAGCCGGCTGTTTGCACTCACTACTTTATCTCCAGCAATTTGGCCCTCAAGGGGCCGGTCTTGAAAAATGCCGGGCGCGGCATATTTTCAGAAACAACAGCGTCCACTGACAGCAACAGCCTAGCATGGCGAGGGCGTCAGGCCAGCACCGAAAACCGCGGCGGCGGCACTCGTCAGAGACCACGTGTCGGAAAAATTTCGTGTGGTGGCTCTTGCAAAGGAAAACGGACGCACCATATTGAGGTCAACAAAGAAATTTGTCTCCAGCCTGACCACGGATGTACTGGCAGGTTTGTTGAGGCAAGTCAGGAAGGTCGGTGCGAATTTCGCCCGGCCTTTTTCTTTGTGGAATCCTAATGTTTGTCATTTAGAAGCGCCGTGACTGGTCAGAGCCCTGTCTCACCGGCCATCGCCGCACTCTGTCAATGACCCGAGGACACCAGGATCCCATGGCCCTATTCCAGCAAGACAGCGCAACCCGGACGCCCCGGCAGCGCAAGCTCTACGCGATCTACGAACTGACCTACACCATCGTTGACGCGGCGGCGGCCCTGTTCTTCCTGGTCGGCTCTGTGCTGTTTTTCTACCAGTCACAGCAAGACCCGGCGATCTGGCTGTTTGTCATTGGCTCGGCCTGCTTTGCGTTGAAGCCGGTGCTGCGTGTGGTCCGCGAATTTCACCTGCTCGCAATCGGCGACATCGATGACCTGGCCGCGCGCTACGAATAGCGGCCGGTTCAGCCGATCCTGAAACCCAGCCGCTTGCCAGTCAGCTTGGCGAGCTGTTGCAGACGGCCATTGAGCCGTTCGCCGACGAAGGCGTCGCAGGATTGCGGCACCTTGAGGACGATGTCGACATCGCCGTCGGAAGCCGCGGCAGGCACGAATTCAAGTTGCGGCACCATGCCGGGCATGGAAGCCGAGAACAGGTAGACTACCCGCAACATGCCGCCGAGCAACTTGGCGTAATCGAGATATTTCGGACCGGCAATCGCCGCCAGTTCGGAAGACACGCCATCATCATTGAGGCCTTCGAAACGGAAATAATTGGCCAGCGCGATATAGGCGCGGCCGGCGTGGCTGATCCCGGTAAAGGTCCCGTGGGCGATGATGTTGAGCGCCTGCGGTCCGCGGTAGTCGGGATGCGCCCGCCAGGAGATATCCGCGAGCAGACAGGCGGCCTGGCGATACCGGGCTTCCTCTTCGCTCTCGTTGACGCCGAACACCGGGAACATGCGGCCGGTCCAGGCGGCAAGCTCGCGGGCGTGTTCGGGTGAACGGGCACGCAGGATTGCAAGTTCCCCTGCGGCCGTCAGCAGCGGGTCGCGGGCGGCTTCGGCGGCTCCTAGCAGGGAGTAGAGATAGCCCTCGCGCACGCCCAGCGCGGAGAAACTGACCCGCGCCGCCTTCATGGCAATCAGCGTTTCCTGCAGCGCCACCGCGCCATAGGGCAGCAGGCCGCGGCGGTTTCTGGAGATCGCCTTGATCGCGCTGATCCGCGACTGCTTCATCGCCGCGACTTCGCCGAGAAACTCGATCGCGGGCTTTGCGTCGATCTCGTAGGCCTGCATCATGTGCAGCGGGTAGCCGGTGATCTCCATGTGCAGCTTGGCGATGTTCCGCCAGGTGCCGCCAACCGCGTAGAAGGTGCGCCCTGCCCCACCGGGAAGCACACGCGATAGCTTCAGCGACCGCTTGGCAATGCTGCGCGCCTTTGAAATCGAATTGCCGGACATTTCGGCCAGTCTCAACCCGCCCAGCGGCAGGGTCTGGCCGCCGGAATGGACATTGCCTTTGACATCGACAAGTTCAAGCGAGCCGCCGCCCAGATCGCCGGCGATGCCATCGGGCTTGTAATAACCGGCAATCACGCCGAGGGCCGAAAACCGGGCTTCTTCCTCGCCGGTGAGAACCCGGACATTGCAGCCTAGAATGGATTCGGCGGCGTCAATAAAGCTCGCGCCGTTTTCGGCTTCCCGCGCCGCGGCGGTTGCCAGCACATGCATCTCGGAGGCGCGGGCCTGTTCGGAAAGCGCCCGGAACCGCCTGAGCGCGGCAAGGGCGCGCTCGATGCCGAGCTCGTCCATCCTGCCGGTCGCGACAAGTCCCTTGCCGAGGCCGCACAGGACCTTTTCGTTGAACAGCACGGACGGCGCCCGGTTGAGCCCCTCGTAGATGACAAGGCGCACGGAGTTGGAACCGATATCGATGACGGAAACAGGATGTATACCCGGCAGCCGGCCTTGCGCTTCCGATTCCACCATGTCCAGGGCGCTCTTCGGTTAGGGCGACGCGTTCCACATATGCAGAGCGAGACCAGGGTCAACAAATTCAGCGCCGTTATATATGGCATTAGCGAGAACTGAAACCCGGCAAAAACACTTCAGGCACAGTTGTCCCGCAAGAATTGTCACGGTTGTTGTCGTGAAACGAAGCCGAAATCACTGAAGGCCCGGCCAGTTTTCCGGCCGGCAAGCACGAGACAAGCCCAAAATTCAGCGTGTGCTGCGCGACGCCCGGGCCAGGCGGTCGGCGATCAGTTTGGGAGCGTTCGATTTCAACGCTTCTCCCCTGCCCGACAGGCTCGGATTGGTCATGAAATAGACCTGCGCATTGAAGGGTTCCTCGTCAGGGCCCGGCTCCACCCGGCGCGATGTTCCATCCGGCAGGATCTCGTAGCTCTGCTGGTTGTCAATCATGTTGCCCAGCATGATCTGCGAAAGCACCTGCTCGTGCACGGTCTTGTTGACCATCGGCACCAGGGTTTCAACCCGGCGATCGAGATTTCGCGGCATCAGGTCGGCCGAGCCGATATAGACCAGTGCCTCGGAGGACGGCAGTCCATGGCCGTTGCCGAAGCAATAGATCCGGCTGTGCTCAAGGAACCGTCCGACAATCGACTTGACGTGGATATGCTCGGAAAGGCCGGGAACCTGCGGCCTCAGGCAACAGATGCCGCGGACCACCAGATCGATCTCGACGCCGGCCTGGCTGGCGCGGTAGAGGGCATCGATGATCTCGGGATCGACCAGCGAGTTCATTTTCATCCAGACCGCGGCCGGACGCCCCGCCTTGGCGTGGGAGATTTCGGCATCGATGTTCTCGAGAATCCTGGTGCGCAGATTGAGCGGCGAGACCGCGAGTTTGACGAGCCCTTCGGGTTCTCCGTAACCGGTGATGAAATTGAAGACATGGGCCATGTCGCGGGCAATCACCGGATCACAGGTAAAATAGGACAGATCGGTGTAAATCTTGGCGGTGATCGGGTGATAGTTGCCGGTGCCCAGATGGCAGTAGGATACCAGCTTGCCCTCCTCGCGGCGGACGATCAACGACATCTTGGAGTGGGTCTTGAGTTCGATGAACCCGAAAACAACCTGCACACCGGCACGCTCGAGATCGCGGGCCCAGCGGATGTTGGCCTCCTCGTCAAAGCGGGCCTTGAGTTCGACCAGAGCCGTGACCGATTTTCCGGCCTCCGCCGCATCGATCAGCGCGCGGACGATAGGACTGTCGTTGGAGGTGCGGTAGAGCGTCTGCTTGATCGCCAGCACATCAGGATCGCGCGCGGCCTGGAACAGGAACTGGACCACCGCGTCGAAGGATTCATAGGGGTGGTGAACGATCAGATCCTTTTCGCGGATCGCGGCGAACGTATCGCCGACATGCTCGCGGATGCGCTCGGGAAAACGGGCATTGTAGGGCTCGAACTTGAGATCGTCGCGCGGCGCCTTGGTGATCTCCGACAGCGTGTTGAGCGCCAGCAGGCCCGGCAGCACCGCGACCCGGTCTTCCGGAACGTTGGTTTCGTGAACCACGAATTCGCGCAGGCTCTGGGGAAGTTCCGAATCGAATTCGATGCGGATCACCGAGCCACGGCGGCGGCGCTTGAGCGCGCTTTCAAACAGACGGACCAGATCCTCTGCCTCTTCCTCGACCTCGATGTCGGAATCGCGAATGATCCGGAAGGTGCCGGATCCGCGGACCTCGTAGCCGGGGTAGAGTGAGCTGATGAAAAGGCTGACCACGTCTTCAAGCGTGATGTAGCGGATGGCACCGTCGAGATCGGGCAATCGCACGAAGCGGTCAAGCGCCACCGGCAGACGGATCAGCGCGGTCATTGGCTCGTTTGCCGCCTTCGAGGCCAGCTGCAGGCAGATGGAAAAACCAAGGTTCGGAATGAACGGGAACGGATGGGCCGGGTCGATTGACAGCGGCGTCAGCACCGGAAAAATCGACTGCAGGAATTCATCCTCGAGCCAGGCCATGTCACCTTCCACCAGAACGGAAGGACGAACGATGTAGATGTTCTCGGCGGCCAGGTTCTGCTGCAGAATGGCGAGCGAGGCCTGCTGCTCGAGTTGCAGACCGTCGATTTCCTCGAGGATCTGGTCAAGCTGTTCGTTCGGCGACAGCCCGTCAGGCGAGCGGTTGGTAATGCCTTCGCGCACCTGGCCTTCAAGGCCGGCAACGCGGACCATGAAAAACTCGTCCAGATTGGCAGCAGAGATCGACAGGAACCGCACCCGCTCAAGCAGCGGGTGGGCGACGTTGAGGGTCTCTTCAAGCACCCGGCGATTGAACTGGAGCCAGGAGAACTCCCGGTTGATGAAGCGTTTCGGACTGGTCAGCAGGTCCTCTTGCGAAAGATCCGACAGGGTCGGATCAATCCGCAGTTCACTCGCACCCGCACCCTCGATTTCGACCATCATGCACTCCAACGCTCCGGTTATGGAATCCACCGTCTATAGCACAAGAACGAAGGAACTATGACACTTCGGTGTCGTTCACTCCGCTGTCCATTTCAGCCAGCACCTCGGCTGCCAGGGCCCGGGTGATTTTCGATCCGCGCGCCAGCGCCAGCTGGTCAAGCCGGGTGACGACAGTGCGGGCTGCGGCGAGCGAACGCTCCATACGCGCAACCAGCCAGGCAATGATCCTATCATCAACCACGACCTGTCGGTCGGCGAACAGCTTGACCATCACCTTGGCCAGCAGTTCCTCATCCGGCTCGGCGATCTCGACCACCGTCGCCGCCTTCAGGCGGGAGGCCAGATCCGGCAAGGTGACATGCCAGCCGGCGGGCCACAGCCGGCTGGTGATCAACACCGCGCTGCCATGTTCGCGGACCGCATTGATGAGATGAAACAAAGCGGTCTGGTCAAATCCGGTGTGATCGATGTCCTCAATCAGCACCGGGCCTTGAGCGGCGATCTCGAGCACCATCGGGTCAGGCTTGTCGATTGCCACCTTGGTGGCGCCGACGCGGTTGGCCCAGATGGTGGCAAGATGGGATTTCCCCGACCCCGTTGGGCCGGCGAGGATGACCACTGGCGAGGGCCAGTCGGGCCAGCGGTCGACAATCGCCACAGCCGCATTCAAACGGTCGGAAACGATCAGGTCGTCCCGGCCGGTCGCCGGGTCATGGTCAAATTCGAGCGGCAATTGCCGTGTGACAGGCGGTTTGGACATCACTCAATCACTCACCAGCAGGGTCGTCAGCGGACCCGCCGGACAAGGGAAGCTGCCGCTGGGTGCCGTGATAAAGATCACTTTCGAGGTAACGGGAAATGGCAAAACGCACCAATACCCCGACCGAGGCGGCAGCTGGCACCGCGATCAACATGCCGACGAAACCGAACAGGGCACCGAAGGCAAACAGGGCGAACATCAGCCAGACCGGATGCAGTCCGACCGACTTGCCGACCAGCCGCGGCTGCAGGATGTTGCCTTCGAAAAACTGGCCGACCGCGAAGACGGCGATCACAGCGCCGATCATCACGAAATCCGGCCAGAACTGGACCACCGCGACAATCAGGGCCAGCACCAGGCCGACCAGCGAGCCGACATAGGGAATGAAACTGATCAGACCGGCAAACAGGCCGATCAGGAGGCCGAAGTTCAGCCCGACGACCGACAGTCCGATGGCATAGATCAGGCCGAGGATGATGCAGACACTGCCCTGCCCGCGAACGAAGCCGGCTATGGTGGCGTCGATCTGCCTGGCCAGATGACGGACAGTGTCGACATGATCACGCGGTATCCAATCGTCAATCTTCTCGACCATGTTGTCCCAGTCGAGCAGCAGATAGAAGGCAACGACCGGGGTCACCACGAACAGGGCGGCGATATCGAGAAGCGCCATGCCGGAATTCCAGATCTGCTTGAAGATGGTGCCGACCAGACCGGCGCCCTCCTTCAGAAGTGCGGCGAAGCTCTCCTTGATCTGGCCAAGCTGCTCGCTGACCCAGTCCGGCAGAAGGTTTGATTCCGACATCAGAAGCGACTGCAGCTGGGTGATGTAGCCCGGAATCCGGCCGCCCAGATCCGCGGCCTGCGTCACCAGGATGGGAATCACGACGATCAGCGAGATCGCGAACAGCGCGATGAACGTGGCGAGAATGGCAAGCGTGGCCATCAACCGGGAAAAGCCGCGGCGTTCGAACCAGTCGGCCACGGGATCGAGGAAATAGGCCAGCGCCATGCCGGCGATAAAGGGCAGCAGGATGGAGCGGAACACCATCAGGAATGCGATGACCACAGCCAGAGCCAGCAGCCAGAAGAATATCTGCCGGCGAAGCGCCGCCCGGTCTATGTGAGTGGTCATGATCACCTCGCTTGCGGACCCGCTGCGGCCGGCCTTTTCGCGTCCCTTATCAATCGGCTTTTTCCACGCCGGCCATGTGCCTGAGCCAGGTGACGAGATAGGCGCTGGCCGAAGCGATGGTCAAGCCTGCCACCGCATAGATCATCCATCCGATGAGGCCGTCAAGCGGGGCAAGCCCGGCCAGATCGGCCAGCACCAGAACCAGCAGGATGATCTGGAACAGCGTGTTGGCCTTGGAGATCAGCAAGGGCCGCATTTCGACCGGTCTTTGCATCAGGCTGGAGAGGACAACAGCGCCGACAATCAACGCATCGCGTGAAACGGCAAAGATCACCAGCCAGCCAGGCAACACGCCCAGCCATCCAAGCACGACGAACACACTGGCCAGCAACAGCTTGTCGGCCACCGGATCGAGCCAGGCCCCAAGCTCGGAACGCTGATTGAAATTGCGGGCGATGAAGCCGTCCAGCCCATCGGAGACGCCGGCCAGCAGGAACAGCACGAAAGCGGTCAGCATCTCGCCATTGATCATCGCAAGAATGATCAACGGAACCATGATGAACCGGGCAACCGTGATGAAATTGGGCAGCGTCATGAGCAACAATCAATCCTGATCGGTTTTGATATGGCGATTGGATAGCGCTTTTCCAATGATTTGGAGAAGGAATAGCACAGCCAAGTGCAGTTTTCCCGGCGTTTGTCGCGCAGCAGCCCTTGGTCCGGCTTGCGGAATTGCCCGCAAAATGCCATCCCCCCGGCATAAGTAACTCCTTTGAAACCCAGAGAGGGGAAGCCACGATGGCGGATCGGAAAAACGGCCTCACCTATGCTCAGGCAGGTGTCGACATCGATGCCGGCAATGAGATGGTCAACCGCATCAAGCCACTGGTACGCTCGACGCGGCGACCCGGTGCGGATGGCGAGATCGGCGGTTTCGGCGGCCTGTTCGACCTGAAGGCCGCGGGCTTTACCGACCCGGTGCTGGTGGCGGCCAATGACGGCGTCGGCACCAAGCTGAAAGTCGCCATCGAAGCCGGCATCCACGACACCGTCGGCATCGACCTGGTTGCCATGTGCGTCAACGATCTGGTTGTCCAGGGCGCGGAGCCATTGTTCTTTCTCGACTACTTTGCCACCGGCAAGCTCGATCCCGACCAGGGAGCCGCGATTGTCTCAGGCATCGCGCAAGGCTGCCTGCAGGCCGGGTGTGCGCTGATCGGCGGCGAAACCGCGGAAATGCCCGGCATGTACCGCGAAGGCGATTACGATCTCGCAGGCTTTGCCGTCGGCGCTGCCGAACGCGGCCAGTTGCTGCCTTCGGGCACGCTGTCTGAAGGCGATGTGGTTCTGGGGCTTGCCTCTTCCGGGGTGCATTCGAATGGCTATTCGCTGGTGCGCCGCATCGTCGAGCTGAGCGGGCTGGACTATGATGCCCCTGCCCCGTTCGACGCGTCCCGCAGCCTTGGCGCAGCGCTGCTTGAGCCAACCCGGATCTACGTCAAGTCGCTGCTTGCGGCGATCCGCGAAACCGGTGCGATCCAGGCGCTGGCCCACATCACCGGCGGCGGTTTTCCCGAAAACCTGCCACGGGTCCTGCCCGAAGGGCTTGCCGCGGAGATCGATCTGGGCACCATCAAACCGCCGGCGGTATTTTCCTGGCTGGCCAAGACCGGCGGCGTCGCGGCGGAAGAAATGCTGCGCACCTTCAATTGCGGCGTCGGCATGATCGCTGTTGCCCCGGAGGCGGAGGCCGATCGCGTTGCAGCCGCGCTTGAAGCTCAGGGTGAAAGCGTCATCCGGCTTGGGCGGCTGACAAAACGCACCGACAACGGACCGGGCGTTATCTACAAGGGAACGCTGGCGCTGTGACCGACACTCCGAAAGTCCCGGTTGCGGTTCTGATTTCCGGCCGGGGATCAAACATGGGCGCGCTGATCGCAGCCTCGTTGCATGGAGATTTTCCGGCAAAGATCGTTTCGGTGATTTCGGACAAGCCGAATGCCAAAGGCCTCGAACATGCCCGCGAATTCGGCATTGAGGCGCTGGCGGTTCCGCGCAGCGATTATGACAGCAAGGCCGCGCACGAGGCCGCCGTGAGCGCGGCGATCGATGCATCAGGAGCCCGGATCATCGCTCTTGCGGGCTACATGCGGCTGTTGTCGGGCGATTTTGTCCGCCGCTATGCGGGCCGGATGATCAACATTCACCCGTCGCTGCTTCCTGCCTTTCCGGGACTTGCGACCCATGAGCGGGCGATTGCCGCCGGGTGCCGGGTGCATGGCTGCACGGTCCATTTCGTCACCGAAGGCATGGACGAAGGCCCGATCATCGAACAGGCGGCGGTGCGCGTTGAACGTGACGATACGCCCGACACACTTGCCGCCCGGGTACTTGAAGCCGAGCACCGGATCTATCCCGAGGCACTTGCCATGCTGGCGCGCGGCGAAGTGCGGATGGGCGGAGACGGACGGGCCCAGTTCAGCGGCTGAGACGGCGCGCTGCAAACCAGACAATGAGTGATAGTTTGACTGCGGACAGGCTGCGGCCTGTATCGGCACCAGACAGGTTGGGTCTGCTCTTGTGACATCGGGCACAGGCGGGCATTATCGGCGTTTGCAAGGTTTTGTTATTGCAAAGGGAGACGCCATGCCTTCACTTTACGGACTGCTCGACAAAGCCATCAAGAAAGGCCGGTTGACCATGACCGACGCCAAGGGCGCGGTGCATGTATTCGGCGGCAAGGAACCGGGCCCGGAGGCCGCGATCCGCTTCACCAGCAAGACGGCCGAGTGGAAGATCTTCCTCAATCCCGAACTCAAAGCGGCTGAAGCCTATATGGATGGCGACCTGGTGATGGAGAGCGGCAGCATCCATGATTTGATCATGGTGTTTTACGCCAACAAACGCCATTTCGACCTGACCCCGAGCCAGATTTTCTGGCGCGGGCTGTCACGCAAGGTCCGCCGGTTTCAACAGAACAATGTGCTCTCAAGGTCACGTGCCAACGTCAAGGCGCACTACGATATCGGCGAAGATCTCTACAAGCTGTTTCTTGATCGGGACATGCAGTATTCCTGCGCCTATTTCCCCGATGGCACGGAGACAATCGACCAGGCTCAAACGCTCAAGAAGCGGCACATCGCGGCCAAGCTCAACCTCAAGGACGGCCAGAAGGTACTCGATATCGGCTGTGGCTGGGGCGGAATGGCCCTGTATCTCGCCCATGTGGCCGATGTCGAAGTTCTCGGCGTCACCTTGTCGGAACGGCAACTGGCGGTCGCCCGCCGCCGTGCGGAGATTCTCGGCGTCAGCGACCGGGTGCGCTTCGAGCTGATAGATTACCGCGAAGTGACCGAGACATTCGACCGGGTGGTTTCTGTCGGCATGCTCGAGCATGTCGGCGCGCCCTACCTGCCATCCTACTTCCTCAATGTGCGCGACCGGCTCGGTCCCGACGGGCTGGCGCTGATCCACTCGATCTCGACCAAGTCACCGCCAGGTGTGACGGGTCCATTCCTGCGCAAGTACATTTTCCCTGGGGGCTATTCGCCGTCACTGTCGGAGGCAGTCGCCGCCATCGAGCCGACCGGGCTGTGGCTGCTGGACTGCGAGATCTGGCGCTGCCATTACGGCTATACATTGCAGCACTGGCGCGCAAAATTCCTCGCCAACCGGGAGGCGGCGGTCAAGATCATGGGCGAGCGCTTCTGCCGGATGTGGGAGCTCTACCTGTCGATTGCCGAATGCGTGTTCCTGCAGGGTGCGAGCAATGTCTTCCAGCTGCAGCTCGGCCGCGAGCGGGATGGCGTGCCGATCACGCGGGACTATATCGCCGAGGAAGAGACCCGCATTGCAGAGCGCGAGACCGGGTTCCTCGAACGTGTTGTCGCCAGCGCAGCCCAGGCGCTTGACGAGGCGTGAGCGGGTCGTGGTTTCCTGCGGACACTGGAGCGTTTCCCGGTACGGGGAGCAAAGCAAGGCATCCGCCTTTGAAGCCGGCTCAACTCGCGTCCATTCGATGTGATTTCAGTCGCTGTTCCAGCAAGCGCAAGGCCTCGTCCGGACAGGAGCAGAACGCATCCTGTGTCTTGTCCAGGGTTTCGTCGCCGCAATATTCCATGATTGCCGCTTGCAGGGTCACTTCACCGCTGAGAACACGGTCTTCCAGCTCGGTCACATCGAGCTGAGCGGCAAACACCAGACCGGACACACAGACACCCGAGCAGGCCAGGGCCGAGATGAGCTTCATTTCGATGTGGCCATTATCGTCCTCATGGCCTTTTCCGCCATGTATGTCAGCCCGCCGCGGCTCAGGCTGTTGAAGTAGACAAGGCTGGTGAAGGGATTGCGGTTGTAGGGCGTGACATTGTTGTCGAGGTCTACCTCGATGACGAGCCGCGCGCCCGGAAGGGCCCCGCCCTGCATGACATGAAGCAGGCCCATCTTCGGATGCGGACAAATTTCGTAAGGTGTTCCGTCCGAGGCGACGATGTCAAAATGCGTATGGCCGCCTTTGACATGATTGGATGCGTAGCCACGGGTTTTCTGCAAATGCGCCGCCCGCTCAAGCACCGTGGCGACATCGTACTGTCCAGCACTCGCGGGGACACCAAACATTAGCGTTGACATCACGATGCCGCAAACAAGTTTCCGCGTCATAGGCCATCACCACCGCAAGAGGAATCTCAACTGATAATTGTGAATTATGCCACACCAAGGCCTGGATGCAACCATACGTGCAGGAATGCCCATGCAGCGCGCCGGGCTGGCATGCGTACCTGGAAACCGCCCGGGCGCAGCGTTTGCCATGATCGGCACCGGTGGATAGGCCATTTGGGCTTAGGAGCGTCTATCCGAGACAGGATTTCAGCCGTCCGGCAATCGACGCAAAACTGCCGCCAGCCGGTACGAAGTTGGCCCGGGTGACGGCAGCGGTTTTCAGCAGGCAATACCTGCCTGATCAGGCGAGCTCGGGGGTGATCTTGAGCGTGCCGGAGGTCGCATGCGAGTAAGGGCAGACCTTGTGGCCGCCGGCGATCAGGTCTTCGGCAACTGCCTTGTCGATGCCCGGCAGATCGACCTTGATCTTGACGTCGAGGCCAAAGCCCATGTCTTCGCGCGGGCCGATGCCGACGGTGACGGTCACGGTCGCATCATCGGGCACCTTCACATTTTTCTGGCCGGCGTAGAATTTCAACGCACCAAGGAAACATGCCGCATAGCCGGTGGCAAACAGCTGTTCCGGGTTCACGCCGCCGCCGGGACCGCCCATTTCGGTTGGAACGGCGAGATTGACATCCACTGCCCCGTCATGGGTTTTCGAATGACCATCCCGGCCGCCAGTGGCGGTGGCGGACGCGCTGTAGACAATCTTTGTCGGCATGATGTTAATTCCTTCGTTTGCGATTTAATCGTGTGCGATATATGTTGCCACTTGCGCACAACTGTCAAGCGCTTGCGATTGGCTCGCGCGCGAAATAATGTCCGCCTGCAACGGAGTTTTCACAATGAATGAACAGCCCAAGGCCATGGGCCGCGACATGGCGGTGGAGGAGATGCTCTGCTTTGACCTCTATTCCACCCACCACGCTGTCGGCCAGGTCTACAAGCCGCTGCTCGCGCCGCTCGGGCTGACCTATCCGCAATACCTCGTGATGTTGATCTTGTGGGAGGGCGACAGGTTGACCGTGGGGGCAATCAGCCAGCGGATGCATCTGGAATCCTCAACGTTAACGCCACTGATCAAGCGACTGGAGACCCAAGGTCTTGTCACGCGCAAGCGTGACAGAGCCGATGAACGCAAGGTTCGAGTGACGTTGACCGAAACCGGCGCCGGGATGCATCAGGCAGCAAAGCACATTCCCGACTGTATCATGGAAGCCTTCGGATTGCCGCTTGCCGACCTCGTCAAGCTGCATGCCGTGCTGGGCACCGTTCGCGCCGCGCTGCTGAAGCAGCCAATCGAACCACAAAGCTAAATCGTTCCATCTCAATCAAGTCTATCTCCCTTACCTGCTGGTTTCGGGTGCCTAAATCGGGTGGCTGGCCCTCTCCCTTCTGCCTAAGCATCAGCTCTCGCAACACAGGAGAGCACAATGCGACTTGAGGGAAAAACCATCATCATCACCGGCGCCAGCAGCGGGATCGGCGCGGCGGCAGCCGAACTTTTTGCCGCTGAAGGCGCCAATCTCGTGCTTGGCGCACGCCGGGAGACCGAACTGGCATTGATCGCCGGCAAGATCGGCGAAACCGGCCGCAAGGCGAAATGGCTGGCCGGTGACATCGCCGACGGCAATTATCACAAGGCGCTCGTTGATCTCGCAATCTCCGAATTCGGCGGACTTGATGGCGCCTTCAACAATGCCGGAACCACCGGCGAAATGGGCCCAATCCCGGACATGTCACCTGAAAACTGGGAGATGGTGATTGCCACCAACCTGACCGGCGGATTTCATGCAGCTCGGCATCAGATCCCGGCGGTGAAATTGCGCGGTGGTGGTTCGATTGTTTTCACCTCATCTTTTGTCGGTCACGCTATCGGCCTCCCGGGCATGGGCGCCTATGCCGCCTCAAAGGCCGGGCTGATCGGCCTTGTCCAGGTACTCGCTGCCGAACATGGTGCCGAAGGCATTCGCGCCAACGCGCTGCTTCCCGGCGGCACAAAGACCGCGATGGCGGGCGATGATCCCGCGTTTCATGACTGGGTGAAAGGATTGCATGCGCTCAAGCGGATGGCTGAGCCTGAAGAAATCGCCCGCGCTGCACTGTTTCTGGTGTCCGACGACTCATCGTTTGTGACCGGCAGTGCACTGATGGCTGACGGAGGCAATTCAATCAACAAGACCTGATCCAACGGCCTGCCGGTGTCATGCCGGCAGGCCGTTGACACTCAAAAAGCATCAGATTCGTCGCACCCACACCCGTGTGTCGTGAAATGCGGCGCCACCATAGGGGGCACAGGAATCAGCACCCGTGAGCGTGTTGATCCCCTCGCCGCCTTCGAAAGCGGAATTGGGCCACAGGCCTTCATGGATGACGACCCCGCGGCGCTGGCCCGAATCGAGTTTGGCAGGCATGGCCAGATCGCCGCGAGTATTGCCAAGCCGCACTTTGTCGCCATCGGCAATCCCGAGCTTGGCTGCATCATCGGGATGGATCAGCAGTTCGGGCCGCTTTTCCTTGGCTTTTGAAGACGCGGTTTCGGCGAAGGTGGAGTTGAGGAACGAACGTGCCGGCGATGTTGCCAGCCGGAACGGATGGTCGGCATCGGCGGTCTCGATCAGCTCGACATGGTCCGGGAATTCGGGCAACTGCTCTACAGGCCCCTGCGGACCCATGCGCCTGGGCGGCTTGTTGGCGGCCGGGGTGCCGGTCCAGTCAGGCCGGAAGCGATATTTGCCGTCCTTGTGGCCAAAACCGGTGAGAAAATGTGCGGTTTCGAAGTCGACCTGCACATCGGCCCATTTGTCAGCCTTAAAGCTGTCGAAATCGCCCAAGCCACGCTTTTTGAGCATGATGTCGATGTGTTCACGTTCAGTCAGGCCGAAGCCTTCGCGATCACTCACGCCCAGACGCTTTGCCAGTTGCTCGATCACATAATGATTGGGTTTCGGGCCTTCGGGCGGTTCGACCAGTTTCGGCCCAAGAGTGATGTGCTGGTTACCGCCACCGCGATAGATGTCGTCGTGTTCGAGAAACATCGTGGCAGGCAAAACAACGTCTGCATATTTCGCCGTGTCAGTCATGAACTGCTCATGGACGGCGACGAAAAGATCCTCGCGCTTGAAGCCTTCGATGACCTTGCGCTGTTCCGGCGTGACATTGGCGGGATTGGTGTTCTGGATCAACATGGCTGTCACCGGCGGGCCGCCATTGAGCGCTTCGGCCTCTCCGGTCAGCACCTGGCCGATCCTGGATTGATCGAGCCAGCGCAATCCCGGATCGGAATATTTGCGGCCCTCGAGCAAAGATTTGTCGAGCTTGAAAAGATCCGAGTTGGAATGAAACGCACCGCCGCCTTCATACTGAAAGCTGCCGGTGACAATAGCGAGCGACAGCGCCGCATGCATGTTGACGGCACCATTGCGCTGACGGGTAAAGCCGTAACCGAGCCGGAAAAATGTGCGCTTGGTGGTGCCGACCAGACGCGCAAAGGCTTCGATCTCGGCCACCGGCACACCACAAATGGCTTCCGCCCATTCGGGTGTGCGGCTCTGCAGATGTGATTCAAGACCCGCCGGGTCGTCACTGTATTTGTTGAGATAATCGCGATCGGCCAGGCCGTCGCGAAACAGCACATGCATCACCGCACAGGCAAAGGCCCCGTCGGTTCCCGGCTTCAGCAGGATCTTGATGTCGGCTTGCTTCATCGTCGGCGTGTCATAAACGTCAACGACGACGATCCTGGCGCCGCGCTGCTTGCGGGCGCGGATGGCGTGGGTCATGACATTGACCTGGGTGGCGACCGCATTTGTGCCCCAGATCACCACGCAATCGGATTTTGCCATCTCGCGCGGATCAGGTCCGCGCAGCGCGCCGGCGCCCATGGCAAACCCGGTCCAGGCCAGGTTGGTGCAAAAACTGTCGAACTGGTTGGAATAGCGCTTGGCGTGGCGCAACCGGTGGATGCCGTCGCGCTGCACCAGCCCCATGGTGCCTGCATAGAAGTTCAGCCACACCGTTTCGGAGCCGAATTTTGCCTCCGCCCGGTCAAAGTTTTCGGCAATGTGATCGAGAGCGGCAGTGAAACTGGCTTCCTTCCACTGCCCTTCGCCCTTGGCGCCCGAGCGGATCAATGGCTTCATGAGCCGGTCCGGATGATTGAGGCGCTCGGAATAGCGCGCCACCTTGGCGCAGATCACGCCCGCGGTGTAGCTGTTTGCCGCATCGCCGCGCACCCGGCCGATGCGGTTTCCCGCAAGCAGCTCGACCTCCAGCGCACAGGTTGACGGACAGTCATGCGGGCATGCGGAATGGCCGATGGCCGTTACTGCGCCGGAATCGCCTAGGGCGGAATCAATGGGGGTCGCGTCGTTCATGCTTTCTCTATAAGAGAATTCACGACGCCGCGCCACGCCACACCGTGCTGCATCAGATCAATTCAGGGACACATAACGTCAGACGATGAATTACCGTCACAGCTATCACGCGGGCAATTTCGCCGATGTGCTCAAGCACGCGGTGCTGGCCCAGATCATCACCTATCTCAAGCGCAAGGATCAGGCGTTCCGGGTGATCGACACCCATGCGGGTATCGGAACCTATGACCTGTCCTCGAACGAGGCGCAGAAAACCGGTGAATGGCGCGATGGCGTCGGCCGGTTGAGCGATGCGGAGCTGTCGGCGGAACTCAGGGCCTTTCTGGCGCCGTGGCTGGAAGCCGTCGAGACACTCAATCCGGATGGTGGCATCCGTCACTACCCCGGTTCCCCGAAGCTCTCCCGGCTGCTGATGCGCAAGCAGGACCGGCTGACGGCAATCGAGCTGCATCCGGATGATGCCGCCCGGCTCAGAAGTGCGTTTGAAGGGGATTTCCAGGTTCGCGTGATCGAACTCGATGGCTGGCTGTCGCTCGGCGCGCATCTTCCCCCGAAGGAAAAGCGTGGCCTGGTGCTGGTCGACCCGCCGTTCGAGGCAGACGGTGAATATGACCGGATGATCGACGGGCTGGCGCGTGCCACGCGGCGGTTTCCGGGCGGCACCTACATGTTGTGGCACCCGATCAAGGCGGACAGTCCGCTGGCAGCCTTCGACAAGAAGCTGATAGCGCTCGGCAGGCCGCGCACGCTTACGGTGCGGATGCTGGCGCGGGACAACACCACCGCGCCGGGGCTCAATGGCTCGGGGCTGGTGATCATCAATCCGCCATTTACGCTTGAGGCGGAACTGAAAGCCGTGCTGCCGGAACTCGCTACCCTGCTGGCGCAGGGTCCGGGTGCGGCAGCCGAGATACGGATGCTGGTTGGAGAGAGCTGAACCCGTTCCGGCTTGCCCAAGTGTGGTGGCACACTTTATACCGTGACTCGCATCCTGTTTGGAGGACCTGTCATGACCATGAAAAGCCTGATTATCGCATTCGCTGCAACGCTTGGTTTCTCGCTTTCGAGTTTTGCAAGTCCTGCCCTGGCCTTCAGTGGCGGAAACTTCCCGGCTTGCGATGCACCGCAGGTACTCAGATACATCCAGAAGCGGTTTGTCTGGACCGATCATCACGTTCTCAAGCGTGGCCTTGCCATCGAGAGCATTGAGCGCGCGCACCGGAATCGCTTCGGCGACGGCTATCAGGTCGCAAGCATTCCAAGGCTTTACTGCCACGGGACAGCCCACATGAATGATGGCCACAAGCGCACGATCTGGTGGCTCATCGAAGGCGGCATGGGATTTGCCGGCCTGGGAGACAATGTCGAGTTCTGCATCTCCGGGCTGGATCCGTTCAAGGTTCACGGCGCCTGGTGCAGGTCGGTTCGCTGACCGGGCGATGATAAAGGCCAATCTGCTCAGGATCCTGCTGGCCTTGCCGGTGCTGGCGCTTGCTGCTGCCTGCTCGGATGATGCTGCACCGCCGGCCCAGGCCGATACAAGCGTATCTGCGGCAAAAACCAGCGATGCGCCGTTGGGATCCGGGTTCGATTTCTATGTCCTGGCCTTGTCCTGGTCGCCCGCCTATTGCCTGGTCGAAGGCGATCGCGCCAACCGGCAGCAATGCGCCGAGGACCGCGACCTTGGCTTTGTCGTGCACGGGCTTTGGCCGCAATTTGAATCGGGCTATCCGGAATTCTGCCCGTCACGCGAACCCGACCGGGTGCCTTCCAGCCTGGGCCGCGACTATCTCGACATCGTGCCGACGATGGGGCTGATCGGTCACCAGTGGCGCAAGCACGGGTCGTGCTCGGGGCTTTCCCAGGCCAACTACCTGAAGGCGCTGCGGGCGGCACGGGCACGGGTCAAGGTGCCCGAAGAATTCGCGCTCGAAAACCTGCCGGCCGAGATCGACGCCCTGGAGGCCGAAGATGCCTTCATCGCCGCCAATCCGGGCATGAAACGCAACGCAATCGCCATCCAGTGCGAGCGCGGCCTCTTGCGCGAAGTGCGCATCTGCATGACACCATCACTTGAGTATCGCGCCTGTGGCGAGATTGACCGCACCGGCTGCAAGATCAAGGATCTCAATGTTCCCGAGCCGGGCTGAGTGCTGCAGGCCGTTTTTACGAAAAGAAGAGAACTCACGATGAAAATCCTCTATTCGCCTGCATCCCCCTATTCGGCCAAGGTTCGCATGGCGGCCAAATTCGCCGGTATCGATGCCGAAGCGGTGCTGACCGATACCAATGTGGCGCCGGCCGAACTGGTTGACAACAATCCGCTCGGCAAGATCCCGACACTGATCACCGATGAAGGCCAGGCCATCTACGACAGCCGCGCCATCATGCAGTTTCTCGACCGCTCCGGCGGCAAACGAATCTTTCCGCGCAATGCCGCCAAGCGGACGCAAGCCGAGGTCATGGAAGCCCTGTGCGACGGTATTTGCGATTGTCTGATTGCCATCATGTACGAGCGGCGGTTCCGTCCTGCGGAGATCGTCCACCAGGAATGGATCGACAAGCAGTGGACGAAGGCGACGCGCGCGCTTGATCATCTGGAAGCCAATTTGCCACGGATCACCAAAGTGCCGAACGGCGGGCACTTTGCAGCGGCGGCAATGCTTGGCTACCTGTCGCTGCGGTTTTCCGGACAGTGGGAACGCGGGCGGCCAAAGCTCAAGCGCTGGAGCGCCAAATTCGCGGCCAGCTTTCCCGAACTCGATGCCATGTTGCCAAAAGCGTGAGCGTGCGGCCTGACAAAGAGGTCGGGATTGCCCATGTCTTTGCCGCCGCGCGTTATTCGCTGGGTGGCGTCAGGCGTCTATGGGGCGAGACCGCATTCCGGCACGAGGTACTGGCCTTCGTGCTGATCACGGGTGTGTTTGCACTGGTGAGTGCGCCGCTGTGGGGATATGTCGGAGCCAGCTTGCTCTTCCTGCTGACGATATCGATCGAAGCCCTGAACACCGCGGTGGAGGAAATCACCGATCACGCTTCGCCGAACTACTCCGAAATGGCCAAGCATGCCAAGGACCTGGGATCGTTCGCGGTGTTCTGCCTGTTGCTGGCCAACGCGATCTGGGCAGGCTTCGTGCTCTGGACAAGCTGGCCGTTGATCGCCGGTTAAGTCCTCAGCCATTCCAGCAGGATGATGGTTCAGGCCTTTACAGATGCGACCCGCAACCGCTCCAGATCCTCAACCATGTCTTCGGCCAGCGCGGTCAGGTCCGCCTGCTCCATGCCGCGGTGCAATTCGAGCCTCAGCGCGTTGATGTTTGACTGGTAGCGCCTGGCCAAGCGCCTGGAATCAAGCTCTTGCGGAAGTTCGCCGATGGCCTTGGCGCGATCGAATGCGGCGGCAAAATCTGCCTGTATTTCCTCGATATAGTGATTGGCCCGATCGGCGATATCGGTATCCGTCGCCGTGGTATCGATCAGCGTCTTGACCAGCATGCAGGCCCTGCCCTGGTGGTCTTCCGAGCGCGACCGGACAAGTTGCAACAGGTACTCCGACAGCGCCGCAAGCGGCGACTCCGCACCTTGCATGTGCGAGGCAAAGCCTTTCCGGGACATTTCGAAATAGCGCTCGAGCGCTGCCAGGTAGAGGGCTTCCTTGCTTGAAAAGGCCGCATAGATGCTGCCCGGCTTCATGTGCAGCGCGGACTCAAGGTCCTTGAGCGAGGTGGCGTGATACCCCTTGATCCAAAACAGGTTCACGGCCGCATCCAGTGCGGTGTCTCGGTCATATGGTCGGGCGCGTTTCATGATGGCCCATAGATAGGCGAGATTTCCGGGTTTGTCTCGCAAGGCGTGCCGGACCTCGCCATCACGTTTGAGTGAACGCTCAAATCAATCATTGAGCGATCACTCAATGTGGCCATATACAGGCGACGTCCGCAACGGGACGCACATCCATTTCCCAGGAGACTGCCATGACCGACTTCCCAATCCACGACGAGACCACTGCTCCCGCAGAGAGCCAGGCGATGCTGGCTGAATCGAAGAAACAGAACGGCATGATCCCCGGACTGCATGGCACGATGGCGGAAGCCCCCGGTCTGCTGGCAGGTTACCGCTACGTACACGAGCAGTTCCTCAATTCCAGCTTTGACAAGGACGAACTGACGGTCGTCTGGCAGAGCGTCAATGTCGAACACGGCTGCCATTACTGCGTCCCGGCCCACACCGCCATCGCCAAGGGCATGAAGGTTGACGACGCGATCACCGATGCGCTGCGCAATGAAACAGCCTTGCCGAACGCCCGCCTGGAAGCACTGCGCGACTTTACGCTGAACGTTGTGCGCAACCGCGGCAATGTCGATGATGCAGCGGTCCAGGCATTTCTCGATGCCGGCTTCACCAAACGCCAGGTTCTCGAAGTGGTGCTCGGCGTCGCGCAGAAGGTGATGTCGAACTACACCAACCACCTTGCACAGACCCCGGTCGATGCACCGTTCCAGAAATTTGACTGGCAGAAGGCTGCCTGATCTGATTGCACGGGCCCGGGCAAGACCGGGCCCGTGCATTTCACCTCAACGCCAGTCAGAGGGATTTGAGCCATGAACCCAGCACCTGCCGCACCAAAACCGCTGATCGCCGACATCTGGCACTCGTTCCGGTCCCTGCCCGGCTGGGTGCAGATCTGGGTGGCCCTGATCCTGATGCCGGTGAACATGGCCAGCGCGGCCTTTACCCACGAGCCGGCGGGATTATGGATAGCGCTGCTGGCCAACGGCGCGATGGTTCTGAACCTGCCGGTGATGGTCCGCGAGCGCGGGTTTTCCAAGTTCATGGCCGTGCCGCACCTGATACCGTGGACGCTGCTTGTGGTGCTCATCGCGATCATCCAGCCACCGCTTGAGGGTCCGTTTGGCATCTATCTGTGGACGCTGTTTGCCGTCGACCTGGTCTCGCTGATCTTCGACTACCCTGATGCGGTCAAATGGTTCAGGGGCGAGCGGGACGTCGCAGGGCGATAGCGCGGCGATGAGACCAGCGCTGGTATTTTTCACTCCGCGCATTACCTGTGGCAAAAGCCATTGTTCAAACGTCAGACGATCGGAACCAAAATGACACAGACACATCAACCGCTGCGGATCGACATCATTTCGGATGTCGTCTGCCCATGGTGCATCGTCGGCTACAGCCAGCTCAAGCAGGCGCTGGACGCCACCGGCACCGCGCATGAAATTCACTGGCATCCGTTCGAACTCAACCCGGAAATGCCAGCCGAAGGCCAGAACCTCGGCGAGCACATCGCCGAGAAATACGGCAGCACGCGCGAGCAGTCGCTCGAAAACCGCGAACGGCTGGCCAAGCTGGGCGCAGGACTGGGCTTCGAATTCAACTTCACCGACGACATGCGCATGTACAACACGTTCAACACGCACCAGCTGATCCACTGGGCGGACACCCAGAATCTCGGCCATGAATTGAAACAGGCGATGTTTGCCGCCTACTTCACCGAGCAGCGGGACCTGTCGGACATTGATGTTCTGGCCGATATCGCCAGCAAGGTCGGGCTTGATGCGACAGAAGCGAAGGCCGTGCTGGAAGACCAGCGCTATGCAGAGGACGTGCGGAAGCTGGAAAGCTTCTGGGTGCAGCAGGGCATTCGCGGCGTGCCGGCAATTGTGTTCGAGGGCAAGCACCTCGTCACCGGCGCCCAGGGAACCGAAAACTACACCAGCATTCTCAAGCAGCTGACCGGCGCCGGCGCTGACGCCTGACGCCACTCCGGCTCTTCAGCGAGCCGCTCTGCCATAAATCAAAAAGCCCGGACGATCATTCGCCCGGGCTTTTCGCATTTTCAGGGTCTGACGGATCAGAACTTCATGCCGATACCGACGCGGACCGAATGATCGTCGAAGCCGGACGACACGTTGGTGCCGCCGAGATTGTAGTTCTTCGACTGATAATCGGTGTAGCGGTATTCGATGCGGGTGGTGATGTTTTCGGTCAGGAACGCTTCCGCGCCCGTACCGACGGTCCAGCCCACATGCGTGTTGCTGTCCGAGCCGGAGGCATTGGTCAGCTTGGCATTGGTGGCCGCGATACCGCCGGTGGCGTAGATCAGGAATGGATTGATGTCCACGCCCATACGCGCACGCAGCGAGCCGTTGAAGCCCTGCTTGCCGGTCAGGCCGGCAGCGGAAAAATCGGCACCCGAATAGCCGAGATCGGCTTCTGCACCGTAGACAATGTTGTCTGACTGCCAGTTGTAGCCGCCATAGACGCCTCCACCGAAACCATTGGCATTCTGAGTGGGAGCAGTGCTGAACTCGCCCCATTTGTACTCGCCATAGCCGCCAACATACCCGCCGGACCAGAGATAGGCCTGGGGGGCTACGTCCGCGACCGGCGGCTCAGGAGGCTGTTCGATAATAGCGTCCGCGGCCAGCACGGGGCCAGCGAGCGGCACGGAAAGGGCTGCGGCCAGCAGTGCCAGTTTACGAATACGCATGTCATTCTCCTTGTTATTTCAAGCCCGACACGAAACAGCGGGCCATGAGTACCGGCGGCATTGGGATGCATGCCTCCGACGAGTTGCAAGATGGAGATCGAATGCGGCGGGCGAGAAGCAGGAATGTGGAAACACGACGGCCAAAAAAGGGCAGCGGCAAGTGTTGTTTTCAGGCAACATTTTTCCCCATGCTCTGGCCCCGCATCCATTGCGAATGAGAACCCACCGCCTATATGAAACGTTTACCGATCCAAACCGCGAGCGTTGATTCCAAAGCATGTTGAGCATCTTGACCCTGATCGCAGGACTGGTCGTCCTTGTCTTTGCCGGTGATTACCTGGTTCGCGGTGCTGTGGGTCTGGCCGAAAAGCTGTCGATAGACCCGCTGATCATCGGGCTGACGATTGTGGCTTTCGGGACTTCCGCGCCGGAATTGTTCGTTTCGCTGCAGGCGGCCTTCGACGGTGTCTCGGGTATCGCCATCGGCAATGTGGTCGGATCGAACATCGCCAACGTGCTGCTGGTGCTCGGGGCTCCGGCGATGCTGATGAGCATCAACTGCCGCGAAAACGGGCTGACAACATCGCTGATGGTGATGGTCTTCATGACGGTCGCGCTGATGGTGATGATGTGGCTGGGACCGCTGAGCCGTCTCGACGGGGCGATCCTGCTGGTTATGATCGCAGCCTATCTTGGCTGGCAGATCAAGGCCGCGCGGCATTGCGATGCAGTCAGCGTTCCTGATTATCATGATGAAGTCGCCGATCTTCCGCAGGAAGCCTGGCGGACCACGCTGTTCATCGCCGGCGGCATGCTCGGGCTGCCGATCGGGGCATGGCTGACGGTTCACGGCGCATCCGATCTTGCCCGCATGTTCGGGGCTTCGGAAACCGCCATCGGGCTGACCATTGTCGCCATCGGCACCTCGCTGCCCGAACTGGTGACCTCGATGATGGCCGCATGGCGCAGATCGGGCGCGGTCGCGATCGGCAACGTGGTCGGTTCCAACATTTTCAACATCGGCCTGATTCTCGGCGGCACCTCGGTGATCCTGCCGCTTGATGTCGATCCGCGCATCGTTTCGATCGACATGTGGGTGATGCTGGCGGCGAGCCTGCTGGTGGTGGCGCTGGCGCACTGGAACGTGCCGATCAAAAAGCTCGGCGGCATAGCTATGCTTCTGATCTTCTCGGCCTATATCATCTCGGTGTTCTGAAACTGAAAATGCCGCAAAGGCGCGGCAGAACGGACCGGGAAACAGCATGACATCTTCCAAGGGGACAGTTCTTGTGACCGGTGCCGCCCGGCGCATCGGCAAGGCCATCGCGCTGGATCTCGCCGCCAACGGCTACCAGATCGCAATTCACGCCAACCGCAGCGGCGCCGAAGCCGAGGCTCTGGCCCAGTCGATTCGCGATGCAGGCGGTGCGGCGGCGGTCTTTATTGCCGACCTTTCGGACGGCAAGGCGGTGCGCGACCTGCACAACCAGGTGCGCAAACAGCTGCGGGCGCCCGATATCATCGTCAACAACGCCTCGGTATTCGAGAATGACGATGTCCGCGCCTTTGACGAGGAGCTTTTTGACAAGCACTTCGCCATCCATCTGAAGGCCCCGGCAATCCTTGCCGAAGCCATGGCGGCAAACCTGCCTGAAGGACGCGAAGGCCTGATCATCAACATCATCGACCAGCGGGTCTGGAAACTGACGCCGCGGTTCTTCTCCTACACGTTGTCGAAATCGGCGCTGTGGACGGCGACACAGACCATGGCCCAGGCGCTGGCGCCACAGATCCGGGTCAACGCAATCGGCCCCGGACCGACACTCGCCAACGAACGGCAAAATCCCGATGATTTCGCCCGCCAGGCAGCGGCTGTGCCGCTCGGGCATGGACCGGAACTCTCAGAATTCGGCGCCACCATCCGCTATCTGCACGAAGCGCGCTCTGTCACCGGACAGATGATCGCCCTCGACGGCGGCCAGCATCTGGCGTGGGAGACACCGGATGTCACCGGGGTCGGGGAGTGATTTTCAATCTGCAAACGCCCAATGCTGAACCTGCTGCCGATTTGGAATCTGATCGGTATTTTCCCTTAAATTCGGGGATACACTTGCACGGGCTTGTATGAGCAATTGTGATTTTCGGCCTGTGAACCGGTCGTGATTGCCAACGGCTTTTTTTGCCTTTGGGATTTTGTTGAAACACGCGGATCGGGTCGGACATGAATGCACTCATCAGATTGACGATCCTGTTCCTCGCGACAACTTTCAGCATTATTGTCTTCTCCGGCCTGTTTGAAACCTTCAACGCATTCCCTGACCTTTGGTCGAAGCTCGGCAACGGGGTTCCCCATCAACAGACCGGATATCTGTTTCCGATTGGCTCGCTGTTCTGGGGCGCCATGTTTCGGGCCCCGTGGCATCTGTTTGCCGGCACCCTCCCCCTGCTCCTGGTGTTCATGGCTCTCGAATTCGGTGCAAAGCCAAGGCGGTGGGTTTACCTGTCTGTATGGGTCCTTGCGGGATTTCTTGCCGAAGGAATACTCTTTGGAGTGTTTTCCAGAGCCGTGGCGGCAATTGTCGCAGCGCTGATCGCGGGTCAGGTGTTCTGGTGGCTGGCAGGGCGACAGGCCGGCAGGTGGCGCCAGCAACCTGCATACACTGTCTCAGGCATGATCAAGCGTGCCTTTGGCGGGTACCGGCCGCTGAACTTGCTGGCCTATGCCATTGTGGCCTTCTTGGCCTATCAGCTTTCCGGACATGCTGTTTATGCCGGGAAGATGGTCTGGGTGAGCTTCATCTCGGAGCCTGATGCAGGAACTCCTCCGTACAAATACAAGCGTAAACGGGATTTCACGGTGTTCCACAAGGTTGCCTTGCTGAAGTTCCCGGACGCGAAGTCCTGCCTTCCGGATGATATGGAAGGCCTGTCGCCGGAAAACCTGAAGAAAATGGATTGGAGCAAAATTGAGAACTCTGCAGAAGCCGAAGTCTGCGGATTCCGGCTTCTGGGGTCCAATCCGGACATTTCCCATGCCACAGAATGGTTTGAAGCCCAGGGAATGACTGTTCCGGAAGATATGAGCGGCGCCAGCCCCTACAAGGGGCTGGATGGCAAATTGCGGGTTACTGCAAGCTGGTCAATCAGCAAGAATGGTCCAAAATTCTCCCAATATGGCCCTCTTCGCCGTTTGCTGTTTTTCACTCCCTACGGCATGTCGATCAGCTCCACCTGGTCACCCGATGGCAAAAAACTGATCGATTATGACGTCTACTTTCTTTTCCTTTGATCTGTGACCCAAGCTTGCAGGCAGCCTTGTCGAAGCTGACATCCGTATTTCGGCAAACACGCCTGAAACGGAGCTCGGAATGTCCCTCCAGACTGGCCGGTGCCCTACCACCACATATTAGCTGCTTGATAAGTCGCACTGCTGACGCCAGATGACAGAAGACTGCGCCCCCTCTCTTGCCCACCTCGCGCCGGAAGTTGATAAGATCACCGAATGACTCGCGATCCTGACCAGACATCCCCAAAGCCGTCAAAATCCGCCGGACAGACCGATGGCGGAGTGATCTATGCGGAAACAGACCAGGAAGACGACGAGCAGACCGAGGTCGAGGCTCCCCTTCCCGCGGATGTCGCCAATGTCGCCGGCATGGAATGGAACGAAAGCCCCGGTGTCACGCCGGGCCTGAAGGGCGCGGAAGTCATCCAGGCCTTCGTCAAGCACCTGCCCAACCAGCCCGGCGTCTACCGGATGATGAACGAGGCAGGCGACGTTCTCTATGTCGGCAAGGCGCGGAGCCTGAAGAAGCGGGTGACGAACTACGCGCAGGGCCGCGGCCACTCCAACCGTATCACGCGGATGATTGCGCAGACGACCAACATGGAGTTCGTCACCACGCGCACCGAAACCGAGGCGTTGCTGCTTGAGGCCAACCTGATCAAGCGGCTGAAGCCACGCTTCAACGTGCTGATGCGTGACGACAAGTCGTTTCCCTATATCCTGGTGACCGGCGACCACGAGGCACCTGCGATCTTCAAGCATCGCGGCGCGCGTTCGCGCAAGGGCTCCTATTTCGGCCCCTTCGCCTCCGCCGGCGCGGTCGGCCGCACCATCAACGCGCTGCAGCGGGCCTTCCTTCTGCGCACCTGCACCGACAGCGTCTACGAGAGCCGGACGCGCCCCTGCCTGCTCTACCAGATCAAGCGCTGCTCAGGCCCTTGCACTGGCGAGATCAGTGCCGAGGGTTATGCCGAGCTGGTTGGTGAAGCCAAGGACTTTCTCTCCGGGCGCAGCCAGGCGGTGAAAACCCAGATGGCGACGGCGATGCAGGCGGCGTCCGAAGAGCTCGATTTCGAGCGCGCGGCAGTCTACCGCGACCGGCTGTCGGCGCTCAGCCATGTCCAGAGCCATCAGGGCATCAACCCGCAGACGGTGGAGGAAGCGGATGTCTTCGCCATCCATCATGATGCGGGGATGGCCTGTATCCAGGTGTTCTTCTTCCGCACCGGACAGAACTGGGGCAACCGCGCCTATTTCCCCAAGGCCGATCCGTCGCTGGCCCCGGGCGAAATTCTCGGCGCCTTCATCGGCCAGTTCTATGACGACAAGCCGACGCCGCGGATGATCCTGGTGTCCGATGATTTCGAGGACAGGACGCTGCTTGAGGAAGCATTGAGCGTGCGGATGGATCGCAAGACGTCCATCAGCGTGCCGCAGCGCGGCGAAAAGCGCGAACTGGTCGAGCAGGTTCTCAACAATGCGCGCGAGGCGCATGGCCGCAACCTGGCCGAGACCGCGTCACAGGCGCGACTGCTGCAGGGGCTTGCAGAGACCTTCAACCTGCCGCATCCACCACGCCGCATCGAGGTCTACGACAACTCGCACATCATGGGCACAAATGCGGTGGGCGGCATGATCGTTGCCGGGCCGGAAGGGTTTGTCAAAAACCAGTACCGCAAGTTCAACATCAAATCGACCGACATCACCCCTGGCGACGACTTCGGCATGATGCGCGAAGTCATGCAGCGCCGGTTCTCCCGGCTGATCAAGGAGCATGGCGACCAGGGCCCGGTCAAACCGGAGCAAGCAACCGAGGGCGACGATGCGGAAGCGGTTGCAGCGGCAGGCATGCCGGCCTGGCCGGACCTGGTGCTGATCGACGGCGGCAAGGGCCAGATGAGCGCGGTGCGGAGCATTCTCGAAGAGCTCGGGATTGCCGACAAGATTACCGCCATCGGCGTTGCCAAGGGCATGGACCGGGAGGCCGGGCGCGAGCGGTTCTTCGTCGAAGGCAAGCCTGACTTCACCCTGCCGCCGCGCGATCCGGTGCTCTATTTCATCCAGCGGCTGCGCGACGAGGCGCACCGCTTTGCCATCGGCACCCACCGGGCGCGGCGCAAGAAGGAGCTGGTAGCCAATCCGCTCGACGAGATCGCCGGAATCGGACCGACTCGCAAGCGGGCGCTGCTGCACCATTTCGGAACGGCAAAGGCCGTGTCGCGCGCCGGAATCGACGACCTTGTCGCCGTCGAGGGGATCTCGCGCACCGTGGCCGAACTGGTCTACAATCATTTCCACGAGGAAAACCGGTGAATGAATGCCGAACCGGACATCAAACTGCGGCATTAAGACGTTAATCGGGGCAGAGGCGGTTGACCTTTCCGCTCGCCAACGCGCATCTTGCGCAAAATCCTGATACGGACGGGGTGCTCCATGGCGTCAAGCGCGCTCAACATACCGAATATGCTCACCTACGGACGGATTCTTGCCGTCCCGCTGATCGTCTTGTGCTTCTTCATCGAGGGCCGGCTGCACGGCTCCGATCTGGCGCGCTGGAGTGCACTGGTGATTTTCTCCATCGCGTCGGTGACCGACTTCTTCGATGGCTATCTCGCCCGCATCTGGGACCAGACCTCCAATATCGGCCGCATGCTCGACCCGATCGCCGACAAGCTGCTGGTTTCTGCAATCCTGCTGCTGGTCGCCGCCGACGGCACGATTGCCGGCTGGTCGATCTGGGCCGCGATCATCATCCTGTGCCGCGAGATCCTGGTTTCGGGGCTGCGCGAGTATCTGGCCGCGCTGAAGGTCTCTGTGCCGGTCACCTGGATTGCCAAGTGGAAGACCACCTTGCAGATGGTGGCGCTGGGATTTCTGCTTGCCGGCCCCGCCGGTGACAAGGTTCTGCCCTACACCACGGAGATCGGGATCGGGTTGCTCTGGGTTGCGGCGATTATCACGATTTACACCGGCTATGACTATTTCCGGGCCGGACTGAGACATGTGGTGGACGAATGAGCGTGCGGATTGTCTATTTCGCCTGGGTGCGCGAGCGCATCGGCAAGAGCTCTGAAGAGATCGAGCTTCCGGCGGACGTCAGGACGGTGGGTGAGCTGATTGCGCATCTGGCAACGCTGGGCGAGGAATACGCGGCAGCGTTCGCGGTTCCGCAGGTGATCCGTGCCGCCATCAACGAGGAACATGCCGAGCATGGCGAAGCCATCGGCGATGCGAAGGAAATCGCGCTGTTTCCGCCGATGACCGGAGGCTGAGATGACGGCAAGCGCTCCGGAACCGGTTGTCAACGTTCGCATCCAGACGCAGGATTTCGACATTTCATCCGAAATCGACGCCCTTACCCGGGACCGCGCCGACATTGGCGCGGTAGTCAGCTTTACCGGGCTGTGCCGCGATGAAAGCGGACGGCTGTCCGCTCTCGAACTCGAACACTATCCCGGCATGGCCGAACGCGCCATCCGCACGATCGCCGAAGAGGCGGTGAAACGCTTTGCGCTGACCGGCATCACCGCCATCCACCGTCATGGCGCAATCCCACCGGGCGGCAACATCGTGCTGGTGGTTGCAACCGCACCGCACCGCCAGGCAGCCTTTGATGGCGCGTCCTTCCTGATGGATTATCTCAAGACAGATGCACCGTTCTGGAAGAAGGAACACCTCAAGGCCGGCGGCACCGGGGAATGGGTTTCGGCCAAGGATGCCGATGACAAGGCCAAGGCCCGCTGGCGGCGCACATGACGAGTGCGCTCCCGAAGCTTGAGGGCGGCTGGAAAGCCGCGCTGTCGGATGAGCTGACGTCCCCCTATATGGCCGACCTTACGGCCTTTCTGAAAACCGAGACCGACGCAGGAAAGCAGATCTTTCCCGAGCGCGCGGAGTATTTCGCAGCACTTGAACTGACACCGCTCGACAGCGTCCGGGTCGTCATTCTGGGCCAGGACCCCTATCACGGCGACGGACAGGCGCACGGGCTGTGCTTCTCGGTTCGCCCTGGCGTGCGCACGCCGCCCTCGCTGAAAAACGTCTACAAGGAACTTGAGGCCGATCTCGGCATCCCGCGGGCCGGGCACGGAAACCTCGAAAGCTGGGCGCGGCAGGGCGTGCTGCTACTCAACAGCGTGCTGACTGTCGAGCGCGGCCTTGCCGCCTCGCATCGCGGCCGCGGCTGGGAGCGCTTCACCGACGCCGTGATTGCCCGGGTCAACGAACTCGAGCATCCCGTCGTGTTCCTGCTCTGGGGCGCCTATGCGCAAAAAAAGGCAGGCTTCGTCGACACCAGCCGCCACCTGGTTCTCAAGGCGGCACACCCCTCGCCGCTGTCAGCGCATAACGGCTTTCTCGGCTGCCGGCATTTCTCGCAAGCCAACGCCTTCCTCGAGAAAAACGGCATGAAACCGATCGACTGGCAATTGCCGGAATTCGCCTGACGGCAACGACCCCGCATCGGCATTATCTGCGATTTCTTCGACATGAGCGTTCTCTCGCGAGGGCTGACGCATTTGTTGTCGTTATTTTGTGTTTTATTTCAAAATTTTACGCAATTTTCCCGACAGTTTGAATCACTCAAAAAAAATATAGTTCCAATGGGCAGCAGGAGAAACCTCTTGCTGCGGTTTCAGGCGCAAACCGGCCCAGTTCGCGCCCTGTCCGCCTTGCGGGCGCCGGATACAATTGTCCAAAAAACCCACGTGGAATTGATCTGAGACAACTCACGCGGTTGCAAATCGCCCTACCACCGGAATGTCCCTGGGAGACAGGCCGGACGCATGTTCCCGGCAGCGGATGTGTGTTTGCAGAAGGATTTTGGCAGTGAGAAATATCAAGCTTGTCTTCTGGAGTGTTCTGATCCTGATCAGCCTTCTATGGCTGGTGGCCGACCCTGCAGTGTTTCAGGCCGACGGCGTGTTTTCGTTGCGCGGCTTCATGATGCAATACAGCGGCTTGCTGGCAATGGGCAGTATGAGCATCGCCATGATACTGGCTCTGCGACCGCGCTGGCCGGAGCGGTGGCTGGGCGGGCTCGACAAGATGTACCGGCTGCACAAATGGCTCGGCATTTCCGGGCTGACCTTTGCCGTCATCCACTGGCTGTGGTCGGAAACACCGAAATGGGCCATCGGTCTCGGACTGCTCACACGTCCCGAGCGCGGTGAGCGGCCAGCTTTGACCAACCCGGTGGAACAGTTCCTGGCGGGCTTGCGCGACCCCGCCGAAGGACTTGGTGAATGGGCTTTCTACGCATCGGTGCTGCTGATTGCCGCCGCACTGATCAAGCTCATCCCCTACCGGCTGTTCTTCAAGACCCACCGGTTCATCGCCGTGGCCTATCTGGTCCTGGTGTTTCACACCGTGGTGCTGACGAAATTCGACTACTGGGTTTCACCGCTCGGTATCGGTCTCGCGGCACTGCTGACCGCCGGCACCTTCGCGGCGGTGATTGTGTTGTTCCGGCGCGTGGCGCACGGACGTCAGGTGACGGGCGAGATTGTCGAGCTTCAGCAGTATCCGGGTGTCCGGGTGCTGGAAAGCCGGATCAAACTGCAGCCCGGCTGGCCCGGCCACCAGCCCGGCCAGTTTGCCTTTGCCACCTCCGACAGCCAGGAGGGCGCCCACCCCTATACAATCGCCTCTGCATGGGATCCTGAAAACCCGACAGTCACCTTCATCATCAAGGCGCTGGGCGATCACACAAGCCGGCTCGCAGCCAAGTTGCGCATTGGCCAGCAGGTCAAGATCGAAGGGCCTTATGGCTGCTTCACCTTTGATGACGGGGCCGCGCGCCAGATCTGGATCGGCGGCGGCATCGGCATCACGCCTTTCGTCTCGCGCATGAAATATCTTGCGCAGGCGAAACAAAGCGGTTCGGCGACGCCCCCGCAGATCATCGACCTGTTCCACTCCACCGCCGATCTCGACGAAAGCGCGCTGGCAAGGCTGGCGGACGACGCCGCCAATGCGGATGTGCGCCTGCATGTCCTGATTGATGCCAAGCACGGCAGGCTCACCGGCGACCGCATCCGCGCGGACGTGCCAGACTGGCGCGACGCCAGCATCTGGTTCTGTGGTCCGGTCGGGTTTGGCGACGCGCTGAGGGCCGACTTCGCCGCCCATGGCCTGGACGTCAACACCAGGTTCCACCAGGAGCTGTTCAGCATGCGGTGACCGGTTGGGCCAAATAAAAAAAGGCGGCCCGGAGGCCGCCTTTTGCATATGGTCGAGGCGCGCCGGAGACCCGGCAGCGCAATCAGCGGCTTCAGCCGACGATTTCGGTGCCGGAGAACCAGTAGGCGATTTCTTCGGCTGCGGTTTCAGGCGCATCCGAGCCGTGTACCGAGTTTTCGCCGATCGACAGCGCGTAGGTCTTGCGGATGGTACCTTCGGCAGCGTCGGCCGGGTTGGTTGCGCCCATGATTTCGCGGTTCTTGAGAATGGCGTTTTCGCCTTCGAGAACCTGAACGACGGTCGGGCCGGAAGTCATGCCTTCAACCAGTTCGCCGAAGAAAGGACGTTCCTTGTGGACAGCGTAGAAGCCTTCGGCTTCGCGCTTGCTCATCCAGACGCGCTTGGATGCGACAACGCGCAGGCCGTTGTCTTCGAATACCTTGGTGATGGCGCCGGTCAGGTTGCGCTTGGTGGCATCAGGCTTGATCATCGAGAAAGTGCGTTCAATCGCCATTTGAGTGTGTCCTGTCATCTGGTGGTGGTTGCGAGACTTGAGCCGGCTCGGGCCTGCGCAAGAAAATCGGGTGTAAAATTCCGGGCCAGACGTGGTCCGACCCGGAGTTGGCGCCTAGATAGCCGCATGCCCGGTTAATCGCAAGGGGACTCTGGCATGCTCATGGGCATCGGCAAGACAGGCGATGCGCCGAGGCTGCCGGCAAAATCCGGGATAAACCGGGTTCAGCCCGCTGCAGGTACCGAGCGTCCCAGCCCGTCATGAAGATCAAGGCAGCGTTCGAACCAGTCGGCGACCGGATCGCCTGCCTCAAACAACGTCACGCCTGCAGCAGTCACCCGCACCCACTGGAAGGCGCCGAAGACGATGTAGTCGGCAAACAGCGGCGACGATCCGCCGATCCAGGGCTGGGACTTGAGTGTCAGCCGCAGCGGCATCAGCGTGGCAGGCAAAGCCTTGAGTGCCGCCTCGCGTCCTTCGGCCACCTTTTCGAGCGTGACGCCCATGCGGGCCTCGCGGGAGGTGCGGAAATAATGCTGATCGGCGGGCGCCAGCGCATTGTGAATATCCATCAGCGCGATATCACGCATGGCGCCATGCAGCACCGAATTGGTCCAGCTCTCGACAAAACGCGCCATCGCCAGTCCGCCATCACCGCCAAACAGCGATGGCTTGTCGGGATAGGCTTGCTCGAGATAGGCGGCGATCATGAAGCTGTCGGCAATCACCTGGCTGCCGTCACGGATGACGGGCACGATCTTGGATACTCCGCCTTCGACCTCGGGCACCCTGGTGAAACAAACCGCCTTGCGTTCCACCGGCAGGCCCTTGTGGGCAAGCGCCATCACCGCTTTCCAGCAGTGCGGGCTGAAAGGCCGCGTTTCATCTGCGCCAACAAGTTCGTGCAAAACAATGCTCATGATACCCCACCCAATTGAAAACAATCACAGTCATGGCGGAAGCGAATTGATTTGTCACCCTCAGTCCGCTCATGCCGGCAGGGCAATATCTGTTTCGCAGATCGGTCACAGGGCTTGCCTGTTTGGCGGGATTTCATCACAGTCCGGCGGAAACTCTCAACCCTGCAAAGCCCGAAAGCACCAAACCGATGTCGCTGATGAAAACTGTCGCATGCACCAGGCCCGGCCAACTGGAGATCCGGACGGCTGCCCGGCCGGTGCGGGGCGACGGCGAGGTGCGGGTCAGGATCAGGCGGGTCGGCATATGCGGCACCGATTTCCACATTTTCGAAGGCAAGCATCCGTTCCTCGCCTATCCCAGGGTGATGGGTCATGAACTGGCGGCGGAAGTGCTCGAAACCGGACCGGACAGTGCCTTTGGCACCGGCGAACATGTGATCATCAATCCCTATCTGTCCTGCGGCACATGCCGGGCCTGTACACGGGGAAAGCCGAATTGCTGCACTTCCATCGCCGTTCTCGGCGTGCATCGCGATGGCGGCATGTGCGAGGAAATCTGCCTGCCCGAGCAAAACCTGGTGCGATCGGACGGCCTGTCGCTCGATGCCTGCGCCACCGTGGAATTTCTGGCCATCGGGGCCCATGCCGTCAGGCGCGGCGGCATTGGCGCTGATGACCGGGTCCTGGTGGCAGGCGCCGGACCGATCGGGCTGGGTGTGGCGATCTTTGCCAAGCTGGCGGGCGCCGAGGTCTCGATACTGGATCTCGATCCGGGCCGGCTTGAGGAAGCCTGCGCCATTGCCGGCGGTTGCCAGCCGGTCAAGGCCGGCGATGGAGCCGAAGCCCAGATCAATCGCCTCACCGGCGGTGACGGTTTTGACGCGGTGTTCGACGCGACGGGAAACCTGGCTTCGATCCAGTCTGGCTTTGCCAGGGTGGCGCATGGCGGACGGTATGTTCTGGTCAGCGTCGTCAACGAGACCGTGGCGTTCTCCGATCCCGAGTTCCACAAGCGGGAAATGAGCCTGATCGGCAGCCGCAATGCCACTTCCGAGGATTTCCGAACCGTCACAGCCGCGCTCAAGGCCGGGAACATACCGCTGGAGCGGATCATCACCCACAGGACCGACTTCGACAAGGTGACCGAGGACCTGCCGCGCTGGGCCCACGACAAGGACGGCCTGATCAAGGCGATGATCACGCTCGACTAGGCTTTTCCCTGCCCGGGCCCGGCCGAATTCGTTGCCCGACAACCACACAGGAACGCAGGCGGCCCATCTTTTGTCCGCAAGTTGCACTGCTTTGCCCATCTGTGCTTGCAAATCAGCCCGGTTACGGCCAAGAAGCCGCCATGCTTACGATTACAGACCTTTCCGCACGCATTGCCGGGCGGCTTTTGATTGACAATGCCTCGCTGGCCCTGCCCACAGGCATCAAGGCCGGGCTTGTGGGCCCCAATGGCGCCGGCAAGTCGACGCTGTTCAAGATCATCACCGGCGAGATGGCGAGCGAGACCGGCCATGTCACGATTCCGAAGAACACCCGCATGGGACAGGTGGCGCAGGAAGCGCCGGCCGAGGACACCGCGCTGGTCGAGATCGTGCTGCGTGCCGATCTTGAGCGCACGCGGCTGATGAAGGAAGCGGAAACCGCAACCGACCCCAACCGCATTGCCGAGATCCAGACCCGGCTGGTCGATATCGACGCCCATTCGGCCGAAGCCCGCGCCTCCTCGATCCTGGCAGGCCTCGGCTTCGACCAGGAAGCGCAGCAACGGCCCGCCTCGAGCTTTTCGGGCGGCTGGCGCATGCGCGTGGCGCTGGCCTCGGTGCTGTTCTCCGAGCCGGACCTGCTGCTGCTCGACGAGCCGACCAACTATCTCGACCTTGAAGGCACGTTGTGGCTGGAGGACTATATCCGCCGCTATCCGCACACCGTGCTGATCATCAGCCATGACCGTGACCTGCTCAACACCGCCGCCAACGCCATCGTCCATCTCGACCAGAAGAAGCTGACGTTTTATCGCGGCGGCTTCGACCAGTTCGAGCGGCAGAAGGCCGAACGCGACGAACACCAGATGAAGGCGCGGGAAAAGAGCCTGGCGGCGCGCAAGCACATGGAAGCCTTCGTCGAACGCTTCCGGGCCAAGGCCTCGAAAGCACGTCAGGCGCAGTCGCGGCTCAAGGCGCTGGAAAAGATGGGCACCGTCGATGCGGTGATCGAGAACAATGTCCGCGGATTCTCGTTTCCGCGCCCCGATCGCGGCGTCGCCTCGCCGATCATCGCGATCGAGGATGGCTCCGTCGGCTACACACCTGGAGCGCCGATCCTCAAGCGGCTGGATCTGAGGATCGACGCCGATGACCGCATCGCCCTGCTCGGTTCCAACGGCAACGGCAAGTCGACCTTCGCCAAGTTCATCGCCGGGCGGCTCGAGGCCGAGGGCGGCCTGATCCGCACCGCGCCGCAGCTCAAGACCGGATTTTTCGCCCAGCACCAGATGGATGACCTGATCCCGACCGAATCCGCCGTTGCGCATGTGCGCAGGCTGATGCCGGACGCGCAGGAAGCCCGCGTTCGCGCCCGGGTGGCGCAAATGGGCCTGACGGCTGAAAAGATGAACACCCCGGCCAAGGATCTGTCCGGTGGCGAGAAAGCACGGCTGCTGATGGGCCTGTCGGCGTTTCACGCGCCGAACCTGATGATCCTCGACGAGCCGACCAACCATTTGGATATCGACAGCCGCGCCGCCCTGATCCGGGCGCTCAATGATTTCCCCGGCGCCGTGATCCTGATCTCCCATGACCGGCACCTGATCGAAGCCACCGTCGACCGGCTGTGGATCGTCAAGGACGGCACCGTGAGTGCCTTTGACGGCGACCTGGAAGATTACCGGCAGGAAGTCGTGGGCTCGTCGAGCAAGAGCAAGAAGAACAACGACAGCGACGGCAGCTCCAAGGCCGAGAGGCGCAAGCAGGCGGCCCAGGAGCGCGCGAGCCTCGCGCCGATGAAGAAAAAGATCAAGGATTTCGAGGCCTTGGTCGAGCGGCTTAGCAAACAGATTCAGTCCCTGGACGCCGAGCTTGCCAATCCGGCGCAGTTTGCCGACGCACCCTACAAGATTGCGCAGAAGACCAAGCAGCGGGCCGAACGGGCAGCCGAACTGGCCAAGGCCGAGGAAGACTGGCTGCTTCTGACCAGCGAGGTCGAGGAAGCGGAAACGTCGGAATAAATCTCCGGACGCCCCTCGCCTCCTCCACGCTCGCTGAAGCTGGACAAAAATCCGAATAGACGCCCGAAATCAGGCTGACGGGTGGGGGCAGCGGCGTTACGGTGCCGCATGTTGTTCGACCTGCCTGACACGGCCACGCTTTATCAAGCGCTCTTGCAGCGCGATCCTGCCTTTGACGGCCGCGCCTATGTCGGGGTGTCGTCGACCGGCGTGTTTTGCCGGCTGACCTGCCCGGCACGCAAGCCGCGGCCGGAGAACTGCACGTTCTACTCAAGTGTCGGCGAATGCATCCAGGCCGGGTTCAGGGCCTGCAAGCGATGCCATCCAATGCCGCCGGCCGCCGAAGCCGATCCCGCCGTCAAGACGTTGCTGGCAGCGCTTGCCGAGCGCAAGGGACATCGCTGGAGCGAACCCGACATCGTCCGTTTGGGCCTTGATCCATCCACCGTGCGCCGCGCCTTCAACCGGCACTTCGGCATGACATTCCTCGAAATGGCGCGGCTCGAGCGGTTGCGCAATGCACATGTCGCGCTGGCCGGCGGCGGCAAGGTGATCGAGGCGCAAATCGATGCCGGTTTCGGCTCGGCAAATGCGTTTCGCGACACCTTCTCCAAGCTGATGGGCAAGCCTCCGGGCAGTTTTGCCGCCGATGCGCTGATCAGAGCCGATTACATCGATACGCCGCTCGGAGCGATGATTGCGCTGTGTGACCGGACCCATCTGCATCTGCTGGAGTTCGCCGACCGCAAGGCGCTGCCGGCCGAATTGCACCGGATGCACCAGGTCTTCAAGGACCGGATCGGGTTTGGCCGCCACGCTCCGCTGGACCTTCTCGAAGCCGAACTCGACGCCTATTTCTCCGGTCGCAACGGACAATTCAGCGTTCCCCTCGCGTTTCACGGCAGCGATTTCACCAAAACCGTCTGGCATGCGCTGGTGGAGATCCCGGCCGGACAAACAAGAAGCTACGGCAGGATTGCCCGCGACATCGGACGGCCTTCGGCTGTCAGGGCGGTGGCGCGGGCCAATGGCGCCAACCAGATTGCGCTTCTGGTACCATGCCACCGCGTTCTTGGCGCCGACGGCTCGCTGACCGGCTATGGCGGCGGGCTGTGGCGCAAGCAGAAGCTGATCGAGATTGAACGGCAGTACGGCTGAGCGACCGACCAATGTCAGCAACGCCAAGTTCGTGCTAACCTCCGCTGCGTCATAGTTTTTTTGGGGGGCTTGAGAGGCATGGCAGCGATTGCGGCATCACCGTGCGGCCGACCAGATTGCCAGGCAATTGCCCGGCTGGGCCTTCTGGGATGCCTTCTCCTGCTTGCGGCCGGCTGCACGTCCGGCAAACCGGGAACAACCAACCGCTCCTATAGTCTTTACGCGGAAACCCGGTCCGGATTTGCACGGAGCGTCCATTCAAGGGCACCTCGCAACGGACGCGCCTTCGGTCTGGTCGAGATCACCTTTCATCCGGACTACAGGCTTGCCGGCGCAAACTCCGGCTGCCGGGCCAAAGTCCGGGATGTCGGCCTTGAGCTGGTCATCACCTTGCCGAAATGGCGTGACGGGAAACCGGTTTCGAGCTCGATCCGGCACCGCTGGGCACGGTTTGAGCGAACTGTCCGCCGGCATGAAATGCGCCATGTCCGGATTGCGAAAGCCTATGCAGCCAGAATGCGCAAATCCATTACGGCTCTTCAATCCGGAACCGGCTGCAACGATCTGGCCCGCCGCATCAAGCAACGCATCACCCGGATCAAGGCCCAGCACCTGCGCGCCCAGAAGCGGTTTGACGCACGCGACAACAGGCGCCTGAAGACATTGTTGTAGAACGACAAACCGGATTCCAGTCACAGTCCGAGCGTCTCCTGAGCACGCGCAAGCAAGTTGCATCCAGGGCCACAAATACCCCTAAAATTGCAGTGCGAGTTTTAGCGATTGCTTTTAAACATGTCATTAACTTTTCAGAAACGCATAAATGAGAAAAAACTTATCTAACTGGCGCATGACGCGTCGATCCTGACCACCCCACAATCCTTGTATCCGGCTTCCACGCGGCTGAATCCCGTGCGGATCATAAGGCGAGTTGTATTCTGTAGGGACTTACCCAATGAGCTTCACCAGCATTGTCGGCTCTGACGATAAAAACATCATCCTGGCACTGAAAAAGTCACTCGCCGTCATCGAATTCGACCTGTCCGGGAACATCCTCGATGCCAACGAAAACTTCTGCCAGGCACTCGGTTACGAGTTGTCGGAGATCAAGGGCAAGCATCACCGGATCTTCGTCGATCCAAGGGAAGCAGCCACACCGGCTTATGCGGAGTTCTGGAAAAAGCTGGGCCGGGGTACGTTCGACAAGGCGCAGTACAAGCGCCTGACCAAGACCGGCGATGAGATCTGGATCGAGGCCAGCTACAATCCGGTGTACCGTGGGGGCAAGCCCTACAAGGTGGTCAAGTTCGCCAGCGACGTCACTGCACAGAAACTCAAGGCGGCGGACGACCGCGGCAAGATCGACGCTATTTCCCGTGCGCAGGCAATGATCGAATTCAATCTCGACGGCACAATCATCACCGCCAACGAGAACTTTCTCACAACGCTCGGCTACAGCCTTTCGGAGATAAAGGGCAAGCATCACAGGATGTTCTGTGAACCGTCCTACACCGAGAGCGCTGAATATGCCGAATTCTGGCGGAAGCTCAATTCCGGGGAGTTCTTCTCCAGTGAGTACCTGCGTCTCGGAGAGGGCGGAAACCATGTCCATATCCAGGCCTCGTACAATCCGATCTTCGACGCGGATGGCAAGGTTTTCAAGGTCGTCAAGTTTGCCACCGATGTGACCGAACGGGTCAACAATGTCGCTTCACTCTCGGAGGGTCTCGAATGCATGGCGGATGGCGACCTGACCGTCCAGATCACACAGCCATTCCAGCCGGCACTGGAACCCTTGCGGATCAATTACAACAAGGCCAACAAGGGGCTTTGCGACGCCATGCATTCGGTATCCGAAAACGCCAGGATGATCTCCAATGGCTCGGAAGAAATCCGCGCGTCTGCGGATGATCTGGCCAAGCGGACAGAGAACCAGGCGGCCTCCGTCGAGGAGACGGCAGCAGCGCTCGAGGAAATCACAAAGACCGTCGCCGCATCGAGCCAGCGCGCAGAGGAAGCCGGAGAACTCGTTTCCAAGACGAAGAAGGACGCGGAAACGTCCGGCAAAGTCGTCGACAAGGCTGTGGTTGCCATGGCCGAGATCGAAAACTCTTCCAAGGCGATCACCAACATCATCAATGTTATCGACGACATTGCCTTTCAGACCAATCTGCTTGCCCTGAATGCAGGTGTTGAAGCCGCCAGGGCGGGGGAAGCCGGGCGTGGCTTTGCGGTTGTCGCCCAGGAAGTGCGCGAGCTTGCGCAGCGCACAGCAACCGCGGCAAAGGAAATCAAGGATCTGATCACCGCCTCGGGCGAGCAAGTCAATTCCGGGGTTTCGCTGGTTGGCCAGACCGGCGAGGCTCTCGCCAACATTGTCGAGCAGGTCAAGCAGATCAACGCCAATGTCGAGGCGATTGTCACCGGATCACGCGAACAGTCGACCGGGCTGAACGAGATCAACACCGCCGTCAACGCCATGGATCAGGGCACACAGCAGAACGCCGCGATGGTAGAGCAGTCGACTGCAGCAAGCCATGGCCTGGCGCAGGAGGCTGCATCGCTGTTCCAGTTGCTCTCAAAATTCCGGCTTGATGCAGGGGCTGCGCATGCCCCATCCGGAACCGCCAACCACGGAGGCGCCTCGCCTGCCCACAAGGCGGCAAAAACATCACCAGCACGCCAGCGGCCCGCCTTTGACGGCAACGCCGCGGTCGACATCTCTGACTGGGAAGAGTTTTAGGACCGGCCTGCCCCCTCACACACGGGCCAAAGCATGACAAAGGCCTCCGGATTGCAGTCCCGGAGGCCTTTCTTGCGTCACGACGACGGCCCCGGCCCGATCTGCCAAGCAGCAGCAAAGTTTCACCTCATGGCCAATTGATCATTGAGGCGGATTAATCAATGCGGGCACGGTGGCAGCTTGACCCATGTCAACGGCCGCGCCAGAGATGGATGGTATGAAAGCCCAAGCAACGGGATTTCCACATGCCACCTTCCAAATCAGATATCGAATCGATCGTCAAAACAGCAGACAGCGGCCCATCGCTTTGGCGCTGGGCGAGATGGGGACTGGTGCTGGTTGTTGCCATGACCGGGCTATGGTTCTGGTGGAGTTCCGATTCCCGGCAAAACCTGCCGGTCTATATCACCGAGGCGGTCGAACGGGGCGACATCGTCGTCCAGGTGACGGCGACAGGCACGGTCGAGCCAACCAACCAGGTGGAAATATCGAGCGAGCTTTCCGGAACCGTGCGGTCGGTGGAAGCCGACTTCAATGACCTGGTCAAGAAGGGCCAGATCCTGGCGCGGCTCGATACCGACAAGCTTGAAGCCAATGTCGAACTCAGCCAGGCGTCGCTGACGGCAGCCCAGGCCCGCCTGGCCGAAGCAACCGCAACGCTGAATGAAACCAAGGCCAATTATGACCGGGCGGTGCTGCTTGAACAAAAGCACGTCACAACGCTCGAGGGCTTGCTCAAGGCCAAAGCCGCCTATGACCGCGCCAAGGCTGCGCTCAAGAGCGCGGAAGCCGACATTCGCGTGGCCGAGGCCAACCTGAAGATCAACCAGGCCAATCTCGACAAGGCCTGCATCTGCTCGTCCATCGATGGCGTCGTGCTCGACCGGAATGTCGAGGTCGGACAGATCGTGGCCTCGTCATTGCAGGCGCCGGTGCTGTTCACGCTGGCGGCTGACCTGACCAGCATGCAGTTGCAAGTCGACATCGACGAGGCGGACATCGGCAAGGTCAAGGTTGGTGACGAGGCCGTATTCTCGGTGGAGGCCTATCAGGGCCGCACCTTCCCGGCTGCGATTTCCGAATTGCGGTACGCGCCGAAAACCGTCGATGGCGTGGTCACCTACGAGGCGATCCTGTCGATCGACAATTCCGACATGTTGCTGCGTCCCGGGATGACGGCGACCGCAGACATCACGGTTGCCGAAATCAAGGACACACTGACAATTTCCAACGCGGCGCTGCGGTTCGCACCGCCGGTCGAGGAAACGGACAATGGCGGAACCGGCCTGCTGGGCATGCTGTTCAAGAATGCACCGCGGGCACCGGCCGCGACACCGAAAACCGACAGCGACGGCCGCCGCCAGATCTGGATCCTGAAGGACGGTGAAGCCACAGCCGTCGATATCCTGCCCGGCGAGACGGACGGGTCGAAGACCGAAGTCCGCGAGGGAGACCTGAGCGAGGGCGATCTGGTGATTACCGATCAGACAACCGAATGACGGACGCGCCGACTGCCGCCATCGAAACGCCTGACGAGATGCCGCTGATCCGGCTTCGCGGAATCACCAAGATCTACGGAACCGGGGATGCGGAAGTCTGGGCTTTGCGCGGCATCGACATGGATATCCGCGGCGGCGAGTTCGTCGCCATCATGGGGCCGAGCGGCTCGGGCAAGTCGACCGCCATGAACATACTGGGTTTCCTGGACAAGCCGACGGGCGGCACCTATCTCTTCGGCGGCGCCGAGGTGGATCATCTCGGGCGTGACCAGCTGGCGCTGCTGCGCCGGAATTTTCTCGGCTTTGTCTTCCAGGGCTACAATCTTCTGGCCCGCACATCGGCGATCGACAATGTCGAGCTGCCGCTGATCTATCAGGGCATGGCCCGGACCAAGCGGCGCCAGCTGGCGCGCGAGGCGCTTGCCAAGGTCGGGTTGAAGGGGCGCGAGGACCATGCCCCCTCCCAGCTTTCGGGCGGGCAGCAACAGCGCGTGGCAATCGCACGCGCCATCGTCACCAACCCCGACGTGATCCTGGCCGATGAACCGACGGGAAACCTCGACACCGCCCGCAGCCGGGAAATCATGGATTTGCTGACCAACCTCAACCGCAAGGACGGCATCACCATCCTGATGGTCACCCATGAGCCTGACATGGCGGAATATGCCGACCGGCTGATCCATTTCCTCGATGGACGCATCGAGACCGATTCCAGCAACACCAGGGAGGCCGTCGATGCTCTATGAAGCGGTCCGCCTGGCGCTGCAGGCGATATTGAGAAACGCATTCCGGTCTTTCCTCACGGTTCTGGGGATCGTCATCGGCGTTGCCGCGGTGATTGCCATGGTCACGGTCGGACAGGGGTCCACCGAGCAGGTGCAGGCCGATGTGTCGACGCTGGGTACCAATTTGCTGATGGTCCGTCCGGGGCAGCCCTCGCAAGGTCCGGGCTCCGGTGTGGGCGGCTCCGCGGCCGGGCTGACGCTGAAGGATGTCGAAGCCATCGAGCAGCAGATCCCCAGCGTTGCGGTTGCGACCCCGAGCAATTCGCGGTCGATGACGGCGATTTTCGGCAATGTGAACTACACCACCACCGTGACCGGGACCGACAACCGCTTTCTCGTAGCCCGCGACTGGGCGCTTGCCAGTGGAAGGTCGTTTTACGAGAGCGAGCTGCGGACCGGGTCCTCGGCCTGCATTCTGGGCAATACGGTACGCGAGAAACTGTTCGGCAACGGCGATCCGATCGGCGCCAATATCCGGCTCAAGCAGATCTCCTGCCGGGTCATCGGCACGCTTGCGGTCAAGGGCGCGTCCAGCTTCGGCACCGATCAGGACGACATCGTGCTGATTCCGATCCGGGCGTTCATGCGGCGCATTTCCGGCAACCAGGATGTCTCGATGATCTACGCCTCGATCAAGGAAGGCATTTCCACCGACAAGGGAAAAGCCGATATCGAAAGCCTGATGCGCGAACGGCGGCGGATTGGCCCGTTCGAGGATGACGATTTCAATGTCTTCGACATGAAGCAGATCAGCTCGATGCTGACCGGGATCACCAGCGTGCTGACCGGCCTGCTTTCGGCCGTTGCGGCTGTCAGCCTGCTCGTCGGCGGTATCGGCATCATGAACATCATGCTGGTCTCAGTGACCGAGCGGACGCGGGAAATCGGCATCCGGCTGGCAGTCGGCGCGACCGAGCGGCAGGTGCTCCTGCAGTTTCTGGTCGAAGCCACCGTGCTGTCGCTGATCGGCGGACTGATCGGCATCCTGCTGGGGCTGGCCCTGGGCCTGCTCGGCGCACACTTGCTGTCGGTGCCGTTTTCTCCCTCGGCAAGCCTGGTGCTGGCGGCCTTCGTCTTCTCCGCCCTGGTGGGGATCGTGTTCGGCTACTTCCCCGCCCGCCGGGCTGCGCGGATGGACCCGATCGAGGCGCTGCGGCACCAGTAGGCACTCAAGTGTGCTGCGGCGGCCAAGCCACCGCACCGTAAGCTACGCCTTCTTTTCCCAGCGCCGATCCGGTGTCTGCTGCCAGTAGGTCAGGGCATGTCCGCCCGCCTTCAGGGTTTTCCACTGCGCCCGGGCGGCGTCGAGCTGGCTCTGGTCATGGCCGTCAAACATCATCACCAGCCGTTCGACGCCCTCAAGTTCCGGAACATCCGCGCCATCGGCAACGAAGCGGACGGTCGAGCCATTGGAGGCTTCGCCGGAAAGCGTCAGCAGCACCGGCTGACGTTCGGCGTGGGGAGCTTCCGCCCCGCCATGCGGCAGGAAACTGTCCTCGCGAAAGGTCCACAGATGCGAATCGAGCGCTGCACAGCGTTCCTCGCTGCTCAGGTGCACGGACACCCGCCATCCGCGCTCGAGGCTTTTCTCAAGCAGCGGCGGCAGTGCGTCTTCCAGCCTGGATTCCGTCAGATGATAGAATAGCACCTCGGCCATGAGCCGCCCTAGCCCTCGTAGTTGGCGCGCACCAACTCATCGAGAAGCCGGACACCGAAGCCCGACGCCCAGGACTGGTTGATGTCGGTGGAAGGCGAGCCCATCGCGGTGCCGGCGATGTCGAGATGCGCCCAGGGCGTCTCGCCAACGAAGCGCTTGAGGAACTGCGCCGCGGTGATCGATCCGGCGTAGCGGCCGCCGGTGTTCTTCATGTCGGCGAACTTGGAATCGATCATCTTGTCGTAAGCCGGATCGAGCGGCATGCGCCAGACCCGCTCCTGGGTCACCTCGCCCGCCTTGCTGAGGGCTTCCGACAGCTTGTCGTCATTGGAAAACAGGCCGGCATGGTGCTGGCCGAGCGCCACCATCACGGCGCCGGTCAGCGTTGCCAAGTTGATCATGATCTCCGGCTTGAAGCGGTCCTGGCAATAGGTCAGCGCATCGCAGAGCACCAGGCGGCCTTCGGCATCGGTGTTGATGATCTCGATGGTTTGCCCCGACATCGAACGGACGATGTCGCCGGGGCGCTGGGCGGCGCCATCGGGCATGTTCTCGACCAGGCCGATGATGCCGATGGCATTGACCTTGGCCTTGCGGGCGGCGAGCGTGTGCATCAGGCCGGTGACGGCTGCGGCTCCGCCCATGTCGCCCTTCATGTCTTCCATGCCGGCTGCGGGCTTGATCGAAATGCCGCCGGTGTCGAACACAACGCCCTTGCCAACGAAGGCAAGCGGCTTGTCCTTCGGCTTGCCGCCCTGCCATTTCATGATCGCCATGCGCGGCGGGCGCACCGATCCGAGGGAAACGCCGAGCAGCGCCTCCATCTTGAGTTTCTTCATTTCCTTCTCGGTGAGAATTTCGACTTCCATGCCGAGGGCTTCGAGGTCCTTGGCGCGGGCGGCGAACTCGACCGGCCCAAGCACATTGGCCGGCTCGTTGACCAGATCGCGGGCCAGCTTCACGCCATCGGCAACGGCCTGACGGCTGGCAAACGCCTTCTTGCAGCCCGCTGCGTCCTCGTGCTGGAAGACGACGGAGATTTTGCGCGAGCCGTTCTCGTCATCGTCGCTCTTCTTGGTCTTGTAGAGATCAAAGGAATAGGCGCGCATCAGCAGGCCGAGCGCCATGTCGGCGGCAGCCTCGGGTGTCCCTGTGTCGCCAAGCAGCACGGTCACCTTTCCGGCCTTGCGGATGAGTGTGAACATCTTGCCGCCGACCCGCATCCACTCATGCGCGGTGAGCTTGACCGGATCCCCTGCCCCGACCAGCGCTATGCGGTCGGCCGGCGCATCAACGGGCGCAATGATGTCGGTGGTTGAAAACAGCTTGCCGGTGAAGCCCGAGACCTTGACCGCCTTGTCGAGCTGGCCGGCCGGATCCACACTGCGCGCGGCGGCGGACACCGGTTCGGTCAGGGAACCAAGAGCGACAACCAGTCCTCCAGTTGTTTTTGCTGTTTTGGAAAAACTGATTTCAATGCTCATCGACATGACGGCTCCAATGGATTCGGGTAATTTGTGTGGTGGGCGATCTTCGCGTTTTCGCCGAAGAAGGCAAGAGCGGACGGCCGGAACAGCCAGCAAATGCCTGTTTGGCCAAGACGAACCGGATTTGCGTCGAAAATTGGGCGCTTTCCGGCCGCAGTTTGCCATTGCCGGCAGAAAGTGCGCCCGATAGCACAAACCGGCATTGCAATTGCGAGACTCCGCCGCAATAAACCGTTAACCGCGTTTGTTTGCCACACATTATCCAATTTGCGATTTGATAAGGCCGGTGCATGGTTGGACTGGTCGAACCGGGACACTAACGTGCCGAACGAATCACGATTCTGCTCGGCCTGCTCCGGAAAGGCGCAATGAAGCAGATTGAACGTTACATATTCCGCCGCATGGCCATGCTGACCTTCTGGTCACTGTCTGCGGTCACCTTGCTTGTGATGACCACGCAGGTGCTTGTTCGTGTCAATGTGCTGACCACGACCGGACAGGCCTTTGGCGCGTTTGCACTGCTGGCGGCGACGCTGATTCCCTCGGTGCTGTCGATCGTGGCACCGTTTGCGTTGCTGATCGGCGTGAGCCAGGTTCTCTCGAGCATGAACTCGGACAGCGAGCTGGTGGTTATCGAAGCCGCCGGGGTTCCGCCTGCGACCGTGCTCAAGCCGGTGCTGCTGCTTTCGGCATCGATCTCGCTGATGGTGCTCGTGGTGAGCAATTTCGTCGAGCCCTGGTCGAACAACAAGCTCTATGATGTTCTCGCGCAGGCGCAATCAGACCTGTTTTCGGTCGCCGTGCGGTCCGGAACCTTCATGAAACTCGAGGACGGGCTCTACGTTCAGGTCAATGAAAAGCTCGCCGGCGGGCAGCTGGGCGGCATCTTCCTCTCCGACAGCCGCGCCGAAGACAACGAGACGATCTATTATGCGCGCAGCGGCGTCATACGGAAATCGGAAGAGACCGACACCAACATTCTCTACCTGGTCGACGGTGAGTTGCAGCAGCGCGACCTTTCCAACGACCGGATATCGATCGTGACGTTTTCTTCCTATGCGCTGGACATGGCGGCCTTCGTGCCGGCCGGCAGCTCGGCGGCACGCAGGCCCAGTGAACAACCGACCTCCTACCTGCTCAATCCCGACCCGGACGACTATTACCTGACGTCGGCCAAGAACCTGATGACCCAGGAACTGGTAAAGCGGTTTTCGGGGTGGATGTACCCGCTGGCTTTTGGCCTGGTGGCGTTTTCCTTCCTCGGCAAGGCGCGTTCGAACCGGCATGAACAGGTCCAGAACGGGGCACTTGTTGCCGCCATCGCCCTGGGAAGCCGTGGGTTCGGCTTCTACAGCAACGAGGCTGCCGGCATCAGTGCGACCATGGAAATCCTGTCCTACGCGGTCCCGGCCTTCATTATCGTGGTGTTCGGTTTCCTGACCCTCACCGGCCGGACACTGACCATTCCGAAGAGCTGGGCGCAACTGAACGACCGGCTGGTGGACACAGTGTCTGCATGGTCCGACCGGATTCAGGGCGGACGCGGCAAGCCGGGTGAAGGACAGTCTACATGATTGCCCCCTTCTCCACCCTGTCGCGCTATTTCTTCCGCCGGTATGTCTCGACTTTCCTGACCTATTGCCTCGGACTGCTGCTGGTGATCCTGCTGGTGGATTTCAACGAAACCAGCCGGCGGCTTTCGCGGGCCGAGGACTATTCCGTGGCTCTGGGGCTGTTCATCTCGGCCTTGCGCCTGCCCACCGTGCTGCAGCTGATCATCCCCTTTGTCGTTCTGGTGGCTTCGATTGCCACCCTCATGCAGCTCAACCGCAAGTACGAACTGGTGGTGACGCGGGCGGCGGGCATTTCGGCATGGCAGTTTCTGGCGCCGCTGATCGTTGCAAACCTTCTGATCGGGGCCCTGTCGGTCACCGCGCTGAACACACTTGCGGCCAAGGCAATGCTGAAGGCAGAGGATATCGTGGTCGAGCGCAATCTGGGCAGCCAGAGCCCGACAAATGTCGCGCCCTGGCTGCGGCAGCGCACCGAAGAAGGCGACACGGTCCTGGGTGCCCGCGCAAGCTCGGAGGGCGGCACCAAACTGTCTGGTGCGACCTTCTTCCTGTTTGACAAGGACCAGCGGATCAAGGAACGTCTGGAAGCAGAAAACGCGGTGCTCGGAGACGGAGTCTGGCAACTGACGAATGTGAAGAAAATTCGCGGATCGCAGCCGGTCGAGTTTCTGGAATCTGTAACCGTTCCGACCAGTTTGAAAGCCGAATTCGTTGGCGAATCATTGGCTTCACCGGAGACCGTGCCGTTTTTCGAGCTGCGTGGGAAAATTGCAACGGCCAAGTCATTCGGCCTTCCGGCGACCAGTTACGAGATGCAATTCCACCGTTTGCTGGCTCTTCCGGCCCTTTTGGCGGCGATGACGCTGATAGCGGCAATGGTGTCGCTGAAATTTGTTCGCTTTGGCCAGTCTTTAACGGTCATCCTGGGTGGAATCCTGGCGGGCTTCGTGCTTTATGTCGTCTCCGAGTTGATCCAGGCGTTCGCGAATGCCGGAACCATTCCGCCTGTCGTGGCGGCCTGGCTTCCTGTATTGGTCGCCTCGGCATTGGGGACAACAGTGCTTCTCCACAAGGAGGATGGATAGTGGCGGGTGTGCGCCGGTCGAGAGTTGATGCGTTTGCTGGCGTCCTGTGCGCCGGCGTGGCCCTCTGCACCATTTTTTCCTTTGCTGCGCCCCAGGCCGCGGCACAAATCGTTGCGCCCGGCGGTGTCAGCATTGCCGAAGACGCAAAGATGCTGCTGGCAGCCGACGAGCTGATCTACAACAATGATACGGGCGTGGTCATCGCAAGCGGTGGCGTGCAGATCGATTACGGCAATTACAAGCTGGTTGCCGACCGCGTCGAGTACGATCAGAACTCCGGCCGGGTACAGGCTTTCGGTTCGGTCGAGATGGTCGAGCCAAGCGGCAACCGGATCTACGCCGACAATCTCGACGTGACCGACGATTTCGCCGACGGCTTTGTCAATGCGCTGAGAATCGAGACGCCCGACAATACCCGCATTGCCGCGGAAAGTGCCGAGCGCGGCGGCGGACAGACGTCGTTCAACAATGGTATCTACACCGCCTGCGAGGCATGCGAGGAAAACCCCGAGCGGGCGCCCTTCTGGCAGGTCAAAGCCAAGCGGGTGATCCAGAACGGCGAGACCAAGACAATCCGCCTGGAACAGGCAACGTTCGAACTGTTCGGCATGCCAATCGCCTACCTGCCCTTCCTCGAGCTTCCGGATTATGATTCCAAGCGCAAGAGCGGCTTCCTGACGCCCAGCTATGTGACCTCCGAGAATCTCGGCACCGGAGTGGCCGTGCCCTATTACTGGGCAATATCGCCCTACATGGACGCGACCTTCACCGGCACCGGCTACAGCAATCAGGGCTTTCTTGGCGAAGTCGAGTTCCGGCAGAATTTTGCCAATGGCGAACACACCCTGCGCATGGCAGGCATTTCGCAGCTCCAGCCCGGCGATTTCGATGCAGGCACTTCGGACGCGCTGGTGACCAGACGCGGCATGATTGCCTCTAAGGGGCAGTACCGCATCAACCCGCGCTGGACATTCGGCTGGGACGGCATGCTGCAGACCGACAACAATTTCGCCCGGACCTACGGCATTGCCGGCTATTCGGACAGCACCGTCAAATCCGAAATGTATCTGACAGGCCTGTCCAACCGCAGCCATTTCGACCTGCGCGCCTACCAGTTTGACATTCAGGACGCCGACGAAAACAACCTCGCTGAAAAGCAGCAGGCCGCGGTTCATCCGTCGCTTGACTACAAGCGCACCTTCTCTGACCCGGTTGCAGGCGGCGAACTTTCGTTCAACGTCAACGGCTATTCGCTGTCGCGGAGTGAAGACGACTTCACCGTGCGCGCCGGTTCCGTTGCGACAGACCCGCTGAATGCCGACCGCTACAAGGGGTTTGCCGGCACCAATTCCCGCCTGAGCACCGAGCTTGAGTGGAAACGGACCTTCACGACAACGAACGGCCTGCGCCTGACGCCCATCCTGGCCGCGCGCGGCGATGTGAATTCAGTCAACGTGGACACCCTGCCAACCGACTATAACGGCAGCTTCGCCGGCAACGGATCGCATACACGCGGCATGGTGACCGCAGGGCTTGAAACCAGCTATCCGGTTCTGGTGACCGCGGCTGGCTCCAGCCATGTGATCGAACCCATTGCACAGGTGTTTGTCCGTCCTGACGAACAGATGGCCGGCGGCATTCCGAACGAAGATGCGCAGAGCTTCGTGTTCGACACGACGTCGCTGTTCGAGCGTGACAAGTTTTCAGGCTTCGACAGGACCGAAGGCGGAACCCGGGCCAATGTCGGCTTCCGCTATACCGGTAGCTTTGACAACGGCCTTCAGACGCAGGCCGCGTTCGGGCAGTCCTATCATCTGGCCGGTCTCAACTCGTTCGCCACACCGGATCTTTCCCAGGCAACGCGCAATGCAGGCCTCGAAGACCGCGTCTCGGATTTCGTCGGCATGGGAGGCTTTTCCTTCAACGGCTTCTCGCTGGCCGCGTCAGCCCGTTTCGACAAGGATGATTTCCGCGCCGAGCGCACCGATGTCCGCGCTGCCTACAGCAAGGACCGGATCAGCACCTCGATGACCTACACCGAAATCAAGGCGCCGCGGCCATTTGTTGCCGGTGACGAGGACCGCAGGGAAGTGACCGGCTATGCGTCGCTCAAGGTTCACGATTACTGGCGCGTCGCAGCCTCTGCCAGCTACGACCTGGTAGACCGGAAATTCAACACGAACGCTTTCGGCCTGCTTTACGAGGACGAGTGCTTTGCGTTTGCCCTCGCCTATGAAAACACGCGGGACGATAGCAGTACCAATGCCCGTGACTGGAAGGTCGGCGCCCGCTTGAGCTTCCGCACACTTGGCGGCTTGGGCGCTGGCGGCGTTGACAGCCCGTTGTTGCAACCAAGTTTCTAGGCAATGCGAAGCCGTGCAGGCAAACCCTGCCGGTTACGCCTCGTTTTCGCCGCATGCGATGGGCATTTACCTGTGACTGCGGATTTGCAAGACTGCTGCCATCACCTGTGACCGGACAAAAGGACTAGAAAGCATGAACTTTCCCGCGATCTTTCGCCTTACCGGGCTGCTGCTAACGGTCGCTCTCGCGCTGCCGCTTCTCGTTGCGCCAGCGACTACGGCGCGTGCAGCAAGCGAAATCAAGATCATCGTCAACAGCCAGGCGATCACAAGTGTCGACATCGCCCGCCGGGTTGCGTTTCTCAAACTGCAGCGCACGGGTGGAAATCTCGGCAAGAAGGCACGCGAACAGCTGGTCGAGGAAGCCCTGAAGATGCAGGAAGCGGCGCGGATCCGCGTGCTTGTCTCCGATGCGCAGGTTGATGCTTCCTATCAGCGGTTTGCAGCCTCCAACAACATGTCGACCAAGCAACTTACCCAGGTGCTCAACCAGGCCGGGGTGACACCCAAGCATTTCAAGGCCTTCATCCGGGTCCAGATGAGCTGGCCGCGGGTCGTGTCCGCAATCAGCGGCGGCGGCGGCATGTCCACCCAGGACCTGGTATCGAAAATGCTCGAACGGGGTGACGACAAGCCGTCGACCACGGAATACATCCTGCAGCAGGTCGTCTTCGTGGTGCCGGCCAGCAAGCGCTCGAAGTCCGTGCTGAACGCCCGCAAGCGCGAGGCTGACCAGCTGCGCGCCCGCATCCAGGGCTGTGACAGTTCCGCATCGATGATCAAGGGCTTGCGCGACGTATCGCTGCGTCAGCTTGGCCGCATCATGCAGCCGCAATTGCCGGCCGACTGGAAACCGCTGATCGAAAGAGCCAGCGCCGGCGGAGCGACAACCGCGCGCATTACCGAGCGCGGTGTCGAGTTCATCGTGATCTGCTCGGCAAAGACCGTATCGGACGACAAGGCCGCAGAACTGATGTTCCGTGCCGAGAGTGACCAGTCGGGTGAATCCGAGGAAGCCAAGAAGTATCTCGCCGAACTGCGCAAGCGCGCCGTTATTGCGAACAAGTAAGGATCTTCCTGACATGACCGGGAACCGCCGCGCGCTGGCCTTGAGCATGGGCGATCCCGCCGGAATAGGCCCGGACCTGGCGCTGGCCGCCTGGACAAACCGGGCCGAACTCGAGCTTCCTGCCTTCCTCATCATCGGCGATCTTGCGATGCTCGCCGAGCGGGCGGAGCTGCTTGGCCTGGATGTCCCGCTTGTCGAGACCTCCCCCGAGGATGCGGTGGCGAAATTCGGCATCGCCCTGCCCGTCCTTCCGGTGGCGCTTGCCAAGCCCGTGATTGCCGGCACGCCGGATCCTGCCAACGCCGAAGCGGTCATCGAGGCGATCCGGCTTGCAGTGGAGCTGACCACAGCCTCGAGAACCCGCGCCGTGGTGACCAATCCAATCGCAAAGTCGGTGCTTTATGCGTCCGGCTTCGGATTTCCCGGGCATACCGAGTATCTCGCGCATCTTGCAAGCGAAACAGCAGGACATCCCGTGATGCCGGTGATGCTGCTTGCCGGGCCGGACCTGCGTGTGGCGCCGGTGACCATCCATATCCCGCTCAGGCAGGTTGCCGAGGCGCTGACCACGCAGATGATCGTGGAAACGGCAGGGATCGTTGCACGGGATCTCGCGTCCCGCTTTGGCCTGAAAGCGCCGCGTATCGCCATTTCCGGTCTCAATCCCCATGCCGGCGAAGACGGTGCGCTGGGCAGCGAGGACGCCGACATCATCGTGCCGGCGATTGCCGAGCTGCAAGCGGCCGGAATCCAGGCATTCGGACCGCTTCCCGCCGACACCATGTTTCACGCCGAGGCACGGGAAAACTATGATGCAGCGATATGCATGTATCATGACCAGGCGCTGATCCCGGCCAAGACGCTTGGCTTCCACGATTCGGTCAATGCGACCCTCGGCCTGCCCTTTATCCGCACGTCACCGGATCATGGCACCGCGTTTTCGCTGGCAGGCAAAGGCGAAGCACGCTTCGACAGCCTGGTGGCGGCGATCAAGCTCGCGGCGAAGATGGCGAACACGGAAGCCGAAACCAAGATCCTTCACGCATTGAGCAGGGTATAATGGCCTCGACACCTGATGGCTTGCCGCCGCTGCGCGACATTGTCGCCACCTACGGGCTGGCGCCGAAAAAGGCGCTAGGGCAGAATTTCCTGTTCGACCTGAACCTGACGGCCAAGATCGCCCGTTCTGCGGGCCCGCTCGAAGGCTTTACCGTGTTTGAAGTCGGCCCCGGCCCTGGTGGCCTGACACGGGCCTTGCTGGCGCAGGGCGCCGCGCGTGTGGTGGCAATCGAAACCGATCCGCGCTGCCTGCCTGCCCTTGCCGAGATCTCGGATCACTATCCCGGACGGCTCGAGGTCGTCGAGGGGGATGCGCTGAAGACCGATCTGGCGGCGCTGGCCGGTGGCGCGCCAGCAAAGATCGTCGCCAACCTGCCCTACAATGTCGGAACCCAATTGCTGATCAACTGGCTGACCGCAGACGTGGACAACCCGTTCTGGAGCTCGATGACGCTGATGTTCCAGAAGGAAGTCGGACAGCGGATCGTCGCAGCCCCCGGATCGAACCATTATGGCCGCCTCGGTGTGCTGGCCGGATGGCTGGCGCACAGCGAGATCCTGTTTGACGTGCCGCCACAGGCTTTCACGCCGCCGCCAAAGGTGACCTCGAGCGTTGTGCAACTGGAGCCGCTGGCAGAGCGCCTGCCCTGCGACCTCGCCAGGCTCGAGCGCGTTACCCATGCCGCTTTCGGCCAGCGCCGCAAGATGCTCAGACAGAGCCTGAAACCGCTGGGTGGGGAAAGCTTGCTGGACCGGGTCGGGATCGAGCCCACGCGCCGCGCAGAGACGCTCAGCGTCGAAGAGTTCTGCGCACTGGCACGGGCACTCTAGAGCGCGAACTCAGCCTTCAAGCAGTTCACTGACGAAATCGAATAGACCCGGACGGCGATCGCGGCGCAGACGTTCGGCGTTGACGATGGAGCGTACGGCCGAATAGGCCCGGTCAAGATCGTCATTGACGACAACGTAATCATACTCGCGCCAGTGCTCGATCTCCGAGCGTGCATTGGCAAGCCGCTGCTCGATCACCTCGTCGGCATCCTCGGCCCGGCGGTGAAGCCGGGCGCGCAGTTCTTCCATCGACGGCGGCAGGATGAAGATCGACACCACATCGGCGCTCATCTTTTCCTGCAATTGCTGCGCACCCTGCCAATCGATGTCGAACAGCATGTCACGGCCTTCGGCCATCGCCACCTCGGCGGCTTCGCGCGGCGTTCCGTAGCAATTGCCATGGACTTCGGCCCATTCAATAAGCTCTTCGGAATCGCGCATGCGCTCGAAATCCCGCCTTGACTTGAAATGGTAGTGAACTCCCTCGATCTCGCTGCCGCGGCGTGGACGCGTGGTCACGCTGACCGACAGGCTGAGGCCGGGATCATGTTCAAGAAGATTGCGGGCAATGGTCGATTTTCCGGCACCCGAGGGGGAGGAAATCACCAGCATGAGGCCGCGCCGCTTGATGCGGGCCGAGGGAAGATGGGCGGGCGGCTGGCTCATCGCTACTCCAGATTCTGAACTTGTTCGCGAAACTGGTCTATAAGGACCTTCAAATCAAGCCCGATCGCCGTGACCGAGGCTGCATTTGATTTCGAACATATGGTGTTGGTTTCCCGGTTGAATTCCTGGGCCAGGAAATCGAGCCTGCGGCCTACCGCAGCCTCGCCGCCGATCAGCGCCTTCGCCGCATCGACATGGGCCTTGAGCCGGTCTATCTCCTCACGCAAATCCGCCTTGGTGGCAAGCAGCGCGGCTTCCATGTGCAGCCGGTCGCGATCAAGGCCTGCACCGGTATCCATCAGGCTCGCCACCTGCTCGGCAAGCCGGGCCCGGATGGCCTCGGGCGAACGTGACGGATCGGCCTCGACCGCCCGGGTCAGCGCGCCGATACGGTCAACCTGCTCGCTGAGCACGCCGGCCAGGGCAGCGCCTTCCGACAGCCGCATGGCCTTGAGATCCTCAAGCGCGCTCATGAAACCTGAAAGCACGGCCTGATTGCGCTCCTGCCGGGTTTCATCGGACAGTTCGGGATCGCGGAATTCAAGCACGCCCTTGATATTGAGAATGCCGTCGAGCGCCGGCTTGCGGGCATCAATTCTATCTTCCAGCTTGTTGACGAGCTCGATCACGGCATCAAGTGCCGTTTCATTGACCACCGCTTCCACCGCGGTACTGGGAACGCTGGTTGAAAGCGAGACCTGCAGATTGCCGCGTGTCATGGCCGCGGCGACGGCCTTCCGGATCGGTTGTTCAAGCGCCTCGAACCCCTGCGGCAGCCGCAGCCGCACATCGAGATTCTTGCCGTTGACCGAGCGGAGTTCCCATACGAAGCGGAAGCCTGACACTTCGCCCTCATGGCGTGCGAACCCCGTCATCGACTGGATAGCCATGCCTGCTGCCCCCCTTTATGCACCCGACCATAGCCCGTTGAGGCTGTGGCACTCAATCGTCCTGCGTTTTCGCCTCGTCTTCCGCCGCCTTTTCCGCAGCCAAAGCCTTTTCGCGTTCGGCCTCGAACCTGCGCCAGCGTGCAACATTGGAATTGTGCTCGCTCAGCGTTTCGGCAAATGCATGCCCGCCGGTGCCGTCGGCAACGAAGTAGAGATCGTTGGTGCGCGACGGATTGGCAACGGCCTCCATCGCCTCACGCCCCGGATTGGCAATCGGCGTCGGCGGCAAGCCGTCGATCAGATAGGTGTTGTAATCGGTCGGCTTGTCGATATCGGACTTGTAGATGGGACGATCCGACGGTTTGCCGGCGCCGCCGAACAAGCCATAGATGATCGTCGGGTCCGACTGCAGCCGCATGCCCTTCCTGAGCCGGTTGATGAAGACACCGGCGACACGCGGACGCTCGTCGGCGCGCGCGGTTTCCTTCTCGACGATGGAGGCGAGAATGACCAGGTCTTCCGGCGTTTCTAGCGGCAGGTCCGGCGCCCGGCGGGCCCAGATCTGTTCCAGCGCCCGCGTCTGCGCCTTTGCCATCTGCTCGAGGATTTCCGCGCGGGTGGTGCCACGGGAGAATTTGTAGGTCTCGGGCAGAAGAGCGCCTTCGGGCGGCATTTCCGCAGGCAGGTCTCCCTGCAGCATCTCGTCGGCGCGCAACCGGTCGAACACCTGCTGTACGGTCTGGCCTTCGGGCACGGTGAAGGAATGCAGGATGGATTTGCCCGACTGCATCAGCTCGACGATTTCGAGCATAGAGGACCCTGCCTTGATCTCGTACTCGCCGGCCTTGAGCGTGTCATCGCCGAGCACGCCCTTGGCGCCGATCGAGAAAATGCGCTGATTGGTAATGATGCCCTGACGTTCCAGCCCGGCGGCAATCTGGTTGAGGCCGGCGCCTTCGCGCACCATGAAGTCCGTGGTCTGGTCGAGCGGTCCGCGGCCTTCAAACTCGGTCTTGCCGTACCAGAAGATTCCGATCCCGACGATGGCCACGAAAATGATCAGCGAGAGAATGAAGTTGAGGAACACCACAACCTGGTTGCGGGCGCGGCGCGACCGCTTTGGCGGGGGCGGCGCCTTCTCCGGCTTCAATGCCTGCGATGGCGAGACCGGTACGATCGGCCCGGACGGTGCATTGCCATTGTCGCCAGCGCGGCCAAAAATGCCCTTGCCTTGATTATTGCGGTCGTTCACGAGGTCAATCTCCGCAGGAATTGTAACAGGGTCAGAGCCCGATGCATTGTTCTTGCCGCTCAATGTGGCGAAATGCCGGATCGAGAAGTTGGCTTCTCAATCCGGCCGAGATGTCATTGGCTCTGATAACGCTTCAGGACAAGCGACGCGTTGGTGCCGCCAAAACCGAAGGAATTGGACACGGCCACATCGACACGCCGTTTGCGCGCCACCTTGGGAACGAGGTCGATCTTTGTCTCGACTTCGGGATTGTCCAGGTTGAGCGTAGGCGGAGCGACATTGTCGCGGATGGCGAGCGCCGAAAAGACGGCTTCCATCGCACCGGCCGCGCCAAGCAGATGACCGATCGACGACTTGGTCGATGACATCGAAATCCCCGAGGCCGCATCTCCGACCAGACGCTCGACGGCGCCCAGTTCGATGGTGTCGGCCATGGTGGAAGTGCCATGGGCGTTGATGTAGTCGATTTCGGCGGGCGTGATGCCGGCGCGCTTGAGCGCCATTTGCATGCAGCGGTAGGCGCCATCACCGTCTTCGGACGGCGCGGTGATGTGATAGGCGTCGCCCGACAGGCCGTAGCCAACCACTTCGGCGATGATGTTGGCACCGCGCGCCAGCGCGTGATCGAGTTCTTCGAGAACCACGGTCGCAGCCCCCTCGCCCATGACGAAACCGTCGCGGTCGCGGTCATAGGGGCGCGAGGCCTTTTCCGGGGTATCGTTGTAGGCGGTGGACAGCGCCTTGCAGGCGGCAAAACCAGCCAGGCCAATCCGGCAGATTGCGGCTTCCGCACCACCGGCGACCATGACGTCGGCATCGCCTAGCGCGATCAGCCGGGCCGCATCGCCAATGGCGTGTGCACCGGTCGAGCACGCCGTCACCACAGCGTGGTTGGGGCCGCGCAATCCGTGACGGATCGAGATCTGGCCCGAAATCAGGTTGATCAGGCGGCCGGGAATGAAGAACGGCGAAACCCGGCGCGGGCCCTTGTCGCGCAAGGTGTAGCCAGCCTCGACGATGCCTTCCAGCCCGCCAACGCCCGAGCCCATCATCACGCCCGTGGCGATCTGATCTTCCCGTGTCTGAGGGTTCCAGCCGGCGTCCTTGAGCGCCATATCGGCAGCCGCGACACCAAACAGGATGAATTTGTCGACCTTGCGCTGTTCCTTGGGCTCCATCCAGTCATCCGGATTGAAGGCTCCTTCCACTGACGTATCAGTGGGAACCGAACAGGCAATCTGGGCAGCTATGTCGCTGACGTCGAAAGCGGTGACGCGTGAGGCACCGTTCTGGCCACCGATCAGGCGAGACCAAGTAATCTCGGTACCGCAACCGAGCGGAGAAACCACACCTGTGCCGGTAATGACAACTCTGCGCATCTTCTCAAGTCCCAGTCATGTCAGAATGCAAATAAACCGGCGCAGGTGCTGCGCCGGTCCGGACGACGGATTGAGATCCGCCGGTCAACTGAAGTCCGATCAGGCCTGAGCCGAAGAGATGAACTTGACTGCATCACCAACGGTCAGGATGGTGTCGGCAGCATCATCGGGGATTTCAACGCCGAATTCTTCTTCGAACGCCATCACCAGTTCGACTGTATCGAGCGAATCCGCACCGAGATCGTCAATGAAGCTTGCGCCTTCGTTCACTTTATCAGCGTCAACGCCCAGATGTTCGATGACAATTTTCTTTACGCGGTCTGCGATGTCGCTCATGTCGGATTCCTCGACCTGTTTCACATTGTTGTTGCGCCTCGTTACCTGCGCAAGCATGGGTAATCAAGCTCGTTGCGTGTTTTTATGCGCTATGCGCGGGTCCGTCAAAGCCGAAGCTGTGGATTTCAGCATTTTCAGCCTCAAAAGCACGCACGCACCGCGCTTGCAGCGGGGGCGAAGTACCATGGTTTGGCAATCGGGCAAAGCCGGAAAATGTGCTTCAACCGTGATTCCCGCCAGCATGGTGAACCCGGCGGCGGTGCCAGGCCCCGCGCCGCGATGGATCAAACCATCAGCATTCCGCCGTTCACGTGGATGGTCTGGCCTGTCACATAGGAGGCTTCGTTGGACGCCAGCCAGGTGACGGCAGAGGCGATTTCCGCGCCCGATCCCATGCGGCGCATCGGAATGGCGCCCATGATCGCCTCTTTCTGCTTGTCATTGAGCTTTTCGGTCATGGCGCTCTCGATGAAGCCGGGGGCGACGCAATTGACGGTGACGTTGCGCGGCGCGATCTCCTGGGCCAGGCTCTTGGAAAAGCCGATCATGCCTGCCTTGGCGGCGCAGTAATTGGCCTGCCCCGGATTGCCGGCAACGCCAACGACCGAAGTGATGTTGATGATGCGGCCGTTGCGGCGCTTCATCATCGGATGGGCCAGTTCGCGGGTCAGGCGAAACACGGCGGTCAGATTGACTTCGAGAACCTGATCCCAGGCATCGTCGCTCATGCGCACGAACAGCCCGTCCTTGGTGATTCCGGCATTGTTGACCAGGATATCCACCCCTTCGAGCCGCTCTTCCGCTGCCTTGCCCAGCGCCGAGACGGCGTCGCGGTCGGAAAGGTCGGCGGGAAACGTCATGACCCGGTCGCCAAGATCGGCGGCCAGCGCATCAAGCCGTTCGACGCGGGTGCCGTGAAGACCAACGGTTGCGCCCTGGCTGTGAAGCTGGCGGGCGATGGCTTCGCCGATTCCACCGGATGCACCGGTCACGAGTGCCTTGCGGCCTGTCAGATCGAACATGGAAAGTCCTTTCGGGAGTCTTCTTCAGTTTGAGCCTGAAACCAGGCCGTCATGATTTGGTGGCCAGATTTGGCAGCCGGACCGGATTAGGCGCTGATTGCGGCCAGAAACGGATCGATATCGTCGGGCCCGGACACATTAAGCCCCGTCAGCGACCGGTCAATGCGGCGGGCGAGCCCGGTCAGGACCTTGCCTGCGCCAATTTCAGCCAGCGTGTCGACACCGTTTGCGGCGAACCAGGCAACCGTCTCGCGCCAGCGGACCTGGCCGGTGACCTGCTCGACCAGCAATTCGGCGATCTCGTCGGGATCGGAGACCGGCGCGGCACGAACATTGGCGATGACAGGCACCACCGGGGCGGATTTGGTCACGCCGGCCAAGGCCTCGCGCATGGCGTCGGCGGCGGGCTGCATCAGGCTTGAATGGAAGGGCGCGGAGACAGGCAGCATCAGCGCGCGCTTGGCGCCCCTTTCGGTCGCAGCAGCAGCAGCCGCCTCGACCGCAGGCTTGAGGCCGGAAATCACCAGCTGGCCGCCGCCATTGTCATTGGCGATCTGGACTGCGCCGAGCGCACGGGCTTCGGCGCAGGCAGCCTCGACATCGTCGTTTTCCAGTCCGATGATGGCAGCCATTGCCCCCTCGCCTGCAGGAACCGCAGCCTGCATGGCATTGCCGCGAATGCGCAGCAGACGCGCCGTGTCGGATATCGAGAACATTCCTGCCGCACACAATGCCGAATATTCGCCGAGCGAATGGCCGGCGACATAGCTTGCGGTCTTTGCAAGGTCGAGACCGCGCGCCTCAAGCACCCGGATCAGCGCCATGGAGACCGCCATCAGCGCCGGCTGGGCGTTGGCGGTCAGGGTCAGCGTGTCTTCGGGGCCTTCAAAAATCACCGCCGAGAGCTTTTCGCCAAGCGCCGCATCGACCTCGTCAAAGACGGCCCTTGCTTCAGGATAGGCTGCGGCAAGATCCTTGCCCATGCCAACGGCCTGACTGCCCTGCCCCGGAAAAGTGAATGCTATGGCCATGTTGCGGCTCCGATCATTGGTGTCCTGTTGGCGCTTCAATTCACATTCGCAACGCCGGTGTCAAGTTTACGCCCTGTCGCGAATTCAGGCTACCGGCTGGCCAGCATGGCCCGATCCGGCCAAAACCGCCGCGAAATGCCTCGAGTTGGTGTGTTCAGACGAGGTTCAAACACTGCCATCCGAACCCGCAACGCGGATCAGGCTCCGGCTCTGATCAGGTCGGTTACCCCGTTGATCACGGCATCGACGGCAACCGCTGCAAGCACCATGCCCATAACCCGGCTGACAATCGCCGCGCCGCCATTGCCGATCACGCGCAGGATCGGCGAGGCCAACAACATGCATGCCAGCGCGACCGCAACAACGCACACCATGACGGTGCCGGTGACGATCTGTTCCTGGACGCTGAAGCGGTTGTTGTCGGTGAGCAGGACAATGGCGAGCATGGCGCCGGGTGACGCCAGCGACGGCACCGCCAGCGGAAACACCGCAACGGTATGCGCGTCCGCCAGCTTCTTCGCCTCTTCGGTCTCGGCTTCAGGCTTGGAAGTGTCGAAAATCATGGTCAGGGCGAACAGGAACAGGATCAGGCCGCCCGCGATCTGGAAGGCCGGAAGGCTGATATCGAGCGCCTCGAGCAGGAACTGCCCGGCGACCAGGAAAAACAGCAGCACGCAGGCCGCGATCAAGGCGGCCCGGATTGCGGTCTTCACGCGTTCGGAAGACGACATGCTGGCGGTAATTGCCACGAAAACAGGGATCGTACCGATAGGATCGATAACCACCCACAGCGTTACAAATTGCTCGAAAATCCCTATCATCGCCCTACTTTCATTGTTTCCTCGCCCGCGCGCTGCATTTTGCAAGGACATAGGCGTCAGATAGTGACCGGCAGGTCATCTCCCCCGCCTGTCACCGGATCTCTGATCCTACGGCGAAAATATTTCTCACCCATGAACGCATGCATCTTGAATTTGCCATCGCGCGCCGTCACATCATCGCCGTTGCGCTCGAATCCAGCAGCGCCTTTTTCGGACAAACAATGATGTCGCACACTGCGCCACACCCTGCATCGGCCACTTCCACCGAGAGCATCGCCATGCCTGCCCCCAAGACCAAATTCATCGCATTCCTCACCGCCATCGGCGCCATTGTGCTGATCGGTTCGGAAATCTGGCTCGCTGCCCTGTCGACGATATGGGCCGTTGACGGGTTCTTTGACCTGGCTGCGCTTGGAGACCTGATCATGATCGCCCTGATTGCGCCAATTGCGCTGTGGGCGACATGGATGACGGCAAAGCTCGCCATATCGGCCGAGATGAACCCCGAAAACGCCGACTGACCTGGCTTCGCCAATCTGTCATTGTGCTTGCTGGTACAGCCCCGCGCCGGAAGGTTCGTTCCCGCGCGCCGTAGCTGTGCGTTTTCACGCAGGGCGCCAAACGAAGGAAAAGCCTGATGCTATGGAGTCTCGCCTCACTTGCCGCCGGACTTGCGCTGCTGACCCTGGGGGCCGACTACCTGGTGCGCGGGGCGATCTCCTTTGCCAACCGGATGGGCATGCCGCCGCTGCTCATCGGGCTGACCGTGGTGGGCTTCGGCACCTCGATGCCCGAACTGCTGGTGTCGCTGCAGGCAGCACTCGACGGCTCACCGGCGATTGCCGTGGGCAACGTGGTCGGCTCCAACATTGCCAATATCCTGCTTATCCTGGGCACCGCCGCCGTGATCTCGCCGATCGCGGCACAGATCCCCAATCTCAAGCGCGACATGATGATGATGCTGCTGGCAGCCATCATCATGCTGGGCCTTGGCTACTGGGGTGTTGTCAATTTCTGGCTTGGCCTGGTCATGTTCATCCTGCTGGCGGCGTTCCTTGCTCGCGTCACCCACACCGACCGCCACCGCATGACAGCCGAGGAAGAAGAACTGGTGGTCAAGCTTGCGGGCTGGAAGGAAGCCGTCTTCATGGCCGGCGGGCTGGCCGGGCTGTTCCTGGGCGCCAACCTGCTGATCGATGCGGCCACGGCGATTGCGCGTGAGTTCGGCATTTCCGAGGCGGTGATCGGACTGACAATTGTCGCCGTGGGCACCAGCCTGCCCGAACTTGCAACCTCGGTGGTTGCGGCTTTCCGCCGCCATGCCGAAATAGCGCTCGGCAATGTTGTCGGCTCCAACATTTTCAACATCCTGGGCATTCTCGGCATCACAGCCGTGGTGACGCCTGTCCCGGTTGAACCGTCGATGGCGGCTTTCGACATTCCTTTCATGCTGGCTGTATCCATCGCCCTGATTGGCTTGATCCTGACCGCCGGGCGGATCGGCCGGGGCGCCGGCATTGCGATGCTCGCGATCTATACGGGCTATGTGGCCTGGCTGTTCTGATAAGGTCAAAGCGACAGCAAGCCGGCTGTTTGGCGACAAGCCGGGTTGCGCACCGGAATCCCGCCGGTATTGTGCGCGCAACTTACCAGCCAAGGGATACGACGCATGAAAATGAACCGGCTCGGCCGCACGGAGATGATGGTCAGCGAAATCTGTCTCGGCACCATGACCTGGGGCGAACAGAACACCGAGGCAGACGCCCATGAACAGATGGATTACGCGCTGACCCAGGGGATCAATTTCTTCGATACCGCCGAAATGTACCCGACCCAGCCGACACGGGCCGAAACGCAAGGCCGCACCGAGGAGTATATCGGAAGCTGGTTCCGCGCGTCTGGCAAGCGCGATGACGTCATCCTCGCCACCAAGATGGGCGGCGACGGGGTCAAATGGATCCGCGATGGTCAGGGCTTCACCCGGGCCTCGGTGATGCAGGCCGTCGATGGCAATTTGAAGCGGCTCGGCGTTGATCATATCGACCTCTACCAGCTGCACTGGCCCAACCGTGGCTCCTACCATTTCCGCAAGCACTGGGCGTTTGATGCCAGCACGCAGGACAAGACGACTACGGTCGACGACATTCACGAGACACTCGAGGGCCTGGGCGACGCGGTCAAGGCCGGCAAGATCCGTGCTGTCGGCCTTTCCAACGAAAGCGCCTGGGGCACGATGCAGTTCGTCCGGCTGGCCGAAGAGCATGGTTTGCCGCGCGTCGCCTCGATCCAGAACGAGTACAATCTGATCTGCCGGATGTTCGATACCGACCTCGCCGAAGTGGCGCATCACGAGGATGTCGGATTGCTGGCGTTTTCACCGCTGGCAGCCGGGATTCTCACAGGCAAATACCAAGGCGGCAAGATACCGGAAGGCTCCCGCCGTACCAAGGTGGAAAATCTCGGCGGGCGCTGGGGGCCGGAAGCGGAAGCCGCAGCCCAGGCCTATCTCGATGTTGCCGGCAAGCACGGGCTCGACCCGTCGCAAATGGCCATCGCCTTCTGCATGACGCGTCCGTTCATGACCTCGACCATCATCGGCGCGACAACGATGGACCAGCTCAAGACAGCGATCGGATCGAAAGACGTGACATTGTCCGATGCTGTTCTCGACGACATCGCCGCAGCCCGGCGGGCACATCCGCTGCCGATCTGAACACAAATGCAGTGCGGGACTGCCAGGTTGCAGTCCCGTCATTTTAAAGCCTGTCCCGGTCCCGCTGCCGATCTGGCGGGACTACATCCCGTCGAGCACTTCCTTTTTGTCTTTGTAAGACTTCTTGCTCACCTCCCGGATTCCCTGGAATTTCCGGATCGCCTTTTTGCACCCCCTGACGGTGCGGCCGCAATCTACTCTTTTGCCCTTGCCTACATCGGCATAGACGACGATCATGGCATCCGGATCGTCTTTCACCGCCACACCTTCCTTCGAGCTGCGTGACAGCTCGAAAATCCTGTAGGTTTTTCCATTCAAGGTGATCGGCTGCAGCTCTTTTTGGTGCGCGCCCCTGAATTCACTCCACTGGCCGTCCTTCGCACATCCCTGGGTCATTCCTGCAATCAGGCAAACCAAACCGACTATTCTGATCATCGCGTCACCGCCTCTGTTGTTGTGGACCGAAATACTGGTCCACCGGCGCCAGCGAGTAATCATCAGATGTGATGATCCGCCGACGCCCAGCCGTGGCGGATGCAGCGATCAAACGGTCACCCGGGCTGGTGAAATTTGCGCAGAAGATCCAGCTGACCGCGGCTGCCGGTCTTTTCGAGCAGCCGGCGCATGTGGGTCCGCGCCGTATTGACCGATACGCCCTGTCCCCGCGCATGATCGACCACGCTCAGACCGGCGGCCAGGCTTGCCAGCAGCCGCTGTTCCGCCGGCGTTATGCCGTGGCGGTCCGTAAACGCCTTGATATCTGTCTGCTGCGCGCGGCCGGCTGTGCGCAAGCGGTTGGCGACATCAACAACGGTCCTGTCGGGAAGATGGGAAACGATCTCGCGCACCCGGGCAAGCTGCGCGGGGTCCTGATCAAGGTCGAACAGACCGCTGTCGACAACCTGCTGCGGCAGGTCGATGCGTGTCCGATCGGCAAGCTCGCGATCGACTGCCGGCCTGCCGTCCGGCTCGTTCGGGTCTTTGTCGGATCGTTTTGTCATCATCCTGCCCCTGCCCTGTTGCAGGTTCAAATCCCGGCGGTGCGCGATCAAAAGCCCGGCAAAACGGCTGATCATTGCGCATTGGCTCCAACGGGGGGTATCCTGCCGGTCAGCGCCAAGGCAAGAGGATGGCACAAACCATGACAGCCGCCAAATCCGGCTTTCTGCACACCTATACGGACCAAAGACTTGCCGTCCTGGAAGCCGCGGATCTGGCACGCCGCTACTCGGCCAAAGCCGGGTGGGTCCGCGACCGGATCGACCGTCTGCTGGCCCGACTGGAAAACCGGTTCATCGAACGGACCCTGATCTTCCGGCTGAAGACCGCGCTCAACAAGACCGGCAGCCTTGCCGCCGCCGAAAGCCACGTCGCCTGGATGCGGGGCGCCTATGCAAGCGGTGCGATGGAGACACTGCCGAGTTTCGTGCCAAGCGGACTGGGCCTTGGTCCGCACCAGCCGCAGACATCACCGAACGATGCAGGTGATGAGCAGAAACACCGGACGAAAAACCGGCCTATTCTGCTGTATGTTGCGGGCGGCGGTTTCATCATGCCGCCTTCGCGCAAGCAGAAGACCATGGTCCAGCGGCTCGCCGAAGCAATCAATTGCGAGATCATGATGGTGCCGCACAGGCTGGCGCCCGAACACCCGTTTCCGGCAGCACCGGCGGATTTCGCCGCGCATTACCTAGGGCTTCTGGAGGACGGGCACCGGCCGGAGAACATCTTCCTTGCCGCAGACACTGCAGGCGCCTCGATTGTGCTGGGCGCGCTTCAGATGCTGCGCAAGGACGGCGCCGATCTGCCCGCCGGCACGATCCTGTTTGCGCCCTGGTGCGACCTCAGCCTGAGCGGCTGGTCCTACATCACCCGCAGCATGTCTTCACAGAGTCCGTTTCGAATGGAAACGGCGGCGTTCTGCGCACGGCTCTATCTGCAGGACGAGCCGGTCACGTCTCCTGTGGCTTCGCCGATTTTTGCCGACCAGACCGGCTGGCCACCGATCCTGATCCATACCAGCGAGAACGATCTGCATTTTGACGACGCAATCCGCATGGCTGAAAACGGTCAGAAGCACGGATGCGACGTCAGGATCAACTATTGGGATTCTCCACGGCATCACCTGGAGCGGCTGTCGTCAGAAGCGGCGGCGCAGTCGTTCCGCGAAGTCAATGCCTTCATCAATCGCCACTGGCGGCCTGGAACAGCCTGACGCCGCTCCATGATGACAGTGCACAGGAGGCCTCAAACAGCGGGGCCGGTTACCGGGTCTTCGAGGTGGCCGGTCTTGATGTAGATGGTTGCAGCCTCCGGCGCCGACAACGTCACCGCCATCCCTGCCGGGAACCGAGCCCAGCCGCCCTCGGGCAGCATTTGCCGCTCGAACTGGAGCTTGCCGTCAAGGACATAGATCTCGACGCCGCCAATCTCTTCCGGCAAGCCAATGCTGCCACCGTTGGTGAAACGCAGCATGGAGACCTTCTCGGACTTGAACCGGTGCAACTGCAGCCGCTCCATACCCTGCCCGATTGCCTGCCAGTCCGCATTTGCCGTGTCGACCACCACCGGCGCGGTATCGCCGTCCTGAAATTGCCAGAGCTTGACCAGAATAACGCAGCCGTCGCGGCTGCCCGGCGCGTGACTGGTGCCCACCGGATTGCGAACATAGGTGCCGGGGCCGTAATCGCCGTGCTGGTCGGAGAAGACACCCTCGACAACGAGGAATTCCTCGCCACCGGAGTGCGTGTGGCTGGGAAAATCCGAGCCCTGAGCATAGCGAACCAGGCTCGTCGCCCGCGCAACCTCGCCGCCAATCCGGTCGAGCGGCTTGCGGTCAACGCCGCCGGAGGGAGATGCAATCCAGTCGATGGCCTGGGTGTCGACCAGTTCAATCCTTGAAAAGTCGGTCCGGATTGCTGTTGGCGTTGTCATTGGAAATTCCTCATCGATCAATCGACATGCGTGGACCAACAGATGGCGCGCCCGCACAGGACTGTCAATTGCGGGCGGCCGCGTCGCGCGTGGCGGTTTTCCTCCGGCCGATCAACCGGTGCCTAAGCCATCGGGATCAATCACCAAAACGGCAATTTGACCGGCTTCAACCAATCGCCTTGGCTGACTCGTCGCTGTCGGGTTCTTCTGCAGCCAGCAATTTGAGCAGCAGAAGATGAACGTCTTCAATCGGTTGCGGACGTCCGTACAGGTAGCCCTGGGCGATGTGACAGCCGCTGTTGCGCAGGATCTCGTCCTGATCGGAGCTCTCGACGCCCTCGGCAACAACCTTCATGCCCAACTCGGTGGCCAGATCGACCACGGATTCGACGATCGACAGTGCGCGCGGATCATCTCCGAGATCGTCAACGAAGCTCTTGTCGATCTTCAACTCGTCCCAATCGAACTGTCTGAGATAGGACAGCGCCGAATAGCCGGTTCCAAAATCGTCGAGCGCAATCGATATGCCGAGACTTTTCAGCTCGTTGAGAGTCCGGGCGGCCAATTCAGGCTCGGACATCATCACCGATTCGGTCACTTCAAGCGTCAGCCGGTGCGCAGGAAACCCTGTGCTTGCGAGCACACCGGAAACCATCCCGATAACATCGTCGCGCAACATCTGGCCGACCGAAAGATTGACCGAGACGCGCATCTTATCGGGAAATTCCCTGGCTTGGGCGCAGGCGGTTGTCAGGATGCAGCGCCCCAGTTCGACAATCTGCGACGAGGTTTCGGCGATCGGGATGAATTCGTTCGGCCCGATCCAGCCCAGCTCCGGATGGTTCCAGCGTGCCAAGGCCTCAAACCCGACCACCTGGCCCGTCCTGATATCGACCTGCGGCTGATAGAACGGGAAGATTTCGCCGTTGCCGAGCGCGGTTTTCAGATCGATTTCGAGGCGGCCACGCCGTTCGAAGTCCTGGCGCATCGAAGGATCGAAGGTCACCACGATGCCCTTGCCCTGCGCCTTGGCATTGCTGAGCGCCAGATCCGCATCGAGCAACGGGTTGGAGGCAGAATCCCCGGCGCGGTCAAGCAGGGACAGGCCGATGGTGGCGCCGATGGCGACGGTACTGCGCTGGACCAGGTAAGGCCGGCTCAGTTCGGCCAGGATCCGTGCGGCAATGTCCCGGTGCCGGCTAACGGCGGCCTTGCCCTGCAAGAGCACGACAAATTCATCGCCGCCAAAGCGGGAAACGATGTTGCCGTGACCGAGCTTGTCCACCAGCTTCCTGAGCCGGGCAGAAACCTCGATCAGCAGGTCATCGCCAGCCGAATGGCCGAGCAAGTCATTAACCGCCTTGAACCCGTCGAGATCGATCGCGAACACCGCGAGCATGTTGCTGTCGTGGTCGGTGGCCTCCATGGCGGCGTCGAATTCTCCCTTGAAGGCAAGCCGGTTGGGAAGTCCGGTCAGGCCATCATGATGGGCAAGGTCGGAAAATCCTGCCGCAGATTCGCGGGCGGCGCGATGGGCGCGTACGAGCGATCTGTTCTGGTACATCATCACCATCAACAGCAGCGCGCCGGCACCAATCAGGCCGAAGGACAGGTACTGCTGCACACGCTGTTCCTCGATCAGTTGATCGCGAATTGCGGCATTGACCGTTACGGTGTGGGTGTGGGCGTCGGTGCCGATACGATCGAGGATCGGGACGATCAGATCTATCTTCTTTTGAAGACGCGCCAGAACCTCGGGGTCGTCGATCCTGGCAAACGCTGTTTTGGCATCGCGGAACTCGGCGTGGGCCCTGTCAAACATGGCCCGGCGCGCGGGCGAGTCATCAAGGTACTCGCCAAACACACCGGTGTTCCAGTTCTCCAGCCGGCCCTCGACGATCTGGCTGTAGAGATACACCTGGTCGGCATCTTCCGCACTGCCACTTTCCAGGTACTTGGCGACCCGGAGCTGCAACTCCAGAATTTCTATCCGGCCCGCCGAGCCGGTCCACGTCACATCGTAACGGGCCGAGCGAAAAGCGGAATCCTCCGTCGAAGCCACAAGACCAATGTGAATCCAGCCAATGGCGCCAAGCCCGATCAGGCTGGCGATGGCGAACAGATTGAATGTGGAGGTGGGGAGCCGCATGGATGCCGGATCTTTTGCGTCTTGATCTATTCGATGATGATGCTGCGGACCTGCCAGGCAGACCGGGCGTGGTAGATTTCGTTGTTGAGTTCCGGCTTGTCATCGAAGGGATAGATCACGAACAAGGGCCCCTTCTTGCTGATCGGCATGGGTTCGCCATTCCTGCGGCTTGCAAGGATGACGCCATGATCGACGAAGTCGGAAACCGGGATTTCGGTCCGGTACTTGTTGAGCGCCATGATCGCTGCGGTCTCGCCATCGGCGCCGACGGCCTGCATCAAAGCAGCCAGCGACACGCCTTCATAGGTGACGGCTACCGGTTCCCAGGTGGAGCTCGTGGTAATACTGGTGGTGCCCAACGCCTCCAGTTCCTCAAGCGTAAAGTCCACCGCTTCACCATTGGTCACCTTACCGGAGACGGTCAGCACCACCTTGCCGGAATCTGCGGCCTGAACCGGGATTGCACAAAACACCAGCGTCATGCCGACAAGCAGGGTCTTCAACACTGAGGACATGGGGTTTTCCTTCCGTTGCAGAGATCAAACCGGAGGAATTGCCAGTCTGTCGCTCAATTCATATTTAGTATTTCATAATATAAGCAGACAGATGAAACCGGCGTTAAACGGATAAATCAAAATTTACCGGTACTAAATCGGGGTCAAACCGGCAGGTCAGATCACGCCCAAAGGCCGGTTTTGCGGTTGGAGAGCTTGCAGACCTTGCGGTTACACGTTGGTTCGCCTTCCAGACCATTTCCGGCGCATCTGTTGCGCCTAAGCCCGCCAGGCGGGAAACAGAGCCCGGTTCAGGCGATTCCTTACCAATATCGAATGGCATTCCAGGTGCAAAACACATGACAAGGGGACGGTCGGCCGACTTATCAAAGCCAGGGTTTCAGGCAGGCAGGTTTTGGCCTTCCGGCTCCATCCTCCTCCGGCAATTACCTCCAAGAGATCCCGGCGACGAAATGGCTTTCAGGGTTTGCGGGATGCTTCGCTCTTGCAATGCAGCGAAAACGGCGTATAAGCGCGCTTGTTCGAACACCCGGTCATCTGGCTGGTGGCTGAACGGAGGGTGCGATCCTTCAGGATCCTAGGGGCACAAGCGCTCCGGCCTCCCGTGTCTCCGCTCACGACCGTCTCGATACCACGTCTTTCTTGCCCGGCCCAAATGGCCGCCAGGACAAGTCGCTGGGGCTTAGCGCCGGATCCGGGTGATGTTAAAGCAAGAAAGGCAAGTCAATCATGGCTCTTTATGAACATGTATTCCTTGCCCGGCAGGATGTCTCCAGCCAGCAGGTCGAAGCCCTCGTAGAACAGTACAAGGGTGTGATCGAAGCTAATGGCGGCAAAGTCGGGCGCATTGAACACTGGGGCCTCAAGTCCCTCACCTACCGCATCAACAAGAACCGCAAGGCGCATTATGCGCTGATGGACATTGATGCCCCTTCGGACGCCGTGAAGGAAATGGAGCGCCAGATGCGCTTCAACGAAGACATTCTTCGCTTCATGACCGTTTCTGTTGACGCCCATGAAGAAGGCCCGTCGGCCATGCTTCAGAAGCGTGAACGTGATGACCGTCCGCGTGGCGGCGATCGTGACCGTGGCGACCGCGGTGATCGTGGCGACCGTGGCCCGCGCCGTCCGCGCGAAGACCGCGAATAGGAGATTAGAGCAATGGTTGATATCAATCAGATCCCGACGCGCCGTCCGTTCAATCGCCGCCGCAAGACCTGCCCGTTCTCGGGTGCGAATGCGCCGAAGATCGACTACAAGGACGTCCGCCTGCTGCAGCGCTACATTTCCGAGCGCGGCAAGATCGTTCCTTCCCGCATCACGGCTGTGAGCCAGAAGAAGCAGCGCGAACTCGCCCGGGCGATCAAGCGTGCACGTTTCCTCGGCCTTCTGCCTTACGTGCTGAAGTAGAATATTACCGGATCCGGCGTTCAGGCGCCGGGTCCATTTCCCATCCCGCGACGGGCGCGGGGTCTGGGCCGCCAAAATCCCGGGTTGGGGCGTTTTGCCTCTAACTGCTTGAAGCAGGACAGCGACGAATGACACAGCAAAGCACATCGCTCCTTGTGGGCCTGCTTGCCGGCGTTTCCGCCGCGTTCCTGCTTGTCAGCGCCGGATCTCCTTCCAGCCTTTCCTTCATGCTGTTTGCCGCCGCGGCGCTTCCGATCCTGATTGCCGGCCTCGGCTGGTCCAATCTGGCCTCGATTGTCGCCGTTGCCTGCGCCATGGCCGTGATCGGCTTTGCGACCACACCGCAGGCCGCGCTGGTTTCCGCCGTTACCACGCTCGCCCCTGCCGCATGGATCGCCCATCTTTCGAACCTGGCACGTCCAGCCGAGGAAATCGGGGGGCCCGAGGGCGCGGTCGCCTGGTATCCGCTCTCCGACATCTTCGTCAACATCGCGTTTTGCGTCTGCATCGGCCTGATCGCCGTGGGGCTGGCGATGGGATACGGCGCGGAATTCGTCAGCGAGCTGGTCGACGTGTTTGTCGCCACCATCAAGGACGGCAACCCCGCCTACGAGCCTACAGCCGAGGGCACTGCGGACATGAAGCAGTTTTTCCTCTACGCCCTGCCCGCGATCCAGGCCGCGATGTGGGTGCTGATCCTGCTTGCCGGCTGGTACATCGCCTCGGCCATCGTGCGCATGTCGGGCCGCTCCAAGCGCCCCAGGGACGACATCCCCTCACAGCTGAGGATGCCGCGCATGGGTGCCGTCGCACTCGCCGCCGGCGTGGCCATGAGTTTCATTGAAGGCGGCGTCGGCCTGGTCGGCTGGACCATCTGCGGTGCTTTCGGCATCGGCTTCGTGGTCGCCGGCTTTGCCATCGCGCACCACCGCACACGGGGCAAACCGGCACGCGGCCTGCTGCTGTGGGCCGCCTATCTGGCGACCATCATCTTCACGCTGCCACTGGCATTTTTCCTGTTCCTCGGACTGTTCGACACAGCCCGCACACTCACGGTGACCGGTTCCGGTCCCAACTCCAATCACTGACAACCTCCTCGAAAGGATATCAACATGGACGTCATTCTTCTTGAACGCATCGCCAAGCTCGGCCAGATGGGCGACACCGTAAAGGTTCGCGATGGCTACGCCCGCAACTACCTGCTGCCGCAGGGCAAGGCACTGCGCGCCAACGCAGCCAACAAGACCCGTTTCGAGGCCGAGCGCGCTGTGCTTGAAGCCCGCAACCTCGAGCGCAAGTCGGAAGCCGAACAGATCGCCGAAAAGCTCGACGGCAAGACCTTCGTCGTCGTTCGTTCGGCTGGCGAAACCGGCCAGCTTTACGGTTCGGTTGCCGCTCGCGACGTGATCCAGGTGCTCGCCGACAACGGCTTCAACATCGGTCGCAGCCAGGTGGACATGAACAACCCGGTCAAGACCATCGGCCTGCACACCGTGCCGCTGGCACTGCATGCCGACGTCAGCGTGACGGTCACCTTCAACGTGGCACGTTCGGCTGATGAAGCCGAACGCCAGCTCAAGGGCGAAGACCTGTCGTCGGCCGATGCGATCTACGGCATCGACGAGGAAGCCGCTGCGGAAGCCGAAGAAGCCGCCGCCAACGATCCGGACTACCTGGATGATGAAGACGGCGAAGAAAACGCCTGATTTCGCTGTCATCTGACCGCAATCGAAAGACGCCCGGGATGTGCTCAACATCCCGGGCGTCTTTGCATGCATAAACGACTTGTTTCAGACGAGGATCACCGGCGCCAGCCCGCCGCCCGGGGTGCGGAAATTCGTGGTCTGCCCGGAATACATCCGCGCCACCGGAAACAGCGGTTTTCCGGCATAGGCATAGAGCCGGACATCAAACTTGAGCCGCATGGCCACGCCGTCGACCATCAGGCCGCGATCGGGCGGCGGAACGACATTCTGGGCGACATAATCGCCATCCAGGATGTTCTGCCAGACCTGCTTCGTCAGCTTGTCGCCACGATAGGCCGCACGGCTGCCAAAGCCGCCCGACGGTTTGAAGAACATCGATTTGCGGGCTTTCCATGCGGCTTCCCGATCCATAGCGGCAACCGCGCGGGTCAGCGGAATCATCGCACGGACATCCTCACTCACCGCGCCGGCTTCACGATCATCGCCACCCAGAAGCACGAGATTGCGCTTGTCGGCATACAGCGCATGGTGACGCGGCGACGGCGATATCACGGCAGCGTTCTCGACATAGGCCTGCCGCAGCGCCCGGCTCCGGGTGGCTTCAAGCCTGAAATCGGTCAGGCGGTTGTAGACCATGTCGATGATATCGTCGCCGTTACGCAATCTGCCATCGCGGAACTCAAGCGCCGCAGCATCGGCAATAATGGTGCGAATTCCGTGCGCGTTGAGCAGTTCGGCAGCGAGCAGCATGTCGGGGTAGAGATACTGGCTTTCGGGATCATCATCGACAATGGCCAGTGTGCCTAGCCGTTCACCCGGCCTGGCGCTGTTCCATTCTTCCACGAACATCGACACCAGCAAGTCATCGAGCCTGGCCTCACTGAAATCCGCCTGCTCTTGCGAAGCCCCCATACACCCCGAGCCCACGTCGGCAAACTGCTTGGCGAGAAATGCCGCACCGGCATTGGTGTTGATTTCGATCAGCCGCGGTCCGTCCGGCGAGATATGGAAATCAAAGCCCATCAGCACGCTGCTGCTTTCACGCTGACGCGTCAGGTCAAGGTCCGGATCGCGGGCATGAATGGCTGCCTCGTAGGATCTTGCAGCAGCGCTTTGGGCCACCGCCTCCACGAGCCTTGTCATTTGCCGGTAGTGATCGCGCGACAGGAACACGGCAGTGCCGGCATAGAGTCCCGGACGGGCGGTCAGAAGGCCCTCCAGCCCGAGACCTCGACTGCCCCCGGCAACGCGGGCGCGGCGCGTTTCCGCGTCAAACGGAAGGCAATGGCAGGAGCTGTTGATCGCCGCGACAGTCGCGGTATCGCAGCATCCGGCCTGCCCGGCACGGGTCAGCATGAGCATGCCCTCTGCACCGTCCGGCGCAGGCCTTCATCTCCGGCACAACAATCGTGCATGATGAAGGCGAACAGGACGCCAAGGGTTTCGAATTCGGCACGGTAGATCATCTGCTTTCCCTCGCGGCGGGCGCGGACAAGCTCTGCGTCGGCCATCAATTGCAACTGGGCGGAAACGGTTTTCACATTCTGCCCGATCGCTCCGGCCAATGCGCTCACCGACGATCCGCCTTCACCGGCCTGCACCAGTGTCTGCAACAGCAGCAAGCGCCCTTCATGGGCAAGGACCGAAAGAATTCTGACTGCGGTGTTGGTTTCCATCGTTCTCTTATTCCATGGAATGTCAGAATAAACAAGATGCTCCTGCAAACCGGCATGCGGCATCGTGGACCGCACTGGCCCGGCCCCTTCCCAGCCCTTCGCGCATCGGATAGAAATATCCCGATGGCAAGCACGGCACTTGAAATGGACACGGCGGAGCTCGCAGCGCTTTTGCATTTTTATGCCGAAGGCGGTGTCGACGACTTGTGCGAAGACGCGGCCATCGACCGGTTTGAACAATCGGCGAAAATACTCCAGTCACGCAGCCGGTCCCAGCCGCAGCCCGCCGCTGCCGCGCCAGCCGCAAGCGGCCAGAATTCCACCGGCAAACCGCCGCTTGCCGGGATGAGCGATGGACGCAAGAACGTCCCGCAACCGCTCGGACCGGCGCCGCAGGCCTCGCAACTGACGATACCCGGAGTCGCGGCGTTCGAGGATGCCCGGGCGCTGGCCGCAAGCGCCAGCACGATTGCCGAGCTGCGTGCGGCACTTGACGGATTTACCGGCTGCAACCTGCGCCACAGCGCCAAGACGCTTGTTTTTGCCGACGGAAACCCGGAGGCCGACGTGATGTTCATCGGCGAGGCGCCGGGCCGCGAGGAGGATCTTCAGGGCATGCCGTTTGTCGGCCGCGCCGGACAATTGCTCGACCGGATGCTGGCGGCCATCGGGCTGAGCCGCGAAACCGCCTATATCACCAACATGATTCCCTGGCGGCCACCCGGCAACCGCACCCCGGCCGCCCATGAAATCGAGCTTTGCCGCCCCTTTATCGAACGCCACATTGCGCTGGCGGAACCGAAGGTGCTGGTGATGCTCGGCAATGTCGCAAGCAAGTCTCTGCTGGACACGGACAAGGGGATCCTGTCGCTGCGCGGCACCTGGATGAGCCGCAAGATCGGCGAGCGGGAAATCCCCGCCATCCCGACGCTGCATCCGGCCTACCTTTTGCGCAATCCTGCGCAAAAGCGTCTCGCCTGGGCGGATTTCCTGTCGCTGCAGGAGCGGCTCGAACAGCTCAAGAGCGACTGACAGACCGTCCGGATCCGGACGGCGATTGAAGAAATATTTTCACCACGTCGCAATCGGGCCTTGCCGTCGCATTCGGGTGTGACAAAGTTAATTCAAGAATCACATTTGCAATCAGGTCTGCAAGATCCGGATAGGCCGGACTTTGGCAGACCGCGCTCCGTTGGTAGGGAGAGCCGCCATGATCCAGTCCGTTCGATCGGTGGCGTCGTTGCTGCTTTCGACGTTTTTTCTGCTGACCGCGATGGGGCTGTCGGGGTACCTGATTCCGGTCAGGGCCGTGGCCGAAGGCTGGTCGACCTTTGCGATTTCACTGATTGCGACCGGCTACGCCATTGCCTTTACCGCCAGCTGCATCATCACCCCGAGACTGGTGCTCAAGGTTGGTCATGTGCGGGTGTTTGGCGCGCTGACGACACTCATGGCCATGTCTTACCTGCTGCATACGCTGGTGGTGGATCCTACCGTGTGGGTGCTGACGCGGGCCATGGCCGGCTTTTCGATCGCCGGCGCCTACATGATCATCGAAAGCTGGCTCAACGAGAAGGTCAGCAACGAAAACCGCGGAGCGCTGTTTTCCGTCTACATGATGGTCAGCATGTCGGCGGTGATGGTCGGGCAGTACATCGTTCCCTTCGGCGATCCGAGCGGGCCGACATTGTTCATGCTGTGCACGCTGATCTGTTCGATGGCGGTGATGCCGACGCTGCTGTCGAGCGCGCAATCGCCGCAGCCGCTGACCCAGGTCAAATTCGATGTTCCCGCACTTTACCGCCGTTCTCCGGCGGCGGTGATCGGAACCCTGCTCGCAGGCGTGATTGCCAGCGCATGGGGCGGGCTCGGGCCTGTCTACGCGACACAGCTGGGGCTTTCGACAGCCGAGGGTGCTACCATGCTGGCCATTGCGATGGTCGGCGGGGCGATTTTCCAGTATCCGCTGGGCCGCATATCCGACCGAATGGACCGCCGCAGGGTGATGATCTTTGCCGGCATCATCGGTGTCCTCGCCTGCACAATTACCGTAAGCTTCGGCGTCGACAACCGGATCATCTTCTTTGCCGGCATGCTGTTCTTGGGAACCGTGCTGCTGCCGATCTACTCGCTCAATGTCGCGCATGCCAACGACCATGCCGAACCCGATGAGTTCGTCGAAGTTTCCAGCGGACTGATGATCACCTACGGCGTTGCCACCATGATCGGGCCGCTGATCACCGGTGGGGCGATGGACTGGTTCGGGCCGCACGCCCTGTTCGTGGTGATCGCCATCTGTTTTGCCGCCTATTCCGGCCATGCCGCCTGGCGCATCAGCCGCCGTGAGCAGCCCTCCGAAGAGATGCGGTCGAACTTCCTGCCGATGGCGGCAATGCCCGACCTGACGCCGCAGACAGCCGAGCTCGACCCGCGCTCCGACCCGGCCTGGGGAGAACAGAGTGACGAAGAAGAAGAAGAAGAAACGGCTGCGTAGTCACTGAAGGGGAATTGTGCCAGATATGAGCGCTGCGGAATGCCGGATTTTCAACCGGTCGCACGCACCGAAATGCTTACTGGGTTTGGGATATGGCTTCACAAAGGTCCGACGAGACGGCGCTTGGTGTGCTGCGCCGTCCCTTCTTCGTCAATTGGCCAAGACTAGTCGATCAGAGTCAGTATGCAACTGGCATTGTACTGGTTCCATGACAGCAAGCCGAACACCAGTTCGGTATCGGCGCCCGACCCCCAGTTCGAATATTCCCCGTCGGTGAAATAGCAGGCCCAGCTATGGTTGACATGCTGGACGACGGTGTCTGCGTCTTGTCCCGACGTATCACCCCGCGACGCCCGCCAGTTGCGAAGCGTGTTGTTGTAGTAGAACAGAAACTCGCGTGAAGCGGTTCTCCGCTTGCCGTCCCAGTCGTACATGCCGATACGGACCTGACATCCGTCGATGTCGCCACAAAGTTCCTCGATCACCCGTACCGGAATCGGAATGGTGGTACCCCTGCTGCTCTTGGGGGCATAAAAGGTCACCCGGCCAGGTTGTGACGCCGCTTCGTTCATTTCCATGAACTCGCGGTCAGCATCGGAATCGGACTGAGCCTCCATTTCCTGCATTGCCTCGGGAGGATCGATGACTTGCGCGGAAACCGCACTTGAGAACAAGAGAGTAAACGCTGTCACCGTCATGGTGAAAAATCCGAGATTCTTCATCGTGTATTCCTTTCCATATGTGGATTTGAAGTTCTTCCATCGGTTGTAGCGCTACAGATAAATACTACCATTGCGATATATTTTTGTATACCGCAACCTGTGGTTTATAATTGTCGTACATTGAAACCGGTCGGGGCAAACAAAATGCAAGCCGATCAATCCAGCGAACGCCGTGCCTTGAATCCCAGCAAGGAAGGAACGGAACGATGAATTGGATGTGCTTCCAGAGGATCGGAACTGCCGGTTCAGCCCTGAGGGGTCACCAGCTTGCGCTGGGCCTTGCGCTCCAGGCCGAGCCTGTGCTCGCGCAGGATCACGAACAGCCCCGCCCCGACCACGATCGTGGTGCCCACAAGCATGGACCAGGTGGGCACATCGCCGAAGACGAAGTAGCCGATGAGAATGCCGAGCACGATCGAGGTGTATTCGAACGGCGCAATCGTCGACACATCGGCATGGCGGTAACTCTGGGTCAGCAGGATCTGCCCGAGCCCGCCGCAAAAGCCGGCCATCGCCAGGAGGCTGACAGTCTGCCAGTCCGGCAGGATCCAGCCGAACGGCAATGTGCCGAGCGAAAGCACCGTCGCCGTCAGCGAGAAATAGAGTACGATTGTCGGGGTCTTTTCGGTCAGCACCAGTTTGCGGACCAGGATCATCGCGGTGGCAGCAAGACCGGCAGAGGCCAGCACCGCAGCCGCGCCAAGCGCCTCGCTGGAGCCGAATCCGTCCCCAAACAGGCTCAACCGCGGCCAGGTGATGATGAGGACGCCCCCAAGACCGACGGCGACCGCCGACCACCGGAAAACACGCACGGTTTCGCCGAGGAAAAGCGCCGCGAACACCACCGCCAGCAGCGGCATTGCATAGCCAATGGCAATCGCATCAGGCAGCGGCAGCCGCATGATGCCGTAAAAACTCAAGCCCATGGCGCTGACGCCGACCAGGCCGCGCAAGAAGTGCGACAGCGGATTTGCCGTGCGCCAGGCGGTATCGAGCTGCCCCCGCAATGACAGGAAAGCCAGGATCGGCCAAATCGCAAACGCCGAGCGGAAAAACACGATCTGGCCGGCGGGCATGCCGTCGGCGGAGGCCTTGATCAGCGTCGACATGGTGACAAGGACGGCGACCGAAGTGACCTTGAGCATAATCCCGATCAACGGCGATCCGGCCTGTCCATCACCAGCCTGGCCGCCACCGGCTTGCTCTGGCGCTGTCTGGCTGGGAGTGGTTGGCGGAGCTTCTGTCACCTGGCTTCTTTCATCGTCGAATTGCTGAAATGCGGCTGTCCAAAGTTCACAGATGGCACATTGCAGTGACCATAACCTGACAGGCGGGCATCGTCCGATCAATAATGCTGATGATCGCCCGCGTCGCGCTGATGGCTGCGGGCGATCACCTAAAGGCGGTTCAACCGTTCAGGGCGTCCCAGATGCGCTCAGGCGTGGCCGGCATCTCGATGTGGCGAACGCCACGGGCGCGGTAGAGCGCGTCGACAAGCGCGTTCATCACCGCCGGACAGGCCCCGATCGTGCCTGCCTCGCCGGCGCCCTTGATTCCCATGGCATTGGTGGTGGAGGGAACGTTTCGGGTTTCGAAATCGAAGAACGGCATGTCCTCGGCGCGGGGGACGGCGTAATCCATCAAGCTTGCGGTCAGCAGTTGCCCATCCTCGGAATAGACGACGCCTTCGCTCAGGCACTGGGCAACGCCCTGGACAACCCCGCCATGGATCTGGCCAAGCAGCAGCACCGGATTTACCGTTAGGCCGAAATCGTCGACAATCGTGTAGCGGACGATTTCGACATGACCGGTATCGGGATCGATCTCGATTTCACAGACATGGGTTCCATTGGGATAGGTGGCCTCGTCCTGAACCACATCGGCAACCCCAGTGCGGTCCTCATCTGACTTCGCAGCCTTTGCCATGTCGGCGTAGCTGATCACCCGGTCGGTGCCGACGATCCGTGCCGAACCATCAACCAGCTCGATATCTGCGGCCGAGGCTTCGAGCTCATCGGCGGCCAGTTTCTTCATCTTCTCAGCCAGCACCTTCGAGGCAGCGGAGACGGAAACCCCGCCGAGCGGGATCGAGCGCGAACCGCCGGTACCGCCGCCCTTTGCAAGCTCGGCGGTATCGCCCTGCCGCACGGTGATCTTGTCGAAATCGATGCCGATCTGGTCGGCGACGAACTGGCTGTAGGCGGTGGCATGGCCCTGCCCGTTGGTCTGGGTGCCGATGTAAAGCGTGATGCCGCCATCGGCATCGAGTGTCAGCCTGGCCGGTTCTGATCCGGCAAAGGCGCACGCCTCGATATAGACCGCCGTGCCGAGGCCGCGCAGCTTGCCGCGGGAAGCGGCCTCCTTGATCCGTTCGGGGAAACCGGCCGCATCGGCCTTTTCCAGAGCGCGGGTCATGTGCCCGTCGAATTCGCCGACGTCATAGTTGCGGCCGCCGGGCGTGTGATAGGGGAACTGTTCGGGTCGGATGAAATTCCGCCGCCGGAGTTCGGCCACCGGCAGGCCGATTTCGCGGGCCGCGGCATCGATCAGCCGCTCGATCAGGAAAGCCGCCTCCGGCCGTCCGGCGCCGCGGTAGGCGTCAACCGGCGTGGTGTGGGTATAGACGCCGCGCAGCTTGAAATCGAGATTCTGGATGTCGTAGACACCGGTGGCCATCGAGGCGCCGAAAACCGGAATGAAGGGGCCGAACTGGCTCAGATAGGCGCCCATATTGGCAAGCAGATCGATCTTTAATCCGAGAATCCGACCCTCCTTGTCCGTGGCCAGCGAAGCGGTGACCTTGTTGTCGCGCCCATGGGCATCGGCGAGAAAGTGCTCGGTGCGGTCGGACACCCATTTGACCGGGCGGTTGAGCCGCCGCGCGGCCTCCAGCGACAGCGGATACTCCCGGTAGTTGAACGTCTTGGTGCCGAAACCGCCGCCGACGTCGCGGGTGATCACCCGGAAATCCTCCAGATCCATCCGGAAGATGTCCTTGGCGAGGGTCTTTCGAATGCCGTGAACGCCCTGGGACCCGAGCGTCAGGGTAAACTTTTTGGCTTCACTGTCCCATTCGGCCAGACAGGCGCGGGGTTCCAGGAAATTGGAAACAAGCCGGTTGTTGATGAAGTCGATGGTGGTGATGTGATCGGCCGCGGCGAAGGCCTGATCGGTCTTTTCCGTATCGCCGATGCGATAGAGAAAGGCCTGATTGGTGCCGAGATCCGGCCAGACCAGCGGACGGTCGGCATCGAGCGCCGACGACAGGTCGGCCTGGGCCTCGCCGATCTGCCAGTCTATTTCGATCAGTTCGGAGGCTTCCTGCGCCTGTGCGAGACTGTCGGCAACGATGAAGGCAACCGCATCGCCGACATGGCGGACTTCGCCGTCGCACAGAAGCGGAATGTGTTTCTGGGCATGACGGGTTCCGTCGGGCTGCTTGAGAGTCACCTGGTTGGTCACCGGCCCGAGATGGGCCACGTCGCTCGCGGTCAAGACCAGATGTACGCCGTCTGCCGCGCGTGCGGCTTCAACATCGATGATTTCAAACCGGGCAGCGGCGTAGGCGGAGCGGAGCACATATCCGCGCAATTCGCCTTCGGCCCGTACATCGTCGGTGAAACTCCCCTCGCCCTTGATCAGCTTGAGGTCTTCCTTGCGCAACGCCGAAGCGCCCACGCCGAATTTAGGTGTCGCGATATTCATGGCATTTCCCGGTAGTGGATTGGATTTGGTGATCGCGGGCGCGAGTCCGTTACCATAATTAGCCCGGGAGCCAGGAATGTCGAGTGCTGGTTTTCGCACCCCTGACTGACGGCCGGACTTTCCGCAGGGTTCGCCCACCGGTTCGCCGGACCAACAAAAGCATTGCCAATTGCACCAATTGTTTTCGCGGAGGCATCACTGCGGGTGTGGATGCAGGGAAAAGTCACGACACCGTTCCAGCCACCTGATGAATTGGTGGACTTCCATCGTAGTCCACCCAAACTCTATTTCTGATTGAAGACACCTTCAGGCTACAAAAGCTCAGTCATCACAATATTTTTCTCCGCCTAAAACCATCAAGGCAACATACAGACAGTATTGCCCTGAACGACTAGCTGATTTTGCCGAGTTTCAATTCAAATTTCACGCATGATCAGCACAAGATAGCGAAAACCCTTGCCATCAGATCGGTTTTGGCGGGACTTTCCTCCCGTCGTTTGATGCGGGGTTATCTTAACCCGATGTCAGGATCCGTCGTGATAGCGTCCCGTCCCATAATGGGAAAATACGGGGCATAAAGCATATGCGGACTGAAACGGGACAAGTCTACAAGCTCACGGATTACAAGCCGACCGACTTCGTGGTCGAGCGGATCGATCTGACTTTCGAGCTTGATCCAAAGGAGACAACCGTTGTCTCCCGGGTGATCCTGCATCGCCGCGAAGGCGTTGCAGCGGATGCACCTCTGGTCTTTGACGGCGACGAGCTCACTCTCGACAGTCTGCAGATTGACGGCAATGATATCGACGCGTCGCTGTACGAGGCGACACCTGACAGCCTGACCATTCGCGGCCTGCCCGAGAGCGGTCCGTTCGAGGTGACTGTCAACACGACGATTTCACCCGATACCAATACAAAGCTGATGGGGCTTTACCGCACCAATGGCGTCTATTGCACCCAGTGCGAGGCGGAAGGTTTCCGCCGCATCACCTATTTCTACGACAGGCCCGATGTCCTGGCGGTCTATACCGTCACCATCATCGCCGGCAAGGATGACGCCAAGTACCTTCTGTCCAACGGCAACTTTCTCGGCGGCGGCAACTATGACGAAGGCCGGCATTTTTCCGCCTGGTTCGACCCGCATCCCAAGCCCTCCTATCTGTTTGCACTCGTGGGCGGTGACCTCGGTCTGATCGAGGACAGCTTCACCACCATGAGCGGCCGCGAAGTGGCACTCAAGATCTATGTCGAGCATGGCAAGGAAGGCCGCGCCGGCTACGCCATGGACGCGCTCAAGCGCTCGATGAAGTGGGACGAGGAAGTCTTCGGCCGCGAATATGATCTCGACATTTTCCAGATCGTCGCCGTGTCGGATTTCAACATGGGCGCCATGGAGAACAAGGGGCTCAATGTCTTCAACGACAAATATGTGCTGGCCGATCCGGAAACCGCAACGGACGCGGATTACGCCAACATCGAAGCCATCATTGCGCACGAGTATTTTCACAACTGGACCGGCAACCGCATCACCTGCCGCGACTGGTTCCAGCTGTGCCTGAAGGAAGGGCTGACGGTTTACCGCGACCATGCGTTCTCCGCTGACCAGCGCTCCGCCGCGGTCAAGCGCATTGCCGAGATCCGGTTGCTGAAAGCGCACCAGTTTCCCGAGGACGCCGGCCCGCTGGCGCATCCCGTCCGCCCGGAGACCTACAAGGAAATCAACAACTTCTACACCGCAACGGTGTATGAAAAAGGGTCCGAAGTGGTGCGCATGATCCGCACCATCCTTGGTGCTGACGATTTCCGCAAGGGCATGGATCTCTACTTCGAACGGCACGATGGCGACGCCGCGACAATCGAGGATTTCCTTGCCTGCTTTGCCGAAGCCAGCGGCCGCGATCTCAAGCAGTTCGCGCTGTGGTACAGTCAGGCCGGAACTCCTTCGGTATCCGTTTCGACAGCCTGGAACGAAGCCGCGAAAACCTTCAAGGTCACGCTCGAGCAATCGCTGGCGCCGACGCCTGGCCAGTCGCGCAAGGCACTGATGCACATTCCGCTGGCCTACGGGCTGATCCTGCCCGACGGAAGCGAGTTCGACGGGCGGCCGGACACCGACGACGCCGAAAACGGCGTGTTCCATCTGACCAGGCGAAAGCAGACCTTTACCTTTGCCAATGTGCCCGGCCGGCCGGTGCTGTCGATCAACCGCAGCTTCTCCGCCCCGGTCAACATCGCCATGGAACAGAGCGCCGCCGACCTGGCTCATATCGCCCGCCACGACAGCGACGGGGTTTCGCGCTGGCAGGCGCTGAACGAGCAGGCCATGCGGCACCTGGTGGCGGTGTCGAAACTGGCACGCGACGGACGCAACCTGCCTTCGGCCAAGGAGCTCGCAGACATTCTCGTCGCCACCGCCAGCGACGAAAGCCTCGAACCCGCCTTCCGCGCCCAGGCGCTGATGCTGCCGGCGGAAAGCGACATTGCCCGCGAGATCGGCTCCAACATCGATCCCGAAGCCATCCACACCGCGCGCGAAGCGGTTCTGTCGGAAGTTGCCGGCAGCGGCATCGAGGTCTTCACACGGCTCGCCGACAGCGCCCCCGAAGGCCCCTACAGCCCCGATGCGGCCGATGCCGGCATGCGGGCTCTCGCGGGTGTTGCCCTGGGCTATGCCTCGATCGCCGAAGCGCACCCTGACCGCGCCAAGGCTGCCTACGACAAGAGCGACAACATGACCGTCATGTCGCAGGCGCTGCAGGTTCTGGCGCACCAGTTCCCCGGCTCGGACGAAGCCGCCGACGCGCTGGCCGGGTTCAAGAGCCGGTTTGCCGGCGATCCTCTGGTGCTCGACAAGTGGTATTCGATCCAGGCCATGACACCGGGAGCACAAACCTGCGCGCGGGTCGAGGAATTGCTCAACAGCGACGACTTCGACCGCAGCAACCCGAATCGCATGCGTTCGTTGATCGGCTCGTTCTCGGCCGGCAACCCGACCGGGTTCAATGCCGCCGACGGTGCCGGTTACCGGCTCCTGGCGCGCGAAGTGGTCGACATCGACAAGCGCAACCCGCAACTGGCCGCACGCCTGCTGACTGCCATGCGTTCATGGCGCTCGCTCGAAACAGGACGGCAGGAACTGGCCCGCCTGGCCCTGGTTTCGATCCGGGAAGCCGGAGAGCTCTCGCCTGATGTCGGCGATATCGTCGACCGGATGCTGGCCAACTGACACTCACGGAATTTGCCTGAACCAGAAGCTCATGCCTCGTCGCTGCCTCCAGGCGACGCAGCATGAGCTTTTGAGCATTTAAGGACGTGGTTTTTCACAAAGCGGTCACGCGCCTCGTCGACACGCGCCAGACGCGCCGACTCGAATCCGCCAAAACACAAGCAAATTCAAAATCTTAAAGATTGGTTACTTTTAACACTGGACAAGGCGAATCACCTTTGATTCATTAGGGTAGATTCGGAAATGCGGTAGTCCGGATCCTAACGGGGATTTACTATTATTATGACGGATGCGCAGCACCTACCTGCGGCCGAAGGGTCGAATCATGCTCGCAAGACTGATGCGAAGCGTGCTGTTGGCGGGGGGATGTCCGGTCACGCAAAACTGTTTGCACAGCCTGCCTATGAACGCCTGATCCAGGCCGAGCCCTTTCTCAAGCGCTTGATTCCGGTGCTGATCGTGTGCTTCCTGGTGGTGGTCGCAGCGGCGCGATACATGAATATCAGCGACAATCGCGACCGTCTGATGGTAGGGGCGGAGCATGTGACCGCGATGTCGCTGGCGGCGGCGCACGCAACGCTTTCGGCGGAACTGGCGCCGGTCAGGCAATCGTTGCGATGGGAAACCGAGGCGCGGCTCAACCGCGTCATCAACGCGACGCCTGACAGCGCCGGGCGCTTCGTGCTGGTGTTCGACGCAAATGGGCGCGCGTTTGCCGCGACCGCGGGCGGATATGACCTGGTCGGCAGGCCGGTCTCTACACTGTTGAGAGACCCCTCGCCGCTGCGGTTGTTCGGCGAGCGCGCCGGCGTTCAGGCGATCGAACTGAACGGCGAACCGGTCCTGGCGGCGATGTCGCAATTGCCGGACAGCACCGGGGCTATCCTGTCGGTCACGCCCATCGCCGACATGAATGCCGCCTGGCGCCAGTCGGTATCGGTCAATGTCACCCTGTTCATCGCCACCTCCTCCATCCTGCTGGTCATCCTCTATGCCTATTTCAGCCAGGCCGGGCGGGCGCAGGAAGCCGACGACATCTATCTCGAGAGCCATCGGCGGGTCGACATGGCACTGTCGCGCGGACGCTGTGGTTTGTGGGACTGGGACATGGCGCGGGGCCGGGTCTACTGGTCGCGCTCGATGTATGAAATCCTCGGGCTGAAACCGCGCGACAGCGTGATCTCGTTTGGCGAAGCCTCGCACCTGATCCATCCCGACGACGGTGATCTTTACGAGATCGCCCAGAAAGTGGCGAGCGGCGACATCAAGCAGGTGGACCACCTGTTCCGCATGCGCCATGCCGACGGACACTATCTGTGGATGCGTGCACGGGCGCAGGTTGTCGACCCGACCTCGGCCCAGACCCATCTCATCGGCATTGCCATGGATGTCACCGAGCAGCATCGCCTGCAGCAACGCACCGTGGAAGCGGACCAGCGCCTGTTCGACGCCATCGAGAGTACATCGGAAGCCTTTGTGCTGTGGGACCGCGACGACCGGCTGGTGTTGTGGAACAAGCATTACCAGGAAATTCACGGCCTGCCGGCCGACAGCCTTGCGCCGGGAACGCCGCGCGCGGTGGTCGAGGCTGCAGCGACCCGCCCGGTGGTGGAACGGCGCCTGGCCGTCCCCTGCTCCAAGGGACTGGCGCAAACCTATGAAGTCCAGCTCGGCGACGGACGCTGGCTGCAGATCAACGAGCGGCAGACGCGCGACGGCGGTCAGGTCTCCGTGGGAACCGACATCACCCCGCTCAAGCGCAACCAGGAGCGGCTGCGCGACAGTGAAAAACGGCTGATGGCTACCATCGGCGACCTCACCACATCGCAGGCCGAGCTCAAGCGCAAGGCGGCCGAACTTTCCGAACTCAACAAGGATTACCAGATCGAGACCGAGCGCGCGGAAGCCGCAAGCAAGGCCAAGTCCGAGTTCCTGGCCAATATGAGCCACGAGTTGAGAACCCCGCTCAATGCCATCATCGGTTTTTCCGAAGTGCTGCAGGCGCGCATGTTCGGGCCGCTCGGGTCGGAAAAATACGCGGAATATGCAGACGACATCCACAATTCCGGCATCCATCTGCTGACGGTGATCAACGACATTCTCGACATGGCCAAGATCGAGGCCGGGCAGATGCAGATCGAACGCGAGGATGTGGACCTTGCGCCGTTGCTCGAGGAAACGCTGCGGTTGCTGGCGGTCCAGGCGGAGAAGAAGGGCATCGAGGTGCAGCAGAAGATCTCCAAGAACCTGTCGCTGAACGCCGACCGCCGCGCCATGAAACAGATCCTGCTCAACCTGCTGTCGAACGCGGTCAAGTTTACCGAACCGGGCGGCCGTATTCTGGTGCGCGCCCGCAGAACCTCAAACGCCGTGACGCTGACCATCGAGGACACCGGCATCGGCATCCCCAAGGCATTGCTCGGCCGCATCGGCCAGCCATTCGAGCAGGTGCAGAACCAGTTCTCCAAGTCCACCGGCGGCTCCGGCCTCGGTCTCGCGATCTCGCGCAGCCTGGCGGAACTGCATGGCGGCGCGATGAAGGTGCGGTCGACCGAGGGCGTGGGCACCATCGTCAGCGTCCGGGTGCCGGTTGAGTGTCCGCATGTCGAGGAGAGCTTCGCGGCCGCATGACACCGCGGATCTTCTGCAAGGCGTGGCTGCAGGAAAGGCTAGCCCAGCAGGCCTTCGGAGATGACGTCCCGCAAGTCAAACTTGTCGATCATGTCGACAATGCCGTGGGACCTGCACAGCTCGACAGTGACGTTTTCCCGCGCAGCCGAGATCACGTATATTTCGCTGTCGGGGCTGGCTGAGACAATGTCGCCGACGGTTTGGGTGAAATCCGTGTAGGGAGGAAGCCGGTTGTCGAGAAAGATCACGTCAACGGACTGCTGCGCCAGATGCGCCAAACCTTCGTCGAGGCTCTGCGCCGATGCGAAGTCTGCGTCAGCGCCGAATCTCTTCTTCAGATAGAATGACAGTATCTTGTGCTGGTTGGGATCGTCATCGATCAATAAAAGGCTCAGCATCACCCCCCCCGGATCGGCATGACAGCGCCTGGAGCAGAAGCAGTTCCAGACTTCCCCTAACCGGATACCACAAACCAGATTGTGCGGCCTATTGTCAGAATATGCACGATATATAGTAGTTGTTTTTTACTTTACTTATCTTGAATAAGCAGCGAATTTTGATTCGCGGATCAATGTCCCTCGCCGTGGACCAGGCATTCGGGGCAGGAAACAGGGGTAGCCGTCCATGCAGTTGAAGACTTCATGACTGATGTCAGAAGCCAGTTCGAACAGGTGATGGACCACTTGTGTTTTCTAGCCTTCCTGATCGACCTGAATGAAGCTGGAGAATTCGTCTTTCGCGGTGTGAATTCGTACTATACATCCGTGACCACGCTGACCAACGAGCAGCTCAAGGGGCAGCGGATACACGACGTTCTGCCTGTGCGCACGGCCGATACGTTGAGCGCCAATTACGCCAAGTGCGTCGATACGCGCGCATTGCACAAATACGAGGAACTGCTCAATCTGGAGACCGGGGAAACCTGGTGGCTGACCACGCTGTCACCGGTGTTTGGCGACGATGGAGCCGTGGTGGGAATCATCGGCATTACCGAAGACATCACGGCCTACAAGGAGCGGCAATTCAATTCGCTCGACTCGGTGATGGAAACCAAACGCCTGAGCGAGGAAATCAGCCTGTTCACGGCCCTGGCGGCCCATGACCTGCGCGGCCCCTTGCGGCAAATCAATCTGGTCACAGAACTGGTGGAAGACGGGTTCGAGGATTTCGGTGACGGCAAGCCCGAACTGCTGACAATGATCAAGGATGTGGCGGCGCGGGCGCTGGAGAAACTGGATGAGGTGCTGCGTCACGCCCGCTCCTTCATCGGCGAATCCGACACCAAGACCGTGGTGGATTTCGGCCATCTCTGTGCGGACCTGGTGGCAATCCTCGACCCCATGTCCCGTATCAAGGTGAGCTACCCGGAAGCGCATATCCTGGTTGAGGCCGTCGCGTTGCAGGTTGAACTGCGCAATATCCTCGACAATGCGATCAAACATGCCCGCTCAAGAATCCTGATCGAGCTGAAACAGTCCGATGCGGCCGAGAACATGCTGGAAGTGCGGGTTTCGGATGACGGGCCGGGTTTCGCCGATCCGGATTCCGCCCTCAACCTGGCCAAACCCGCGACCGCGGATCCGGACAAGGGCTTTGGCCTCGAAACGGTCGCGAGACTGGCTACGTCCCGGGGTGGAAAGGTATGGATCGGGGAGCCGGAACTTGGCAAAGGCGCCACCATTTGCTGGACCATCGACGCGACCATCGCTCAAGCCGATGCATGTCCGGGCGCAGCGAAATAATGCCTGCAGCAGCTGCCCTGCCCCGCAGTCCGGACCGGGTCAGTGACGCACCGGTTACTCGGGCTGAACGAGTTTGATGATCTCCGCCCCCAACTGGTAATAGCCATCGAGAGTTTCGGGTTTGACCCGGTACCAGTCCACGCCCATTTGCTCAGCCTTGAGCCGGTCGGTCATCGACGTGGACCCCGACAACATCAGCACCCGCATTTCCTGCAGCCGGTCATCCGAGCGGACCGCAGAGAGAACCTCGAACCCATCCAGAACCGGCATGCTCACGTCCAGGATGGCCAGGACAGGTTCCTCGCTGGAGATAACACTGACTGCCTTGCCGCTGTCATTGACCTCGATGAGATCGATGTTCGCACCGGCAGTGCGCAAGCCGCGACGCAACATGGAGATGTCAAATTCGCTGTCGTCGACGACAACCACTTTCTTGTTCATACCGTCTCCAATCGGCAAACCTGCCCGCGCCCGGCGCAGGACAAATTACCGATCACTCATGCCAGGGTTTCTCAAAAGCTTAGAAACACGCCATTCTGGTTCATATTATGACTTGTTCCCACATCTTCTCATGCCTACGCCACAACACTTTCACGCATGTACAAATCACGGAAACCAACGGTTAATCCGCTTCTCGACACCGCGCCAATCAAGATGATTTGCTGCGCATATCACGGTTTTCACTGCGCCAGGAACTGACATATTGTTTCAGTCCTGTATTGTATAGTCATCGGATCCGTGATGAACGGCATGGAACCGACCATGACACAGTTTATCCGCGCCACGTCCCTGATCAGGTGTGGATTGCTTTCAGCCGTTGCTTTATAATCGGCACCGTTTCCATGCAATTCCGGGCTTATCGCCGCTGGTCCGGCCGCCCGCCACCAAATCGCTTTTCGATCCGCTGGTCACGAATACGATCTTTCATCGGCGGTCGTGGATCAGGCCGTGGATGAATTCGAGCTTTGCGAAAATGGTGTCGGAAAGCACGAAGGGATAGAAATCGCCCAGACCGATAGAGCGGTTCATGGCGTTCATTGCCACCGTCAATGGCACCCAGGCGTCCATCAGCGGCTTGAACTCGGCTGCGCCATAAGGTCCGGCATCGGACCAGCCGCCCGGTGTCCGGTGCAGGCCGGCATCGGGTGTGTGACCGTCAAGCCCGTACCATCCGGCTGTCTCAAGTCCATCGACAATATGGAAGTAATGCGCCCAGGTCTCGGCGAAATCCTCCCAGGAATGGGCGCAGGCATAGGAGCTGACATGGGTTGCTTCCCATCCGGCCGGTGCGCCCTTCTCATAATGCCGCTTGAGCGCCTCGCCGTAGTCCTCGCGCTCGTCGCCGAAGATGGCGCGATAGGGCTCGAGTTTCGGCGTGTTCCAGACCAGATGGTCCCAGTAGTAATGGCCAATCTCGTGGCGGAAATGACCGATCAGGGTGCGGTATGGCTCCCCCATCGCCTTGCGGTATTTCTCGCGGATGGGATCGTCGGCCTCGGCGACATTGATGGTGATCAGGCCGTGATCATGGCCGGTGAGCACGCGCTTTGTCTTGCCGTCGCGCGAGGGCACATCGGCCTTGAATTCAAAGCGCAACGCCGTGTCCGGCTCGTTGACAAGATCACCGACACCAAGCCGGAATTTCTCGATCGAATAGAACAGCCGTCGCTTGGCTTCCTCTAGCGCGGCCCAGTGATCGCGGTTTTCACCCGACGAGAGATCCGGGATGACCAGGGTGTGACGGCAGCTCAGGCAATGCTCTTCCGCCTCTTCCTCCGCCACCAGCCAGTTGCACGATATCACCGGCCGGTTGGCGCAGGCATTGTAGGCGGTGGCGCCGTCGTGCCATTGGCTGTCGTCCGCACCGGTGGAAAACATCTGGTCGCGCGCGGGCACATACCCAAGCCGCGAATGGCAGTTGACGCATTCGGTGTTGCGGAAATGCACTTCGTTGGCGCAATTGGGGCAGGCATAGCGGCGCATCGGGCAAATCCCTCGGGCTGGGTTGGTGTCGGCGATCATATCAGGTTGGGCGGACTTTGGCTCACCAAGTCAAACATGCCCGGTTTGCCTGAACGTGCGGCATGGAAAACGGTTCCCGCGGCGCCACACTCTTGATCGCTTCATCAGCCGTGACAAGGCACTTCGCGGGATGGAGTGGCCATCGTCAGACAAAAAAACCGGCGCCTGCAACACACTGCAGACGCCGGTTTTAGTTTCAGTCCGGTAATTTATGACCGGCTTCAGGCGGCGCGGCGGCCTTGCTGGCCGTGTCCGCCGATCTGCGGCAGGCGGAAGTTGCGCAGCATCGAAGTCAGCTGCGCGCTTTCCTGCGTCAGCGTCATGCTCGCCGCACTGGTCTCTTCCACCATGGCCGCGTTCTGCTGGGTCATCTGATCCATCTGGTTGACGGCGGTGTTGACCTCGGCAAGCGCATTGGCCTGTTCGCGGGCGGCAGTGGCAATCGAGTTGACCTGCTCGTTGACCTGGGTGACGAACTTCTCGATTTCAGAGAGGGCCTCACCGGTCGACTGGACAAGCGACACGCCGTTCTGGACCTCGTTGGCGGAGCTGGAAATCAACTGCTTGATTTCCTGGGCTGCCGTTGCCGAGCGCTGGGCGAGTTCTCGCACTTCCTGGGCAACAACTGCAAAGCCGCGGCCCGCCTCACCCGCACGGGCAGCTTCGACGCCGGCGTTGAGGGCAAGCAGGTTGGTCTGGAAGGCGATCTCGTCGATCACGCCGATGATCTTGCCGATGCGGTCCGATTCGTCCTTGATCCGGGTCATCGCCGAGATTGCCTCGGTGACAATCTTGCCGGACTTGTCGGTGCTCTGACGGGTTTCGCCGACCATGCGGTTGGCTTCTGCCGCACGCTCGGAGGAGCCGCGCACCGTCGAGGTGATTTCGTCGAGCGCTGCTGCGGTTTCCTCGAGCGAAGCCGCCTGCTGTTCGGTCCGCTGCGACAGGTTGTTGGCCGCTTCGGAAATGCCGTCGGCACTGGAGTTGACCACATCGGTCGACTGCGCAATTGCGGTGATGACATCGCCGAGTGCGGAAACAGCCCGGTTGAAGTCGTCCCTGAGCTTTGCATATTCCGGCGCGATGTTGTCGATCTGGACCGTCAGGTCGCCGCTGGCCAGCTTCTCGAGAGCACCGCCGAGCTTGGCCATCACATCGGCCTGCGACTGGCTGATGCTTTCCTGGCGGCGGACACCGTCTTCGCGCTCGGCATCAAGCTGCTGCTGCTGCTCGGCTTCGCGGACCCGCATCTGGGCACGCTCACGCACGGAATCTCGCAGAACCAGAACAGAAGAGGCCATTTCGCCGATTTCATCCTTGCGGTCGGTTCCAGGCACCTCACCGCTGGCATCATCGCGGGCGATTGCCTGCATGGTCGCGTTGAGGCTGCAGATCGGATTGACCACGCTGCGGACCGTTGCATAGGCCATCAGCAGGATCGCCAGCGCACCAAGACCGAGAGTGACAGCCGTTGTTGTTGCATTTTGACGGAACAGAACCGCGAGGTCATCGGCATAGACGCCGGTGCCGACAACCCAGCCCCAGGGCTTGAAACCCTGCACGTGGGAATACTTGAGGGCTGGTTCCTCTTCACCAGGCTTGTTCCAGTAGTAATCGACGAATCCTTCGCCATTGGCCTTCACGACATTGATGAATTCCTGGAAGAATTTCTTGCCGTTGGCATCTTCAAGGTCGGACAGATCGTTTTTTTCAAGCGTGGCGCTGAAGGGATGCATCAACATGAAGTTTTCCATGTCGTTGATCCAGAAGTAGCCATTGCCTTCATAGCGCATGGGCCGGACAGCGGCCATTGCCTGGGTCTGGGCCTCTTCAGTCGTCAACTCGCCGGATGTTTCCATGTCCTTGAAGTGCTGGAGCATGGTCACGATGGTCTCGTTCATAGCCTTGAGCTTGGCCTTGCGCTCGACGACCATGGAATTCTGGGAATCATAGAGCTGGTAGACGGCAGCGGCGGTGAACACCGCCAGGGCCAGGCCAACGAGGAAATACAGCCTCGTAGAAATATTGAAGTTCTTCATCATTGCTGCATTCCGACCTTTTGAGAAAAACACTGAGTCTGTTCAGCAATAGGTCATGACGGCGTTAACAATGGCTGAAAACGGGATTCTCAAAAATCACAAATAAAGCGACAAAATCTCATATTTAATCATCCGGCAGCAATATTTCGGGCTCCGACTTCCAAAAACCGACCAACATTGGGCTTCAAACCCGGAAATCATGTTCCAAAGTGAAACGATCAAGGAGCGGTGGCCTTAGCCCGTCACCTGCCTGAAGATCGCCCGGATACGCTTGGTGGTGGCCTTGAAGTCGGCCTCCAGGCTTGCCAGGTCCGGCGCCTGTCCGGCGCGTATGACGAGGTCTATCAAGCCGGCGGGAGCTTCCCTCGGAGCGAAATCGCCCTCCGTACACAGCCGCACGATCTGGGCGTGACCGCTCCACAGCGCCAGCGCGGTCCGCAGGCTTTCGGTCACTTCCTCACCCAATGCATCGGGGCCGAGCGTCTTCAGCGTCGCATCCGTGCTGGTGCATTCATTGTGGTCGATGGCCTGGGCTTTCTGGTCAGGGTCAGCCCCGACCAGCAGCCCGGCGGCCCCGTCGTCTTCCGGCGCCGGCAACCAGCCGTCGGCGCGGGCACTGAGCAAGAGATACTGGGCGATAAACTCGATGTCGATCAGCCCGCCGGGGATCAGCTTGACGTCCCAGATATCGCGCGGCGGCTTTTCCTGTTCGATCAGCCCGCGCATTTCGGTCAGGTCCTGCAGCAGCTTTGTCCGATCGCGCGGCCTTGCCAGCACGTCATCGATCAGCGCCCGGGCTTCGCTGCACAAGCTCGCCTCGCCGGCCACGGCGCGGGCCCGGGTAAGCGCCATGTGCTCCCAGGTCCAGGCTTCTTCCGCCTGGTACTTGGAGAACGCCCGCACCGAAGTCGCCACCGGGCCCTTGTTTCCGGACGGGCGCAGCCTGAGATCCACCTCGTAGAGGATCCCTTCCGCGGTGGGCGCCGACAGCGCGGTGACCAGCCGCTGGGTCATGCGGGTATAATAGCGCACCGGATCCAGCGGCTTGGGGCCGTCGGATTCATCCGCGTCGGGATCATGGTCATAGAGCAGGATGATGTCGATGTCGGAACCGGCGGTCAGCTCGTAGCTTCCGAGCTTGCCCATGCCGAGCACGGCGACACGGCCTCCGGGCACCTTGCCATGCGCCTCTTCCATGCCTTCCTGCACCGCTTCCAGCGCGGCGCCGATGATCAAATCGGCGAGATGCGAAAAGCTGCGCGCGGCGCGCTCGGGCGAAATCGCACCGGTAAGCAGGCGCACGCCGATGAGGAATTTCTGTTCCAGGGCGACAATCCGCAACCGGTCAAGGATCTCCTCATAGGCGCTGGCGCCTTCAAGGAAACTCTCCAACCGTTCGGCGAGATAAGCCCGTGTCGGCAATTCCGCCATCAGGCCCGGATCGAGCATGCCGTCAAAAACGTGCGGCTTGTGCGAGATGATGTCGGCCAGACGCGGCGCGGAGGCCATGATCGTCACCATCAGCGACATCAGGCCGGGGTTGTTGCCGATCAGCGAAAACAGCTGGATGCCGGCGGGCAGTCCGGACAGGAATGCATCGAAGCGGATCAGCGCCTCGTCGGCGCGCTTGGTAGCGCCAAACACCTTGAGAAGTTCCGGCGTCAGTTCGGTCAGGCGTTCCCGCGCCTCGACCGACTGGGTGGCGCGGTAGCGGCCATAATGCCAGGTGCGGATGATGCGGGCGATGTCGGACGGCCGCTCGAACCCGAGATCGGCGAGCGTCTTGAGCGTGCCGGGATCATCGTCGTCGCCGGTGAAGACGAGGTTGCCGATACCGCCGGAAAGCCCCTGCTCCTTCTCGAACAGCTCTGCATAACATTCTTCCACCCTGGCAAGCACCGAAACATAGGTCTTGCCGAAACTGGCGGTGTCGGCTTCTCCCATCATCAGTGCGATGCGGGCGAGTTCGGCCTCGCTTTCGGGCAGAGTGTGGCTCTGCTCGTCGCGCAGCATCTGGATGCGGTGTTCGACATCCCTGAGATACCAGTAGCTTTCCACCAGCAGCCGGGCGGTGGCGGTGTCGATCCAGCGGGCGCGGGCCAGCGCCACCAGCATCTCGTCGGTGCGGCGCAGCCTGAGTTTCGGCATCCGCCCGCCGGCAATCAGTTGCTGGGTCTGAACGAAGAACTCGATCTCCCGGATGCCGCCGCGCCCGAGCTTGACGTTGTGGCCCTTGACCGCAATGTCACCAAAGCCACGATGGGCGTGGATCTGCCGCTTGATCGAATGAATGTCCGCTATGGCGGCAAAATCGAGATACTTGCGGAAGACGAACGGCACCAGTTCCTTGAGGAAACGCTCGCCGGCGCCGATGTCTCCGGCCACCGGTCGGGCCTTGATGTAGGCCGCACGTTCCCAGTTCTGGCCGCGGCTTTCATAATAGTTCATCGCCGCTTCAACCGGGAAAGCCAGCGGCGTCGAGCCGGGATCGGGCCTCAGCCGCAAGTCGGTGCGGAAAACATAGCCGTCGCCGGTGCGCTCCTGCATGATCCGCACCAGCCGCCGCACCATGCGGGCAAAAATCTCGCCTGCCTCGTCGCGGTCACGCACCACGCCTGCATCGGGATCAAAGAACACCACGATATCGATATCGGAAGAGTAGTTGAGCTCGCGGGCGCCATGCTTGCCCATGCCAAGCACGATCAGGCCGGATTTCTCACACGGATTTTCCGGGTCCGGCAGTGCAAGCTTGCCCGCCTCATGGCCGCCGCGCAGCAGATGGTCGAATGCCGCTGACAGGGCAACGTCGGCAAGGTCGCTCAGTGCCGCCGTGGTATGCCTCGCATCGATCAGCCGTGCCAGATCATGCAGGGCCAGCGTCAGCGAAACGCGCCGCTTGGCGCGGCGCAAATCCCGCATCAGTTCCGCCTCGGAGGCAAGCGCGCCCTCTTCATTTTTCCAGCAGGCGCGTGCTTCCTCGATGGTTTTCGCAACCAGGTACGGTGCAGGAACGGATACCGCAAGCGCCAGGGATTGAGGGTCCATCAACGCGATCTCGCGCAGATAGGGCGAGAGGGCAAGCGCTGCGAGCAGAAAATCGCGCGGTGCGCCGTCGGTAGACAGAATGGCGGCAATCTCGGGGTGATCGGCAGCAAGCGGCTTGAGATCGGCCGCAACAGATTTGGCGGCGTTCTGCGACGGCGCGCGAATGGGGCTCTTGGTGAGACCGGCAAGCGATCCCGTTTCTGGCGTGTCTGTCATGTCTCCCCCGGAAGCGCCATGATCGCGGCGAGACCCGGATTTTCCGTGGCTTCAGGCTGCGCGTCATCGAGTAGCAATTGCCCACCATGCAGCGCCGCAACGGCACGGACAAGGCTCAATCCAAGTCCGGTGCCAGGTTTTGAACGGCTTTCATCCAGACGCACGAAGCGCTTGACCACATCCTCGCGCCGGTTGGCGGGAACACCGGGGCCGTTGTCGCTGACCGCCAGCCGCACCTCGTTGCCAGACCGGCTGAGCGTGACCACGATCTCGGGCTCGGGCACATCGCCCACATACTTGATGGCGTTGTCGATCAGGTTGGACAGCGATTGCGCCAGAAGTTCGCGATTGCCGCGGATGGTCAGGCCGGGTGTTATCTGCGCGGTGAGCTTTACCCCCTCCTCCTCGGCCAGCGGCTCATAGAGTTCGGTCGCGTCCTGAGCCAGTCCGGAAAGATCGACATCGCTCATCTGCGCCGTCGATGATCCGGCCTCGACGCGGCTGATCATCAAAAGCGCATTGAAGGTGCGGATCAGCTGGTCGCTGTCGGCAATCATCTGCTCGAGCGCCTCCTGCCGGGCGGCCGGGCTGCCGTCATCCACCAGCGCTGCTTCGGCCCGGTTTCGAAGCCTGGTCAGCGGTGTCTTGAGATCGTGCGCGATGTTGTCTGACACCTGCCGCAGCCCTTCGTTGAGCCGTTCGATGCGGCCCAGCATGGTGTTCAGCGACTGGCTCAACCGGTCGAACTCGTCGCCCGAGCCATTGACCGGCAAGCGTTGCGACAGGTCGCCGGCAAGGATCTTCTTGCTCGCTTCCGACATGTGGTCGATGCGCTTGAGCGCTCGCCGCCCGACGAAGAACCAGATCGCCAATGCGCCTGCGAACATGATCGCCAGCGCCATCACCAGCGCCTGCCGCACCAGGCCGCGCACCTGCTCGCGCTCGCCCAGGTCCCGGCCGACCATCAGCCGCATGCCGTTGGGCAGGAACACCACCTGCGCCAGGGCCCGGTGATTTTCGTTGGCGGTTTCGCCGATGCGTTCGTAGCGGAAGGGAAGCGCACTCCAGCCTTCGGCATCCAGAACACCGGGCTGCAACGATGCGATGTTGCCGGCGATCAGTTCACCCGTCGGCGTGGCAATCGCGTACAGATTGGCGCCGGGCTGGCGCGAGCGGCGCTCGATGATGCGGACAAGGCCGGCCACGCCGCCGCCGCGATAGGCGGCGGCGACGATGCGCAATTCGTTGGCAATGGCATCTTGGGTCCGGTCGCGCTGCATGCCTTCGGAGATCGCGGTGACATAGAACACAAGCGCCACGGCGCAGAGCGCGAACAGTCCGAGATAGAGAGCCGACAGGCGGACAGCCGTCGTCGAGAGCATGGCGCGAAGCCGGGACATGGGCAATCAGCCTCCGGCTTTCATCATGTAGCCGGCACCGCGCACGGTGCGCAGCAACGGCTCGCCGAAATCCTTTTCGATCTTCGACCTCAACCGCGAGATGTGGACATCGATAACATTGGTCTGCGGGTCGAAATGATAGTCCCAGACATGCTCGAGCAGCATGGTGCGGGTGACCACCTGGCCGGCATTCTTCATCAGATATTCGAGCAGGCGGTATTCGCGCGGCTGCAACGGGATCGGCTGACCGGCACGGCGAACCTCATGGCTCAAGCGATCAAGTTCAAGATCGCCGACACGGTATGTGGTTTCCTGCTCGCGGCCGCCCTTGCGACGTCCGAGGATCTCGACCCGGGCGAGCAACTCGGAGAAGGCGTAGGGCTTGGTCAGATAATCGTCACCGCCGGCGCGCAGGCCGGTGACCCGGTCATCGACCTGCCCAAGGGCAGAGAGAATGAGCGCAGGCGTGTCATCGCCCTTGCTGCGCAACTCGCTGATGATCGACAATCCGTCGCGCTTGGGCAGCATCCGATCCACCACCAGCACGTCATAGCTGTTCTCCGACGCCAGGAAGTAGCCTGAATCGCCATCGCTGGCGTGATCAACGGTGATCCCCGCCTCGCGGAAGGCCTTGGACAGGTAGGCGGCGGTTTCGAGGTCGTCTTCGATGATCAGAATCTTCATTGCATAATCCTACCGGTTCACCCCCATCCCGCAAGCCTTTGGCAGCGGACGCCGGCTGGCGGGTACACAACACAAAAACGCGGCGGCTCATAGGGGCAAGCCGCCGCGTTGTTTCCCCCGGTCCTTCTTGCAAAGAACCGGGAGTGACAAGCTCAGGTATGAACTCAGCCCTGATCGATCGGCAGGGCGACGAAGCGCGAACGGTTCTCGTTCTCGACCTGAAACAGGGCTGCCTTTCGCCCATCCTTTGCAGCGGCATCGATAATGCCGACCACGTCGGAAGCCTTGGACACATCCTGGTTGTTGACCGCGATGATGACATCGCCGGCGCGCAGGCCGCGTTCTTCAGCAGCACTGTCAGGCGCAACCGAGGTGATCACCAGGCCGGTACCGGTTTCAGCGGGAACCACGGTCAGGCCAAAGCTGTCGAGAGTTGCCTCGGCCTGGGGCGCGGACGGGCCGTTGTCCTGATCGGGGGAAAGTGCAGCCACTTCCGTCGGCAGGACACCCAGTTCGACCTTCACGTTCTCGCTCTTGCCGTTGCGCCAGACCGTGATGTCGACGTCCTTGCCCGGATCCATGGCGGCGATCTTCTTGGCAAGATCACGGGGATCCTTGACCTTGTCGCCATCGACGGCAGTCACCACGTCACCGGCCTCGATGCCGGCCTTGGCGGCGGGCGCATCGTCCTGGGGCGCAGTCACCAGCGCACCTTCGGCTTCGGCGAGACCGAGAGATTCGGCGATGTCGGCGGTTACCGGCTGGATCTGCACGCCGAGCCAGCCACGTTCGACCGAACCGTCCTTGATCAGATCTTCGACCACGGCACGGGCCGTGGAGGCGGGAATCGCAAACGCGATGCCGACATTGCCGCCGGAAGGCGAGAAGATGGCGGTGTTGATGCCGATCACTTCACCATTGAGGTTGAAGGTCGGGCCACCGGAGTTGCCGCGGTTGACGGCGGCATCCACCTGGATGAAATCGTCGTAGGGGCCGGCGCCGATATCACGGCCACGCGCCGAAACGATGCCTGCGGTAACGGTGCCGCCAAGACCGAAGGGGTTGCCCACGGCCACGACCCAGTCACCAACGCGGATCTTGGAATCGTCGGCGAAGTCGACATAGGTGAACTTGCGGTCTTCCTCGACCTTGAGCACGGCCAGGTCGGTGCGGCTGTCGCGGCCGATCAGCTTGGCGTCGAGCTCCGTGCCGTCATCCATGATGACGGTGAAGGCGGAGCCATCTTCAACAACATGGTTGTTGGTGACCAGCAGTCCATCTTCGGAGATGAAGAAGCCCGAGCCCTGGCTCACCGGACGCACCCGGCCAGGGCGGGGTTTGCCATCGGATCCGCGGCGGTCACGCTCTGCACGGCGGTCGTCCTTGCCGCGCGGCTGATCACCGAAACCACGGCTGAACTGGTCGAAGAAGCGCTTCATCGGATGGTCGTCAGGCAGGTCCTCGAAACCCTTGCCATTGAAATCGAAGCTGAAGCCACCGTCATTGGAGACCGGCTTGACTTCCGCCTGCACCCGGACCGATACGACGGCAGGCGAGACGGCCTGGACGACATCGGCGAAGCTTGGCGCCTGCGGGGCCTCAACGCGGACAGCGTCAGCGAAGGCACCCGAGATCGGCGCGGGAACGCCCGTGGCAAGAAGCGCAGCTGCGATACCGGCAATGGCGGTTGTGCTCAGGAACCCCTTGGAAAATCTGCGTGGCGTTTTCGACATGTCTCAACCTCTTGTTTGTTGGCAAAGCCGTTCATCCGGCTCTTGAGGAAAAGAGATAGGCCGATTGCGGTTACGGCAAGCTTTCCGGATCATTAAACCTTTGTAATGTTCGCCGCCTTGTGTTCGCCACATTCCAGCCCCGGCGCTCCGGAATTACCGGACACGGTGACCGATCGATCCCGGGAGCAGGTGTGCAAGAGCCGGTCAGCGGACTTTCGTTACCACCTTGGCGCCATGCTCGAGCGTGCGGTGGACCGGGCATTTTCCGGCGATCTCGGCGATCTTGTCGGCAAGCGCGTCGGGCGTGCCGCCATCGATCGAGATGATCCTTTCGAACCGGTCGATCTTGCCGCCATTGGCCCGTTCCTCATCGGTGCATTCCAGGCAATCCGCCGCATGTACCTTGTTGTGGCTGACCTTCACCGTCACAAGGCCAAGATCGAGTTTCTTGAGCCGCACATACATGCGCAGGGTCATGGCGGTGCAGGCGCCAAGTGCCGCCGACATCAGATCGTAAGGCGACGGACCGGTGTCAGAACCACCGACATCGGCAGGCTCATCGGCAAGAAACCGGTGCGGCCCGGCCTGAACCGAGACCTGAAAACGCCCCTGCCCGGTTTCGCCGACGACCACATCCTCGACCGCCTCGTCTTCCGTGCGCGGCGCTTCGGCTGGCAGGTAGCGCGACACCCATGAGGCAATGACATCGGCGACATAATTCGCATCGGCCTGCTTGGTCAGCAAATGGTCCGCACCATCCAGCGAAACGAAACTCTTGGGATGACGCGCCGCGGTGAAAATCGCTGCGGCGTTGTCGATGCCGACCACCGCATCACGCGGCGCATGCAGGATCAGCAGCGCCTTCTTCATGTGGCTGATCCGTTCGGACAGATTGCTGGCATTGAGGTCGTCGATGAATTGCCGCTTGATCGTGAATGTACGGCCACCCAGATCGACCTCTGCCTCGCCGCTGGTGTGGATCTCGTCAACATGGTCCTTGAAATTGTGGATCACATGGCTTGCCTCGGAGGGCGCCCCGATGGTGGCGACGGCCTTGACCGACTTGAGTTCGCCCGCGATCGCCAGCACCGCTGCGCCTCCCAGGGAATGCCCGACGAGGATTTCCGGCGCATCGTAGTGCACGGCCAGCCATTCGGCGGCGGAGCGCAAGTCTTCGAGATTGGAAGAGAAATTGGTCGAGGCGAATTCACCGTCGCTCGACCCCAGGCCGGTAAAGTCAAACCGCATGACGGCGATGCCTGCCCGGGCCAATTCGCCCGAGATCCTCTTGGCCGCAAGCGTGTCCTTGGAGCAGGTGAAGCAATGGGCAAACAATGCCCAGGCCCGGATCTCGCCGGCCGGAAAATCAAGCCTTGCGGCCAGCTTGGCGCCGGAGTGGCCTTCGAATTCCGCCTTGATCGTTTGCGCCGTCATGTTGTGCCCCTTTATCCAGATATCGGCTCGTCATACTGGGGCGGTCTTATCAAACTTCGCGATCACGGTCTTTCAACACTTTCGCGAGCTCGGCTTGTTCGGCTTCGCTAAGTGAGTTGCCACCGCCAGAAGTGACCGTCTTGTCGCGGCCCCGGCTGTTGACCAGCATGACGCCCGCGCCGATCAGAAAGATCCCTATCGGCGCCCCCCACAGAAGCAGCGTTTGCACCGAGAAGCGCGGCTTGAGCAGCACGAACTCACCGTAACGCGACACAACATAATCGATCACGTCCTGATCGCTGTCGCCCGCCACCAGGCGTTCACGCACCAGGAGCCGCAAATCCCGGGCGAGTTCGGCGTTGGAATCGTCGATCGATTGGTTCTGGCAGACCAGGCACCGAAATTCGAGCGACAGGGCGCGCGCCCGCGCCTCGAGCGCCGGATCGTCCAGCACCTCGTCAGGATTGACGGCAAGCGCCGGACCGATCAGGGCCAGCGTCAGAAGGAATGCAGCCAGAACCTGACGCAGCACGATCATGCCGAAGCCTCCGCAGATTTCTTCGAGCGGGCCCGGTTGGGCGCGCCGATGCGCAGACGCCTGTCAGACAGCGACATGATACCGCCGATCACCATGATGATGGTGCCGTACCAGATGAAAGTCACCCATGACTTCCACCAGATGCGGACCACGAGGCCGCCATTGGCTTCGGGATCGCCGAGCGCGATATAAAGCTGACTGGGGCCGAAGGTCAGAATTCCGGCCTCCGTTGTGGGCATTCCCCGGGCCTGGTAAAACCGCTTGGCAGAGGCGATTTGCGCCACTTCGACACCACCGCGCAATACGGTGAATTCTCCCGACTGAGCGGAATAATTCGGGCCGTTGTAGTCGCGAACGCCATCAAAGCGCAGTTCATAGCCGCCGGCGCTGGCAATATCACCCTGCTTCATGGCGACAACTGTTTCGGTTGAAAACACGCTTGCGGCAACGACACCGATCACGGTCACGCCCAAGCCCATATGGCCAAGCGCCGAACCGAAGGCAGACCGCGGCAAGCCGGTCAGGCGGCTCCATGCGACGCCCACCCCAACCCGGCCGATGCCGGCGCGCAAGGCGAGATCGGTCAGTGCGCCGAGGATCAGGAACACGCCCAGCGCAATCCCAAGTCCGGCCAGAACCGGCGCACCGGTCTGCAGGAACACCACAGCAAGACCAACCAGCAGCGAAATGCCGACAGCGAAATAGAGCCGATGTGCAGCGCCTGCCAGATCGCCGCGCTTCCAGGCCAGCAGCGGCCCGAACGGCACGGCCAGCAACAACGGTACCATCAGCGGGCCGAATGTCAGGTTGAAGAAGGGAGGACCAACGGAGATCTTGGTGCCGGTGGTGGCTTCCAAAAGCAGCGGATACAACGTGCCAACCAGCACTGTGGCCGCTGCCGTGGTCAGGAACAGATTGTTGAGAACCAGGGCCCCCTCGCGCGAAATCGGGGCAAACATGCCGCCGGCTTTCAACGTGCCTGCCCGCAAGCCGAACAGGGCAAGCGCACCGCCGATGAAAACAACCAGAATGCCCAGGATGAACACGCCGCGGGCCGGATCGGTGGCAAAAGCGTGCACCGATGTCAAAACGCCGGAGCGCACCAGGAACGTGCCAAGCAGCGAGAACGAGAACGTCAGGATGGCAAGCAGCACCGTCCAGATCTTCAGCGCCTCGCGCTTTTCCATCACCAGCGCCGAATGCAGTAGCGCGGTGCCGACCAGCCAGGGCATGAACGAGGCGTTTTCGACCGGGTCCCAGAACCACCAGCCGCCCCAGCCGAGCTCGTAGTAGGCCCAGTAGCTGCCCATCGAAATGCCGGCGGTGAGAAAGATCCAAGCAGTCAGCGTCCACGGCCGGACCCAGCGGGCCCAGGCCGCATCAATGCGTCCCTCGATCAGTGCAGCAATGGCAAAGGCGAAGGAAATCGAGAAGCCGACATAGCCGAGATAGAGCATCGGCGGATGGATCGCCAGACCGATGTCCTGCAGGATCGGATTGAGATCATTGCCTTCCACCGGCGCGGGATCAAGCCGCAGGAAAGGATTGGAGGTCAGCAGAACGAAGAGCAGGAACGCCACCGTGATCCAGGCCTGGACCGAGAGCACATTGGCCTTCAGCGTATCGGGCAGGTTGCGCCCGAACAGCGCCACCAGGGCCGAAAAAAGCGCCAGGATCAGCACCCAAAGCAGCATCGAGCCTTCGTGATTGCCCCACACACCTGTGATCTTGTAGAGCATCGGCTTGAGCGAATGCGAATTCTCGACCACGTTCTGGACCGAGAAATCCGATGTCACATAGGCGTTGGTCAGCGCAACGAAGGCGATCGCGATGAGCATCAGCGTGGTCAGCGCCGCCATCGGGCCGACCGCCATCATTCCTGCGTCACGCCGGCGTGCGCCGATCAGGGGGATGACCGACTGGACGATCGAGGTCGCCAGCGCGAGGATCAGGGCGAAATGGCCGATTTCAGTGATCATGGCGTCATCTCCTCAAATGCCGTGGCGGCATGCATTGCAGTCAGGGCAGTCAGGCCTATTGCGTTTGTGTGCCGACACCAGGCGTTGGATCGCCTTCCTGCCAGACGCCTTGCGCCTTCAGCGAATCCGCCACTTCCTTGGGCATGTAATTCTCGTCATGCTTGGCCAGAACGGAATCGGCCAGGAAGGTGCCTTCGTCCTGTGAAAACGTGCCTTCGGTAACCACGCCCTGCCCTTCCCGGAACAAATCCGGCAAGATGCCGACATAGCGAACCTTGACCGAGGCATTGGTGTCAGTAACCAGGAATGTCACCGCGGAATTTTCACCACGTTCAACCGATCCCTTTTCGACCAGTCCGCCAAGCCGCACACGCGTGCCCGGCGCCAATGGCTGGGACAGGACATCGGTGGGCGAATTGAAGAAGACGATCTGCTCGCGCAGTGCCGATGTGACCAGCGCCGCGGCAGCTGCCAGGAACACCGCGCCTGCGGCAATGATCGCCAATCGTTTTTGCTTGCGGGTCATTGGCCCTCCACTGTGGGTTCGAGACCGAGCTGTGCGGCGAGATCAGCCAAGGCAAGGCCGCCTTCGCTGTCGCCCGGAAATGTTGCTCCGGCCCGGTCGAGAGCTGTTTGCGCAGCGATGCGATCGCCCAGAACAGCGTAGGAGCGCACCAGCCGCAGCCAGCCTTGGAGATTGTCGGGGTTTTCGGTCAGTTTTGCGTCAAGCGATTCCACCATGGTGCGGATCATCGCCGCCCGGTCTTCAACGGACATTTCCGAGGCTGCGGCGATATCGGCTTTCGTCGGCCCACCCGGTGCGGCCGGCGATGGAGGGGCAGCGTTCGGGGCCTGCGAGGCGGCAGCACCGGCGCCGGTGGCGGGCAGGATAAACGGCGTTTTCACTGCGGCCGACGGCGTGACGGCCGGCTCTTCCTGTGCGGGAACGGCGGGCGCCATCGGAACGCCGCCAAGCGTTGGCGTGACAGTCAGGCCGAGCTCGTTGGCAAGCGCACCAAGTTGCTGGCTTTCCGGGCCGGCAGGCGCAAACACCGCAAAAGCGCGATCGAGTGCTGCCTGTGCCTTGTCGCGGCTTCCGGTCACAACATGCGAGCGCACCAGCCTGAGCCATCCGGCGACGTTGTCGGGATTGTCTGCGAGCTTGGCTTCCAGGCCATTGATCATCGACGAGATCATCGCCTGCCGATCCTGCGGGCTCATGTCCTGCGCGGCAGCAATGTCGGCGGCGGTGGGATTGCCCGGTGCGGCCGCGCCTGCGCCAGACAATGGAGCTGCTCCTGCATCGGTCCGCAATGCGGCAAGCTGGCTTTGAACGGCCGGGATCCACGGCGCATCCCCCGGGGCTGTTTCCAGCATGCCGGAGAAGGCCGCGCGGGCTTCGGTCGTCTTGCCCGACTGGGCCAATGCCACGGCCAAGAAGAACTGCGGCCTCGGATCGGTCGAATCGAGTTCCCGGGCGGTCTGGAACGCCAGGCTGGCTTCTTCGGTCACGATGCCGCCTGCGGCTGAAAACAGGGCCTCGCCGAGGCTTGCAAGCCGGGTCGGTGACGGACCCAGAATGGAGATCGCCTTCTTGAACGCTGTCGCGGATTCCTCGTAACGCCCGGTCCGCAGGTAAATCGGGCCAAGCACGTCCCAGCCGCGCCCATCTTCGGGATTGTCCGCCAGATGCTTTTCCGCCTTGGCAATCAGCATGGCAATGTCATTTGTCTGCGGATCAGCCTGCAACCGCGCCGAAAGCGGCAATTGCGGCAAGCCGGGCTGGCCGAGTTCAAGATAGGCTGTGAGCGCCGCGACCGGCATGAAAAGAGCGATCAGAATTGCAGCCGCCCGGCGCCATCCGCGATTGCGGGCCAGCTTGCCGTCGGGATCCGCATTCTCGCTCTTGCGCGCGGCTGCCAGCAGCCGGCGGGAGATCTCTGTCTTCGCCACTTCGGCCTGGGCCGGCTCGACAAGTCCATCAGCCAGGTCGCGGTCGACCTCGGTCAACTGGTCGCGATAGACTTCGATATCATGCAATTCGGGGGCTTCAGATGCCTCCGAACGAGCACGCACCACCGGCCCCAGCAGGGCCAGGGTCGCAATGGCAGTCATGACGGCGGCGATTACCCAAAACAACATGTCGCTTCAATATCCGAGCATTGCTTGTTTTCCAACATCAATCGGCCTTGTAAACAAGATTGGGGCGTTTGGTCGCGTATGCGGGCGCCCTTCTTCCGATCATTGATCAAAACCGGCCGGAAAATCCTGATCTTTGGTATCTAGCTGGCTGTCCGGGCGGGCTCAATCAAGTCCGATTTTTTGCGGATACCGGAATCACTGTCAGGCTTTGAGCGAAACATGTCCGTCACGCAGCCTCAAGCGCGACTCGGATCAAACCAGTCTGCCAAGTGGACGGCAAGTCAGCTCAGCGGGGTCCAGCTGCCATCATCGTTGCGGCAGGCGGCTCCCTGCCCGGTCACCGGCACGCCCCTGATTGTGGCCTTGTGGGTGTATTGGCGGCAATTCTGCTGACCCACCTGGTAAGGTGTGCCTGCGGAAACTTCACCGGCGGTTCCGCTGGTCTGGCTTTTCCAGGCAACGACCTGGCCGAGCGAAGCCTTTTCGAGAGCCTGGTACTCGGCTTCGAGCGCGCGCAGCCGGTCAGGACCGGTCAGGCCGCCGGCGGCATCGGGGGGCAGGATTCCGCCATTGAGTGCAGCAAGGATCGAATCGCTGCCAGCAGGCTTCGACAACGAGACCGGGGCAAATGACAGAGGCCGGACCTTGCCCGTACCGGTGCAGCCGGCGACCACCGCCGACAGGCAGGCAATGATGCCGAACTGTACCAAACTCTTGACCGAATATGCCATTCTGCCGTTGTCCTCATCTGTAGTGCGGGTGAACTTCAGGGCCACACAATGTCCACGCACCCGGTTCCTGCCTTGTTCCTGTGGCGGCATTGTGACGCGAAGCCACCTGAAAGAGTGAGCTTACCGGACATTGCCCAAGGGATCCGAACACTTCGGTTCAAGCCTCTGTGATCAGCGCCGGCAGCGTCAATTGCGCCGACAGGCCACCGTTTTCGGCTCTCGCCAGCGCAAACGCGCCTTTGTATTCAGACGCGATCTCTCCGACAATCGACAGTCCCAGGCCGGTGCCGGGCTTGGATTCATCGAGGCGGCGTCCTCGTTTCATCGCCTCGCGCATCCCTGCCTCGTCGAGACCAGGGCCATCATCGTCGATATCGATGCGGATCATCGGTCGCTCGCCCTCAGTGCCGGGTAACGCCCGAAGTCTCACCACCACCTTATGACGTGCGAACTTGGCGGCATTCTCCACCAGATTGCCCAGCGCTTCCTCGAGATCCTGGCTTTCCATGGCCAGCACCGCATCACGCGGTTCGATGTCGGTGGAAAAATCCAGATCGCGGTTGAGCTTGGCCATCACCCGCACCAGCCGCTCGATGACCGGCGCTGCTTCGGTGCGCGCCAGGACACTGCCGCGCTGGGCTGCGATGCGCGCCCGGTCAAGATAGGTCTGGACCTGCGCCTGCATGGTTTCGGCCTGGGTGCGAACGAGAGCTGCATGCGCCGGCGTCATGTCGCGGGATTCGTTGATGAGAACAGCAATCGGTGTCTTGAGCGAATGGGCAAGGTTGCCGACCTGCATCCGGGCACGGTCGACGACGCGATGATTGGCCTCTATCAGCGCGTTGATCTCTCCGGCCAGAGGGGCAATCTCGCGGGGAAAGACGCCATCAAGTTGCTGCGCTTCGCCAGCGCGAATGCGGCCCAGCGCCTGCCGGGCATGATCAAGCGGCCGCAGACCGTAGAGAATGGCAATCGCATTGACGATCAGGCTGCCGATGCCGAACAGCGCCAACACCAGGTAGAGATTGGCCGAGAAAGCCGCGATTTCCGCTTCCAGCACCTCACGGTTGCCGGCGACGCGGAAGCGCGCCGCATGCCCCTGATTGTCCAGTTCGACCTCGGTCTCGATGACTTCGAGCCGGTTGCCGAAGCCGTCATCGGCCTGATAGCTGCGCTGGTAGCGCTCGTTGAACGGCAATGTCTTCACCGATGGCGCAGCTATCTCCTCATCCCCGATTGAAACCGAGGCCAGACGCGGTCCGTCCAGCGCGCCCAGCGGTTCAACCAGCCAGATCCAGCCGCTGCCGGGCTGATCAAACACCAAATCGCCCAGTTGCGGGTTGCCCGAAAGCCGGCCCGCCTCATTGATAGAGACCGCGTTGATGACGCTGTTGAGATGCGCGCGCAGCAAATCCGCAAAGGCGCGCTCGCTGCCGGCGCGATAGAGCTGGGATATGACGATGGCGATCGCCACCAGGGCAATCACTGCCCAGACCGATGCAAACAGCAGGACGCGAGCGGTAAGTGAGCCGCTCTTCATCCCGACTTGCCGCTGTTCTCGCCTTCCGGCGCAACCATCCGGTAGCCTAGGCCACGCACTGTCTCGATCAGCTCAACGCCGATCTTCTTGCGCAGCCGGCCGACAAAGACCTCGATGGTGTTGGAATCGCGGTCGAAATCCTGATCATACATGTGCTCGACCAGTTCGGTGCGCGAGACCACCTCACCCATGTGATGCATCAGGTAGGAGAGAAGCCGGAATTCGTGGCTGGTCAGCTTCAGCGTGGTTCCGTCGACACTGGCCTTCGACGCCTTGGTGTCGAGACGGACCGGACCGCAGGTAATTTCCGAAGAGGCGTGCCCGGAGGCACGGCGGATCAGCGCACGGATGCGCGCCAGCACTTCCTCGACGTGAAACGGCTTGGTGACGTAATCATCGGCGCCGGCGTCGATGCCGGCGACCTTGTCGCTCCAGCGGTCGCGTGCGGTCAGGATCAGCACCGGCATCACACGGCCGTCGGCGCGCCATTTTTCCAGCACCGTCACGCCGTCCATTTCCGGCAGGCCGATATCGAGGATCACCGCGTCATAGGGTTCGGTGTCGCCGAGAAAATGACCTTCCTCGCCATCATGGGCGCGGTCGACCACATAGCCCTGCTCCAGCAGCGCCTCGGCCAGCTGGCGATTGAGATCCTTGTCATCCTCGACAATCAAGATGCGCACGTGAACTGCTCCCGCTGTTTGTCTTCGCGCCGACCGGCCACAACCGCCAGTGCGCGCCCTCTTACCATGCACCGACTCGCACCTTCCGCGCGAGGCCGGGATGGCAAGGCCGGCATTCCAAAACATGCCATGCCTTGCCGCGTTTGCGTTCGCCTCTGCCTATTGCGGAACAGTGACGGTGACTTTCTTCGGACGGTCATTGCCATTGCCGGGCACCAGCACCGTGATCACGCAGACCACCTGGCCGCCCTGCGTCCGGGCGGAGGCCGACAGCAACTGCCCGCCGGTCTGGCCAACAACCTTGTTGGCTGCGCCCGAGCAGTCAGCCGCGGTGCGGACAATGGCAGTGCCGTCCGGCGCACGCAGATCCTGTGACACGGTGGCGACCGGTGTCATGGTTGCAGCCTGGGCGGCAACCAAACCAATACTGAGTAAATTCATGATCATGATCAGCCCTGAAGCGGTTCGTATTTCATCTTGGAGCCAGTGATACAAGATCTTGCCTGAACCGCAAATGAATGGAAACCATTGGAGTTCACCCAATCCGGTTCCGGGCCCTGATCCGCCCCATGATGGCGATGACGCCGCCAAGTCCTGCACCAAGCGAGGTCAGAAGCCCTGTCAGGGCTTCACGGTCCGCCTCGGCGAGATCGAGTCCGGTGAGACCAAGGACCGCTGATACGATCGTGACGACGGCGCCCCACAGGGTTTTCGATTGCCACCAGGGTTTCATGTCGGTCATGGCAGATGTCCTTTCAAGCGTTTCGGTCTAGACTATCGGTCAAGGTTGCGGGGATCAGAGACTGCAGGTCGCGGTTCGGGATATCCCCCAGGGCACCCGCTTTCCGGCCTGTGCCGCGCGAAACGTCAGTGCGGACTGCGGAGAGCCGAAATCCGCGAGTTCATCGGCTGCCGGATAAAGCCACTGCGCCGTGCCGGTCTCGACCGTCCTGACCACCGCGCCGTCATCGAGGATCTCGATGCGGTAACGCTCAAAGCCCTCGTCATTGGCAATCTCGGCGGGTGTCCAGCTGTCGGCGGAGAGCCTTCCGCACCGGATCCATGACAGTTTCACGCCCGCCGCCTGCCTCTGCGCCCGAAGATGCACCGGCGACAGCGGGGTCAGTGCCCGCTCCCCGCCGGCAAAAGCCACAGGCGCCTCTCCGCCGGCTTGGCCGCCCGCGCTCTCGGCAATCCAGTTGAACGCACGCCCGGCTTCATCAAGGGACAAGCCGAGTGATCTGACCGCCCCGTCCAGAACGATGAAAGCGGCCCCGGCGCCCGCACCTGCGCGCATGGCGTCATCGGTTCCGGCCTGACCACGTAGCAGGCTTTCAAGCCGCCAGCGCCCCGGCGCAATTTCTTCAGCGGTCTCGAACTGGATGATTTCCCAGACCCCGGCATCCGAGCGGACAGCAACCGCGTTGGCGCCATTGAGCACCGACAGGCGGCTGGCGCTCGACAGTCCGCCAAAACCGAGATCGACCAGCAGCGCCGCGCTGCGGTCGAAGCGACCTTCGATGGCGCCGGGCGGCAAGGCCTCGGCCAGCGAACCGATACGGGCCGGCGCATCCAGCGTTACCCGCGCCGTGTAGCCTTCCGCTTCCACCGAACTCGAAAGCACCATCTGCCGCCAGGGAATGGAGAGTGCGCCGGCGCGGGCCCACCCGGCCTCATCGATGCCCGTCAGCACCGGCAGATCGAGAAAAACGATTTCCGGCACGAACGCCGCGTTGGCGTCATTTCCGGCGCGGGCACCATAGGTTTCCACTGATGATGGGGCTGCGGCTCCGGCATGCGCCACCGCGTCGATGCGGCGGATCTCGCCATCCTCGATGCGGGTTATGCGGAAGCTGCTGAGCGGGGCGTTCTCCATCGAAAACCGGACCGTATCGCCGGGTTCAACCCGGACCGCCTGCGGCGGCAGGGCGAAACGAAGCTGACGGCGCTGCAAACGATGATCCTGCAGCCAGCGGTCTGCGGCCATGCGGGAGAGCCCCGGCTCGATCGCGACGCTCAGCGGCAGATCACGCTGGCGCACGGGCTCGCCCTCAAGCCTGCGCGAGCGTGCCGAGGCCGGGGCATAATCGTTCATCGGATCAGCCGACAACAGCACAGCTTCATTGGCGAATTCACTCAGCTCTCCGCGGATTTCCTCAAACACCGGCGTTTCGCCGGGATCGGCCACCGCGTCGATTTCGAGCGGTCGAGCGCCACGCGCCAGCCGCGAGGTGAACACCAACCCATCGGGACCTTCGCGGACATCGATGGCGAACGCCTCGATCAGCGGCTCAAGCAGCGCTCGCACCGAGGCCGGGCTGGAGACCACGTGGCCCGTCACCATGCCGTCGACCCGGTCGACATTGTACCCGGTCATTCCCGCCTCTGTCAGGATGGCGGCGATCAGATCCTTCAGCGCCACCGTCCCCAACCGGCCGTTGAGCCAGTGGCCGGTGCGCCAGTTGGAGCCGTCGGACCAGATCTGCGAAGACAGCGGAAAGGCGGGAAACGGCCGCGCGTCCCAGGTCCACAGGTGTATGCGGTCGGTGGCAACCATGCCATCGGCATTGGCCGCACCGGTCCAGTGGGCCAGATGCGCCTCGAGAAAAGCCCGCTGGGCCAGGTCGTCACGCGCACCCGACGAGTACCAGGGAATCGCGCCTTCCGACGATTTGGGATCCGGGAACAGGTTGGGCTGGTTGGCGCCCTTGTCCACCGCCGGGCACCCCAGTTCGGTGAACCAGAACGGTTTCGAGCCCGGCACCCAGGGGCTGGGGCTCTCCGCCTCGCTGCCGCCAACACGGTCATAATGCTGGTTCTGCCACCAGCCACGCAGATCCTTGGACCGGTACATCCAGTGTTTGCCTGCAAGACCATCACTGATTGGGAGCCGTTCCCGCGCATCCCGTCCTGCCTCGCCGGCATAATACCAGTCGTAGCCCTCGCCTCCGGTAATCGCGGCACGCATGGCGGCCACATCATTGGCAAAACCGGCGCCATCCGGGTTGCCGTCAGACAGGTTTGCGTCGCGCCAGTCGCTCAGCGGCATGTAGTTGTCGATGCCGATGGCGCCGATGGCGGGATGCGCCCATAACGGGTCGAGATTGAAATAGACGTCACCCGAGCCGTCATCGGGGCGGTATCCGGCATATTCGGTCCAGTCGGCGGCGTAGGTCACGGTCGTTTCCCCGCCAAGCATCGCCTTGGTGTCGGCCGCCAGCTGCATCAGTTGGTCAACGAAGGGAAATGCCCCGCTCTCGTCCCTGAGCCTGGTCAGACCGATCATTTCCGAGCCGATGACAAGCCCGTCGACACCACCGGCCGCGATTGCCAGTGCGGCGTGATGCAGGATGAAGCGCCGGTAGCCATCGTCGCCGCCTGACCAACTGACGCTGTCGCCGGTAACACCGATATCCGACACCAGCGTTTCACCGCAGAGTCCGGTGATTTCGGAACGCATCGCCGCTGTGCCTTCGGGTGTGCCCGGCAATCCCGGTGCAACACTCGCCGTCATGCGGCCGCGCCAGGGGTAGACCGGTTGCCCGGTGCCGCCGCCGGGGTTCGGCAGGCCATTGCCGGCCGGTATGTCCATCAGCACAAAGGGATAGAGCACCACCTTGAGGCCACGCCCCTTGAGATCGCGGATCGCCTCGATGAGCGATGCGTCGTCCGGCGTACCGCCATAGGCCGGACCGCCATTACTGGTGGAGACCAGATGCGCGCTGGCGCGGGTAAGAGAGCCCACCTTCCACGGCCGTGTTTCACCATTGCGCGCCACCACCTCGACGCCGGGACGAAACCGGCAATGGCTGGCGCGCAGATCGTCGCCAAACCAGGCCGACACCAGCGCCACGGACTTGAGATTGGGGCAAAGCGCCTGCAATTCGTCGATCGATTGAGCCCAGTCGGTCGCAGCCTGGCGCATGTTGCGATTGAGTGTCCGTGCAGCCCCTACCCCGGTGGTTTCGCGTATTTCGGTGGTTGCATAGCCATGCTCGGTTGATCCCGGAATCAGCGCCACGGCCTCGATTGCCGGTTCAAGCCCACCCACCGGTCGGACCACTTCAAACTGCAGCGCCGGAATGCGGTTGCCGAAATCGTCAAGCGGCAGCCGTTCGAACACGACATAGGCAAGCCCGCGCCAGGCAGGCGTGCGTCCCGCACCCTGCTTGGCTTCGATCAGCGGATCGGGCAATTGGGTCGCTGTTCCGCGGTAGATCCGCATGTCGAGGCTTTCGAGATCAAGTTCACGCCCGTCAGCCCAGACCCGGCGGATGAAGGCAATCGGGCCCTCGCACAGCCCGAGGGCGAAATTGGCGTGATAGTGATAGCGCTCGACCTTCGGGCCTCCGCCCTTGCCGCCCTGGCGTTCCCTGGTGACCGTTTCCTCGAACCGCGTCGCCCAGATCAGTGCTCCGGCAATGCGCATCGTGCCATGCACCCTGAGGATCGGCGAACCTTCGTCTGCGGAGGGGATGCGCGCGCCGCTCAGCCCCCTACCTTCAATGGTGCGGGTGGAATTGATCAGTGCGGTATCGAGCATGCCGCCAACGGTGGCGCCGATGGCCGAGCCGATCGCCGTGCCGACCGGCCCGAAGACGCCGCCGAGCGAGGCGCCGGCAACCTGCAAAAGGATTGTCGCCATTTCGAGATCTCGCTTTTCAGTCTGCTTCAGTCTGCCAGGGGAATGCGGTGCACGGCGGCAATCCGCCGCCGCCACGAGGGAACCAGTGCGCTTTCGATCACGCCTGCTGGTTCGTAAGAATGGATGAAATGATCGGGGCCGGTGAGGATGCCCGCGTGCTTGGCGGCCACCCCGGCGCGCCAGCGAAACAGCACAATGTCGCCGGCAACCGCCTGTGAAAGCGGAACAGGGTCGCCACAGTGTTGACGCGCCGCCGTCATCAGCCGCTCGCTGCCCGCGCGCTCGGCCCAGTCCGGCGCATAGGCTCCGGGTTCTTGCGCGGCGCTGCCGGTGATCTCGGCCCAGACCCCGCGCACCAGCCCGAGGCAATCGCACCCCACACCCTTGCGCGCGCCCTGGTGCCGGTAGGGCGTACCGATCCATGTGCGCGCCACAGCCACGATGCGCTCACGGTTTTGCTCCCCGCTCATGGCACGATCGGCCTTCCGTCATGAACCGTGTCGGCGTCGGCATAACCATAGGCGAAATCGCTGCCCGGCAGATGGGGAAAGCCCTGGAAATTGAATCCGTTGCCGAACTTGGCTGAACAGGTTTCGAAGGCCTTGTCGCAGCCCGCCGAGACAACCAGCTGATCGCCGGGTGCGGGCAATCTGGCCAGCGGCGACCACAGGGCAAGCCGCGCCCCGCCGGCTTCGGGCACATGGCTGGAGATGTCGGCGGACAACCCCGCAAGCAGGCCGGTGACGAACCGGATCCGGCCATTGTCAAACCAGCCCGCGGGCCGGTCCTCGAGGCCGCTGGCGGTCAGCGTCATCTCGTCATCAACCGCGACAATCGCTGCGCTCAAGGTAAACGGTGCCGTCGAGATGTCCTTGCCGCAGCGCGCATCGCCAAGATCGGCATCGCAGCGGCGGCCATAGAGCCGCCCGTGCGGCTGGTCGAGCGAAGCTGCCAGACTCCGAAGCTCGACCGTGAACGCCTGCCCTGCCGTGCGCACCTCGCCCAGTTCGCGCGTCGACAGCAGCACGCGATCGCCGGGGCTTTGCCAATTGACCAGAAAGGTCTCGACGCGGGCGCCGTCATAACGCCCCAGCGCCAGATCGTCAGCGCTGATCGCCGCATCGGAAAAGGCACCCGCGACGCTTGCCGCATCAGCCTCCAGCCCGAGCCCGGTTTCCACCTCGCTGGCGCGAAACCCGGTGGCGGCGGAAAACACCGTCCCGTCAAACTCGAGATCGTGATCATGCTCGGTGAAACCCAGCACAAGGCCGTCGCGCCGGGTCAGCCGCCAGGCATGGCAGGTGGTGGTCGATGTCTGGTCGAGATGGCTGGCAAGGGCTTCCGGAATGTCTCTCATGGCTTTATCTCCACCAGCGGCACGGTCGGCACCGAACCCGCCTTGAAAGCCGACAGGCTGATTTCGATGCGGTCGGTGTCAAAGCGCACCGGAATGTCGAACTCATAGCCGGCAGTCACCACCGCGCCGGGCGCTGGCGTTACTGCCGGCGCGAGCGTTACCAGCCCGCTGGCGTGATCGACGGCATAGTCGCCCGGATCCAGCGCCATGCCGTCAACCGCCAGCACCACGCTGCCATCGACCGGCTTTTCGATCCGGCGCACGGTCGCGCCGCCTGCGTCGGAATAGGTCTTGCTCAGTTCGAACAGGGTCTGCACCCCGTCGCCAATGCCGATCTGCTGGTCGATGGCGGTGATCGTCTGGCCTGGCGGGGCCGAGGCATGGTCGACCGGATCGCGAAAACGGAAACCGTAAAGCTGGCCGCGCCGCGCCTCGAAAAACGCGGTGAGCTGATACAGATCATCGAGCCCGCGCAGGCCGGTGCCCGCATCATAGCGCCGCCGCGCATCGGCCCAGCGGGCATTGCGGGTCTCGCCGCCATTCGACAGCGCCACGATGTCGGTGCGCCGCCCCGGTCCGCCGCTGGCGCCAAGCGCCAACCGCAATGGAAACTGCACCTCATGAAATCCAGTGCTCATGTCTGCCTCCTACAAACCACGGCGGCCACGGCCGACCGCGCGGGCCAGCATGGCCGTGACCTGCGCCTCGGATTTTGAAAAACTCGCCGCATCCGGCGTCATCACATTGAAGGTGATTTGCACCGGCTTTGCAGCCCCGCCCGAGGCAACGCCCAGGCTGCCGTCCGGTCCCCGGCTCAGCGGCAGGATTGCCTCGGCGCCGGCCTCCCCCATCAATCCGACATCGCCACCGGGCATCGGAAAATAGGACGGGCCTCCGACCACTCCGCCATCGGCGAAGGCGTTCATCCGGCCCGGCACGCCGCCGCTGGCAAACGGCAGCAGGCGGCCAAGGCTTCCGCTCAGTCCGGCGATCGAATTGCTCATCAGCTGGTTGAGCGGCCGCGTGCCCGCATCAACCGCGATGCTGACCATGCGGGTGGCGAGCTGGCGCAACACATCGTCAAGACCGCGGCCGTCCACGGCTGCGGATTTCAACGCACCGGACAGGGCTCCGCCAAAGGCGTCGGCCTTCCGCGTCAGTTCATCGAGCGCCCGGTCGGCGCCGTTGAGATCGAGATCGACATTGACGTTGAGGTTCGGCTCATCGGCCATCGGGGAAATCCTTTGCTGTGGGCGCGGCAAATGTTCCGCGGCTATCCGGATAGCGCGCCATCAGCGTCTCAAGCGAGGCCCGGGTCGTCGTGGCTTGGGGCTGCGCACTGGCGCCGGTGAGTGCGTTGAGTTCCGGCAGGCTCAGTTGCCAGAAGGCATCAGGGGGAAGCCGCAGGCGGCCAAGGCCGAAGCAGAGCACGGACGCCCAGGGGAAAAACGTCCGGTCCGGCATCGTCACCTCGTTGCCACCTGCGGCCCGGGAGGGTTTTGCGGATTGCCCCGCCTCCGGCCCTCCCGATCCGGTGTCGGGCTTGAAATCCCGACTTGCTGTTCACCGCCGAAACTCACCCAGAGAAGCTCCGTGGCGATCCGGGCAAAGCCTGTCACGCCGCCCTCGGTGGACATCTCGGCCACGTCCTCGTCGCTCACCCGGTTTCCCGCGCCGCGAAGTCCCGCGCCGACGATGCGGATGATGTCGCCCGCCGAGAGCTTTCCCGCCTCGAAGCGGTGCGCCAGCTCGGTGAGATCATCGACGCCGAATGCGCTTTCCAGTTCGGCCAGCGCACCGAGCGTCAGGCACAGAAGCCGGGTCTCGCCATCAAGCTGTGCCGCGATCTCGCCACGGCGGCGGTTGGGGTGAACGTTCATCGCCAGCCTCACGCCGCTACGAAGGCAAGCGCCCCGGCGGATTCGAGCGCGATCTCGAAGGTCATCTCGCCGTCGTGGCGTCCGGCATATTCAAGTGCCATGATCTGGAACGGCCCAGTCACTGTGCCAAAATCCGGAATCGCCACCTGCCAACTACGAATCTCGCCGGCAAAGAACACGCTTCGCGCCAGCGCGTCGCTCTGCTGGTCCTTGAACAGTCCGCCGCCTGACAGCGAGGCCCGCTGCACGCCTGCACCGCCCAGCAACTCGCGCCAGCGCCCGGCGGATTCCGCATCTGTGATGTCAACGGCTTCTGCATTGAACGCCAACCTTCGGGCGCGCAAACCGGCGATGGTGACGAAATTCCCGCCATCATCGATCTTGATGAGCAGGTCCTTGCCTTTCTGGGCGGTCATGGAAAAATCCTTTCAGCTTCTCGGATTGGAATATCGGCCGGCACCTGGTTCAGGGCTCGGTCACCGCGCGGAACCTCAGCCGCGCCACATGCAGCCCGCTCTTGGGCGCGCGGCGGCTGACGGTTCGCTCATGGCGGAGATTGACCAGCACCGCGCCTGCAAGCGACAGATCGGCATCATGCAGCGCAGCCCGCACCGCATCGGCCAGCTCGACGGCCTGCTTGCGGCCGTTCTGCCTGGTCCAGGCCTCGATCTCGAAACGGTGCTCGCTGGCATCCGCCTCACCGGTGGAAAAATCGGTGGTCACCGTCTCGCCCAGCACCAGGTAAGGCGGCTCGGCGCGGGTGATCAGCCGGTCGAAAATCCGGCCTTCGCCGGTAATGGCCAGCACGTCCGGATCGGCATTGAGCCGTTCGACCACACAATTCTGCAATGCATTGGCGCTCATGGCCTTGTCTCCCGGCAATCGCAAATCAGGTACCGGCGGGTTTCATCCGGATCGCGCACGGCGAGGATCAGCAGGCTGCGGCCGCGATGGGCAAAGCGCATGGCGTGGCGGACGTCGTCGCGATAGCGGATGGTCACCCGGTGGCTCACCGGCGCGGTGGCGGCACCCGCCTCCTCACCCGGCCTGGCACGCAGCGGCTCGACCCGCCCCCAGACGCTTGCCACCAACTCCCAGCCCTCGCTCACTCCGCCCTGCCCGTCGGAAATCTCGGTGGGTGTTTCAAGATCCAGGCGGGCATTGAGCCGGCCGGGATCGACAACGAATGCGCCCATCACAAAGTCCGCCTTTGCCAGGGCGCGATCAGCCGGTCATAGCCCGCCGGGATGGATGCTGGCTGCATGTCGGCACTCACCGCGCCGCGGAATTCATACAGGTGGGCGGCATGGATCAGGATGGCGCGCTTGAGCTCCGGCGGCACCTCGTTGATCGAGTTGAAGCCAGCGGTGAATTCGATCTCGATGCCGTTGATCGGCTGGCTGGGGCGTGGCCGCTGCGTGACCACCAGCCGTGCTGGATGCGCAATGCCATCAAGCAGCAGCCCCGACAGGTCGAGGTTCCGGGCCACACCGTCGGCATCATAAAGCAGAATCGCATCAACGGTTTGAACCGGTGTTCTCATCAATTGAATCACGGCATCTTGCGGCCAGTCATCGAGTGCCAGGCGAAATCCCTGGCTCATCAGCGCCACGCCGGTGACCGCTTCGAGATGGGTGCGGGCCACCCGGATCAGGCCTTCCAGCAGGCCGTCCTCGTCGGTCGCATCAAGGCGCAGATGCGCCTTCAGTTCGGCAAGCGTTACCGGCTCCGCCAGCGGCGGATCGGTCTGGATCAGGGTCATGGCAGTCTCCGGCAATGAGGTGGATGGGGGGTCGGATCCCTCCCCCGGAAGCCGGGAGAGGGGTTGCTCGAAAGCAGCGGACGATGCGTCAGGCGGCGAATTTGAGAAGCTTGATCGCCTCGAAATTCTGCACCCCGCCGCCAACGCGCTTGGTGGTGTAGAACAGCACGTAGGGCTTGGCCGAATAGGGATCGCGCAGGATGCGGACCCCGGTGCGATCGACCACAAGGTAGCCGCGGCGGAAATCGCCAAAGGCCAGCGCCATCGCGTTGGCGGCCACATCCGGCATGTCCTCTGCCTCGACCACCGGGAAGCCCATCAGCGAGGCGGCCTGACCGGCACCGGCCGGCGGCATCCAGAGATAGTTGCCGTCGGCATCCTTGAACTTGCGGATCTGGGCCTGGGTCTTGCGGTTCATCACGAACCGGCCGTTCTGGCGGTGGCCTGCTTTCAGCGCATAGATCAGTTCGACCAGCCGGTCGGACGGATCGGTGCCAAAGCCGCCGGCCGCCCCGGTAGCGAGAAAGCCGAGCTTGCCCCAGGTCCAGCTGTCATCGGCAACGCTCGGATAATCGAGAAAGCCGCGCGGCTTGCTGGCGCCGTCACCGGCCACAAACGCCGCACCTTCCTGCTCGGCAAACGCTGCCTCCACTTCGCTCGCGATCCAGCCCTCGATATCGACCGCGCCATCCTCGATCAGCGAGGCGGTGGCGGCCGGCATGGCGTAAAGCTCCATGGTCGGGAACTGCAGCTCTGCCAATTGCGGAGCCGCCGTCTGCGGCCGGGGATCGGTCTCGCCAACCCAGCCGGTGGCCATGCCGTCGAGCGCAAAGGGCTTTTTCAGCACCGCGCCCGAAACCTGCCGCACCGTGGCAATCGAGCGGATCGGCGAGAGTTCGGAGAGACGCCGCCCGATCTCGCTGTCGAGTTCGTCGGGCACCAGGTAGCCGCCGTCGGGGTCACTGCCCGCCGACATGGCCTTGAGTTCGCCCTGGCGCAACCCTGCCTCGTCGCCGCGGCGGACATAGGCATCGAACGCCTGCCGCACGGCCCCGGGCTGCGGCTTGGCGCGCCCGAGATCGGGACGCGCGCGCTTGACCAGCAGCGCATCAAGCGTGCGTTTCTGCTCGTCCAGCGCGTGATCGATGCGCGCCATCTTCTCCTCGGTGACCACGTCGGTGCTGCCGCGCCGCTCGATTTCGGCCAGCCGCTCGTCGTTGGACTGCTTGTAGTGCTCGAAGGCGGACATGAAGTCCTCGAAGGCAGCGGACACATCGGCGTCCACGCTCTTGGTTTCGGGCGCGCGCGGCGCCTTTGTCTGACAGGTCATGGGTCGTCCTTTCAACAGGTTGATGTCGGTGGAATGAACGGAACGGCCGAGCACCGCGGTCAGCGTGCGCAATTGCCGTTCCAGGCGTTTGAGGTCTTCCGGCGCAGCGTCCTGCCTGTCCGAAAGCGCGCCATAGCCGCGGGCAATCAGCCCGCGTGCCTGGCGTCTGCTCAGCCCCGCATCCCGCGTGAGCCGGCGTTCGAGTTCGCGCCGTGTCGGAGCCGGCGCCGGCGCTCCCGCAGCCTTGACCGCGGTCACCCGCGCGCCCGGCTGCATCGGGAATGTCACCACCGAGATCTCCCAGAGATCGGCGCTGAGGATCCGGCGTATCCCGGCCTTGGCCTCGTTGCGGGCGCGCAGGGTCTGGAAACCGATCGACAGCCCGTCGAGCGCGCCGGATTTCATCAGTTCGTGCACCTCGCGGGCGCGGGCCACACCGAGCGACAGCTTGCCCTCGACATGCAGCCCGCGGGCATCCTCGCGGATCGACAGCCAGCGGCCGATCGGCTGGTCCGGATCATGCTGGTAGAGCATGCGCACATCGCTGGCTCCCCTGCGCTTGAGTGAAGCCGCGAAGGCGCCGGGCTCGATCACGTCGCGGCCCAGGTCGACCGCGCCGAACAGGCTGGCATAGCCCGAAAAGCTGCCGTCGCCGCTGACGTCCTCCAGTGCCAGATCGACACGTTTTCGCTGCCGTCCGGATGCGCTCCAGTCGCTTGTCATGGTTTTGTCCTTGATGTTGTCGAAGTGGTTTCTGCCCGCCACGCGCGGCGTTACGGTCTGGGGCCGCGCCCGGCGCGGTCGGCAATGCGGGCTAGCGCACCCAGCACCCACCAGGCGGTCATGCTGGCGGCGGCCGATCCGGTCAGCAGGGTTTCGGCTGGCGAGAGCAACTGGCTCACGCCCATCCACTGCGCCAGCGCCACGCCGGCGGGAGAGCCGAAGACCAGGCCGGAGACGATGCCGGCCACGGCGCGGGCCGCGGCCTCGCGTGCACCCCTGGGCATCATGTAGGCGAGCGAGACCAGCGCCCCGGCAATGGCGCCGGTCACCCGTGCGGCCAGCATCGCCGGATCCGGATCGATATTCGGCATCGCTTTACCTCCGCATGTGACGGTCAATTCCGGTTCACAGTTTGATTCATCTGGCTGACGATCTGATTCCGCTTCAGCCCGGAACATTTTGATATCCCACGGCTTCCCGCTTTTCAGCATCGGAGAGAAAGTCCGCCGCGCCGAGCCGCGCCCAGAGCGCGTCGCGCTCCGCCGACAGGCCCGGAAGGCGGTCGGCGTCATAGTCGATTTTCAGTCCCGCACCATGCAGCGGCTGCAGCCAGGCGGTCAGTGCTGCGGCCGTGCGGTGGACCAGCGGCAAGACCGTGAGACGGCAGAAGGCGCGGTTGGCCTCCTGGTAATTGGCATAGGTCAGGTCACCCGGAATGCCGAGCAGCATCGGCGGCACACCGAGCGCCAGGGCGATGTCGCGGGCAGCTCCATTGCGGGCCTCGATGAAATCCATGTCGCGCGGCGTCAGCCCCATCGCCTTCCAGTCGAGGCCGCCTTCGAGCAGCATCGGACGGCCCGCACGGCGCGCGCCCTGGTAGCCATCCTCGAGCTCGGCTTTGAGCCGCTCGTACTGTTCCGGCGTCAGGTTGCCGCCCTCCTTGGGCTGGTAGACCAGCGCCCCCGAAGGCCGGGCGGAATTGTCCAAAAGCGCCTTGTTCCAGCTCATCGCCGCATTGTGCAGGTCGAGCGCCATCAGGGCTGCTTCCAGCGGCGCGAAACCCAGGTGATCATCGAGCGGATGGAACAGCTTGAGGTGCAAAAGCCCCGGCCCCTCTTCCGGGTGTGCGGCAAAGCGCTGGCGCCTGCCGCCCGACTGGTGTTCGTAGGCGACCGGCCAGCCATCCGGCCCTTCGATGACACGCATCCGGTCGGGCCTGAGCAATTGCAGCCCGGCGATGCGGCCGGCGGTGACGACCGGATTGACCCAGGCATTGCCCGAGAGCATCAGGTGGCCATAGAGCGTCTCGAAGAAGCCGTCTCCGGTCCCGGCCGGATCAGGCCGCGCCAGCAGGTCGATGACCGGATGGCGCTCCTGCTCGCGGCCGCCGTCAAACACCACCCAGGGCACAGAAGCCGCGGCCTCGGCGATCATCCGGGTCGCCCGGTGCGCCACCGGGTTGCGCATGAAGCCTTCGCGCGCAATGGCCGCGTAAGAGCGCCCGCTCCAGCTTGCGCCGGCGTCACCCGAAAGCGCCGCAATCGCGCCGGGCAGCCAGCTCTTGGCGGCGGGCGCACGAGGGTGCGCAGCATGGGTCCAGGGAAGCCGAAATCCGAATGCCATATCAATGCCCTTTCAAATCGAGTGGTGAAACCCCGGCGTTTACTTGCCGTCGCGGACCGCCTAGAAAATCGCATCCCCGCCCGTAAGGAGTGACTGCCTTGGTATTTCAATGGTTGATCGTCGCCAGCATTGTCGGGCTGGTCGCAACGTCGCTGGTCCATTCTCTGGGCGGCGAATTCTACCTGCTGCGCCCACTGTTCAAACATCGCGGCAACCGCGTGCTGGAGCATCCACTGGCGCGCATGGTTCTGCGCTTCGCCTGGCATGTCACGTCCATCTCATGGCTCGTGCTGGCGGTCATCTTGTACGCGCTCGCCTTCGACGAGCCGCACCTCCGCACCGCCATCCTTGGCGGCATAGGCCTCAGTTTTACCGCGGTCGGGCTCTTCGATCTGTTTGCCAGCCGGGGCCGCCATATCGGCTGGCCGCTCTTGCTTCTCACCGGCCTGTTTGCGCTCGCGGCCCTAAACTACGGGTAACCCGTCCCGCCTGAGCGCCAACCAGGTCCAGGTGATCCCGGCATCCCGGTTCTCCGGCTGGATCGAACCTTTGTCGATCCGTCTGATCAGAGCCATGCCGCTCGCCCGCGCCACCGCCACCAGCGCCTCCACATCAATCGGCCAGGCGCGCCGGTTTGACGGCCCCACGCCATGCCTGAGCGAGGCAATCAGCAACCCGCCAACCTTGAGCATCCCGGCAAGCCGGCGGATCGCAGCTTCATGCGCGTCCGGCTCCAGATGATGCAGCACGCCGTTGGCGAGCACGCAGTCAAACATCTCGCCTGCGCCGATCCGCTCCAGTTCCGGCAACCGGTCATCCAGCCATTCCACCGCCTCCAGAGGGTGCAAGCCCTGCCCGGCCTCTCTCAATTCCTTGACCGGTTCAACCGCGACAATCCGGTGCCCGCGCCCGGCGAGCCAGGCCGCGTCGCGTCCGGTCGCAGCGCCCAGATCGAGAACCCGGCCGGGCTCGACCGGCAGAAGATCGGTCACCGGCGCGTAAATCTCGTCACAGCTCAGACCGTCCGAGCGCGTGATCCAATCAGCACCAAGCCCGGCATAGCCCGCCAACACCTCATCCGTCGCAGTCTGCCTCGTGCCTGCCGTCATCCCCGTCTCCCTCGCCATCGCCATCGCTTGTGTGGCCTTCCAAGCTCCCCGATTCGCCGCCAGTCTCAAAGGTGCCTGACCTGCGGTTCGCTTTTGCGGCCGAGCAGCAGTTCGGTCAGCGCCCAGACCAGCGCATCGAGCCGGTCAGGAGACCGTCCGGAGCTCAGCCCGTCGGGACCGAAATCGCACATCTGGTCCTCGAGTGAAGCAAAATGACCGGCATGGAGCACCCGGCCCTGCTCGTAGAGTGCCGCCACCGGTTCGGCGCGGAGCCATTTGCCGCGCGTCGCCCGCACGGTTCTCACCGGCAATGTCGGCTCGACGGTCCTGAGCACGCTTGTCACCATGTCGCCGCCCTGGTTGATCTCGGCAACCACGCAATCGGCATCGAACCTGCGGTAGAGCCACGCCACCGCCTCGGCCCAGCGGGTCGGGCTTGCGCCCTCGACCGAGCAGTCGGCCAGCACCACGGCGCGGCCTTCGGCGTCCAGTCCGGCGGCGATGATGCCGCAGCAGGAGTGTCTGGCCTCACCGGATGCGGGCGGATCGACCGCCACCACGATGCGGGCAAGCAGGCCATGCTTGCGCACGATGAGCGCTTCGAGCTGGTCGCGCCGCCACAGCCCGTCCTCGCGGTCGGCGATCAGCTCGCCGTCCAGTTCCTGCCGTCCCAGCCGTGTGCCGCCATAGCGCGCCCGGATGGCGTCGAGAAAACCCGCGGCCAGGTTGGCGGCATTGTCCTCGGTGCGGATCCGTGTCACCCGCGTGGCCTGGTCTTTCACCAGCGCCAGCATCAAGGGCGTTGCCCTTGGCGTTGTCGTCACCAGCTGGCGCGGGTGCTGCCCCAGCCTGAGGCCGAATTGCAGCATGTCCCAGGTCTCGCGGGCATGCCGCCATTTGCCCAGCTCGTCGCACCAGGCCAGATCGAATTGCGGCCCGCGCAGGCTCTCGGGGTCTTCGGATGAAAACATCTGCGCCACCGCGCCCGATGGCCAGACCAGCCTGCGCCGCGTCGCCTCGAACACCGGGCGTTGATCACGCGCCACGCCGAGAATGCCGGAGATGCCATCGATCATGACTTCGCGGGCGTCGCCGAAGGTTTCGGCCACCAGCGCGATGCGGCCCTCCCGCCCCAGCCCCGGCAGCGTGCCGGAGGCGAGAGCGTGCACCCATTCGGCCCCGGCGCGGGTTTTTCCCGAGCCGCGCCCGCCCATCATCAGCCAGGTCCGCCACGCCCCTTCGGGCGGCAATTGCTCGGGCCGCGCCGTCAGCGCCCAGTCATGGGCATGGGCAAGCAGCGCCCGGTCGTCAAATCGCGCGACATGGGCCGCGACCAGGTCCTCGACGCAGATCGCACCGGCGACAGGTTGCGTTTGCGAAACCGAGTCAAGCAACTCGTCTACCGCGTTGTTTTTCCAAACCACCTGCGAACTGACCAGTCGCGGCGCCGGCACAGATTTCAGCTTCACTCCGGCAGCGAGAAGATTGCGGACCGGCACCGTTTGGCCAGGCACCGGGTCTGCCCACACGCCGCCTTTCAGCACTGCCACCATCGACCGGATCGTCATGGGTCTTCCTTTCGGGCGCCCGTTGCCGGGACCAGTGAAGTATTCCGATTTTGCGCCAGCGCCCCTCCAAGGTCCGTCATGCCGGACACCGATCCGGCATCCAGCCAGCCCAAATCCCTGGGCTGAAGAAAACGCTCTCATCCGGCCTCATCCCGATCCGCAGCCGCCGGCCCCGAACCGTCTCCAGCATCAGCCGCAAGCCTGCCCCCGGTGCTGCTCACATCACCGGCCTCGCGCTGCGCTGGCTGGTCGCGCATCCGCTCGACCGCCAACCGCTCGGCGGCGGCGAGGATCAGCTGCCGCACGGTCAGCCGCAGCTGCTCGCGTTCCTCGGTCCCGAGCCGCCCGCCTGCCGCGCGGGCCTCGTCCTCGGCGATCAGCCGCTCCATCTGGTCGATCTTCTCCAGCGTCCGGGCGATCAGCGCCACCTGGTCGACCGCCGCCTTGCCCTCGAGCCCGTCGGCGCCCAATCGTGCCGCCTCGCGGTCGAGGACAGTGCGCATCCGGGCCAGCATGGCGCGGGTGCTCTCGATCGACAGTTTCACCGCATCGTCGCCCGGCACGAGGCTGGGTTCCGCGCCATCCACTGCCCCGGCCAAGCTGGCCAGCATGGCTGGTGCGGCCACCTCATCGCAGCCCTCGCCGCCTGCCGGACCATCGGCACCCTTGTCCGTTGCCTGACCTGCAGCATCACCGGCCGCGACAGACGACTGCTTGATCTCGAACGGTTCGAGCGCCAGCAACAAATCGATCAGCCGGTCGACCAGCACCGTCTCGTCTCCGGCAAAAAGATCGGCTCCGGACAGCCCCAGCCGCCCGGCGGCAGCATATGCCTCGGTCATCACATGCCTCGCAATTTCTGGAACAGGCCGCATCCGGCCAGCAAAAAAGCGCCCCGGGAATCCCGAAGGCGCTTTGCGCACTCCTCAAATCTTCAGTCCGGCAGCCGTGCGCCAAAACGCACACCCGCCTTCGCCCGGCACCGTTTCCGGCGCACTTCTGTGACGATGACATAACCCTAGCAGAGGACCGTGACGGTGTAAAGGATTATTTTCCTATTTTGTGGTGAAACACGAGAACAAGCACCACTAAGCAGACTTGATGGAGCTATGCAGTGTCGTTGCAACGCTGCTCTTTTAACGAATGAGGTCTTTGTGGCCATGTGGACCGAAGGCCTTGAATGGCTTCCTCCAGTTCAGAGGCAAAGTTCCTAAACGTCATAGTCGACTGGTAAACGACGGCGCATTCTTTTAGGAGGTCGCGTCCCGATATACCTATCCCCCTGGCGTGAGTGCCGCCGTGGTACACGATTACCTCTGACCCAGACAGCCTGAATGGTGAATGAATTAGGTTGTTCCTATATTCTTGAAGACGATTCACTTGCGACACCAGAAACTTTATGTCTGCTTTGGCTTCCTCCGGGAGGCGATGGCCCAATGCATTGGTCTGCGACAAAGAGAGAAGGATTTCTCGCTGGGATCGATCTACCTTGATGGCATCCCAGATAGCGCCCGGAGTTAGGCGGTTTGGTATCTTCAGGATGGCCGAGAAGAGACCAGATAGAGAGACATGGAGGTCGTTCCATGCCAACGTGACTCTACCCAATTCTAGCGCAATCTTATCGAATGCGGGGTTATGGAAGTCTCGGTGGTTTAGATTCTCAGCCATGGTGCCCCCAATGAGCAAAAATGATCGAAAGCCTGTAGACGTTGTCGAAGAATGGCTCAATGATACGTGGTGCCGCACATTAGCGACGCCACCAAAGTTAAAAGAGAAAGGCGAAGGCCGAAGCCCCCGCCCCCCTGTTTAAAAGAAGATCTTGAGAATGGCGGCAATACCAAATAGGCAAAGCGCAACGTCTACAGTCACTTCCCATTTCACCGTAGGTTTTTTCCGCATTTGCGGGCTCCTAACGGGCAGTCCGGACTAGCCCTCAAAGAGAAACTAGGCGGAGTATTTTTATCGCGCCCTTGCTGGCGCTAGGCACGGCGTCCTGCAGAACATCGTAGCCGTCGGCGGTATCTAGCCTGAGTGAACAGGAATGCTGCCTTAGCCCCCGCTATCTGGTGGGGACACAGGCCCCGATACGGGCCTAAGCGGGCCGCTGGATTATCCTTTATGAGAGGGTCCCAGCGACCTGCCTAGTTGCATGATGCCCGATTCACGATTTTAAGTCGAGTCAGCGCCTTTTGCGCTTGTGGAGAAGCTTACGCGCCTTCTGTTTAGGCGTGACCGGCTTCACCAATCCGCCGATAGGTCAGGCGCTTGCCACGGATGGCTTCATGCATCCTGTCGGCCCCCTCACGCCCCCTCAGGCTCCACTTTCAGCTTGAGTCCCAGCGCCTTGATCACCCCGAACAGGGTCGGCATGCGCGGATCGCCCTTTCCACTGAGCGCCTTGTCGAGCGCTTCCCGGGTCACGCCGGCGTTACGGGCAATGTCGCTCATGCCCCGCGCCTTGGCGATGTCGCCGAGAGTTGCGGCAAACAGCGCCGGATCGCCATCCGCAAGCGCCGCATCCAGATAGGCCGACACCATCTCGGGACTATCGAGAAACTCTGCAGTATCAAAAGGTTGCGTTGCGAGTGTCATTCTTCAAAACTTCTTTTCCAGTCCCGGCGCCATTCAGGCCGCCAGTTCCGGGTTTGGCCGCTCCCAGACAATGGTGGGAATGAGATCGCGTAGCGGCAGCGAGTTGAGCTGGTCGCTGCTGATATGGTTGGCGATCACCAGATCGGTGGCGACATCGCACATGACCGCTTCAAATTCCTCAACCGTCGCGGCCTCGATATGCAGTCCGATGATGTCGCTCTCGGAGACATAGACCTGAGCCTCATCGTCCCACACGGCCTTGACGAAAAAACTTCTCTGCATGCAGCGCTCTAGTTGCCTTCCACGCATCAAAGCCAAACCCTAGCACATATCAGTCAGGCTGAGAATTCCGGTACGACCGCCCCCTCTAATGCCGCGAATCTTCCGCGATCCGCATCGCCTCGTCGATCTCGTCGCGCAGAATGGCGAGGTCGCCCTTGGCGAGGCCCAGGGTCAGCTGGCCGCCGCCTTCGAGTTCCAGCGCCAGCGCCAGTTCGCCGTGGCCGTTCATGGCCAGGCCCATGGCGGTGGTCTTGAGCACCTGAAAATTCGGGCGTTCGTCTTCGTCAAGGTCGGAGACCACCTGCCCGAGAAGGCTGGCCAGCGCGGTGATCGTCGCCGGGACGATCCTGGCGTCGAATTCGAGCCTGACTTTCCCGCCGCCGGCCGAGCCAAAGGCCAGCGCCACCGTTTTATCCTGCGGACGCGCCTCTCCGGCCAAAACGATGTCAAGTTTCGGGGCGGTGTTGATGTTCTCTGCCACTGTCGATTGCTCCTGTTGGGCGTTGCTTCCCCATGTAGGAAGGCGCGACCGGTTTGGCACCCCATGACTGGCGCAATATCGCGGCCGCCACTGACGCGGCGGCGGACGGGACCGGCATTAAAACCCAGGCGTTCAAGCGAGCTGCGGCGTCATTTGCAAATCGCAGCACAAAAAAACCGCCAGAGAGCGGGACTCTCCGGCGGGTTCAGGTGTGCTTCACACTTGGGGAGGATGAAGAACGGGCCGTCAGGCGATGGCGACGATGCCTAGGACGGCAAGAAGGAACAGGATCAGCACGACGCCGATCAGCAGCTTTGCGCCGGTGAGCGCTGCGCCCGACAGGCGGCCGAAGCCAAGCAGGCCGGCGACGGCTGCAACAATAAGCAAAATCAGGATCCACTGGATCATCGGATAACCCCTCCGTTTGGCAATTCAAACTTGCAATACGGGGGATCAACGCGGTCCGGCGGATATGGTTCCATGCCGGCGCCGGAAAAATGCGGGCAGACGGTTTTCTCAGGGTTGTTCGCCCGGCCAGTCCACCAGGTAGTCCTCGAAATCCTCGACCTTCATGTTGTCTTCGCTGACGGTCCGGTTGCGCACCGAAACGCCGGCCTCGTGCACGGTTTCGGGGTCGCCCGAGACCAGCGGATGCCACCAGTAGAGATCGGCGCCCTCGCGCACCAGCCGGTAGCCGCAGGTTGGCGGCAGCCAGGTGATGGTGTCGACCTGCGCCGGCGTCAGGCTGATGCAGTCGGGCACGGTGGCCTGGCGGTTTTCATAATCGGTGCAGCGGCAGCTGTATCCGTCAAGCAAGGTGCAGGCGATGTTGGTCCAGGCGATTTCGCCGGTGTCCCAGTCCTCGAGCTTGTTCAGGCAGCAGCGGCCGCAGCCATCGCACAGGCTTTCCCATTCGGCCGTGGTCATCTGGTCGAGCGTCTTGGCTTTCCAGAAGGGCGTGGCGTTCATTGCCGGTTTCCTTTTTATCATCTGCTTTGCGCGCGCGCATGCGCTGACGGCTTGTCCTTTGACTGAAAATGAGCCAAAAGCATAGGTCACAGGGGATAAAAACTGTGGTGACATCAGGCACCGCGGGAAAAACAACGCGCGACGATGCAGGTCGCCAACGCCCGCAATGGACATAGACCCGTGCAAGACCCGTTCAACCAGGAAAACCGCCCGCGCAAGCGCTCCAACCTGCTTCTCCGGATTGATTCCTGGATCGATTCCTCGATCTGGAATGCCGGTTTCCGCGTCGGCGAAGTCTGGGAGGAGATCACCATCTTCTTCCGCCGCTTCCGCACCCGCGGGGTCTGGAAGGCCGTGTTCGAGATCGCCGGCGAAGGCATGAATGTCGGCACCGCCGGGTTCGTTCTGCTTCTGGCGCTGGCGCTTCCGGCGTTCGAGGAAACGGCGGGAAACTGGCGCGCGCGGGATGATTTCGCCGTCACCTTCCTCGACCGTTACGGCAACGAGATCGGCCATCGCGGCATCATCCACGAGGATTCCGCGCCCGTGGACCAGCTGCCCGATCATTTCGTCAAGGCGGTGCTGGCCACCGAGGACCGGCGGTTCTTCGAGCATTTCGGCATCGATTTCCTCGGCCTGGCCCGCGCCATGACCGAGAACGTCAAGGCCAATTCGGTGGTCCAGGGCGGCTCCACCATCACCCAGCAGCTGGCCAAGAACCTGTTTTTGACCAACGAGCGGACGCTCGAACGCAAGATCAAGGAAGCGTTCCTCGCCTTCTGGCTGGAAGCCAACCTGTCGAAAAAGGAAATCCTCAGGCTCTATCTCGACCGCGCCTATATGGGCGGCGGCACCTTCGGTGCGGCGGCTGCGGCGCAGTTCTATTTCGGCAAGGACATCACCGAGGTCTCGATCGCGGAAGCGGCGATGCTGGCGGGCCTGTTCAAGGCCCCTGCCCGCTACGCCCCGCACATCAACCTGCCGGCCGCACGGGCGCGGGCCAACGAGGTGCTGTCCAACCTGGTGCAGGGCAATTTGATGACCGAGGGCCAGGTGATTGGCGCGCGGCGCAACCCGGCCAGCGTCATCGACCGGGGCGACCGCGATGCGCCCGACTATTTCCTCGACTGGGCGTTTGAGGAGGTCAAGCGCATTGCCGGCGGATTTGACCAGCATTCGCTGATCGTGCGCACCACGCTTGATCCGGGCATGCAAGAAGCCGCCGACGCCGCGGTGGAAGCCGGTCTGCGCCAGTATGGCAAGCAGTATCGCGCCAGCCAGGCAGCGCTTGTGCTGATCGAGAACGGCGGCGCCGTGCGCGCCATGGTCGGCGGACGCGACTACGGCGAAAGCCAGTTCAACCGCGCCTCGCGGGCATTGCGGCAACCCGGCTCGTCGTTCAAGATCTACACCTATTCGCTGGCCATGGAAAAAGGCATGACGCCGGACAGCCCGATCACCGACGCGCCGATCCACTGGGGCAACTGGCATCCGAAGAACTACGGCCTGAGCTATCGTGGCCGCATCGACATCAAGACCGCGCTGGCCAAGTCGATCAACACCATCCCGGTCAGGATCGCCAAGGAGCGGCTCGGCGAAGACCCGATCGGCCAGATCATGGCGCAGGCAAAGAAATTCGGCGTCGAGACACCGATCCGCCGCGACGTCACCATTCCGATCGGCACCTCGGAAGTCACGGTTCTCGACCAGGCCACGGCCTATGCGGTGTTCCCCACCGGCGGCTACCAGTCGCGCCGCCATGGCATCGCGCAGATCATGAACTACAACGGTGATGTGCTCTATGATTTCAACCGCGACGAGCCGCCGCCGGAACGCGTGCTGTCGGAAACCGCCGGCGCCTACATGAACCAGATGCTGACCCGGGTTCCCTATGTCGGCACGGCGCGGCGTGCGGCGGTCGACGGCGTTCTCACCGGCGGCAAGACCGGCACCACGCAGGCCTATCGCGATGCCTGGTTCTGCGGCTTCACCGGCAATTTCACCGCCGCGGTCTGGTTCGGCAATGACGACTACACCTCGACCAACCGCATGACCGGCGGCTCATTGCCGGCGATGACCTTCAAGCGGGTGATGGATTACGCCCACCAGGGCATCGAGCTTCGGGCCATTCCGGGTGTCGACAACCCTCTGCCGACCGCGAAAGCCACGCCGCTTGCCGCCAAGTCCTCGACCGACGAGAACGGCAACCCGCTGCCCGCACGGCAACGGTCGCGGTCGCTGAACCGGGAAACCACCGATGTTCTGCGCGGGCTGGTGGAACGGCTCAACAGCGCCCGGCCGCTTGGCGTGCCGGAACGCCTGGCAGCGGTCAAGAACCAGCCGGAGCTTGTTCCCGCAACCGTCGAGCAGTGATTGACCGGCATGGATCGGGCAATGGTGCATATCCCTATCTTTTCAATGCTGATGGCTGGTTATTGGCGCGGTATTGTGCTTTTTCGTCAGCCACGGTGCGGTTTGCGCGCCCGATCTGACGCGCCCCGGATGAATGCTCCGGACTGACGAGGGAAACCCTGCCACGTGTTTCGTCTGCCTGCCCTGGTTGCTTTGACGCTGGCGATCGCTTTTGGCGGTGGCGCCTGGTCTGCGTCGTGGATGCTCAAGGCCACATCCGGCTTCGGTGCGATCCGGCTCGGATCGTGGAGCGCCTATCCCGACCTGCAGACCGAGGACGCCGATCCGTTTGCCAAGGCGCACCGCGCCGGCGACGGACGGATTTTGCTCGGCCGTGCGGAAGGCCTGGTGTTTACCGCCGAGAGCGATGAAACCGGGGCCAGGCTTTCGGGGCGGTGCAGCTACGAGATTTCCGGATCGACGCCGCCGGCCCGGTTCTGGACATTGCGGGTCACCGATGCCGCCGGCAATCCGCTTGACGCGCCGGAGCGGGCTCCTGTCAGCCTCAACTCCTGGACCACGCTGCGCAATGTCGACGGCAGCTTCCGCATCCGGCTCGGCGCCGCTCCGAGCTCCGGCAACTGGATCTGGCTCGATTCGGACGGCGGTGTCAGTTTCGTGCTGACACTGATCGATACGCCGACCGCGGCCTCGGTCAGCATGGTCGAGCTCGACATGCCGAAAATCTCGCTTATCGGGTGTGCCGATGCGTAGCGTCCTGCTGTCCATCGCGATCGGGCTGGTCGGTGCGGCCTTCATCCATATCGTCATCATCCTGGCCCTGCCGATGTGGACCGGCGAGGATGCCTGGACCCGGGTGAAGATGCTCGGCGCGACCAACCGGTTCTATTCGCTGGCCAACGAGCCCAACACCAGCGGGCTCTACAACGAGAACCCCTATGTCCGCACCGCGGTCTGCCGGTTCGACATTTCCGATGGGCCGGTGCGCATCTTCGCGGCGGGCGACGTGCCGATCTGGACGGTGTCCGCCTATGACGCATCATCAAACGAAACCTATTCGATGAATGACCGCTCGGCCATCGGTACCGGCGTCAACATCACCTTCGTGACCCCGGCGCAAATGCTGCAATTGCGGCGCTTCATGCCACGTGCGCTCGAACGTGCGGTGCTGGTCGAGCTGAGTCAGCCGCAGGGCTATGTCGCATTGCGCGCCGTGGCGCCGACGCCGAGCCAGCAACCCGCGGCACGGGCGTTTCTGGAAAACGCGATCTGCGCCAGCATCACCATCGACCCGGCCTGAGCTAGGCTGCGCAAAGCCGGAGGAAGTGCTTGTAGGCCTGTTCGGCGCGGCGGTTGATCGCGGCCTCGTCGAGCGGCGGCTCACGGCCGATGACGCGGCGGATCTGCAGATCTCCAACCAGCAGGTTGAGATAAAGACCTACAGCCCCGGCGGTCTGATCAAATTCGAGCGCCCCCTCCTGCCGGGCACGCTCCAGCACCTTGCCAATCAGCGGCGCGACCGTTTCCCTGCCGCGCTCGGAAATAACCGCGCCGAGTTCTCCGGTCGGATCCGCCGCGGCTGCACGGTTGAGCTGGATGGCGCGGGGGCTGACAAGAAGCGCCAGCAGGCGCGGCCCGAGTGCCTGCAGGATCTCCAGCGGGCTGCCGTCCCTGTCCAGCCCCTCCTGCAGAAGCGTCCTGACCTGTTCTGCGTTGCGCACGACCAGTGCCTTGAACAGGCCGGTCTTGTCGCCATACCAGTTGTACAGGGTCTCGTTTGACGCCCGCGCCGCCCTGGCAATCGCCAGCATCGAGGTTCCGGCATAGCCCTTGGCTTCCAGGACCGCATAGGCCGCCTCTTCGATCTTCTGCTGGCGGGACGCCCTGTTCTCATCGCGCATCGATTGTCTCCGGATGGTTGACGAAAGGCGTAATTCAGATTACGGATAATTGCAACCGTACACACAATTACGTTTTTTTTGGAGATCGACAATGCCCCAACCCAACCAGACCTCCACTGCCGCATTGGCAGTCCTGATCATCCTGCAGGCCGTGATGCTCGGTGCGCTCTATGCAGGCGTTCCGCCGCATCCTCCTGCCGTCACCCCCCTGTTCGCAATCGCGCCCTTTCTCGGGGTGTCGATGGCCACGGCCGTGGCCGCGATCCTGCTTGGCGGAAGCACCAGCAGACCCGGCCGTATCCTGTGCCTGCTGGCCGCAACCATGGCACTGATCTCGTTTGGTCCGCAGAAATACCTCGACGCGCAGTTCGGGCTGATCTGGCCCGCGGTGATTGCCGGTCAACTGGCCTGCCTTGCGCTGTTTACCGACACGCTCCGGCACACCCGTTCCCCAGCCACGGCAGCTCGGCAGGAGCAGCAGGCATGATCTCGACACGGGTGTTTCCCCTCGCCTCGCTTTTGCTGAGCGCCGCGATCTTCGGCTTTTTCTATGCCTGGGTCTGCTCGACCATGTGGGGGCTTGATGCTGCCGGCCCGGCGGTCGCCATCGAGGCCATGCAGGCGATGAACGCCTCGGTGCGCAATGCGGTGTTTTTCCCGGCCTTTTTCCTGACGCCGGCGGTGCTGGCGGTCACCGCGGCCCTGCTGATGCGCACCGGCCGGCGCGGCGCCGCGATCTGGTTTGCACTTGCAGCTGGCGTCTACGCCACCGGCGGTTTCGGCGTGACCGTCCTCGTCAATGTTCCGATGAACCAAGCGCTGGCGCAGGTTGTCGTACCGGACGCCACCGAGGCGGCAGGTGAGATCTGGCGCAGCTATTCCGAACGCTGGCAGCTCTGGAACCAGGTCCGCGCGATGGCGAGCGGTCTGGCTGTCCTGCTGACCGGCATCGGCCTGCTCAGGATAAGCTGACGTTTCCCCACCTGAACCAAGACCTCCCGCCCGGTGTGAAGCCGTACCGCTCATTGATCTTGATCAATAAGAAGTACGGCCGCACGCGCTATATATATATCAACAACCACATATATATGCAGGCGCGGATTTTCCGGGCTAACGGAGGCTAAGCACATGAAAAAGTCTAACATTGTCGTCCTTGGCGCCGGACTTGGCGGCATCTCCATGGTCTTCGATCTCAAGGCTGAACTTGGGAAAGATCACCCCATCGTTCTGGTCAACAAGGCGGAAAGCTTCCAGTTCACCCCGTCCAATCCGTGGGTTGGCGTCGGCTGGCGCGAGAAGAGCGACATCACGATCGAGCTGGCGCCGCTGATGAAAAAGCATGGCATCGAGTTTGTTCAGGCCTCGGCCAAAAAGCTGCATCCGGAGGAAAACCGGATCGAGATGGAAGACGGCAGTTCGGTCGATTACGACTACCTGGTGATCGCCACCGGTCCGGAACTGGCCTTCGACGAGATCGAGGGTTTCGGCCCTGAGGGCTATACCCAGTCGGTCTGCACCGTCGATCACGCAACCCAGGCCAATGCCGCCTTCGAAGCCTTCTGCGCTGATCCCGGCCCGATCATCGTCGGCGCGGCACAAGGTGCTTCGTGTTACGGCCCGGCTTACGAATATGCGATGATCCTCGACAAGGAACTGCGCAACCGCAAGATCCGCGACAAGGTTCCGATGACCTTCGTCACCGCCGAACCCTATATCGGCCACCTCGGCCTCGGCGGTGTCGGCGACACCAAGGGCCTGCTCGAGCACGAGATGCGCCAGAGCAGCGTGCGCTGGATCACCAACGCCAAGGTGGAGAAGGTCGAAGCCGGCACCATGACGGTCTCCGAACTCAATGATGACGGCTCGGAAAAGACCAGGCATGAACTCGATTTCAAATATTCGATGATGCTGCCCGCCTTCCGCGGCATCGCCGCCGTGCGTGACATCGAGGGACTGGTCAATCCGCGTGGCTTCATCATCGTCGACAAGCACCAGCGCAACCCGAAATATCCCAATATCTTCGGCATCGGCGTGGCGATTGCCATTCCGCCGATGGAAAAGACCCCGGTGCCCACCGGTGTGCCGAAGACCGGCTACATGATCGAAAGCATGGTGCTGGCCACGGCCAAGAACATCAAGGCGCTGCTGGCCGGGAGCACGCCGGAAGAGGAAGCCACCTGGAACGCTTTCTGCCTGGCCGATTTCGGCGACCGCGGCGTGGCTTTCCTGGCGCAACCGCAAAACCCGCCGCGCAATGTCAACTGGGCCGCCGAAGGCATGTGGGTGCACCTGGCCAAGGTGGCGTTCGAGAAGTACTTCATGCACAAGGTCCGCAAGGGCATTACCGAGACCTATTACGAAAGCGCCATCATGAAGATGCTGGCGATGCACAAGCTGAAGTAAAAGCGCAGGCACTCAACCACACGCGCCCACCTGTCTGGAGGCAACCTCCTCCAGCGGGTGGGCGCGGCCTTGAGCGGACGGCAGGGCCTGGCATCGCAGTCCATTCCGTCCATCGGCTGGTCTAAAGCGGTATCGCCGTTTCCTCTTTCGCCGTCCTTATGACGACCATGGTGAAGAAGCGGGCAACATTGTTCTGGTCGCGGAACAGCCTGTCACAGAGCAGGTCGAACTCCTCCATGTCGCGCAGGCGCAACATCAGCACCACATCGGTTGCCCCGGTAACGGCATAGGCGTGCGAAACCGCCTCTTCCGCACTGGCGATTTCGAGAAAACGGCGCATCTGCTGCTCGCCGTGCAGTTTCAGTTCCACCGTGACGAATGCCTTGATCACGCGCCCTGCCCGGGCCGGGTTGAGGATCGCGACAATGCGCTCGATCACGCCTGATTTGCGCAGCCGCTGCAGCCGGCGCAGGCAGCTTGACGGCGACAGGCCAACCTCGTCGGCCATGTCGACATTGGTGCGCGAGGCATCCCGCTGCATCAGGTTCAAAAGCTTCCGGTCAATCTTATCCATTCCCGCACTCCGTCCACCGCCTGCGTATTTGCAATAATATTGCATACAATCACAATTTTTGACCACAAATTCGAACCGGGTCCGGCTAGGTAATCGAGGCAACCTCGGAGGAGCCTGCCTAACGCCTGCCCATCCACTGCCGTGCTTTCGTTGAAAAACACGGACGACAGTTGCAGCGCCCGGCAAGCTGAAAGGAAACCACGATGCCCCTGTTCAAGGCCATTTCGCGCAACACACTTGATTCCCTGAATATTTACTGGGTTCTCGTCCGGATCATGGTTCCGATCACCATCCTGACGGAAGTGCTGTCGCGGATGGGAGCGATCGAAGCGATAGCCCCTGCCTTTGCGCCGGTGATGGACCTGGTCGGCTTGCCATCCGAACTTGGCCTTGCCTGGCTGACAGCCATGGTTGTCGGAATATGGGGCGCCGTACCGCTGCTTTTCACCCTGGTTCCGGTATCCTCGCTCAGTGTGGCCGACGTGACGGTGTTCTCGTCGCTCATCCTGTTTGCGCACGGGCTGCCGGTCGAGCAGAAGATTATCCAGATGGCAGGCCCGGGCATGACCGTAACGACGGTCCTGCGCATTGCCGGCGGCCTGCTCTACGCTTTCGTGCTGCACCACATTCTCGCCTTCACCGGCTGGTTGTCGGCGCCGGTCAACCCGGCCTGGATCCCGATGACGGCAACCCCCGACTGGGCGGTGTTCTTCCAGGGGCTGGCGGAGACGATGATCTGGATGCTTGTGGTTCTGGTTGTCCTGTCCTGGTCCCTGCTGATCCTCAAGACGAGCGGACTGCTGGACTGGATGATGAAGCTTCTTTCACCGGTGTTGCGGCTCGCCGGCATCCGGGGCGAAGCAGGACACCTCACCGCTGTGGGCCTGTTCCTGGGAATTTCCTACGGTGCCGGACTTCTGATCCGCGAGGCGCAATCGGATGCGCTGCCACCACGGCAGATTTTCCTGTCCTGCGTCTTCATGGGTTTCGCCCACAGCGTGATCGAGGACACGTTGATCGTGATGGCGCTTGGCGCCGACATATCCGGTGTGCTTGCGGGCCGGCTGGCGTTCGCGGTTCTGGCCACCGCGCTGATTGCCGCCCTGCTTGGCCGTCTGGCCGACGAGAGGTTTTATGCCCACGCGTTCCGGCAAAAGGCCTAGGTCTCAGGCGTTCTTGCCGCGGCGGCGTTTCCGGCCGGTCGGCTTGTCGGGCGCGGAATCATCGAACATCGGTTCATGCATGACCGGCACAGGCAAACCGGTACTTGCATACAGCGGTTCGCGGCGGATGCCGGTAAACATTATCACTTCGGCAGTTTTACCGGGTGCATTGACTGAAGATGTTGCGGCATTTGCCTTGCGACATCTCGATTGATCAAAGGCCAATATTGTCGTCATTTCTGGACTCCAACTCGGTGGAACAGGAAATACGCTCGACATTTTTCTCCTTGCTAAAATGCATCAAGCCATCACTTGGTTAACAGCTCGCTAACGCTTTTGGGATAAGTTGACGGAAGTATCTTGTTGCGTTTGAGTAAGGTGTGCCCGTGTCAGACAATTTCCGCGACCTTGAACGGCCAGATGGCGCCCGCCGCAAGGATGCGGTGCTGATGGCAGCCATCAGCGCCCTTGAGTGCCTCGATCATCCCTCGCGCCAGGATCTGGCCCGGTTTTCCCAGCTCTTCATCCCGCTCTTCACCGCCGCCAGCCAGGAAACCCGCCGCACCGCGTCGGCGACACTGTCACGGCTGTCACGGGTTCCCGAGGACGTGGCGGAGATGCTGATCAACGAGCCGATCGCCATTGCCGCACCTTTCATCGTGCATTATCCGCTGCTCAACGAAACCGCGCTGACACGGGCGGTGATGCGCCACGGCGCGCCGCATGCGCGTGCCGCTGCACGGCGTTCGGACCTGTCGCCGCAGGCGATTGCCAAGCTGCAGGAACTGAAAGATCCGTCGGTCGACGGGCTTCTGGTGCTGCGCGGGCTGATTCCGGATCCCGCCACAACCCCAGTGCGCGCCCCCGCGTCGCCCCGGGCCGCAACCACGAGGCCGACCGTGGATGCGCCGCCGCTCGATCCGAGCGAGAAGCTCAGGGCACAGCTCAAGGCACTGGTGGCGGCAAGCCCGACGCCGAAATCGCCGCTCAACCGGCCGACAAGCACGCGCAAGCCGATAGCAAGCGACGCGCTCACCCCCGCCAGCACGAAACCCGCAAGCACAGAACCCGCCAGCGATGCCGCAACGGCCGCAGCACGGCGCCGGGTCGGAGACGTGCGGCTGGCGCAGCTGGCACGCCATGCCAGGACCGACCAGGAATCCTGGTTCGCCACGGCACTGGCCGATGCCATGGGCGCGAGCTATGCGCTCGCCGAACGCATCATGATGGATCTGTCGGGCCGGCAACTGGCGACGGCCCTGATCGGACTGGGCGCTCCGGAGAGCACCATCAAATCGGCGCTCGAGAGTTTCTTTCCGCATCTGGCCAAACCGTCAGCCCGGCACACACTGGCAACCGACCTGATCGAGGAACTCGACGGCGACAGTTGCGCCGCACGGCTGCAGGCCTGGCAGCGGGCGGACAGCTACACCAATGGCGCCGCCGCCCATGTTCCGGCGCTGGCCGACGGCAAGCCTGTGCGGCAGGACACCGAACGGCGGATCTCGCCGCGCGATGCCCGCCACCGGCTCTCCACCCCGCGCAAGACCGGCTGAACCAGGCCCGGATTCTCCGCATATCACGGATGCCTGCCCTCATCCGGCAGCGGCAAAGCCCGTTTCGGCTCGCCCGCTCCGGCGTTCAAATGCGTCCTGTCAAACAGAGTCACGCAACCGCTCTATCCGGTTGTTTTCACGCGTCGATACCCTGAAGTCATGAATCATGCTTTCGCTGAACCGATGCCAGCCATCAATCAGTCCGAGAGCCAGTTTTCGCACGCCTTGCGGGGAGACATTCGGTAGCGCGCCGAAGCAGCTGCGAATGGCCGGTCCCGGAGCTCACTGAGCGGCAGGGACGATCCCTAACAGGAAAAGGGCAACCGATTACCGCCAGGCTTTTCTCCAGCCGGCGGCCCTTGCATCGGCTTCGGAACAAAACCAGCGCTCGCCATATTGCGGGGATATCCTGGTTTTTGCGTAATATTCCTGACCGGGCACATGATAGATCCGCTCACCGCTGGTAACGCTGATGTTTCCCTTGATCACGCAGGAGCCAGAGTTTTCTGTCTGCACCTGCAGAATTTTCGATCCGCCGTGACTTACCGCGAACGGAGCAAGAAAAGCGGCAATCATACCGGCAACCAGCCATGTCGAGAATTTCGTCATCATCACCCCGATCCGATTTGACGCCTCGACCATGCGCCCGATCCCATAATGATGCCTTACGATCTTCGCTAAAATTGCGCACGACCGGGTTGCCGGTCTTGCACGGCAATCCCCGGATCAGGCCCGCTTTCGGGGCCTATTCCTCGATGAAATCCAGGTAGGTTTCAGGGGTCTCGGTCTCGATTTCCACCACCCAGATGTCAGGATCGAACTTCGCCTCGCGGGCGATCATTTCGGAGACTTCCTGTTCCGAAACACGGTCTTTTCTGAGCTCGAACAGCCGGCCGTCGGGATGCTCGTCGTCGAAGGCTGTCTGCGGCGCCGGCGCGGCGAGGCTTTCGGTGCCATCGCGATAGCGGATGCGGACGAATATCGCTCCCGCCTCTTCCGAGCCGTGCTTTTCTATCGCGGCCATTCCGCCATCGGCGAAAACCCGGCGCGTCAGGGCCGAGACGAATATGCCGGCCTTCAGTCTCACAGCGCGCCGATCTCGCGCAGTTTCTTCAGCACGGTCTCGTTGGGTTCACCGGTGACCGGCAGGCGGTAATGCTTCTCGAAGGCGCTGATAGCAGCGCGGGTCTGCGATCCGGCCACGCCATCGACGGTGATATCGGCATAGGCGATGTTGGAGAGACCCGACTGGATCTGGCGCACCAGTTCGCTGGGACCTTCGGCGATCAGTGCCGGAATGGTCACCGGCTCGCCAGCGCGCGTGTCGGAGGCGACAACAGGGGCAGGCCGGGGTTTTGGCGTCGGGCGCACCACCGGCTGGTTGCTTGCCACTTCAACGGCAGCTGCAGGTGCCCTGCCCTGATCCATGATGGCCAGCAGCGACGGGCTCGCCTCACCGGTTTCAGCATAGCCATTGTTCTTTTCCCAGGCGCGGATGGCGGCTGCGGATTTCGGCCCCATCAGGCCGTCGATCTCGCCCGAGTACAGCCCCTTTTCGGCAAGGATCGTCTGCATCCGCGCAAGCACCGGATCGGCGGCAGGCGCAGGTGCGGCTGCGGCTTCGGCCACATTCCGGGCCACGGCTGGCGCGGGCACGGCATTGGGAACCGGGATCGAGGCGGTGGACGTGTTGTCGCTGCGTTCAATCCTGTAGGTGGTCACGGTTCTTGTCGGCGCGCCCTTGATGAACGGCATCTGGGTGACAGGCGTCTGGACGACCGGCCGAGCGGTGGCGACGGGAATGCCAGTCGACGCAACATCACGCGTCTTGAGGATCGGAGCGGGATGCTTTCCGGGCTGATGCCACATCGCATTGGTGGCGACAAAACCGAAAATCACGGCAAACGCGACACTGCCCCCGGCAAGCGAGGGGTGCGCCGACACGACAGAACCGAGCATTCCCAGAATGCCATGGCCCTTGGCGGCTTCATCATCAAACACGTCAGGCGATACGCGCTGTCTCGGCATAGTCTTCATTCCTGATTTTTGCATCAATTCGGGCCGGAATTCCAGCGGATTTGCTGGCGGCCTTCGGCAGAACCGGCGGAAACACGACGGCAGTTCCCGACGGGTTGTCGCACGGCTGGCGGTTGGCGCCGGAGCCGTCGGCCGGCAGGTCGATGGTCACGACAGTGCCCTCGCCCTCGGTGCTTTCAATGGTGAATGTGCCGCCGTGCAGATCCACCAGTCCCTTGACCAGAGACAGGCCGAGGCCTGTTCCCTCGTAATGGCGGCCAAGCTCGTTTTGGGCCTGGACGAAGGGTTCGCCAATGCGGGCGAGCTTGTCGGCAGGAATACCGATGCCGGTGTCGCTGACAATGAGCTGGAGCCGGCCGTCGCGGATGGCGGCATCGACATTGACCACTCCACCGGGCTCGGTGAACTTGATGGCATTGCCGATCAGGTTGATGAGGATCTGCTGCACCGCGCTCCTGTCGGCCACGACTTCGCCTGCACCCCGGGCCAGCCTGCGGGTTAGCGTCACCCGGCTGTTGGAGGCCTGCAGCCGCAACATCGCGTCGCAGCTGTCGATGACATCGCCAATCGGGAATGGCTCGACGAACACTTCATAACGTCCGGCCTCGATCTTGGACATGTCGAGCATGGTGTTGACGAGCGAGAGCAGATGCTCGCCCGACTGGTGGATCAGGCCGACATATTCGCGCTGGCGTTCATCGCTGAACTTGCCGAACATTTCGCGCGCAAGAATATCGGAAAAGCCGATGATGGCGTTGAGCGGCGTGCGCAACTCATGGCTGACGGCGGCGAGAAACCGGGTCTTGGAAGCATTGGCGCTTTCGGCCTCTTCAACGACGGCGTTGGCGCGGAAGTAGTCCGCCACCTCGGCCGAAATGTCGCGGGTCTGGATCAACATGCCCGACAGCACCCCGTCCTCGTCCCGTTCGGCCGAGAGAGAGACAGCGGCATGGACAAACTGGGAGGCTTCGCCGGGGCAGTCAAAGCGCAATTCGAGCTGGCTGCGGTCTTCGCCGCGGCGGAGACTGTCGATGGCATCCAGGAATGCAATGCGGTCGGCGACGTGGATACGGCTGACAAAGCCCTTGCCGGACACATCGCCGATTTTCCGGGTGAAGTCGGCATAATCGGCGCCGGACACGCGCACCACGTCACCATGGACATTGTGCAGCGTCACCAGGCCGGAAAGTCGGTCGAGAAAATCGGAATTGCGGGTTTCGGCAGGCTGCACCGGCACGGAAGCGGCCACGGCCTGAACCGGACGCTGGCTTTCCAGGGAAAAGACCAGACCGCGCACCAGTGCGTAGAAGGCAAAAGCCAAGGTTGCGGCAGCAGGAGCGCTACCGGTAACGGGCAAGGCCTGACCGGCCGCATCGATTGCCGCGACTGCGAGCATTGCCGAGACCGCGGCCAGCAACCCGAGAGCCAGGCCCGGCAGCCGCCTCGACTGCATTGCCACCTCAAGCGGAAGCAATACCAGCAGCGGCAGAAACGGAGACGCTAGCCCACCGCTGCAGGCCGCAAGGCCAGCGAGCGTGATGGTAGCCGCAGCGAGGCTGGCACGGCCGGCAAGACGCGGCGAGCCGGTGGCTGCGAGCAACCCTGCCGCGGCAATCGGCATCGCGGCAGCGGCCAATGCACCGGCAATCGCATGCGGCCAGGAGAAGGCCATCAGCAGAACGGGAGCGGCGATCACGGGCGCGAGGATGACGCTGGACAGGCAATGGGTCATAGCGCGCAGCTGGCTCTCGTGAGCCTCTGCGTCAAGCGCAGCCGACCCGAGCCAGGATTCGGCGGTTTGCCGTCCAGCCAGCTTCATTCTGTCGATGAGGTTGTCCAATTTTGTCACTGCCGAATCCATACACGCCGCAGTTGTTTGTTATTGGGGCAACCATGTCATTGCCGGCTTAAGGAAAGGATAAGCCAAACGCCCGTGCGCGGCCAAAACCCACCGAATTGCCGATCGGGTGGTCATGCAGGAGTGGCTTTGCCAATTATGGTTAATTGTTGCTTTCCGGAATGGTGGGCGAAGGACTGTGTGACGCAATCCGCCCCGATCAGCGCAAGACCGCTACGTTTCGGCACTTGCGCCCCGGCTTGCGGGAATAGGCCAATGCGCCTTCGGGCCCAGACGGGTCGGCTTGTGGATAAATGGCGCTGCCGGAGCGATTGTGTAAAATTTTCGGCAAATTTGGCTCAAAACATATTGCCCGCTTCAAATCCGCCTTGAAGAAATTGCTTCATGGTGGGCGTCAAGTTCGGGACAACCCGGACAACCCCGTCCAAAGATGACGGACAACAGGAAGGGCTAACACATGTGGTTTCTGATAAAGGGAAGTTTCTGGTTTTCGCTTGTGCTGATCACCTTGCCGGTGCTCAATTCCAATTCGCGGGAAGCGCTTGAAGACGCGCCGCCGCTTGAAGTTGGCCAGAGCATGGCCGCAGCGGTCGAGGCTCTGTCGGACATCCGGCAGATCTGCGTCCGCAAGCCAGACATCTGCGAGACAGGCAGCGAGACCTTCGCGGCTCTCGGCGTGCGCGCCAAGGAAGGCGCCCGCATTGCCTACCAGTTTCTCGATTCCAAATTCGCCGATGGCGAACCCGACCTGGTAACAGGCTCCCTGCCTGTGACCAACTAAGTTTCCTCGTCCGCCTGCTCCGCCACGGAGCATTGGTCGAGGGTGCCTGCCCGTAGTTACATGATGCTAAACACTGCCAACTCCAGTCGCGTCTGACGCGCCGCCGCCGGGAACAGCCCTTCCTCCCGGCGGCGTTTTCTTTTTCCACACGCCATTCAACAGCAGGATATCGGCGCATTGCCGAGGTCAGTGCCGCGTTCACCGCCGACAGCGCCAGATTCCGATCTGTCGATTGGCCTATGAATTGCGCCTGAAACGGGGTGCACAAGCAGTCAAATCCGCCTATATGACTGTCGAGTTACAGGAAGCCCCCATGTCCAAGCTGCAAACCATCATTGACGACTTCGAGTATCTTGACGATTGGGAAGATCGTTACCGCTACCTCATCGAGATCGGCAAGGCACTGCCCGAGATGCCCAAGTCCGAGCAGATTGACGAGAACAAGGTCAAGGGCTGCGCCAGCCAGGTCTGGCTGGTCGCCGAAACCAAACCGGGAGATCCCGGCGATCCGGTGATGATCTACCGCGGTGATTCCGACGCCCATATCGTGCGCGGGCTTGTCGCCATCGTGCTGGCGGCAACCTCGGGGGAAAAAGCGTCCGCGGTCGAAAACCTCGACGAGACGGCGCTGATGTCACGGCTGGGACTGGGCGAGCACCTGTCGACACAGCGGGCCAACGGCTTGCGATCGATGGTGATGCGGATCAAGGCACATGCGGCGGCGGCGCGGGCTGCCGCCTGACCTTTCGACTTGGCATGGCGTAATGCCTGGCAAGGGCGGCGAGCGCCGTCCGCAGCATCAGTTTGGCTGAGCGGGCCGGCCATTGCCGCTCACGTTCGACCTCGCTCAGCCGCTTGAGAAAACAGCACACATCGAGCAGAACGCCGGACAGTTCCGGCCCGACATCCGCCATTGCGGCGTCCACGCGCAAGCGCGCCGCCATGGCCGAGTCTGTCAGATCCGCCGCACCGCCGGCAAGGCCGGGTTGCCGCCCCGTCCGCACCGGCTCCCAGCTCTGGCCTAGCGAGGGCTGCATCTGGCCGCGGGTGAAATCGGCCCGCAGCCTTTCACCTGCCTCGACCTGCGCGGGCTCAAGGAACAAGGCGCCGCCCCTGCCCCTTATCCGCGCCAGGGCCGCCAATGGCGATTCGTCCTGATTGATCCGCAATGCTCCGTGATCGGGATCCGAACCCGGCGCAAGCGTCCGGTGCTGGTCCTGGAAGGCGCTTTCAGGATCGGAAAGCCAGCGCTTGAGCGCGGCGCGGCCTTCAGGCGTCGCCGTGCAGGCTTGAGCCGTTTGGGCCGATTGCGCCCGGGCGGGGTCGACAACGATCAGGCCACGCTCAAGCGCTGCCTTGAAAATCCGCGCATCCACCTTGCGCGCCGTAGCGTCGCCACGGACCAGCTCGACGGTTGCCGGACGTTGCCGGTTTGCCGTGGAGCGTACCGTTGCGGTGCCGCGCGCAAGAAATCCGACAAGGGCGGCGAGCGCCTTGCGCGAACGGTGGGCCTCAGAGCTCGACATCATCGTTCCCCAGCGGTGCAAACACGGCCGAAATGCAGCGCTCGCACTGTTCGACGAAGCGGTCGTAACCGGCGTCGTCGCGGCGGTCCTCGACCACAGAGCAGGCGTGCATGACGGTTGTGCGGTCACGGCCGAAGGCGGTGGCTATGGTCTGGTAAGGCACGGACAGGACCACGTGGCTGAGATACATGGCAATCTGCCGCATGTGGCAGCGCGGCCTGCGTCGGGCGGCGGCTGCGGGAAGATCGCGCTCGCAGGCTGCGGCGAACAACTCCGCCACAAGCCGCCAGGTGACACGGCAGCGCAAGATGTCGACAAAGGTGATCCTGCCAGCCGGATCACCCGGCCGAGGGGGTGCGGCCCCGGCGGTGGAGACCGGCCCCGGCGCGCCGGCAAGGCCGAGCAATTCACTCAGGCCGGCACCGCCTGCAAGGGCTGCCAGGGCCACGACCGTCTCGCCACCGAGCACCGGGCCGCTCAGGGCATTCACCCCGGGCGTGCGCGCTGCCGGGACGACCTTCGGGGTGGCGGTGGAATTGCAGCCGGTGAATTTCTTGCGTCGGAATGTCATGATGAAAAACTCCTATGATAGGAATATTTTCTTACATGATATGCATGTCGTGGGGACGTGCAGCTACCCACCTGCTACACCCCAGCGTTGATTTCCTGTCGTTTTTGGATGTTTTGATCCAAATTGTGAGGATTTTTTTCCTCACACATTTTCCACATCGCCCTTGCGAAGGCATCACCACGGGCATGACCATTGCCACGACCGGGGTTTCCGGAGGGCCAAAAAAACCGCAGCCCGGAGGCCACGGCTTTTTTCAGGATCGCATATCCGGCTGAACTTCAATGCGACAATACGAACTGGTTCCTGCTGATCCCGGTTGAGGGTTGACGACCAAACCGGCAGATCAGCCAGACCTTACTTGCCGCGCTTGCGCTTCTGGCCGAGACCCATTTCCTTTGCCAGACGCGAACGCGCCTCTGCGTAGGAAGGAGCAACCATCGGATAATCCGCAGGCAGATCCCACTTTTCACGGTACTGCTCGGGAGTCAGTCCGTAATGGGTCATCAGGTGACGCTTGAGCGACTTGAATTTCTGGCCGTCTTCAAGGCAGATCAAATAATCGTTCTGAATCGACCGGCGAACCGACACTGCTGGCTTCGGCTTTTCAACGACTTCTTCCGTCGGCGTTGTGGCTCCACCAAGTGCAGCGTGCACCTGAGAAATCACATTCGGAAGATCATTTGCTGCTACCGAGTTGTTGCTCACGTAAGCAGCGACAATTTCCGCGGTCAACTCGATGAGCAAATCCGCACCATTGTCTTTGTTTGCTTCTGTCATAGTCTGGTCCTAACTTTTTCGAATTTGCAAGCTGCCTGGGTTTCGGAACAAATGGTTACAAATAACGCACACTCCGCACGACATGCTGCTGCGTTGGATTTACATTGTTTTATACCTTAAACAAGTACTATTTCTTGTAGAATCCGCCTCACGATCAATACAATTTGACACAAATTGGAAAGATTATGTAATTCATGCGCGAAGCTGCCGCCGAATTGAATTTATAGGTTGCAAACAATATGCAACTACTTTTGCCTGGGCCTACACATTGTCTCCCGGCTCCATGTCATCCATTACTGAAGAAGAGTGCAGCCGGTACCCCACCGCATAGGCAGCCTTGGCAAGAAGATGCGAGGATACCGGAGCTGTCAGCAAAAAGAACACAACGCCCGCCAGCGCCCGCGACATGGTACCGACGTCGGTTGCGTGAATGGCAAGCGCGATCAGCATCAGGCAGGACCCCATGGTGCCGGCCTTGGAGGCCGCGTGCATGCGGGTATAGACATCGGGCAACCTGAGCAGGCCGATGGAAGCAACCAGGGCGAAAAACGAGCCTACGACCAGAAGCGCCGCTGATATCAGTGTGAGCAGTTCACTCATTGTCCTGCCTTTCCGAAGTCTTGCCGGCCGCCGGCCTGACTTCCATTCCGCCCAACCCGCCCGCGGACCTGGCCTTTGCCGCCGCCTTTGCTTCCCGCCGTGCAACGGACACCGCTTCGCGTGCCTCGGCGATGATATCGTCCTCGGTCTTGCCACGCGACAAAACGAAACGGGCAAATGCCACGGTGGCGAGGAAACCGACCAGCCCCAGCGCAATCGCCACATCGACGTAGAGCGTGTAGCCGGTCTTGATGCCGATGACCGCGATGAAGCCGATGGCAATGGCCACCAGCATGTCGAGGCCAAGGATCCGGTCGGGCAAGGTCGGTCCCTTGACGATACGGTAGATGGTGACGAGGAACGACAGGCTCAAGATCCCCAGGGCAAGAGTGACCGCGTGATCAAAGATGGCTGCGACACTGATCATCGGAACGCCTCCATGATCTTGCGCTCAAAACCTTCGGCGATATCCCGCCGGGCGCCGTCAGGATCGGACGCGTCGATGGCATGTACATAAAGAATGCGGCGATCATCGGACACGTCGACCGACAATGTGCCGGGCGTCAGGGTGATGAGATTGGCCAGCATGGTGATTTCGAAATCACGATCCACCCTGAGCGGATAGGCGAAAATTCCCGGCTTCAGATCCATGCGCGGAGACAGCACCATCACCGCCACTTTCCAGGCCGACAGCACCAGCTCGTAGATGAACAGCAGCAATAGCGAGATCACCCTGCGGGCGCGGGAGAAATAGCCCACCGAGCCAACCTGCTCGCGGATCAGCGACAGGGCAAAGATCGCCAGCACGAAGCCGAAGGCAAAATTGAGGAAGCTGAAAGACCCGGTGACCGCCGACCAGGCCAGCGCCAGCAAGACATTGACCAGAAACAGGCTCATTGCGCCACCTCCGCGGGGAACACCGACAGCACATAGGCGGAAGGATCAAGCAGCCCAAGTGCCGCATCCTGGGCCAGCGCCAGCACCGGCTCGGGCCAGACCCCGACGGCAACGGAGATGGCAACCAGGCCGGCAAGCGCAATGGTCGTCCCCATCGGCAACGGGGTCATTGGTCCGGCATCCGGATCCACATCTGCAGCCGGGCGCCAATAGGCAAGCACCCAGATTCGCCCGACGGTAATGGTTGTCAGGAAACCTGTCACCAGGATCGAACCGGCCAGCCACCAGGCGCCGATGTCGAGCGAGGCCTTGACCAGCATGATCTTGGGCCAGAACCCGGAGAACAGCGGCAGGCCGGCGACGGAGAAGAACAGCATCAGCGTCATGGCCGCGATGAATGCGTTTTTCACGTAAAGACCGCCCGCCGAGGTCAGCTCGAAACTGCCACCAAGCCGCGCGCCAATGCCTGCGGCGAAATACAGCGCCGTCATCACCACCATGGAATGCGCGGCATAGAAGATGGCGCCCGACAGCCCCGCCGGGCTTCCTAGCGCAAGGCCCGCCATCATCACGCCGATGCCGGAGATCACCAAGAAGCCGAGCGAGCGGCGAATGTCGTTCTGCGCCAGCGCACCGATGACGCCGAGAAGCATGGTCAGCGCCGCGGCGATGGCAATAAGGAAGGACAATTCCTCGCGCTCGAAGGGAAACAGCATGCCCAGGATCCTGAGCAGCGCGTAGATACCGACCTTGGTCAGCAGTCCGGCAAACAACGCTGAAACCACCAGTCGCGGCGTGTGGTAGGAGGCGGGAAGCCAGAAATTGACCGGGAAGGCTGCGGCCTTCATGGCAAACGCCAGCAGATAGAGCGTGACCAGCGTCATCAGCGGCGCAGTGCCGCGCAACTCGGATGCCTTGACGGCGATATCGGCCATGTTGAGCGTGCCGAACAGGCCGTAGAGATAGCCGGTGGCGACCAGGAACAGCGTCGTCGCGATCAGGTTGAGGAAGGCATACTTGACCGCACCGTCGAGCTGCTTGCGTTCCGAGCCGAGCACCAGGAGCCCGAACGAGGAAATCAGCAGCACCTCGAACCAGACATAGAGGTTGAAGATATCGCCGGTCAGGAACGCGCCGAGAATGCCGGCCATGATCAGCATCAGGAACGGGTAGAAGCCATAGCGGCGGCCGGTGTCATCCACGTCGCTGCGGCCATAGATGCCGGCGCCGAGCGCCACCAGTGCCGATGTGGCGGCAAAGAAGGCACCGAGCAGATCAACGGTGAAGGAAATCCCGAACGGCGGCAGCCAGCGGCCCATGGTCATGGTCAGCGTGCCGTTCTCAAACACGTGCGCCAGCAGTCCCAGCGTCATCAGCACCAGCACCCCGAGCGCAGGAATGGCGATCACGGGCTGGATGTCGGTGCGCTTGCGCAACATTAAGAGAATGGCACCGACCAGGATGCACCAGACCACCGGAGCGATGATCAGCCAATCGGCAGCCGCCACCGGCTGCATGACGTAAACGGTGGAGAGATCCTGGAGAGTTTCGCTTTTGCCAGCCATTGCCGGTCTCCCCTCAGTAACCGACCGGAGGGGCTTTGTCGCCCTCCGGCTCGGCTACGCGCATGTCGTCGGAATTGTCGGTCTCCAGCTCCTGGAAAGCGCGGTAGCCCAGCACCAGCAAGAACGCAAAGAACGAAAACGAGATCACGATTGCCGTCAGGATCAGGGCCTGCGGCAGCGGGTTTGCAGCGGCGCTGGTCAAGGCATCGGCATCGCCCGGGATGATCGGCGGGACTTCGCGGGTGACGCGCCCGGCGGTGAAGATCAGCAGGTTGACCGCATTGCCGAGAATGGCCGCGCCCATCAGGACCCGGATGACGTGCTTGGACAGGAACAGGTAGATGGCGACGGTGAACAGTGCGCCGACAAGGATGGCAAAGATCGGTTCCATCAGTCGCGGTCCCTTTCCTCGAGCGCCAGTGCGATCGAGCCGATGGCGCCGACGACGACCAGATAGACCCCGACATCGAAGACCAGCACGCTCGACAGGGCGATTTCCACGCCGAACAGGTGCGGATAGATCCACAGGCCCGACATGTAGGGCACTCCGGCGAAGATCGACAGAACGCCGGCCGTGGCCGACATGAACAGGCCAAAGGCGGCAATCGCCATCGGGTGAAAATAGATGGCGCGGCGGACCGGGGCGACGCCGCAGGCAATGCCGTAGATCGCCAGCGCCGACGCCGCGATCAGGCCGCCGATGAAGCCGCCGCCGGGCTCATTGTGGCCGCGCAGCAGCACGAAGATGGAAAACAGCACCATCAGGCTGGTGAGGTAGGGCGCGATCGAGCGGAATATGACTGTGCGCATTATCTCGCCTCCCTGCTCTGCCCGGCTGTTTGTCCGGCACCCTGCCCTGAACTCTGGTCGGGATCATTGTCGGCCACCGCCGCGCGCGGGGTGCGAATGCGGATCAGCGACAGGATGGCAAGGCCGGTGACCATCACCACCGCGATCTCGCCCAGCGTATCTGTGCCGCGGAAATCGACGATGATGACGTTGACGACATTGGCGCCGTGGGCGACGACCTTGGAATAGGCGGAGAAGAAGTCACTCAGTGCCGTATTGAACGGCTGCTGGGTGACCGCCATCAGATAGAGCATGAAACCGCCGCCGCAGGCGATTGCCACGCTCATGTCGACGGCCTTCTGCAGGGTGGGCCGGTGATCCGACGCGTGCAGCTTCAGCCGTGTCATGACCAGGGCGAGAATGACCACCGCCAGGGTTTCAACCATGAACTGGGTAAAGGACAGGTCGGGCGCACCAAACAGCATGAACAGCAGCGCCACGGCAAAGCCCTGGATGCCGAGAGAGACGATCGCCGTCAGCCGGTCACTGGCATAGATGACGGCGCCCAGCCCGATCAGGACGATAGCAGCAGCCACCCATTCGTGGAACTGCACATCCTGGGGCCAGGCCGGCATGGACGGCCATTCGCCATACCAGGCCATCGGCCCGATCAGGGCTGCGGCAATCATCAGGAAGGTGACGGTCATGTAGATATCGAGGCGGCCGGGCTGGACAATCCGGGTCAGCCAGACAGACAGCCGCACCGCACCGGTGATGAACTGGTCGAAGCCGCGGTCCGGGCCCCAGCCGATGGCCGCCAGAAGCGACGCCATCGCCGCGCGCAGACGGTCGAGCATGCGGTAGGCAATGATGCCGAAAGCGATGGTGACCAGCGACAGGATCAGCGCCGGGCCCATGTGCGGAACGAGCGAGATCGTCACCGATTCGGCTTCTCCGGCTATGGCGGTTGCCATCGGAGAGGAAATGAAACGGTGGGTGACCGGCGAGATCAGCGCCGAAACCAGCGCGGCGATGCCAAGCGTCAGCGGTCCCAGCCACAACAGGGCCGGCCCCTCGTGGGCGGTTTTGGGTGTCTTCACCACGGGGCCGAAGAACGGCTTGATGGCGACGGCGAAACCGATGACGAACATCAGGCCATTGCCGATCACCGCGACCGCGACAAAGGCCAGCGACCAGGGATTGGTGGCCCAGAGCGCGTAATAGATTTCCTCCTTGGCGAGGAAGCCGATGAAGGGCGGCAGACCAGCCATCGAGATCGCGGCGGCCATGGCGGCAACAAAGGTGATCGGCATGGCCTTGCGCAGACCGCCCAGCCTGGTGACGTCACGGGTGCCCGCCTCGTGGTCGATGAGGCCCGCGACCATGAACAGCCCGCCCTTGAACAGCGAATGCGCCACAAGGTAGAGCACGGCTGCGGCAATGGCATGTTCCGTGCCGAATCCGGTGAGCATGACCAGCAGTCCGAGCGAGGACACCGTGGTGTAGGCCAGCATCAGCTTGAGATCGGTCTGGCGGACAGCAAGCAGCGTGCCGACGATCAGCGTGGTGCCGCCAAACACCGGCAGGATGGTTTCCCACCAGACGGTGTCGCCGAGCACCGGGTTGAGCCGCATCAGCAGGTAGACGCCGGCCTTGACCATGGTTGCGGAGTGCAGATAGGCCGAAACCGGCGTTGGCGCCTCCATGGCATTGGGCAACCAGAAATGCAGCGGGAACTGCGCCGATTTGGAAAACGCGCCGCCAAGCACCAAAAGCAGCGCCAACAGGTAGAACGGGCTGTTGCGCAACTCGTCCCCGAGGATCAGCAACAGCGATATCTGGCTGACGCCGGTGATGTTCCAGATCACCAGAAGGCCTGCCAGCAATGCCAGCCCGCCACCGCCGGTGACCACCAGCGCCTGGAAGGCTGCGCGGCGCGAGGCCTCGCGGGTGTGATCGAAACCGATCAGCAGGAACGAGGTGATCGAGGTCAGTTCCCAATAGACAAACAGCATCAGGAAACTGTCGGAAATGACCACGCCGAGCATCGCGCCCATGAACAGGAGCATGAACGAGAAGAACCGGCCGAGCTGCTCATGGCCTTTGAGATAGCCGCCGGAATAGAGCATGATCAGTGCGCCGATGCCGGAGATCAGCAGCACGAAGGTCAGGGACAGACCATCGATCAGCCAGGAAAAGCTGACATTGTAGGACGGCACCCATTGGAAGCCGCCGGTGACAACGCCGCCATCGGCAATTTCGGCAGAAAAGCCAAGAAAATGAAGGAAGATCGCCACCGGCGCCAAGGCCAGAAGCCAGGCGGCATTGTGGTCGAGACGACGCGTCAGCCACGGGGCAATCACCGCCGCCAGAAATGGCAGCATCAAGACAATAAAAGTCGTTCCAGGCGCACTGGCGCTCATCAATATTCCCCGGGGGATAGCCCTCTGAAATCCGCTTGGCGCGGTATTGTTCCCGTCACTTAGTCATCAGTTCCGACAAGGACAAGGCAATCCTTTTCATTATTGGTGGAAAAGCAATGGCCCGGCGCTTCGTTTTTGAAACCTGCGTCAATCTAACCGATTAACCGGCAACATGCTGCCCTCGTCGTGGATCGCAAACCGATTTTTTCAAATTAGGTCAGCATTGTTGACACATTTTCCGATTCGTGATCATTGTTGCTTCCAGACCATCATGAACGCAGTTTTGTTGCGCCCGGACCGGTCCATCTGAACGAAATGAGCTGGCATCACCGCAAAACGAAAATGGCGCGCCTTAGCCACGCGGGCCGCACTTGGGAGGATTGGACATGAGCACTCAGATGCAGGCTGACCTGACCGGCACGACAATTGCCGGACACGGGCTCGACTGGCCCCAGCTGTTCGCCACGCGGGCGGAGCGGATGAAGGCTTCGGAAATCCGCGAACTTCTGAAGCTGCTCGACCAGCCCGACGTGATCTCCTTTGCCGGCGGCATTCCCGATCCTGCGCTGTTTCCGGCGGAAGCCTTTGGTGCGGCGCTGACGTCAGCGCTGTCGGGGGATACCAAGGGCGCGGCGCTGCAATATTCGGTCAGCGAAGGCTACAAGCCGCTGCGCGACTGGCTGGTCACCCGCATGGCCTCGCTCGGTGTCGAGTGCTCCGCCGACAACATCATGATCACCTCGGGCTCGCAGCAGGCGCTGGATTATCTCGGCAAGCTGTTTTTGTCGAAGGGCGACACGGCGCTGGTCGGCTGGCCGACCTATCTCGGCGCGCTGCAGGCGTTCAACGCCTACGAGCCCAGTTACGACCGGCTGACCCCGCTCGGCAACCGCTCGGCTGCCGACTACCGCGAGACCGCGGCGGCCAACGGCGGTCAGGTAAAATTCGCCTATGCCTCGGCCGATTTCGCCAACCCCACCGGCGAAACGCTGCAGGCTTCCGCGCGGCAAAACATTCTCGATCTGGCGGAAGAGCTCGACATCGCGGTGATCGAGGACGCCGCCTACCAGTCGCTGCGCTATGACGGCGACGAGGTGCCGCCGATGCTGGCGCTCGACATTCAACGCACCGGCTCGATCGAAAATACCCGCACGATCTATTGCGGCAGCTTTTCAAAGACGCTGGCGCCGGGCCTGCGCGTCGGCTGGGTCTGCGCCGCCAAACCGGTGATCTCCAAGCTGGTGTTGATGAAACAGGCCGCCGACCTGCATTCGGCAACGCTGAACCAGATGGCGATCCACACCGTTGCATCCGACGGGTTCGAAGCCCAGATCGCCAGGATCAAGGCGACCTACCATGCACGCCGCGACGCGATGCTGGCAGCACTCGCCCGGCACATGCCCGAGGGCGTGACATGGACGAAGCCCGATGGCGGCATGTTCGTCTGGGTCACCCTGCCCGAGCATTTCGACGGCGCGGCGCTGCTGGCCGAAAGCCTGAAAACCGAACGCGTCGCCTTCGTCCCCGGCAAGGCGTTTTTTGCCGACGGCTCCGGCGCCAACACCATCCGGCTGTCATTCTCGTGTGCAAGCGAGGCAATGATCGAGGAAGGCATCAAGCGTCTGGGACGGGTGGTCCGGGGCGGTTAGGCCCACTCCACCGCGAACTGTTCGCAGAGCCACTCCGCGAGATGGTCGCGGTCGCGGACCGTGCGGGCGGGAGTGAGCGGGACCACGGCGTAAAAGCCGGTTGCGGACTCTGTCTGGTCGCGCCAGACCACCTTGAGATCTCCCGCCTCGATGTCCGGTTCGATCAGGGCTTCGGGGGCGATGGCGACGCCACGGCCGGCGCGGGCTGCGGCGATGGCCAGCGCTGTCTGGTTGAAGCGCGAGACGCGGGCGGCCTTGCCTGCTTCCTCGTCGCTGCCGAGCCACTGGCGCCAGTGGCGGTGGCTGTTTTCCAGCAGGCGATGGGCGCGAAAATCTTCAAGGTCAGTGATCGGCGGTGCGGTTTGCAGATAGGCGGGGCTGGCAACGGCGACCAGGTTGAGCGGCGCAAGCTGAACCGACTTGAGATTTGGCGCAAAAGGCGGGCTTGCCTGCCGCACCACCAGGTCAACGCCGTCGGTGTCGAAATCGGACAGGCTTTCCGAGCCGATCACCTGCAGGTCGATGTCGGGATAACGGGCTTCGAACTCGATGAGCCGGGGCATCAGCCACAGGCTGGCAAATGATGGCGGCACGCTGAGCACGACACTGCGGCTCTCCGGTGCCAGCCGCGCGGTGGCCTGGTCGATGCGGCTCAGGGCGGCGTGGATTTCCGAGAAATAGGCAGCCCCCTTTTCAGTCAGCTCCAGCCCGCGGGGCTTGCGGACAAACAGTTTCTGGCCGAGCGAGGTTTCAAGCTTGCGCACCTGCTGGGCGACAGCGCCCTGGGTGAGATTGAGCTCCTCGGAAGCAAGGCGGAAATTCAGGTGCCGCGCGGCGCATTCGAAGGCGCGTACGCCATTGAGATTGGGCAGACGCATGCAGCGCTCCGAGTGACAGTAGATTTTCTACAGTCTGAGCGAGAAAACATGATTGGTCAACGCCCTCGCCCGGCAGTACCAGATAGCCACGACTTCAAAGGAGACTTGATATGAGCGAACACAAGGTAGCCCTGATCACAGCCGGCGGCAGCGGCATGGGTGCGGATGCGGCTCGGCGGCTTGCCGGCGATGGCTTCAAGGTCGCCATCCTGTCGTCTTCGGGCAAGGGCGAGGCACTGGCCGAGGAACTCGGCGGCGTCGGCCACACCGGCTCCAATCTCGATCCGGCCGCACTCGAGGCCTTTGTCGGCAAGGCCCTCAAGGCCTGGGGGCGCATCGACGTGCTGGTCAATTCCGCCGGCCATGGCCCCAAGGGCGACATCCTGGAAATCAGCGACGACGACTGGCACAAGGGGATGGAATACTACCTGATGAACGTGATCCGTCCGACCCGGCTGGTAACCCCGCACATGGAAGCCCAGGGCGGCGGCACGATCATCAACATCTCGACTTTCGCCGTGTTCGAACCCGACCCGCTGTTTCCGACCTCGGGCGTGTTCCGCGCCGGGCTGGCGAGCTTCAGCAAGCTTTATTCCGACCGTTATGCGGCCAAGAACATCCGCATGAACAATGTGCTTCCGGGCTTCATCGATTCGCTGCCGGAGACCGAGGACCGCAAGGCGCGGATCCCGATGGGCCGGTACGGACATGCGCGGGAAGTGTCCTCGCTGATCTCCTACCTGGCGTCCGACGACGCGGCCTACATCACCGGCCAGAATTTCCGCATTGACGGCGGCCTGACCCGGTCCGTGTGACCGGCGGCTCTTGGGAGAATATGCCATGACGACTGCAGTTGTTGCCAAGGTTTCGGGCGAGCGGATCGCCTTTGCCGTCAAGTGGGCGGCATCGATCGTGCAGATAATGGGCTATACGGCGACCGGCTTCGGCTGGACGCCGTGGAACCTGTACCTGTTCGTGATCGGGGTGTTCGGCTGGTTCGCGGTCGGCGTGTTGTGGAACGACAAGGCGATCATGCTGATCCACATCGTTGCACTGGCGGCGATGATTGCGGGAATGTCGGCAGGCGACTGAGGCGCCTGCCCCGCCCTAGACCCGGAGCGCAGGCGTCGGGGCAAGCGTCTCGCCCTTCGCACTGGCCGGGGCGCCGGCCGGCGCAGGGGGGGAGGTTTTGGCTTTCGGCCGCACACCGTTGAACATCAGCGTGGCGATCGCGCTGCGGCTGACGGCCAGGTGAATGGCGTAGGAAATGACCCCCGCGGACACCGCGATGATGGCGAACTCGACAACCGGCGGCAGATCGACCACCAGGAACAGCATGGCCAGCACATAGATCACCGGGTGGTGAAACAGGTAGATGGTGAAGGACGCATCGACAAGCTTGCGGACCTTCGGGCTGGAGCGGCCGAAATGCCGGTGAGCGAGACCGGAGATGAAGCCGACGATCAGAAGCGCACCGACGATCGCGGCCATCACCTTGAGTGTGTGCAAAGGCAGGCCGGTATGGGTAAGCTGCGAGAAGATGACCAGCGCCACGCCGGCCATACCTGCAACCGGGCCGGGCGCGAGCAGCAGATCGTTAAGCCTGCGGCTGGAATAGACCAGCGCGCCGAATGCGAAATAGGTCACGTAGAGATTGTAGTTGATGACCGCGTTTCCGTAATAGGGGCTGGCGGCGACAACGAGCGTCTGGACATGGGCGGCGAGTGCGCAGACCGCCGCAAAGGCCATAAACGAGATGATGCGGTTTTCGGCCACCCACTCGACCAGGGCTTCCAGCCGGGCGCGGAGGTTTCCGCGGCACAGCGCCTGCAGCAGGGCGAGCCCGATGCAATAGGCAATCAGGACCCAGAGAAACCACAGATGCGCGATCCACGGCTCGCCGAAATGGGTGAGCTGGGTGGCAATCAGACCGGGCACGTCGGATGCCGGTACGGTGCCTTTCACGCTTAGCGCAACCTGCTGGACGGTGATCTGGAACGGCACGATCAGCAGCGTGGCAGAGATGAGCGGCAGGCCCAGCCGGAACAGCCTGGTCCTGAGCCACGGCCACGGCCCCTGGCGGTCGAGCAGCATCATCGAGAACAGGCCGGCAAGCAAGAAGAAGCCAGGCATGCGGAAAGTATGGAGGAACTCGGTAAACCAGGTCAGCACCTGGCTCTTGTCGGGCGAACTGATCGACCATTCATGGCTGAGCGAATAGATCACCGCGGCATGAAACGGGATCCCGAGCACGAGGTAGAGCGCCCGGGAAAAATCCCAGTGGTGCAGCCGTTCTGCCTTCTCGGTCTGCATGGAAGTCATCCGCATTCCCATCGCATTGATTGCCGACCAATCGAAACGGCATTCTGCCTTGAAAGGGGTTAAGGCCGGGTGCGGAGTGCGGGATGACTTTAATTCAAATTGTATCTGTCGGGCTTTTGGCGGATGGCCGCGGCGCGCGGCGCTGCTGCAGCCTGTGCCAGAACGGGAAAGGCCGGGGATTTCACCCCGGCCTTCCTGTTCAGTCCCAAGTCAATAATGCCTAGTTCTTGTCCTTGTCGACCAGGGCGTTGCCCTTGATCCACGGCATCATGCCGCGCAGCTTTTCGCCGACTTCCTCGATCTGGTGACGATCGTTCATGCGGCGGATGCCCTTGAAGCGGGCTGCGCCGGCCTTGTATTCCTGCAACCAGTCGGAGGTGAACTTGCCGGTCTGGATGTCGGTGAGCACGCGCTTCATTTCAGCCTTGGTTTCGGCGGTGATGATGCGCGGGCCGGAAACATACTCGCCCCACTCGGCAGTGTTGGAGATCGAGTAGTTCATGTTGGCGATGCCGCCTTCATAGATCAGGTCGACGATCAGCTTGACCTCGTGCAGGCACTCGAAATAGGCCATTTCCGGTGCGTAACCGGCTTCGACCAGGGTTTCGAAACCGGCGCGGATCAGTTCGACCAGACCGCCGCAGAGAACAACCTGCTCGCCGAACAGGTCGGTTTCGCATTCTTCGCGGAAGTTGGTTTCGATGATGCCGGAGCGGCCGCCGCCCACGCCACAGGCGTAGGACAGAGCCAGGTCATGGGCGTTGCCGGACGCATCGTGATGGACAGCGATCAGGCACGGCACGCCGCCGCCCTTCTGATATTCGCCGCGCACGGTGTGGCCGGGGCCCTTGGGTGCGATCATGACGACGTCGACCGAAGCCTTGGGCTCGATCAGGCCGAAATGGACGTTGAGGCCGTGGGCAAAGGCAATGGCTGCGCCGTCGCGGATGTTGGCTTCGATGTGGTCCTTGTAGATGTCGGCCTGGAGTTCGTCCGGGGTCGCCATCATCATCAGGTCGGCCCAGCCGGCAGCTTCGGCAACGCTCATGACCTTGAAGCCGTCAGCTTCGGCCTTCTTGGCGGTTGCCGAGCCTTCGCGCAGGGCGACGGCGACGTTGTTGGCGCCCGAATCCTTGAGGTTGAGCGCATGCGCCCGGCCCTGGGAACCGTAGCCGATGATGGCTACCTTTTTCGACTTGATCAGATTGAGATCGGCGTCGCGATCATAATATACGCGCATGAGACACTCCCGTTGGTTCGCGTTGTCGTTGTTCTCTCGGCAACGGGCACTTCACCCGCCGCCAAATTCCTGAGTTTCACCCCCGGCCGTAAAGCCCGAGGAATTTCGTCACCGCCTGCGCGGAGATCGCGTTAATTTCGGCATGATCCGGATGGCTGTCCTCGCCCAGAAGCAACCGGATCTGGGTATCGGCCACGACCAGCCCGAAAAAACTGCGGAAGGCATCGGCCACGTCCTCGAAGCCCAGCAGGCCCGCGGTCCTGCCAGCCTCAAGCAATGGCTCGATGCGCTGTTTCATCGCTATCGGGCCGTTGGTCAAGACGATTTCGCCAAGCCGGCTCTTGCCCGAGCCCGCATGGGAGACCGCCGCACGGTTGAGCGCGATCGACAAATCGCCGGTGATCACGGTGAGCCAGCTCTGGGCAAAGCCGGTGAGCGCCGTTTCGAGACTGGCACGCGTCAGCCGGTCCTCGGGCAGTTTCGGCATCCGGACTTTCGACGCCTGCCAGCGCACGGTGGCCGTGAGCAAGCCGTCGCGGTCGCCAAACCACTTGTACAGCGTTTCCTTGGAGCAGCTCGCCGCACGGGCCACGGCAGCAACGGAAAACCCGTCGCCCTCGGCCACCATCAGCTTGAGCACCGCATCGAGCACTTCGCGCTGGCGCTCCGACAGCCCCTCGCCCACTGATGCGCCAAGGGCGGCATCAGCAGGCGCTGCGGTCTGCTTGGGAGCAGTCTCGGAATGCAGGATCAGGTTCATGAACGGTGTGTACCGTACCGTTCGGTACGGTGTCAAGCGATGTCGTCGCTGCCTTCGCGCCAAGGCAAGGACTGGCCAATTCCGAATGCGATCTCGACGATCAGAATCGGGACGATGACGGCACTGAACCCGCCGGCCAGCGCATACAGCATCCATGCCGAGAACAGCGTCCGCGCCGCCGCATCGTAGCGCCCGAGCACGGGCAGACCGAGATGCAGCCGGACGATGGACCATATGACGACGACCGACCCCATCAGGTTGGCGAACAGCACATGCATCGGATCGGGAACGGGCAAGATGCCCGGGAGGCCGAGCCGCTCATGGGTCTGACGCAACAGGCTTTCCAGAAGGACAAAGGTCCAAGGGGTTGCAAAGGGTGCGGTGATAACGAGGTCATAAACCGCGCTTGCGCGCAGAAGTCGAAGATAGGTGGGTTTGGTCAGCATCCTGTTTCTCCCTTGATTGTGGATGCTGGGGTTTGTAAACCTTGGAGTATAGTCCAGGGTCAAGAGGGTTTGATGCAGATCGGCGAACTGGCGAGAATATCAGGCGTGAGCCGCGACACGCTGCGCTTTTACGAGAAACGCGGGCTGATCCGGCCGTTGCGCGGATCCAACGGCTACCGCAGCTACCCCGAACAGACAGCGATGATCGTCACCTACATCCGCATGGCGCAGCGGCTGGGATTCACCCTTGCCGAGATCGCCGACGAACTGCCTGAAGGCAGCGATGGCGAGATCAGCCAGGAGCGCCTGGCCGAGGTGCTTCGCGGCAAGCTCGAGGCGGTCGACGCACGGATCGCGGACATGCATGTCCTTCGCTCCCGTCTTGCCGCGATGATCGACAGCGTCTGCCCGCTCGCGGTGTCAGGCACCCCTGCCCGCCGCAAATAAGCCCGAAACCGGTCCATAGCTCCGCGCCGCACACTCACGCTTCGGGCAGGCATCAGAATGGACACGCAACTTTTCGCCATCATCATCCTGACCTTCGTCATACACCTGGTGGGCACGCTGGCGTTTGCGTTCAGGATCGCCGGGATCCGGACCGGGCATATCGCGATTGCGTTTTCGCTGTTCAATGCGGTTGTGCTGATCTCGCGGACGTCGAACTCGTTCCAGGCGCCGCTCTTGGCCAAGCGGGTGGAGACCTCGATCCTCGACGCCGCTTCGAGCCATCTGCAATGGGATTTCGCGCTGATCCTGGCGGCGGCATCGTTCGGGACGGTGATTGGCGGGCTGCTGATTCCCACGGTTCAACGCGTCGCCACCGGGGCGGTTGCGAGCTTCAAGAGACGGCGCAACCTGGCGCGGCTGATGCTGAAGGCGCTGACGCCGCGCGGGGCGTCCGTTGTCATGCAGTCGGTGGCGCTGCCGCGGTACCAGAACCTGACATCGCTGCGGGTGTCGAAAGAATTTCCCGCGGTCTATGTCGGGATGAATTTCCTTGCCACGGCACTGTGGACCGTCGGCGTGCTGTCGGCGATCTATGCCGGATCGATCGATCCGGAGTTCCGGGTGACGGCAAGCTCACTGTCCGCGGTGATCAACGGGGTTGCGACGATCATGATGTTCATCCTGATCGATCCCTATCTCGCAGGTCTCACCGACGACGTGGTCGCAGGCGAAGCCAGCGAGGCCCGTTACCGGCGGGTGTTGGTATGGATGGTGCTGAGCAGGCTGGCCGGAACCGTGTTCGCGCAAATCCTGCTGGTTCCGGGCGCACATCTGATCGCGGCTGTCGCCAGGTGGATCTAGCGTTCGCCCGCGCGCTGACGGCTATTGCAGCAGACGGCAGCGGACCATGGCGACGCCGGGGCGGTCTGGCGCGGTTCTGAGATAGAGCGAACGGCTGGAAAGCATCTGCAGCGAGATCGTGCGCTTGGTGGTCTTCCGGCCCCTGGCCTTGCAGGTCGCGTCTAGGCGGGCGACGTTCGAACCGGGTTCGCCGGGCTCGAAGGTGCAGGTTTCAGCCGAACGGCGCAGGCTGTTCGGCGTGATCACGGCAAAGCCTTCAAAGGCCGTCTGGTCCATCATCGCACATTTGTCGCCATCGGTGGCCCAGACGCCGACATAGCCAAGTCGGCTCTGGCTGCGGTCATGCGACAGGGCGGCGAGCGTATCGTCACGCAACAGGCTTTGCGGCGGCAGCACGGCATCGAGATTGACCGAGGTTTTTCTGCCGCCGGCATTCTGCGGGGACTGTGCAACACACCCGCACAGCGCCAGCGTAACAATCATGGCTGTGATTCTGATTCGACTCATATTCACCCCGGTTAAAGCTTTGCCGCTTTCTGGCCGAGCAGTCTGACAATTTCAAGACCAATCACAGGCAGTTTCAGGCATGTGAAATAAGGCGCGCCGAGGCAACCATTGCCGACAGGCCTGGCGGCTTGATGTCTAAGGGTTGGCGGGCCGGGAAATTCCTATGCGCCGCCTGCCCGGTCAAACTGCTTTCTGGCCGCATCGACCCGGGCGAAGTTCTCGCCTGCCCAGATCACCAGATCATTGAGCGGCGTCAGCATCGATGTTCCCAGATCGGTAAGGCCATATTCAACACTGGGCGGCTTGGTCGCATAGACCTTGCGGTAGACGTAACCGTCACGCTCGAGATCGCGGAGCGTCTGGGTCAGCATGCGCTGCGAGATGTCCGGGACCAGCCGACGCAACTCGCCAAACCTGTAGGGCCGCTCGGCAAGCGCCAGCACCAACAGGGTGCTCCACTTGCCGAATATGCCCTGCATGACCTGGCGCACCGGGCAATTCTCGAGCTTGTCCTCGCCCTGCATCATGCGGATCCGTTCGGAGAACGGGATATGGGCATCCATGGCGGTTCCTTTCAGGTGCCTATCGGCGGCAAAACTGCCTTCTTTCACATTCCACTTACATACCATATGTGCAGTAACTCTCAATATGAGAGTTACATCATTTTCGAGACTCGCAACTTGCGACGTCTCCCACCAAAGGAAAAAGACATGACTGGCAAACTTCTTGTCACCGGTGCTTCGGGTCAGCTTGGCGCGGCCGTGATGCATCACCTCATCGACACCTACAAGGTACCCGCCTCCTCGATCATCGCCGGTTCGCGCGATATCGCAAAACTGTCGGACCTCGCCGGCCGCGGTGTCGAAACCCGCAAGGTCGATTTCGATGATGCAGATACGCTGGCACGGGCGTTTGACGGCGTGGACAAGGTGCTGATCATCTCCACCGACGCGCTTGACGGCGAAGGCACCCGGCTGCGACAGCATCTGGCCGCGGTGACGGCGGCGAAGGCAGCCGGTGTCGGCCATATCACCTACACCTCGATGCCAAACCCGGAAGACGCCAAGGTCACCTTTGCGCCCGATCACAAGAAAACCGAAGACGCGATCAAGGCAACCGGCCTCGGCTACACCATCTTCCGCAACAGCTGGTACATGGAAAACCTGCTGATGACGCTGCCGCATGCGGTCGCCAGCGGCCAATGGTACAGCTCGGCCGGAACCGGCAAAATTGCCCATATTTCCCGTGATGACGTTGCCCGCGCGATTGCGGCAAGCCTGGCCAAGCCGGCATCCGGGAACGCCGTCTACACGCTCACCGGGCCAGTGGCCTACAGCACGGAAGAAATTGCGGATCTGGTTTCAAAGGCCACCGGCAAGCCGCTCGCCGTGGTTCACGTCACCGACGAGCAGCTGGGCCAGGGTATGGCCGGCGCCGGCGTGCCGGCCCCGTTCATCCCGACCTTCGTTTCCTTCGACACCAACACGCGGGAAGGCAAGATCGATATCGTGACCGATGATGCGGCCACGCTTTCCGGCGCAAAGCTGACGTCGCTGGCAGATTTTCTCAATGGCCAGAAAGCGGCGCTGCTGGGCTGACGCCGGGCTTCACGCCCGACCGATGTCATGGCTCTGATCTCCGGCCATGATCCTGGCCTCCCTTTGTCCATTGGCGACGGAGGGAGGTCAGACCGAAGAAAGCGGCCTAGCCACAGGCTTTGACAAAGCGGCGGACCGTTTCGGCCATTCCGTATTCGAGCGCATCGGCGGTCAGGCCGTGGCCGATAGAGACTTCCAGCAGATTAGGCAAGGCGCGGGCAAGCGCCGGAAGGTTTTCGACCGTCAAATCGTGACCGGCATTGACGCCAAGACCAAGCTCGCTTGCGATCCGGCCAGAGGTTTCAAGTTTCTTGAGCTCTTCGGCGGCGCGGACGGGGTCGTCATAGGTTCCGCCATAGGGGCCGGTGTAGAATTCGACCCGGTCGGCGCCGGTGGCTTTGGCCGCTTCGAGCGCAATCCGGCTGGCATCGGGATCGCAGAACAGCGAAACGCGGGCACCGCCCTTCTTCAGCCGCTGGACCACCGAGCGGAGGAAATTGCCCTTGCCTTCAAAATCCCAGCCGTGATCGGAGGTCGCCTGGGTGGGATCGTCGGGAACAAGCGTGACCTGCTCGGGCGCATTGGCATCGACCAGCGCCAGGAATTCGTCGGTGGGATAGCCTTCGATGTTGAACTCGGCCTGGGGGAATTCATCGTCGATCAGCGCCCGGATCTCGGGCAGATCGGAAAAGCGGATATGGCGCTGGTCAGGCCTTGGATGCACGGTCAGCCCGTGCGCGCCATTCAAAAGCGCTATCCGCCCCAGGCCGGTGACGCTCGGCCACGGCAGGTCGCGGCGGTTGCGGAGCATTGCGACAGCATTGAGATTGACGGAAAGTTGGGCGGGCATGGCGGCCTCACGGACAGGGACAACTGAATAACCGCAGGCTTACGGCCATGGGTTCCCGCCGATATCTAAAGCATTGGCGGCCGATGTGAAATGAATTTCAGGAAAGCCAGCATTCCCGGCTTGAATGAATGGGTTGGCCTGCCCGGCAATTGCCAACCGTCGCGGCAGGACGGCTCAGCGGATCACGGATCCGGGCAACGGGTTCAGGATCTGCCCTTGCGCAGCCGGCCTGAATAATCCTGAAGCTGTTCATTGTAGGATTCGATCATGCGGCGCTGGCGTTTCCTGCCGATCCTGAGCGCAATCCAGAAGAAGAACACTGAAAACAGGGCGATCACCCCGAAGATCGGCCAGCCGAGGTCTTTCGGATCGGAGGAACCGAAAGCCTGGGTGAGCAGGCGCTCGTAGTCGAAGGCATGGGCAGGGCCGGCCAGCGTGATGCCGATCAGGATTGCAACCGCGGTCAGATAGCGCATTGAAGTCTTCCTTGTGCGAAACACCTGATATCCTTGTAGCCTTTCAGCGTTAAGAAATCGCTCACCGGAAAGGCGGAGCCAAGGGCTCCCCGAACAGAGGGCAGCAGCCTTGCCGCCATCCTTGCCCGCAACCGGCAGGAAGCATAGGCTGGCGGACGAGGAGGCGGGCGATGATTTTCGTGGGCACGACCAGGACCGGCAAGCACGTCGAGTACCGCGACAAGAAACGCGGGCTGTGGATATTGTCGGTGCTGTCGCCTTCCCTGCCGGGCCTGGCGGCGACGGCCCTGCTTGTCACCGGAAACGCCTGGTGGGCGCTGGTCCCGATCGTGTTTTACTATGGCGTCTACATCGTCGGGGACCATCTGCTCGGCGTCGACCCGAACAACCCGCCCGAAGAGGTGGTCGAGGCGATGGCGTCGGACAATTATTACCGGGTGCTGTTGTTTCTCTCGGTGCCGGTGTTCTGGTTTTCCTTCCTCGCCTGCGCGATTGCCGCGGGACAACCCGGGACACCGCTGTGGGCCTCGGCCGGGCTGGTTGTCGCGGCAGGGGTGAGCTCGGGCACCGCCATCACCGTCGGCCACGAACTGGGTCACAAGCCGTACCGGCTGGATCAATGGGGCGCGAAATTCGCCAATGCGGTGTCCGGATACGGGCATTTCTGTATCGAGCACAATCGCGGCCATCATGTGCATGTCGCCACGCCGGAAGACCCGGCATCGGCCCGGCTGGGTGAAAGCCTGTGGCGGTTTGCTTGCCGCGAGATACCGGGCACAGCCCGGCGCGGCTGGCAGATGGAGCGGGAGCGGCTTGCGCGCAAGGGCTTGCGGTTCTGGCACTGGCGCAACGACATTCTGCAGGGCTACGCGATCACGCTGACGGTGGATGCGATGCTGATCGCGGCCTTCGGCTGGCCAATGCTGGCGTTCGTGCTGGTTCACAACCTGATCGGCTGGTTTCACCTGACAACCGCCAACTACATCGAGCATTACGGGCTCAAGCGGGATCTCAGGCCGGACGGGCGTTACGGTCCGTGCGAACCGCGGCATTCGTGGAACACCAACCACATCATATCCAACCTGATGCTGTTTCACCTGCAGCGGCACTCGGATCATCACGCCAATCCGGTCCGGCCCTACCAGGCGCTGCGCTCGTTTGACGATCTGCCGACATTGCCTTCGGGCTATCCCGGCAGCTTCCTGCTGGCAGCGTTTCCGTCGTTGTGGTTCAAGGTGATGGACCCGAAGGTGATGGCCTGGGCCGGAGGCGATCTGGGCAGGACCAATCTCGATCCGGCAAGGGCTGCGGACTACGGGGCACGGTCAAGCCCTGCCGCTTGACGCAGCAAGGCTGGAACCATGACTGTCAGGCCGCCCTGGTATAACGCGGCTGCTGCATCACCTGGTTGCTCTGTCCCGAAACCGAGAAGCGCGAGACAAGCTGGCCGAGGGTCTGGTTGATGCCGAGCAGGTTTTGCGTGGCGGCGTTGGTCTGTTCAACCATGGCCGCATTCTGCTGGGTGATCTGGTCCATCGAGCCGATGGCGGTGTTGATCTCGGAGATGCCGGTGGCCTGTTCCTGAGCCGCCATCGAGATCAGGCCGAAATGCTCGCTGATGACGCGCACCTGATCGCCGATGCTGCTGAGCGTGTCTCCGGTCTTGTTGACCAGCGACACTCCCCTCAAAACATCGTCGAAAGATGCGTCGATCAGGTCCTTGATTTCCTTGGCCGCGGCAGCCGAGCGCTGGGCCAGTTCACGAACCTCCTGCGCCACCACGGCAAAGCCGCGTCCCGCCTCGCCTGCCCGCGCCGCCTCGACACCGGCATTGAGCGCCAGCAGGTTGGTCTGGAACGAGATTTCGTCAATCACGGTGATAATCTGGGTGATCTTCTTGGAGGATTCCTCGATCTTGCCCATCGCCGAGATCGCGTCGGACACGGTCTCGCCGGACAACGCCGCCTGTTCCGAGGCAGCCTCGACAACCTGCCGCGCCTCACGCACGCGTTCTTCGGACTGCTTCGAGATGACCGAGATCTCTTCGACCGCCGCGGCGGTCTCCTCGAGAGCTGCCGCCTGCTGTTCTGTCCGCTTTGCCATGTCGTCGGTGGCACCGGAAAGCTCGCGCGTGTCCGATTCCGACTGCCGTATGGAGGTGATTATCTCGCCGAACGCTTCGCTGAGCTTGGCAACGGATGCGTTGTAATTGGCCTTGAGCTGGTCGAAATCGGCAGACAGGGGCTCGGAAATGGTGGAGCCGAGATCGCCTGCGGCCAGGCCGTGCAGCGCCTGCTCAAGCGCCTGCAGCGCCTTGTCCTGCTCTGCCTTGAGCCGGAGCTGCTCCTGCTCCGCCTTTTCGCGTTCCTCGGTCAGGACGTCGAGATAGACCGTGATCGAATAGTCCATGTCGATCAACGCAGCCTTGACCAGGGCAGCAACACCTTCAGCGGTTTCAGCGGCTTTTCGGCGTGCGCCGAAACCACCGAGTTCAGTGGTGATGAGGCCCTTGATCATCTCTTCGAGGACCAGCGAGTAGCCGCCGATATACCACTGCGGTTCCAGCCCCAGCCTGGCGTGGACCTTGCCGATCCTGGTCACGCCGTCAATGTAGGCCTGATCGAACTTTCCGGTCATGATCGTGCGCCAGTGCTCGACCTGTTTTTGCTTGGCGTGGCCGACATGGGATGCATCATTGAAATGCCGGGCGGTTTCCGGATTGGACGTCGCCTGGGCATAGAACCGGTCCAGCGCCGGCCCGATCAGGTTTTCGACCTGCGCCTTGCGCGCAGTCAGTGACGCCAGTTGCGCTTTACCCATTCCGACAAAGTCAAGCTTGGCCGCGATTTCGCTGCGCCTGGAAGCGTCATGATGCATAATTCTATTCCCTGATGATGGCACATGAGCCGGGGCAGTCATCTGCCGCTTTCAGAGCTCGCAACGAGACCCTCATGATCTCTCCCAACAACTATTTTCAAATGGCTAACGAGCCTTAAACAGGCTTATATGAGATTTTGATATTTTGATGTTTTCTCCATCATATCAGCCTCTTGAGCGCCCTTTTTGCCCCGGACGCTGCCTCTCTTCACACAGCCCAAGCGAAGCATGCCGGTGCGGCCGGCCGCAGTTTTCCTCTCAGGCTTGAGGGGCAAGCCCCGGCTTGGCGGCCAGCCAGATCATGTGCCGCGCGCCCCGCTTTTTCGTGCTGGCGCGGGTCGGCACCTCGGCAACCTGAAATCCCGCCTGTTTCAACCGTCGTGTGAAGGCGGGATCGGGGGCGGAGGACCAGACCGAAAAGACCCCGCCGGGCTTGAGCGCGCGATGGGCGCTTGCGAGCCCCTGGGCGGAATAGAGCGCATCATTGCCCTGCCGGGTCAGCCCGTCGGGACCGTTGTCGACGTCGAGCAAGATCGAGTCCCAGGCGCTGACGCTGCCGCGGATCAGTTCTCCGACATCGCCCGTGTGCAGGCTGACGCAGGGGTTTTCAAGACAGCCATCGAAGACGTCCGCCATCGGGCCTTTCGCCCATGCGATCACTTCGGGCACAAGTTCGGCGACGGTGATGCGCGCCTCAGCGTCGAGGCGCCTGAGCGCGGCGCGCAGGGTAAAGCCCATGCCGAGCCCGCCGATCAGCATGCGCTGCGCTTTCCTGCCCTCAAGCTTTTCCGCGGCAAGATTGGCCAACGCCTCCTCGGAGCCGCTCAGCCGGCTGTTCATCAGCTCGTTCGAGCCAAGCATGATGGAGAACTCGCTGCCGCGTTGCATCAGCTTGAGCTCACCGCCGTCTTCAAGTTGAACGGCGTCAAGCCGGTTCCAGGGAATCATCGCAGTTTCCGTCGCTTCGGATATGGTCGCGCCACCCTATAACATGCCTTGCCGGTATTCGAAGCGGTTGGGATGCCGCTAACGGCATTGGCAAAACCGGCAACCAAACTCACGCTATCCCATACCGGAAGGCAACCACAACAGGCCCGTCCGGCGTCATTACACCTTGTCGCACCACAACACACCGGTGATAAGTTGTAGCCCTATATGATTACATCCTTAAATTCTGCAATGCTAATCATCTCGCCCGACAGTTGCACAAGTTTCGCCACTGCAGGACCTAACAGGCGAGATGACGTTGGCAGGATCCCATCAGATGACGGTGAATGAAGCAGAGGCCGACAAACAGTCGCGGCAGCTCATTTTCATCTATCAGATTGCGTGTGTCATGGTCATCGGGATTGGTCTGCTGTGGGCCGTCTTCTTTTCCTGGAAACAGCAATGGCCGTTCGTCATGGCCGACCTGATCCTTGTCGGAGTGGCAGCCGGGGGCTGGCTGCTGCTTGAAACCGGCCGGCTGAATGCCGCAACCATCGCCACGCAACTGGCGCTGATGGTCTTCGTTACCTGCTTCGCGCTGACGTTTGACCAGCCAACCGCAGCGTTTCCGAGAAACACCCATCTCTACCTGCTCGACATCGCCTTTCTCGGCTTCATCAACCATGTGCGGCATCCGTCGAAGATCCACCTGGTGATAGCCGCGGCCTGCCTTTGCCTGTTCGTCGTGCTGGCGAGCACATCGTACATGTTTCCGTTCGCCCAACCGATTTCCGACGAGATCCGCACCAATGGCGTCTGGGTCAATTCGATCCTGGCAACCGCGTTGCTGTACGGCGGCATCTATGCGCTGCAGCGCGAGTTCACCCGGCCCAAGGGGCTGGCGCTGCAATTGCGCAATGCTGTCCGCAACTCGGAAATGCAATTGTATTTCCAGCCGCAGATCGACGATGCCGGTACCATTCGCGGCACCGAAGCGCTGTTGCGCTGGCAGCACCCCGAGCGCGGCCAGATCCCGCCGGGCGACTTCATCCCGGTGGCCGAAGAGGCAGGCCTGATGCCGCTGCTGGGTGGCTGGGTGCTCAAGGAAGCCTGCCGCACGCTGGCGGCATGGAGCGATGATCCGGTGCTGGGCAAGCTGACGCTGGCGGTCAATGTCAGCGCCAGCCAGTTCCAGGTCGAGGATTTCGAGAGCTCGGTTCTCGAAGCCGTGCGTTTCCACGGCATCGATCCGTCGCGGCTGAAACTGGAGCTGACCGAAAGCGTGCTTGTGTATGATCTGGCGTCAACGGTGACCAGGATGGAAAACCTGCGCGCCCAGGGCATCCGCTTTGCGCTGGATGATTTTGGCACCGGGTATTCATCGCTGAGCTATCTGCGCCGCCTGCCGCTCGACGAGCTCAAGATCGATCGCAGCTTCGTGCAGGAATCGCAGGAAAGCGAACGTGGCGCGGCACTGGTCAGGAGCATCGTCCAGCTTGGCCTCGATCTCGGCTTCGTGGTGCTGGCCGAAGGCATCGAGACCCCGGACCAGCATGCCTTCCTGCTCGATTGCGGATGCCACGAGTTTCAGGGCTATCATTTTGGCAGGCCGATGCCGGAAGCCGACTTCGCCGCGCATCTGCACCGGGCTTCGGCCTCCGCTTCACCCAAGCCGCACACCGCGCCGATGGAACAGCCCGTGCAGGCCGTGCTGGTCCAGAGCTTTACCTGACAATGACCAGCCGTTCGGCAGCCCGTGTGATCGCGGTGTAGAGCCAGCGTTCGCGGCTGTCGCGGAAGGCAAAGCTTTCATCGAACAGGACGACGGAGTTCCATTGCGACCCTTGCGCCTTGTGGACGGTGAGCGCGTAGCCATAGTCGAAATCGTCGTAGCGCTTCTTGGTCTGCCAGGGCACGTCCAGATCCGGATCGTCGAAAGCGCTCTTGAGCAGCTTGATCTTGGCCGAGCCGCGCTCCATGTCGTCATCCTCGGGCCGTACCAGCAGGTTGATGCCGGGTTTGACGGTTTCCTTGGACGAGGTCATGACCTGCCAGAGCGAGCCGTTGAGCAGGCCCTTGGCAGGATCGTTCCTCAGGCAGACAAGCTTGTCGCCGGCCTGCGGATAATTCTGGTCAAACCCCTTCAACTCCCGCAGACGCTGGTTGTAACGGCGGCGGGTGCGGTTGATCCCGACCAGCACCTGGTCGGCCTCGAGCACCATGTCGCGGTCGACCTCGTTCTTGCCGATCACCTGGGCTGCGCCGTAATCGCCATGCATGATCTCGCGGCCTTCACGCACCTGCATGGCCAGATCGATGATCGGGTTGTCGCGGGCCTGGCGGTGAATTTCGGTAAGCAGGATGTCGGGCTCGTGCTCGGTGAAGAAACCGCCACCGGAGATCGGCGGCAACTGTCCGGGATCGCCGAGCACCAGGATCGGCGTGCCGAAACTCATCAGGTCCTTGCCCAGCGCCTCGTCGACCATTGAGCATTCATCGATGATGATGAGTGCTGCTTGCGCCAGCGGGCTCTGCCGGTTGATGGCGAACATCGGCGAAACGGTGGTCTTGCCGGTTTCCTCGTCGGAAACCTCCTCCTCGCCCTTGGGCCGGTAGATCAGCGAATGGATGGTGCGGGCGTTCTTGGCGCCGCGGGCACGCAGCACCTGGGCCGCCTTGCCGGTGAAGGCTGCAAACAGCACTTCGCCATCGACATTGTCGGCGAAATACTTGGCCAGCGTGGTCTTGCCGGTGCCGGCATAGCCGAACAAGCGGAAGATCGGGGTCTGGCCATCCTTGAGCCAGCGCGAGACGGCTTTGAGCGCCTCATCCTGTTGGGGAGAAAACTTCATGATCCCTCATGGCAGATTCGGCAAGGCGATGCGACCCGGCAATTCAGCCGATCGGGCTAGAGAATCGATTCAAGATCATGCTTTGCCAGCGTTTGAAGGAAGGCCATCTTGGCCTGCCCCAGCACGCCCTTGAGGCCGCAACGCGGCAGGAAGGAGCATTGCTCGTCGCCAAAGCAGCCGGCGATGTTGAAATCGGGTTCCATGTGCAGGGCCACCGCCTTGAGATTGATGTCGCGCGCAGGCATTGCCAGGCGCAGGCCGCCATTGCGGCCGCGAACGGTGGAAACGAAACCGCCGGCGGTCAGGTTTTGGGCAACCTTCATAAGGTGATGTTTCGACACAGAGAACTCGCGCGCCAGATCATCGACCGATTGCACCTGATCGGGAGCGCGCGCCAGTGCCATCAGCACGCGAAATGCATAATCGGTGTGCAGGGTCAGACGCATGGGATACCTCGATACTGGTATATCATATATTGCATTTTGCTTGGCGATCTAATAGTGGTAATTCAAATACCAGAAAAGAGGTCGTCATGAAAACATTGCTCTGGCTGTTTCTGCTCCCGGGCGATCTGGTTCGCCAGAAGCTCGGCATTACGGTAGAACAGGATGGCGGCCTGATCCGCTCGTTTATCAACATGTGCTTCTGGGGAGCGATCGCGTTGCTGATCGCGCTGAAATATTATGGCTGACAAGCCCGCATCGATCGTGCTCACCGCCCGCCCGGCACCGCCACGGACACCGGCAGTCGACATCTCGCCGGGCGAGATTGCGCAGCTGGTCGACAGGTTCTACGGGGACATCCGCACACATCCGCGCCTCGGCCCGCTGTTCGAGGACCGGCTTGCGGGCAAGTGGGAGCCGCACCTGGAACGGATGAACAAGTTCTGGCGTTCGGTGCTGCTGCATTCGGGCGAGTATTCCGGACAGCCCGTGGTAAAGCACAATGGCTTGCCGGATCTGGAAGAAGACGATTTCCGGCAGTGGCTGGAGCTGTTCGAAAGCACAACGTCAAAGCTGTTTCAAGCTGACACTGCGGCGGCGATTGTGGTGATTGCCCGGCGGATTGCCCGCAGCCTTTGGCTGGCACGGTTCGGAACTCCGTTCAACAAGGCGCCCGACTGGCTCAACTGAGGTCAGGCAGGCAAGAACAGCCCGGCTTCACACCTTCTCGGGGTCATTTTCCAGCCTGATCGGTTGCCCGTGCGGTGTCGCGTGGGCGGCACGCTGCCAGGATGCGGAAAGTGCGTCGACCATGTCCCGGCCAGTCACGCCCTTTTCGCCCAGCAACCCCTCGAGCGCGGCCAGCCAGTGCTGGTAATAATCGCTGCCATCGGCTGCGGCACCGGGTTTGGCGACTTGCCGGGAGAGCGCGGCTGCCCATTCGGTCCAGGTAAACAGCCCGCGCTCATGCAGCGCTACCGCGAGCGCGAAGGCCTGTGCCTGCCAGGGTTCGGCAAATGCGGGCGCATCGGGATCGGTTCCTGCGGGCAGTTGAAATGGCTTGTCCGGTTCAGGCGGGTTCAAGATAGCTCTCCCAGGCGTCAATCGACACGGTCAGCGCCGGGTCGCCCCCCTGCCCCCACAACTCCCGACCATCGAAGCTGACGGTATAGACATGCTGCGGGACCTCGCCCTTGCCGTGGGCATTGGTGTCGGGGAAGACAAAGCCCTCGCGCACCGCTTCGATCACACCGGTTTTGCCGCGGGCATAGCGCGGTAGCCTGGTGTGGCCCTGCGGGTGCTCGTTGATGGTGCGCACCCGGTCGCCAGCATCGAATTTGGGCGCCGCCTCGACCTCGCGGTTGCAGGGTCCGCCACGCGCCAGAACAGCAGCCACATCGGAAGCGTGGAGCACGCGTTTCGGTTTGACGCCGGGCCAGATCTTGTGGCCGGCCGCAAGCTCGTCAGGGGAGACAAAACCATGGCGCTCGAGCAATGTCTCCAGCGCCCGGATCCAGATTTCATAGTAGCTTGCCGAGTAATAGGTCGCCGGATGCAGGCTTTCGCGGGCGTGGCGGCTTTCATCGATGTTCCAGGCGCCGAACGCTCCGGTTGCAAGGGTGATGCCGAGTGCGCGGCGCTCCCAACCAGCGTGGAAGACCGGCTCGTCGGTTTCCGGCGCAACCGGGCCAAAGCCCATCTGCCCGCCGAGATCATGCGGCCCGTTCATGTGGCTGCCCCGGGATCGGTCTGCGGCGGCCAGAGTGCGCCCGGGCCAAGCGATCCGGGCCTCAGCGGCAGGCCGGTGCCGATCATCGAATCGCGCGTCACCAGTTTCGCCAGTTCGTCTTCGCTCAAGTCTCCGGTTTCCGCCGGGCGCATCGGCACCACCATGTAGCGCAGCTCGGCGGTGGAATCCCACACCCGAATACGGGTTTCCTCCGGCAGCACGAGGCCGAATTCCGCCAACACGCCGCGCGGATTGATCACCGCCTGGCTGCGGTAGGGCGGCGCCTTGTACCAGACCGGCGGTACGCCGAGCACGGTCCACGGATAGCAGGAGCACAGGGTGCAGACGATGAAATTATGGGTATCGGGGGTGTTGAACACCGCCTGCATGTGTTCGCCCTGGCGGCCGCTGTAGCCAAGAGAGGCGATGGCCGCCGTGGCATCACGCTCAAGCCATTCGGCGAAGCCGGGATCGGTCCAGGCCTTTGCCACCACGCGGGCGCCGTTGCGCGGGCCGACCTTGTGCTCGTAGGTCTCGACGATGGTGTCGATGGCCGCCGGGTCGATCAGCCCCTTTTCGGTGAGGATGGTCTCCAGCGCCTTGACCCGGGCCGCGAAGGGATCGAGCTCGTTGTCGTGATGGTGGTCGTGGTGATCATGGGACATGGCGGCAGGTTAATCCTCTCGATGAGCTATCGCAACATCGGCCACAGGCTCAAAACCAGCAGCACCGCCATGGTGATGTTGAACCATTTGAGACGCACCGGATCGGACAGCCAGGATCTCAGCATCGAGCCGAAACCTGCCCAGGTGAAGACTGCGGGGAAATTGGTCAGCACGAAAGCCAGGCCGACCAGGAACACGGTGAGCGTGTAGCGGTCGGGGTTGGTGTAGATGGTCATTGCGGTCACGGCCATCACCCAGGCCTTAGGGTTGACCCACTGGAACGCCGCCGCCTGCAAAAACGTCAGTGGATGCTCACCGACCTTGCCGTCGGGCATCGCCCGCGACATGCCGATTTTCCAGGCGATATAGACGAGATAGGCGCCGCCGGCGATTTTCAACACCGTGTAGAGAACCGGCACCGTATTGAGCAGGGCGCCGAGACCAAAGCCAACGCCCAGCAGCAGAGAGAAGAAGCCGGCGCCGATGCCGACCATGTGCGGGAAGGTGCGGCGGAAGCCGAAATTCACGCCCGAGGCAAACAGCATCATGGTGTTCGGCCCCGGCGTCACCGAGGTGACGAAGGCGAAAACGATCAGCGACAGAAAAGTTTCCAGTACCATATCCGTTCCCGCCGGCTGAATGCCGGCCTATGGTTGATAAACCACCTTTCGTGCGTGGCAAACAAATTGTCGTCATGCCCGCATTCCAGAATGTGATCGACACCCATCCCGGCACAGGAGACCTGCATGAGCCATCCGCTTCCCACAGCCCGCTTCCCCGATGGTCATACCGTGCCGGCGCTCGGCCTTGGAACCTGGCACATGGGCGAGAACCGATCCGAGGCCGCAAGCGAGGTCCGGGCGCTGCAGGCGGGCATCGATTGCGGCATGACGCTGATCGACACGGCGGAGATGTATGCCAGCGGAGGCGCCGAGGAGATCACCGGCGAGGCCATCAGGGGCTGGCGCGATCAGGTGTTCCTCGTCTCCAAGGTGCTGCCGTCCAACGCCAGCCACAAGGGCACGATCGCCGCCTGCGAGGCCAGCCTCAAGCGGCTTGGCACCGACCATATCGATCTCTATCTGCTGCACTGGCCCGGCCGCCATCCGCTGAGCGGCACGCTGGAAGCGTTCGAGGAATTACGCGGCGCCGGGAAGATTGGCCGCTGGGGTGTCTCGAACTTCGACACTGTCGGAATGCGGCAGCTCTCCGCCCTGCCCCAAGGCGGCAATTGCGCCGCCAACCAGGTGCTTTACAACCTGTCGACACGGGGCATCGAGTTCGATCTCATGCCATGGATGACGGAGAATGCCATGCCGCTGATGGCCTATTCACCGCTTGATGAAGGCCGGCTGATGCGCCATCACGGGCTTGGAAAAATGGCGGGACGCCTCGGCGTCACACCGGCACAACTGGCGCTCGCCTTCCTCATCAGCCGCGACAATGTGATTGCCATACCGAAGTCTTCAAGCCCGGAACGGGTGGCGGAAAACCGCGCCAGCGCCGATATCGAACTGAGCGAGGACCAGATCGGTGAACTCGACCAGCTGTTCCCGCCGCCACGCTCGCGCGAGCCGCTGCAGATGATCTGAGATTACACTCCCAGATCACATGTACAGATCACATCCCCTGCGGGCCGCGGTTCATGGCGGCGATGCCGGTGCGGCAGATCTCGACGAGGCCGAGCGGTTTCATGATCGAGATGAATTGTTCGATCTTGGAGACCCGGCCGGTGATCTCGAAGATGAAATGCTCGGTGTTGGCGTCGATCACCTGGGCGCGGAAGGCGTCGGCGAGCCTGAGCGCCTCGACCCGGTCTTCGCCGGTGCCCGTCACCTTGACCAGGGCGAGCTCGCGTTCCAGCGGCTTGTCATGGCCAAGCTCGGACGAGCGCACCGTGAGGTCGACCACCCGGTGGACCGGAACGATGCGTTCAAGCTGCGACTTGACCTGTTCAAGCACGTTGGGCGTGGCGGTGGTGACGATGGTGATGCGCGACAGGTGCGCCTCGTGCTCGGTCTCTGACACCGTCAGGCTTTCGATGTTGTAGCCGCGGCCTGAAAACAGGCCGATGACCCGGGCAAGCACGCCGGGTTCGTTGTCGACCAGAACCGATAGCGTGTGGGTTTCCGGACGGGCGGTTTCGGCGGTCATGAAATAGGCCGAACCGGTGGGTTGATGCTGAGCGTTCATGTGATCAGTTCCTGTTCTGGTGGTGGGCTGGCTTTTCGAAACAGATGGGGCCATCTGTTTCGGCCAGACCACTGGCGGCTCAGACGAGCGCGCGGCCTTTTGCATCAATGGCGTTGGCGACAGCTTCGTCGGTGGCCTCGTCAGGCAGCAGCATGTCGTTGTGCGCCTTGCCCGAGGGGATCATCGGGAAGCAGTTGGCAAGCGAAGCCACGCGGCAATCGAAAATCACCGGCCGCGGCGTGTCGATCATGGTCTGGATCGCATCGTCGAGATCGCCGGGCTTGTCGCAGCGGATGCCGACGCCGCCATAGGCCTCGGCCAGCTTGATGAAATCAGGCATGGATTCGGTGTAGGAATGCGACAGGCGGTTGCCATGCAGCAATTGCTGCCACTGCCGGACCATGCCCATGTACTGGTTGTTGAGGATGAAGATCTTGACCGGCAGTTCATGCTGGACCGCACAGGACATTTCCTGGATGCACATCTGGATCGAGGCATCGCCGGCAATGTCGATGACGAGGCTGTCGCGATGAGCGACCTGGACGCCGATGGCGGCGGGGAAGCCGTAACCCATGGTGCCCAGACCACCGGAGGTCATCCAGCGGTTTGGCTCCTCGAAGCCGTAGAACTGGGCTGCCCACATCTGGTGCTGGCCGACTTCGGTGGTGATGTAGGTGTCACGGTCCTTGGTCAGCTCATACAGCCGCTGGATGGCGTATTGCGGCATGATGACGTCACTGTTGGCCGCATAGGCCAGTGAATTGCGCCCTCTCCACTTGGAGATCTGGGTCCACCAGTCGGCAAGCTGGCTGCGGTCGGTTTTCTTCGACGCACGCCACAGCCGGACCATGTCTTCAAGCACGTGGCCGACATCGCCGAGAATGCCGATATCGGTGCGGACGATCTTGTTGATCGAGGACGGGTCGATGTCGATGTGGATCCGCTTCGAATTGGGCGAAAACGCGTCGAGACGGCCGGTGATGCGGTCATCGAACCGGGCGCCGATGCAGACCATGACATCGCAATCATGCATCGCCATGTTGGCTTCATAAGTGCCATGCATGCCCAGCATGCCCATCCAGTTCTTGCCCGATGCCGGATAAGCGCCCAGACCCATCAGGGTCGAGGTGATCGGGAACCCGGTGAGTTCGACCAGTTCGCGCAGCAACTGGCTGGCTTCGGGGCCGGAATTGACCACGCCGCCGCCCGAATAGATGATCGGACGCTTGGCGGTCGCCATCAGCTCGATGGCTTCGCGGATCTTGTCGAGATCGCCCGAGACTTTCGGCTGGTAGCTCTTCTGCTCGATCACCGGCGATGGCGGGGTGTAGAGGCCGGTGGCGAACTGAACATCCTTGGGAATGTCGACAACGACCGGACCGGGACGGCCGGTGGTGGCGATACGAAAGGCTTCATGGATGACGCGGGAGAGCTGGTTGACGTCCTTGACCAGCCAGTTGTGCTTGGTGCACGGCCGGGTGATGCCGACGGTGTCGCATTCCTGGAAGGCGTCGGAGCCGATCAGCGATGTGGGAACCTGGCCGGTGAGGCAGACGATGGGGATCGAATCCATCAACGCATCCTGAAGCGCGGTGACCACGTTGGTGGCGCCCGGACCGGAAGTGACGAGAACGACGCCCGGCTTGCCGGTGGACCGGGCATAGCCTTCGGCCATGTGACCGGCGCCCTGCTCGTGGCGGACCAGAATATGCTCGATGTCTTCCTGCTGGTGCAGTTCGTCGTAGATCGGCAGCACCGCGCCGCCCGGATATCCGAAGATGTGCTCGACGCCGTTGTCCCTGAGCGCCTGCAGAACCATTTCCGCGCCTGTCATTTCCATTTGCTTGCCGGCCATATTGCCTGACCCCTTGTTTTCGTCTGTTTGTCGGGCTCAATAGCCCGGATTAAGCCATAAAAAAAGGCCCCCGGAGGAGCCTGTGTTTCGCGCATGGGAGCTTTCGCCGGGTGGCTACGCCACCCTGCCCATGCGCGGTCCTACCACGAGAATGTTCGCGATCTTGTTCATGCTTAATCTCGTACCGTCTCATAAACCCCGCGTCAACGAATTAATTGACCGAATGCCGGGTTCAAAACCGGCCAATCGTCAATGACCGCAACTCCGCATTAACCTGGCAGTGCGATGTTGGCCGGAATGGACAATGGGCAGACCACGGACGGCGAAATGACAACACCGGCTTCTAGCGAGGAGGACGGGCGCGCACGGCGTGGCATCTACCCGGCAGGAAACCGGCTGATGGGCCGCGTTGTCGGCTGCTCCGGTTCCAAGGCAACTGTAAGCGCTATCGCCGGCAAGGACGGCAACGGGCTGGCCGAACTCTGGTCGGTGGGCAGGCTGATTTCCATCAGTGTCGGCGCCAACCGTGTGGTGGCGCTTGTCTGTTCGATGGAGACCGCAACGACCGCGTGGTCGGAAGCCGACGAAAATGTCATGCACATCGAAGTCGAGCTGGTCGGCGAGATCCGCGAAGGCGTGGACGGTCAACCCGAGTTCAGCGCCGGCATTACCCAATACCCCTATCTCGGCGCCATCGCACACCGCATGCGCTCCTCCGATCTTGCAATTATCTACGACCCGGGTGTCAGCGACACCGCGGTGATCGGCAAGCTGACCCAGGACACCTCGCTGGGCGCACTCATTCACATTCCCTCGCTGCTGTCGCGGCATTTTGCCGTTGTCGGCACCACCGGCGTGGGCAAGACCACGGCGGTCACGCTGTTGCTGAACAAGGCGCTGAAGGCCGACCCTTCACTGCGGGTGCTGATCCTCGATCCGCACAATGAATTCGCGGCAGCCTTCCCCCACAAATCGGTGGTCATCGACACGGATACACTGGACCTGCCGTTCTGGCTGTTCAAGCTCGAGGAATTCACCGAAGTCCTGTTCCGCGGACGCCCATCCATTCCCGAAGAAATCGACGTGCTGCGCGACCTGATCCCTGAAGCCAAGCGGCTGTTCAAGGGCGCCACCGATACGGCGCTGATCCGCCGCGGACCGGAAAAATCCTCGCTCACCGCGGACACGCCGGTTCCCTACCGGGTCGCCGACCTGCTGGCGCTGATCGATGAACGCATCGGCAAGCTCGAGGGCCGGGCCGAGAAACCGCATTTGCGCTCGCTCAAGGTGCGCATCCAGGCGGCGATCAACGATCCACGCTACGAGTTCATGTTCTCGTCCAACACCATTCACGACACCATCCTGACCACGATCAGCCACATCTTCCGCATTCCCGGAGATGGCAAGCCGGTGACCACCTTCCAGCTGGCGGGGATCCCGTCCGAAGTGGTCAACTCGGTTGCCTCGATCCTGTGCCGCATGGCGTTTGAAATCGCGCTGTGGAGCGCTGGCGGCGTGCGCATCCTGGTGGTCTGCGAAGAGGCTCACCGCTATGTTCCGGCTGATCCGAAGCTCGGATTCTTTCCGACGCGCCAGGCCATTTCGCGCATCGCCAAGGAAGGCCGCAAATACGGTGTCAGCCTCGGCGTGATCACCCAGCGCCCGGGCGAACTCGATCCGACAATCCTGTCACAGTGCTCGACCGTGTTTGCCATGCGGCTTTCCAACGACCGCGACCAGGACATCATCCGCTCGGCCATTCCCGACTCCTCGGCCTCGACCATGAGTTTCCTGTCCTCGATCGGCAATGGCGAGGCCATCGCCTTCGGCGAGGCCGTGGCGGTGCCGATGCGCATGGTCTTTGAGCGGGTTTCGGAAGACGTGCTGCCGCGCGCCAATTCGGGGCTGCAGCCGGTTCACCGGGGTGACCCGAACACTGTCGACCTGGGCAAGATCGTCATGCGGATGCGGCATATCGATGACACGCAGAGAGCCCCTGCCCCGGCGGCAGCGGTCCCGGCTGAAGCCGTCAGGCCGCAGCAACCTTCGATCACCCCGCAGATGCCATCGATCGATCCGGCCGAACAGTTCGACGTGGCAGCGGCCCATCGCCGTCTCACCGACGCACAGCCGGCGCATCAGCCAACGGCTTACACACCGGAGCCGGGCACCCGCCCCGGACCGGCTGCCGCCGCACCGCGCCCGGAACTCAATTCCCTCCGTTCGAGCCTGCTGAAAAAGCCGCTGTCCTCCCTGCTCAAGGACTGACACCTGGAATCCTCGTGCCCGGCCGACAGCCTTGCCGTGCGCCTGAAGGCGCGATCTTGAGAAGATATGCGGGATTTGCGGGTTTGATTCAGGCGGCGCAGACCCGGTTGCGGCCCTGGCGCTTGGCTTCGTAAAGCTGCTTGTCTGCCCGGCGGTAAAGTTCTTCACCAGTTTCGATGCCATCCCAGACGGCCAGACCGGCACTGACGGTGACTTTCAGCGTGACATTGCCATTGGTGATCTTGAGCTCGGAGACAGCCTGGCGGATGCGGTCGGACAGACTGTAGAGCTGGCTCTCGGTGATGTTGGGAGAGAGAATGGCGAACTCCTCGCCGCCCAAGCGGGCGAGAACATCGTGATAACGGGTGAAAATCTTCAGGCACTCGGCGACCTGGCGCAAGACTTCGTCGCCGACATCATGGCCGTGGGTGTCGTTGACCTTCTTGAAATGATCGAGATCGAGAATGACCATGCCGATCGGCTTCTTGATCTGCCCGAAAGCCTCGAGATATTCGGCCAGCGCCTCGTCGAAATAGCGGCGGTTGTACATGCCGGTCAAACCGTCGGTGACGGCAGCATGCTCAAGCGACAGGGAGCGGACCGAAAGCGATTCCGTCATACGCTGCAACTTGCCGCGTTCGCGCAGGCTTCGTGACATGATCGGCAAGACCAGCAGAAAGCCGCAGACCACCGACAGTGCTGCCAGCACGGCACTCATGAGCGCAAAACGTGCCGCGGTTTCCACACCACCGACCACGAGGCCGCCAGTCGCGGCGGAAAATGCCGCCCACGAGAAGAGTCCGCCGATGGCTACAAGAACGATCAGCAGAAGAAAGAACAGCTCAACCTTGTGAAAACGCATTTTTCCAACTGAAACCCACGACAATGGAGCAAAGACTAGTGCCAACCCCTTATGTTTCGCTTAATACAGTTATCAACAAATGCGGGTACAGGAATTATTTTCGCCTCACGGCTGCAGTCTTTGCCATTCCTCGCCGAGCTGGTTGCGAAACCAGGTCATCTGACGCTTTGCGTATTGGCGGGTGGCGGTGCTTGCCAGTTCGACGGCTCGCTCAAGCGAGTGACGGCCGGCGAGATAATCGGCAATCTGGCTTACGCCGATGGCCTTCATGGCCGGGTGCTGCGGTGGAATGTCGAGCGCGATCAGCTGCCTGACCTCATCAATCGCCCCGTCCTGGACCATCCGGTCGAAGCGCTGGTTGATCCGTGCATGCAATTCCGGGCGCGCAGGCTCAAGCACCATGCAGCGGGCGCTGAGCGGATCGACGATCACGGCGCCGCCGCGGCCCTGAAACTCGGTGATCGACCGGCCGGTGGCGCGGACAACTTCGAGCGCGCGCAGGATACGCTGCCGGTCTGCCGGACGAAGCCGCTCGCCCATCACCGGATCGAGCCCGGCAAGTTCGGCGTGCAGCGCCTCGACCCCATCGGTTTCCAGCCGGGTGCGCAATTCGTTGCGGATGGGATCGGGAATTTCCGGCATTTCAGACAGGCCGCCGGTGAGCGCCCTGAAATAGAGCCCGGTGCCGCCGACAATCACCGGAAGCGCGCCGCGAGCCCGGATTGCGGCGATCACCTCCGTCGCCTGATTCAGCCAGATGCCGGTAGAATAGGCAGTACCGGGCGAAACATGGCCGTAAAGATGGTGCGGCACCTCGGCAAGGTCCTGGCTGTCGGGGCGCGCGGTCAGGCGGTCGAGCACGCCGTAGACCTGCATCGAATCCGCGTTGACGATCTCGCCGCCAAGCTCGCGCGCCATCTTGACTGCCAGCGCGGACTTGCCGCTGGCGGTCGGCCCGGCTATCAGAAGCGCGGATATATCCTGTTGCCGGAGTTTTTGTTCCATGGCCCTCGTTGCCACGCTTGTCGCCAATCCGTCAAACCCTGTTCTTGTGCCAGCGCTCGGGGAAGCCGCATTCAACGCCGTTGACGGTGCCGGTCTTTACTGGCTTGCCGATGGCGTTGCCTGCGACATCGCGCTCAAGGACGGGACCGATGCAGCCGGGGCGCTGGCGGCACTGCGAACCGTGATTGGCGACCAGCCTGTCGATGCGGCCATCCAGGTGAGCGAAACCCGGCGCAAGAAAATCCTCATCGCCGACATGGATTCGACCATGATCGGCCAGGAATGCATCGATGAACTGGCGGCCGAAGTCGGGCTGAAGGACAAGGTCTCGGACATCACCGCACGGGCGATGAACGGCGAGATCGCGTTCGAACCGGCGCTGAGGGAACGGGTGGGCCTGCTCAAGGGCTTGTCCGTCGACGTGATCGCGCAGGTGATCGAGAACCGCATCACGCTGACACCGGGAGGCCGTGAACTGGTCGCCACCATGCGCGCCAACGGCCATTACACAGCCCTGGTTTCGGGAGGTTTCACCTCGTTTACATCCGTCGTCGCCGCCATGATCGGCTTTGACGAGAATCGCGCCAACATTCTCGAAAGCGAAGATGGCGTGCTCAGCGGCACGGTGCGCGAACCGATCCTCGGCAAGCAGGCCAAGGTCGACGCGCTGGAAGACATCTCCGCCCGGCTGAATCTCGATCCCGTTGATGCCATCGCCGTCGGCGACGGGGCCAATGATCTGGGTATGCTCGGCCGCGCCGGCTCCGGCGTGGCGCTGCATGCCAAACCGTCGGTCGCGGCACAGGCCGATATCCGCATTGATCACGGCGATCTGACCGCCCTGCTCTACCTGCAAGGCTACCGCCGAACCGATTTCGTCAGCTCATGACCCTGCTCAGAACGGAACGCCTGATCCTGCGCAACTGGCGTGAGAGCGACCGCGAGCTGTTTCACCTGGTCAATTCCGACGACCGGGTGATGGAGTTTTTCGCGGTGCGTCGCAACCGCGCTGAAGCCGATGCGATGATGGACCGGCTGGCGGCCGGGATCGCGAAGAACGGTTACGGCTTTGCCGCGATCGAAATCGCCGAAACCGGAGAGACGGCGGGCTTTGCCGGGCTTTACGAAACAAGCAACGTGCCGGGCGTGGCGGATGGAACCGTCGAGATCGGCTGGCGGATGGCGCCCCAGTTCTGGGGCAAGGGCATCGCCAGCGAAGCGGCGCGGGCCTGGCGCGATTTCGGCTTTGACGAACTGGGGCTTGAGCGGATAATCAGTTTCGCGGTGGCGGACAATCATCGCTCGACAGCGGTAATGCGGCGGATCGGCATGACGGCCCGGCCGGAACTCGATTTTGACCACCCGAACGTGCCCGACACCCATCCACGACTGATCCGGCATGTGCTTTACGAGATGCTGGCCGGCGATCCGCGTTCCTGACACGGCTTTCATTGCCAAAACGAAAAAGGCGGCCCGAGAGCCGCCTTTTGATTGGTGTGCATAAAGACCTGATCAGTCCATGCGGACGGTGACAAAACGCAACTCGCCTGTGCGCCCGGCCAGCATCAACAGCGCGTTGCGGCGACCGTCCTGCTTGAGGGCCGCGATCCGGTCCTCGACGTCCTGCGGGGTCATGACGGCTTCCTGGGCAATCTCGACGATGACATCGCCGGGCATGATGCGCTTTTCGGCGGCGGCGGAATCGGGATCGACGTCGGTGATCAGCACGCCTTCGACATCATCGGCGATGGCGAATTCCTGCCGGCCGTCATCGGTCAGTTCTGCCAGCGTCATGCCGAGCACGTCGAGGGTCTCGAGCGCATCGGGCAAAGCCGGAGAGCCACTGCCGTCATCGGCATTGGCCTGCTTCTCGCTGTCTTCGAGACGACCGAGGGTTACCTTGACGGTCTCTTCCTTGCCGTTGCGGATGACGACGACATCGACGGCCTTGCCAACCGGGCTTTCGGCGACAACACGCGGCAGGTCCCGCATGGCTTCGACCTCCTTGCCGTCAAACCGGATGATCACGTCGCCCGGCTCGATGGATCCGTCGTCGACGGGGCCGCCGCGAACCACACCAGCCACGAGGGCTCCCTTGGCCTCATCCATGCCGAGGCTCTCGGCGATTTCATCGGTCACCGGCTGAATCCGCACGCCGAGCCAGCCGCGCCGGGTTTCGCCGAATTCGCGCAACTGGTCGATGACATTGACGGCAAGCTCGGTGGGCACGGCAAAGCCGATGCCGATGGAGCCGCCCGAGGGCGAGATGATCGCCGTGTTGATGCCGATGACCTCGCCGTTCATGTTGAACAGCGGGCCGCCCGAATTGCCACGGTTGATGGCGGCATCGGTCTGGATGAAATTGTCATAGGGACCGGAATTGATGTCGCGGCCGCGCGCCGAGATGATTCCGACGGTGACGGTGCCGCCAAGACCGAAGGGGTTGCCGATCGCCATCACCCAATCGCCGATCCGCATCTTGTCGGAGTCGCCAAAGGGAACCTCGGTCAGCGGCTTGACCGGTTCGACCTTGAGCACGGCCAGGTCGGTCTTGGAATCGGCGCCGACCAGTTCAGCCTTGAGCTTGGAGCCGTCGGCGAAATTGACCTCGATGTCGTCAGCGCCATCGATGACGTGGTTGTTGGTGACGATGATGCCCTCTTTGGCATCGATGACAAAACCCGAGCCGAGCGACGTAACCTTGCGGCTGCGCTGCCCTTCTCCCTGACGCTCCTTGAAGAACTCGTCGAAAAAATCCTGGAATGGGGAGCCGTCCGGCGCCTGCATCCGTGGCAGTGTGCGCCCGCTGCCGCCGACATTCTGCGAGGTGGAGATATTGACCACCGCATCGAGCAGTCCTTCGGCCAGATCGGCCACCGACGCGGGCCCGTGATTGGACTGCGCATAGGCGGGCATCATCATCGGCGATGCCATCAGCATGGCCGCGGCGAATGCCATCCGGACAGAGCGAAAGCGAATATTTCTCATCGAGTCGGTCTCCTTGAACGACATTCATTCATCAGTAATTTGCACCAAATATGGCGCGCGTCCGGCAGATCCGGTGCCGGCCGGACAACGGCGAAGGCGAACGGTTCAAATATGCCGCGCCAGATAGACCAGCCCAACGCCAATCGCCAGTGCGGCAACGCCGAAAATCCTCAGATACTCATCGCCCAGCTTGGGCAATTCCTCAGCCATCCGGCGGATAAAGGAAGGGGCCAGCGCATAGGCCAGCCCCTCCACTACAAGCACAAGTCCAACAGCCAGAAAGAACGTGCTCACTGGCGGTTACCCTTCAATCAATTGGCAGGTGCCGTTGCAGGCGCTGACTTTGCGTCGGCGACACTGTTGTTGAAGTAGCGGAAGAACTCCGAAGTCGGCGACAACACCATGGTGGTGCCGGAATTGGCGAGTGCTTCGCTATAGGCATTCATCGAACGGTAGAATTCGAAGAATTCCGCATCCTTGGAGAACGCCTCGGCGAAGATCCGGTTACGCTCACCATCGCCCTCACCCCGGATGATTTCCGCGTCACGGGCTGCTTCGGAAACGATCTCGACAACCTGACGGTCGGCGATAGCGCGAATACGCTGCGCTGCCTCGTTGCCTCGTGCACGGATCAGTTCGGCTTCTGCAAGGCGCTCTGCCTTCATCCGCTCAAACGTCTGCTGCGAGACTTCCTGAGTGAGGTCGGTCCGGCGGATACGCACATCGTCAATGCGCAGTCCGAGCGATTCCGCTTCAGGGCGAAGCTGGTCGCGCACTTCGCGCATCATCGAGGTGCGCTCTTCCGACAATGCTGCCTCGAACCCGCGCAGACCGTAAACGGTACGCAAGGCCGAGTTCAAACGGGTACGGAGCCGGGATTCAGCTGCGACCAGATCGCCCGAGACAGTCTGACGGAACCTGCGTGCATCGGTGATCTTGTAGAGCACGAACGCATCGACTTCGTAGAACTTGCCGCCCGAGACCTGAACACGGATGTTTTCGAGATCGAAGCGCAGGGCCCGGTCCTCGACATATTGCACCGTATCAGCGTCGATGAAGGCGAAAGGAAGCTTGAAGTAAAGACCCGGCTCGGTCTTCACGTCCTGGATTTCACCGAAGCGGACGACGATGGCCTGCTGACGTTCATTGACGACAAACAGCGACGACCAGACGATGAAGGCGATGACGGCAAGGATACCGCCGATAAGGGGAAGACGATTACCCATTAGTTGTTGCCTCCAGCATTCTTGCGGATTTCAGGCAGGGGCAGATAGGGCACAACGCCGGAACCGCTGCCGCCATCCTGGCCGATGATGACCTTGTCAGATCCACCGAGAACCTTTTCCAGGGTTTCGAGATACAGACGCGACCGTGTCACGTCCGGCGCCTTGGCATATTCCTCATAAACAGAGAGGAAGCGGCCTGCTTCACCGGTCGCCTCATTGACGACGCGATCCTTGTAAGCGGAGGCTTCTTCGCGAAGCTGGGCGCCTTCACCACGTGCCTGACCAAGCTTCTGGTTGGCGTACTGGTTGGCCTCCTCGACGAAGCGGTCCTCGTCCTGTTCGGCACGCTGCACCTCGTCAAAGGCATCAGCCACTTCGCGCGGCGGAGCCGCATCTTCGATCGAGACCTGATTGACCACGATGCCAGACGGGAATGCATCCATGACAGTCTGCATGATGGTCTGGACTTCAGCGGCGATCGCTTCACGATTGTCGCGGAAAATGTCCTGGGCCGGCCTGCGGCCAACCACTTCGCGCATGGCGCTTTCGGCAACCTGGCGAAGCGTGTCTTCGGGACGGGCGATATTGAACAGGAACGCCTTGGGGTCCTGAACGGCATACAGCACCTTGAACTCGACATCGACGATGTTCTGGTCACCCGAAAGCATCAGGCCATCGCTGGAGCCCGTACGGGAAGACCCGCCGGTGTCCATTTCACGTTCAACGATTGTTGCCAGTTCGACGGTTTCGAACGGCCAGAAAATCATGTGCAGGCCAGGCTGGGAAATCTCGTCCTTGGGCTTGCCGAAGCGCAATTCAACGCCACGCTCATCCGGCTGGACGGTGTAGACGGACTGCATCAGCCACAGGCCGGCAAGACCCAGAACCACCAAGGCGACAATCAGCTTGGTGCTGCCCGAACCGCCGCCACCGCCGGGAAGTGCCTGGCGAAGCTTGTCCTGGCCACGCCGGATCAGTTCCTCAAGATCTGGCGGGTTGCCACCGCCGCGCGGCGGCTGGGGGCCTTTCCCCCACGGACCTTGATTGTTTCCACCACCGCCGCCGCCCCATGGGCCGCCGCCTCCTCCGTTTTGATTGCTCCAGGGCATCAAGACCTCTTTCCAAACCGTGTTATGGCGCGCTCCGGAAATCTCCCGGAGTGCGCACGTTGTCCTCGTTATAGGTATCGGACCCGCCGCTTTCAACGCGACATTGTGCGATCATGCGCCGATTGACGCTTAATCCGGTCGAATTATCGATTTCGCCGCCGCCAGACGGCAAAGCGGACCGTATGGCTGTCTTTTTCGGTCTTCACCGGATCGGACAGGCTGAGCTTCTGCCATAGCTCCGAATCAATGGCCGGGAAGACCGTGTCGCCTTCAATTTCGGCGTCGACCTCGGTGAGCAGCAGTTCATCGGCACGACCTATGGCGAGGGCATAGATCTGACCACCACCAATGACGGACACCTGGTCCGCGCCGGTTTGCCGGGCGTGGTTCCGGGCAAGTTCGAGCGCTGCCTCGAAACTATCCACCGTCTCGACGCCATCCGCCGAGAAACCCGATCGCGAGACCACGATGTTGGCGCGGCCGGGAAGCGGCCTGCCAATGGAGAGATAGGTCTTGCGGCCCATGATCACCGGCGTGCCCAGGGTGGCCGCCTTGAAGTGCTTGAGGTCGGAAGGCAGCCGCCATGGCATGTCGCCGTCGCGGCCGATCACGCCGTTGCGGGCATGGGCTGCGACCAGAACGATTTTCGGATTATTCATCGGCGTTTCCGGCATGCTTGTACTCAGGCAGGTATTTGAACCATTTCCGCTCGGTGGCCTTTTCAACGTCGATCTCGAAACGTTCGGCGATCAGCAGAACCTGCGCCAGGCAGTCAGCGAGTTCATCCTCGAGCTGCAACCGGATCTGGGCCTCGGTATCGCCCTTGTGGCGTCCGCGGCTGGTCAGTCGCAGCCAGGCCTGCAGCAGCTCCCCGGTCTCTTCCTGCATCTTGAGGAAATACCAGTCATCGTCGCGGCGCACGTCGCAGTTTCTTGCATAGATCCGTGAAACGGCTTCGACCTTTACCTGGATCCGGCGCAAGTCCATGGTCACACCGCAATCGGGGCGGAAATCGCCGGTTGCGGGTCGTACCCCTCGAGCTTGAAATCCTCGTAGGTGAAGGCAAACAGATCGCTAACATCGGGATTGATCCGCATCACCGGCAAGTCCCCCGGCGCACGCGAAAGCTGCAGATGGGCCTGATCAAAATGGTTCTTGTAGATGTGGGCATCGCCCAGGGTATGGACGAAATCGCCCGGTTCCAGGCCGGTCACCTGCGCCACCATCATGGTCAGAAGCGCGTAGGAGGCGATGTTGAACGGTACGCCAAGGAAGATGTCGGCGGAGCGCTGGTAGAGCTGGCACGAGAGCTTGCCGTCAGCGACATAGAACTGGAACAGGCAGTGACATGGCGGCAGCGCCATCTGGTCGACTTCCGCCGGGTTCCAGGCCGAGACGATGTGGCGGCGCGACGAGGGATTGGTCTTGATCTGGCGGACAACGCCGGCGATCTGGTCGATTGTTGTGCCATCGGGCGCAGGCCAGGAGCGCCATTGCGCGCCGTAGACCGGGCCGAGGTCGCCATTCTCGTCGGCCCATTCATCCCAGATCGAAACGCCGTTGGCCTTCAGGTAGGCAATGTTGGTATCGCCTTTGAGAAACCACAGCAGTTCGTGGATGATCGAGCGGAGATGCAGCTTCTTGGTGGTCAGCACCGGAAATCCCGCCGCCAGATCAAACCGCATCTGGTGGCCGAACAGGCTGCGCGTGCCGGTGCCGGTGCGGTCGTCGCGGTCGGAGCCCTGGTCGAGAACCAGCCGGAGAAGATCGTGATATTGCTGCATGGGTGCCGCTTGATGATTCGAGGAAGTGCAATCCTAGCCGGTTTGGCGCGCCATCGAAACGACGCACGCGGGTTATCCCCGTTCCGAAACCGGCGGGACATGACAGATTGAGTCACGAACCGGCTGCAAGGCCCTGTTTTTCAATAAATCTCCGCACCCGGCAGCCCCCTCCCCGGCCTACGCGTCATCTGCGGTCGAGTACTTCCACAGCCAGGATCGTCGGCAGATGCCGCGCAATCTCGTCCCAGCTGTCGCCCTCGTCGAGGCTGGCAAAGACCGAGCCGCTGTTGGTGCCGAAATAGATGCCGGCCGGATTATGCGTATCGCCTGCCATCGCCTGACGCAAAACTGTGAAATAGCAGCTGTGCTGCGGCAGTCCCCGGCGCAGGTCCTGCCAGCTTGCCCCACCGTCGCGCGAGCGCCAGACAGCCGCGGCTGCATCGGGCGGATAGCGGCCCTGGCTATCGCCGTTGAGTGGCAAGGTCCAGAGCGTTTCCGGATCACGTGGATGCACCCGGATCGGGAAACCAAATGTCGAAGGCAACCCTTCGGTGATGTCATCCCAGTTGCGTCCGCCATCGACGGAGCGCCAGACACCGTGATGGTTCTGCTGGTAGAGCAGATCACCGGTTCCCGGCGCGCGCATCATGTTGTGAACGCAGTGACCGATCTCGCCGTCACGAGGTGCCGCCGGATGGTCGTGATGGCCACAACTGTCGGCGTTGGAGAGGCGGTTGCGACGTTCCCAGGTGACGCCACCATCTTCGGTGGCAAACACACCGGCCGCGGATATGCCGATCCAGAGTTTTCTCGGCTCCGCTGGGTCCGAAACGATCGTGTGCAACACCAGGCCCGCAGCCCCGGGGTTCCAGCTGCCGGCAGAGGGATGATTGCTCAATCCTTCAATTCTCTCCCAGGATTTCCCGCCATCCGTGCTGGCCAGCAGGCTCGCGGGCTTGGTGCCTGCGTATAGCGTGCCATGAGCATAACCCAGCGACCATATCTGCGAGAACGTGTCGGTGAACGGCAGGGCCTCGCCGCTCCAGTTGATCATGGCAGCAAAATCCGCATCGTTTTCGGCCCAGTCGTCGATCGTGCCGCGGGTCAGCCGCACAAGGTCCCAGGTCCCGCCACCGTCCCGGGAACACCAGACGCCGGCGCCGTGCCAGTCGCCGCCGCCTGCGGCCCACAACGTTCCGGTTTGCGGATCGCCGATCATGTGGTTGATCGGCCAGCCGTCGCAGAATGGTCCCTTGACGACCCAGCCATCGCGGTCATTGCTGCCGTCAACCAGAAAGGCGCCCTTTGTGGTGCCAATGAGGACTGTCACGCTGCGAGAAGACATCAGGGTGCGCTCCGTCAAGCCTGACGCAGGATATCATCGCATCCCTGCATTGCCTAGATCGCAGCCAGCCGGTGACGGCAGCAGCGTCTGTCTTGCGGGCAGCAAAAAACCCGCCCTGAGGATCAGAGCGGGGCATAGTCACGCACAGCCCGGATCAGAGATCGCCGAGCTTGCCAAGTTCCTTGGCGACCAGATAATAGAAGGTCACGCGCGCCTTGGAGTTGTCGCCCTTCATCATTTCGCAGACCTTGGCGACGGCATCATCGGCAGCCGCACCGGTGACGCCAAGCTTCTTGCCGCACCATTTTTCGGAAACGCGTGCGAGTTCCGACGGATCAGAACAGGCAACCATCGAGGAGTCGCGGTTTCTCAGCGCGATGCCGAGGTGCTTGACGATCTTGCCGATGGTTTCATCGGATGCACCGGGATCGTATTTCTTCACATCGGCGGCATAGTCGGTCATGGATATTCCCCTTGGACTGGAAGCCACCCCTTTGCGGAGCCGCATTCCGTTTGCAATTCAATAGCGGCATGTTTGGCAATGTAGCAGATGCTGTCAATAGTCAGCTGCGGTGATTAACCCCTTTTCATTAGAAGGTTCGCACCCTATATTGGGTGTGCTGCGCAAGCAGCTATGACAATAAACGAGCGTTGCAATAAACCATTCGGACCCGGGGGCGGTACCCGGCGCCTCCACCATGATCCGGCGAATACGCCGCAACGGCCAAACGGCCGGATGATGATGGGGGCGAAACAGGATCGACGAGGGTGTAAAGAGCGACTTTTTGTTCGGCATTGTACCACCGTTATCGGGCTAAACTTGTAGTTGCAAATGACAACTATGCGGAAGCTCGTCTCGCTGCTTAATTGCGGTGTGACACTTCAAATTAAGTCCTAGAGGGTCGCACTTCTGGGCGGGGTTCGGAGGTACCTGGCAACAGAAACCTCCACTTTCCCAGATGCATGGACAGAACGAAGCACTTACAACGCCTCTCCTGTCATTTGGGACCACCGGTCAGCTGAACTCGCCGCATTTGAACCGTTCCTGAAAGCAATCCGGCTTTATCCTGCAACACAGCTTTCAAGCGCATGGGCTTTCCGGTAATAAAGACAGGTGAATCGGCGTGATCCGACCGCCACAATATTCAGGAATTGGCTCTGAGCACCGGGCCCAGACAGGAAAGAACGCGCTGATGCCGCAAGACCACATTCGATACGACATTCTTGCCCAGGAGGCGCTGCGAGGCGTGATCCGCAAGGTGCTGTCCGAGGTAGCGGTGACCGGATACCTGCCGGGCGAACATCACTTTTTCATCACCTTCCTGACCGAAGCGCCCGGCGTGCGGATTTCGACCGCGCTCAAGGAACGCTACCCGGAACAGATGACCATCGTGGTGCAGCACCAGTTCTGGGATCTGAAGGTGACGGAATCGCAGTTCGAGATCGGCCTGTCCTTCTCCGACAAGCCGGAAAAGCTGGTGGTGCCGTTTGCCGCCATCCGCGGGTTTTACGATCCGTCGGTCAATTTCGAACTGGAGTTCGACACCGTGCTCGACGTGGCGGCCAATGATGGCGGCGATGACGAGGACAACGAACGGGCTGAACTGGCAGGCACGATCGAACGGCTTGTCGAGCCTGCGGCCAAGGACGAGAACGCGGCTGCGGCTGATGCCGGCGAGAGCGATGCGGATGCGGATGCGGAGAAGAAGCCCGGCGCCGATGTCGTCTCGCTTGATTCCTTCCGCAAGAAAAACTGACCGGGCCTGCGCGATGAGCGGCGACGTCGTCAATCTGCGCATGGCCCGCAAGCGGCGCGACCGCGCGGTGAAAGAGGCTGACGCCGAACGCAACCGTTTCGAGCACGGGCGCTCAAAGGCCGAACGCGATCTTGCGCGCGCGCGCAACGAAAAAGCCGCGCGCGAACATGACGGCTCCCGCCGCGAGCCCGACAACGGCAGTTCCTGACGCATGGCCGGCGGACAGATCCGCAAGCACTCGGTCAGCATTCGCGGACATCGCACCAGCATTACACTCGAAGACGCCTTCATGGATGCGCTCAGGCAGATGGCCGGACAGCGCGGCATGGCAGTCGCAGCCCTGATCGCCGAGATCGACGCGGCGCATTCGGCTGACGACCAGGCACAAGTCAACCTGTCCTCGGCAATCCGCGTGGCTGTGCTTGACTGGGCAATGAAGAAAAAAGGCGGCGTCGCCTCGCTTGAGGAATGACACCACCGGGCCGGCAGTTTCAGACCAAAAGCCTTGCCCGACTGCCCTGCCCCGGATTATCGGCGAGAGAGCCGTGGCAACTCAGTAGTTCGGGTCGATCAGGCTGCGGATCGGGTCTTCGACACCGGGCAAGTCATCAAAGCGCAGCTCAGGCACTTCAATCCGTTGCGGCTCGTCGGCAATGGCGGAGGGCGGATCGGCCGAAGGATCACGCAGCGGGCGGCGCTCGATCGCATCCGGCGCATCCAGCGGCCTTTGCTGGCGTGCGGCCTCTTCCGCAGCCTGCCGGGCGGCTTCTTCCGCAGCACGTTGCGCCGCAGCCTTCTCCTCAAGCGCGCGCTGCGCCTGTTCCTCGGCAAGGCGCGCCTGCTCTTCCGCAGCCTGCCGGGCCGCCTCTTCCGCAGCAAGCCGTGCAGCCTCTTCAGCCGCCACTCGTGCGGCCTCGGCTGCTTTGCGTTGGGCGGCGCGTTCGTTCAGAAGTGCAATTTCGCGCCGCAGCCGCTGCTTTTCGACGACACCGGCCTGAAGCAATTCAACCTTCCGGCGCTCGCGCTCGAAGGCCCGTATCGAGAGATAATTGGTCAACTGGGAGGCATCGATCGACACCGCGGGATCGACCAGAAGGCCACCGAGCACAAAGACCACCGACGGATCACCGCCGGCGACAGCCTCGACACCGGGCTCAAAGGCCAGCCGCCAGTCGGACTGAAGCCTGAGACCAATCAGGTCGACCCGCGCATCGCCCGTCAGCTCGGCGTTGTCGTCGCTGATCCCGGTGCCGGAAAAGCGCATGACCCCGCCGGTCAGGGTGAACGGCAGGCGCATGGCGTCGGCCTTCATTTCGCCGCCGGCCATCAGCGCATCGACCATGCCGGCCACTGCGTCGGTCTCGATCTTGAAATTCTCTCGGTCGGCGGCGCCTAGAATGCGGGCGAAGCCGCCGGAATCCAGCCTGGAGATGGCCAGGTCCGCAACCGTCAGCTCTCCGCCGCCGGCGAGCGAGGCAACGAGTTCGCGCATCGACTTGCCAGTGCCCTCAAGGCTGGCGCTGGCTCCTGCGGCACCTGAAAAGGCCGACGATCCGCGTACGGCCCGGTCCAGAGCCGCAAGATCGGTGCCGCTTGCCGTGACCCTGCCTGACAGAAACACAGATCCATCGGCATTGCTGAGCGAGACACGGCCGCCAAACCTGCCGCCAAACCAGTCGGCTTCGGCGTTCTCAAGCGACATCAACCCGGTACCGGTGGACAGGTCAGCCTTGAAATTCCGGGCGATTCCACCGCGTCCGAGATCGATCTTGCCCGCTTCAAGCGCGATCTGCAGGACCGGTTGACCCGGTGCGGGCGGCAGGAAAGGCTGATCACTCCAGGTCGCCCCGTCATCGGCAAACAGCTGCGGCCCGAGCGCCAGTTCACCCAGCCATTCGAGATTCGCATAATCGATCCGCAGCTTGCCGGTGCCGGACAGTTCGGAGGCCGAGCGATCCAATTCGAGCTGACCGGAGAAGACATTGTCTTCCGCCTTGCCTTCGATCTCCGACAGCAAGGCCAATTGATCGTTGATCGCCAGGCTTGCCGTCATTGCAAGCGGCAAGCCTGCCCCCGCCTGCGGCAGGGAATGACCGAACATGATCACATACGGCTCGATATCGGTCGCCTGGACCGCAAGACTGAACAGGCCGGTGGCGGGTTCGCTTGCCGGAATGCGGCCATTGCCATTGAGCGTGATCTGCGCATTTGCCGCGCTCAACCGCACATCGATGGCCAGATCTCCGTCATCGGCCCCGCCGGACGCCGTCAATTCGAGTTCCGATGGCCCTTCTCCTTCCAGCGGCAGCACGGCAAATCCGAGCTGTTCAAGAAGCCGGTATGCTTCAGTGTTCCCGGCATTGACGGCAAAGGTGCGTGGCCCGTCCCCGCCGGGGATCAGGCCGGTGCCCGATGCCGTGAGCGTGTAGCTGCTGCCGCCGGTGATGCCGCTGACAGTGAGGGCGGGTCCGGCATCCGGGTCGAGCGTCAGGTCGACGCTGCCGGTCAATTCATCGAAGGCGGCGCTGTTGGCGCCCAGGCGGCGGATGATCTGGTGGCCGCCGCTCAGCTTTTCGGCAAGGGCGAACAGGCCCGATGCGGCAGGGGCTGCGAAGTCCCCCTTGATCTCTCCGTCCGGGGCCGAGAACGAGCCTGCCAGCGTGCCGCTGAACTCTCCCGACGCACCACCGAAATCGGCAAATTTCAAACGTTCGATCCTGAGTTCGCCGTCACGCCAGAACATCGATGTGTCGAGGCCCGAGAGACGGTAATCCCCCATGGTGAACGTGTCCGCGGTGATGCGGCCTGCAAGATTGTACTCCCCGAGCGGACGAACCGCATTGCTTTCAGCACCGGCAAGCAACGCCAGCGCGCGCACCGCATCGGCATCAAACGTGTCTCCGGACAGCTCGACAGAAAGCGAAGGCGCGCCCTTCTCCGGCGTCTGGCGCTCCAGCCTGCCTTTGAGCGTGGCCGGGCCGACCGCGACTTCCAGCGCTTCGAACCGTTGCAACAGCGGAGACAGGCTGACATTTGCGGAGAAACCGGCAGCGCCCAGCCGCCGGATCACCGGATCGACATCGCCGACAAGCCAGTTGGCAAGGCCCGAGGGCTGGGTCGAGGCCACAGTCAGTGTACCGTCGAAACTGGCAGCCTTGCCCGAGACCAGCCTGCCCCTGGCCTCGACGGTGGTGCGTCCGGGAAGATTGGCGGAAAAGCTGTCGACCAGCCAGGCATCGCCATCGGGCCGGGCTTCGAGATTGATTTCCCGCAAGGTGGTGTCGCCCGCGACAATGGCCGGAAGATTGAGAGAGATGCGCCCCGGCAGTGGCAGCGGCGGCAAGCGGTCGATCATCGCGTTGACGAGGGCAAGCCGTTCGCCCAGCGGCACCGCAGCGGCACTTCCGTCAGCTGCGGGCTCCTCGCCCGACAGCCGGTCCATGTTGATCTGCTGGCCATCGGCGAGCAGCAGGAATTCCGGATCGGGACCGGTGTCGATGCTGGCCTGTCCGGTGACGATGTAGGGATCGGTGGCAAACCCGATTTCCGCGCGCCATTCGTTGATGGTCAGGCGCTCGTTGGTCGCTGCGAAATCACCCTTGGCGACGACCAAAGGCTTCTCCGACACGACACCGCCTGCCCCCGGTTCGGACAGGGCCGTAAAGGTGAACAGGCCATCATAGAGCGGCTTGTTGCCCTCGATCCTTGCCTCGCCCTCAGTTTCCAACAACACCGGCCAGGCGTCCGGCACGGCTCTGACGCGCATGCGGATCGACCCGTCAGGCTGGGCGGTTCCGGTGGCGATCGACACGCCGCCATGATGGCCGGCGATTTCGCCTTCGGCCTCGATGAGCCAGGGCCCGGACAACGACTTGGCCGAGACCTGCGCATCGATATCGCGAAGCTTGTGGGTGCGACCATTCTGATCGTCGACGATGGTGATATCGGCATCGGCAATGGTGACACGCTCAAGCACGACAAGATCGCCGGGCGGCGTCGGCCTGCGCTTGAGCGCCCAGTCGAGCCGGCCATCTTCAAGAACCCGAACAACGGCCTTCGGCGCGTCCACCCGCATATCGAAGATCAGGACTTCACCGCTCAGGAACGGCGCCAGTTCCGCATCCATTGAAAACCGGCTGATGGTCATGGCCGGTTGCGCCTCGTCGCCAACGACGACGTCGGAGAATGTTACCGAGGGAAACGGCAGCAGCCGCGCATCCGCATCGCCGCGCACCTTGACCGGCTGGCCGATGATGCGGCTTGCCTCGGCCTCGAATGCTGTCCGGTAGCTGCTCCAGTCGATAAAATACGGAGCGATCAGCGCCGCAAACAACGCCAGCACCAGTAAACCGCCAATGGCAACAAATACCCGAATCAGCTTTCAATCCTCCCTCGCGGCCAGCATAGCCGCTTCTGTTGGTTTCAGCCCTCGAACGGAAAAATCTTGCCCGGATTCATGATGTTCATGGGATCGAGCGCCTGCTTTATCTGCCGCATCACCGATACGCTCTCACCCATTTCGAGGGGAAGATAGGGCCGCTTGCCCTGACCTATACCATGTTCGCCGGTGCAGGTTCCATCCATCGCCAGGGCGCGGGCATTGAGCCGTCCGACAAAATCTTCCGCGGCCGTGATTTCCGCAGGAACATCGGTATCGAGCAAAATCAGCACATGAAAATTGCCATCACCGGCATGACCGACAATCGGGGCGATCAGTCCGTGGGCTGCAATATCTTCCTGGGTTTCGGCGACACATTCGGCCAGCCGGGAAATCGGCACACAGACATCGGTGGAAATGCCCTTGGCGCCGGGACGAAGTTGCAGCGACGCCCAGTAGGCGTTGTGACGTGCTTTCCACAATTCGGTGCGCTGTTCGAGATTGGTGGTCCAGAGGAACTCGCCACCGCCGCATTCCGCCGCGATTTCGCCAAACAGCGCCGCCTGTTCGGCGACGCCGGCGTCGGTTCCGTGAAACTCGAGGAACAGCGACGGGCTTTCGGGATTGTTGAGCTTCGAATAGGCGTTGCAGGCCTTCATCTGCAACGCATCGAGCAGTTCGATGCGGGCCACCGGAATGCCCATCTGGATGGTCATGATGACGGCGTTGCAGGCGGCCTCGACACTTGGAAATGGGCAGACGCCGCCGGAGATCGCCTGCGGAATGCCCTGCAGGCGCAGGGTGATCGATGTCAAGACCCCAAGGGTTCCCTCGGAGCCGACAAACAGCCGCGTCAGATCATAGCCGGCGGAGGATTTGCGGGCACGCCGGGCGGTGCGTATTTCCTCGCCGGAGGCGGTCACCGCCGTCACCGCGATGACATTGTCGCGCATGGTGCCGTAGCGCACGGCGTTGGTGCCGGAGGCGCGGGTTGCCGTCATGCCGCCGATCGAGGCGTTGGCGCCGGGATCAATCGGGAAGAAAAGGCCGGTGTCGCGCAGGTAGGTGTTGAGCTGCTCGCGCGTCACTCCTGGCTGAACCGTGCAGTCGAGATCTTCGGCATTGACTTCGAGCACCTTGTCGAGGCGCGACATGTCGATGGAAATGCCGCCATTGGGCGCGTTGACCTGGCCCTCGAGCGAGGTGCCGGTGCCAAACGGGATCACCGGCACGCGGTGATCGGCGCAGGCCCTGACGATCAGCTTGACCTCTTCGGCCGAGCCGGGAAACACCACCGCGTCGGGCAGTTGGCCGGGGATATAGGTGGTGGTGTGGGCATGTTGGGCGCGCAGCGCCTCTCCCGTCTGCAATTGCTCGCCAAAGCGCTGGCGCAAAACGCCAATGACCGCTTCGATGCCTTCTTCATTGCGAAGGCCGGGCTCGACGTCGCTCAGACCCATGTTGTTTTCTCCGGTCAACCGTTGTTACGCTAACTGCGCCAGATGCTTGCTGCTTCGGCGTGATGAGGTAATGTGCAAACTGAAGCGCTCTTGTCCAGTGTGGGCGACGCCGCAGGCAGACAATAGTGGCCACAGGCAAAGATTAGTAAGGGAGAAGCCATGTTGTTTGATGCTCCGGTGATCGCGCCAGCGCGCGGACTGGACCCGGCCTGGCTCGATTACAACGGTCATCTGAACATGGCCTATTACAATGTCCTGTTCGATCAGGGCGCCGACCACGTCTTCGCAATGATCGGCAGCGGCCCGGACTACGTGGCGGAGCGCAACATGAGCTTTTTCAATGCCGAGGCGCATGTCTGTTACGTCAGGGAGCTCAAGCCCGACGCGATGGTCAGGGCGAGCACACAGATCCTCGATTTCGATGCCAAGCGAATCCAGTTGTTTCAGGAACTCAGGCATGTCGACGGATGGCTTTCTGCGACCTGCGAAAGCATGCTGCTGCATATCGACATGAGTGGTCCGCGCACGATGGACATGCCGGATGACATTTTCGCCAATGTCACAGCCATGGCCGAAGCGCACAAGAGCCTGCCGCGGCCCGAGCAGGCCGGACGATCCATCGGCATCCCGCGCCGCCAAGTCCACGGGGCATCCTGATTAATGCTGTTTGAAATTCTCCGTGCAACGCCTGGCCGCATCCGAAGCTGGGTTCTTCCCAATATTCGAGCCTTCATCGAGCACCGGCAGCCGGTCATCTGGCTGCTGTCCTTGCTGATCGGGCTCTCGGTGGCCTGGGCTGCGATCGCTTTCCGGCAGCTGATCGGCATCGTTCAGCTCTACTGGCTCGGCGACACCTCCGAACAGGTGCTCACCGTCGCCCGGCATACCCCGTGGTACATGATTGTCGCCGGGCCGACGCTTGGCGGCGTCGTGGTCGGCATTCTCGTGAGCCGGTTCACTCCTTCCCGTCGTACCTTCGGGGTGGCCGATGTGATCGAGGCGCGGGCCCTGACCGGACGGCGGCTGAGCCTGCGCGAGGGGATCATGAGCGCGGTGACAACGGCGATTTCGCTGGGCGCGGGCGGCAGCGGTGGCCGCGAAGGCCCGGTGATCCATCTCGGCGCGACAATTGCAAGTGCGGTAGGCGACCGGCTGCACCTGCCCGACTATGCCCGCCGCACCCTGCTTGCGGCCGGGGTTGCCTCGGCGATTTCCGCCAGCTTCAACGCGCCGATTGCCGGCGTGCTGTTTGCCCACGAGGTGATCCTGGGGCACTACGCCTCGCGCTCCTTCGTGCCGATCGTGATATCGTCGGCAGCCGGCGCGATCGTGTCGCGGCTGTGGTTCGGCGACGCGGCGGCGTTCATCGTGCCGTCCTACCAGATCACCTCCTACTGGGAGTTTCCCGCCTTTGCACTGCTCGGCGTGGTCTGCGCCTTCGTCGCTGCGACTTTCCAGTTCGCGCTGCTCTCCTCCGAATACCTGGCGCGGCGCTCGCCGATACCGGTCTGGGCGCTGCCGATCTGCGGCGGGTTGATCGTCGGGCTGATGGCCGTCGCCTTCCCCCACATCCTTGGTGTTGGTTATGAGGCAACCGACCTGGCGCTGTGGGGCCAGCTGTCGCTGGGCCTGATGCTGACGCTGATCGTGATGAAGACGCTGGCGACCGCGATCACGCTGGCCGCCCGGTTTGGCGGCGGGGTGTTTTCGCCCTCGCTCTATCTCGGCGCGATGACCGGCGGCGCTTTCGGCATCATCGCGGCCTCGGCGTTTCCCGAGCTGGCATCGAGCCAGGCGCTCTATTCGATCCTCGGCATGGGTGCGGTGGCGGGCGCCGTGCTCGGCGCGCCGATCTCGACCACGGTGATCGTGTTCGAACTGACCGGCGGCTATGCGCTGTCGATCGCGCTGCTGCTGACCGTCGCCATCGCCCACGGGGCCAACCTGGCGCTGCACGGACACTCCTATTTCCAGTGGCAGCTGGAAATGCGGGGGCTGTTCTTGAAGGATGGCCCGCACCGGACCGAATTGCGCAATGCGCGGGTGATGGATTTCATGACCCTGCCCGGCGAGGATGACGAGACCGAATATTACGATCCGGAGCAGGACACCCCCTCGCTCAAGCCGATCGACACGCTTGAAACCGCGTTGCGGGTGTTCGATACCAGCGGCCACACTCGATTGCCGGTGGTGGCCGATGGCGAAGAGCGGCGGATCGTCGGCTGGGCCGAACAGGTCAAGGCCGTCAGTCACTTCAACCGCCGCCTGATCGCCGCCAGCGAGGAAGAACACCGCTAGTCCGGAAAGTCTCCGTTAATCCCGGAGCCCGGAATAGGCGGAGAGGACGCACTCACCAGGCGGCCTGGAGCTACTCCGAGCTTCCGGGACCGCCACACAATCACGCCCGAGCAAAGAGATCACAATGAAGCCGATCAAATTCAACCGCGAAGAAACCAAGGCCATGGTGGGCGAAATCCAGGACTATTTCCGCGAGGAACTGGACCAGGATATCGGCGCGATGCCGGCCGAGATGCTGATGCGGTTCTTCATCGACAAGATGGGGGCGTATTTTTACAATCGCGGCCTGTATGACGCACGGGATTTGCTCATACAGCGGATGGACAGCCTTTCCGACGACGTGTTCGCGCTGGAGCAGCCGACCAAGCACTTGCGGTAGCCTCAAGCAGCCGGGCACCGGAGACGAGCGGGGCCCGGCCATTTACTTCTCGTCCAATTTCCGGCATCCGCATGGCTGCGGGAGTTTCAATTTTCCCGGCAACCCAATTCATGGAGATCAACTATGCAGAACCTGACACCCGCGCTTTCGGCGGTCGGCATCTATGCAGCACTCAACATGGTCATCCTGCTGTGGATCGCGACCCAGACCGGCCGGTTGCGCGGCAGGTACAAGGTTTCCATCGGCGATGGCGGCGTCAAGCATCTGATCCGCATCATCCGCGGCCATGCCAACGCGATTGAAAACATGCCCATGTTCCTCATCATGCTGCTGGTCGCGGCGCTGATCGGCATGCCGGTGTCAGCCGTGCACGGGCTCGGCCTGGTCTTCACCATCGGGCGCGGGTTTCATGCCTGGCACTTCATCCAGGAAGATGCACCGGGCTGGCAGCGCGGCGGCGGTTTCGCCCTGTCGTTCCTGGCACAGCTTGTGCTGCTCGCGGGCCTGCTCGGGCACGGACTCTGGACGCTGGCGGGATAAGAGCCGCGCATTCAGCCTGGCTGGATATCGACTTGAAAAATGTCAGGCCGCGTCTTTTCAGGCGCGGCCTTTTTCGTGGGCTGGTTCAGGAGAGCGCGCGCTTGAGACGCGGGATGCGCGAAACCACCAGTGCGTCCAGGGCCATCACCGCGAGCAGCGTCAGCCCGGCCATCGGGAACGCCATGGACACGGCCAGCGCCACGAGCGTGGCACCCTGCCAGAGCGGCATGTCGCGCGGCAGCGGCGGTGCGGAAAGGCGCAGGCCCTGGGCCCGGCGCTTCCACCACATCACCACGCCACTAATGCACAGGAACAGCACCGATGTGCATACGAGCGTGTTTGCCAGCACACTCCACAGTCCCATGGTGCCCATGTGCAGGGCAACGCCAACTGCCATGGCCTTGCCGGCCCAGGAGTAATCCTCGAAACGGACGTCGGCGAGGATGTTGCCGGTGTAGCGGTCGACATGAACGGTGCGGTCCGACGTCGGATCGGAACTGTCGGTGCTCATCGAATCCCGGCTGAAGGTGTAGACACCGGTTTCGCCGGACGGGACGTTCATCTGGTAACGGCCGTCAAAGCCGATGCTGCGGGCCAGCTGGTCCATGGCGTCGATGGTGACTTCAGAGCCCGCGGGCAGCCCCGCCTGCCCTGCCTGGCTGCCGGATGCCGGCATCGGGGTCTGTTCAAGCGCCCAGGGAACCTCCTTCGGTCCGTGGTTCATGCTGGCGTGGGTGTCGTCGGAGAGTGGAACATTGTCCCATTTTGCCGCCGGGAACTGGCTCCAGGCCTGCACCATCTTCTCGCCCCAGACACCGGCCCAGGACAGGCCGGAGACGAGGAAGAACACCAGAAACAGCGAGATCCAGAATCCCGCCACGCCATGCAGCGACCGCCACATGACCCGGCCGCCACGGGCAAAGGACGGGACCAGGGCCGCGCGCCAGCCGGTGGTGCGCGGCCACCACATGTAAAGCCCGGTGGCGATCAGCACCATGCCGAGCGAAGCGGCGACCTCGATCATCCGGTCACCGGTGACACCAAGCATGAGATCGCTGTGGACGTTGTCGAAGAAATCATACCAGCCGCTCCGGCGGGGAAACTCCGCCAGCACGGTGGCGCTGTAGGGATCGACCGCGACCATGGTCGCCTTGCCGTCCAGATCGACGCGGAAAATCGCCGCCAGATCATCGGCACGCGGGGCGACATATTGCCTGAGCGTGCCACCGGGGATGACCGCCAGCGCCGCATCGGCCTGTGCCGAGACCGATTGGGCAACCTGTTGCGGGACAACGGCGATGCGTTCGCCGTCGCGCCCGTCGATATAGGCGATCCAGGCCATGGCCATGCCGGTGACGGCAAGCACCATGAAGAAGGGGATGACATAGAGCCCGGCATAGAAATGCCAGCGCCATGCCGCGAGATAGAATTTGCTGGTGCTTGCAGGCGCACGGTCCTGCACAGACGCACCGGTCTGTTCGATTGAGACCATCAGTCTCTCCTCTGACAAAATTGTTTCGGATCTTGAGCGTCAGAGGATGAAAGGCGGCGCCCGTGCATGCCGGTTCGACTTGATCTTTCCGGAGCGGAGGATGGTCTTTTCAAAGGCAACTGCCCGGGTGCGGGTGAACACCAACGGCTCAACCGCAATGCCGGCTGCAGGCACTGTTGCCGCATGGATCTGCATCGACCAGTCGCAGGGCGAATGCGCCGGATCTTCGGCCGGATCATCTTCACCGGTGGCGGAAACCGTCTCGATACCGGTTCCGGTACAGATGATGATCTGCATGCCCTGTTCGGAAAAGCGGGGCATGGTGTGGACAGAGAAGAACGAGAACAGCAGCACGGGCACGAACAGGGCCGCAAAGACCAGTCGTCTCACTTCCAGCTCTCTGAGTGTCCTCATCATGCCGAATTCCCTACAGAACAAAATGTAGCCGGGATAGCCGCATTTTGCTGGAATTCAGTGTTTTGAATGCGCTCGGGCCCGCAGGCGTCGCGGCTGGCGTGCCTTGTTCGGAATGACCGGGTGCGGGATCATGGCTGCTATGGCCGGGTATCGGCGCTGACGGTCAGAATCTTTGCCTTGCCGGGGATTTGCAGCGACACCAGGCTTGTATTGCCACCGGGCTGAGCCTGCTGTCCGGACGTGCTCGCAAGCTTGTTTGACATGAGATTGAACTGATCATCGATCACGGAGCCGAGTGTTTCGGCCCCGGTCAGGAGCGCCACGGATATGATCGCCGCTGTCAGGGCGTATTCCATGGCGGTTGCGCCGGATTCGCAATCGGCGGCGCGTGTGCAGAGTACCTTCATCATGGAGGTCCCTTCCAAACAAGCAGTTTGCACTTATCCGATCGATCATGACCGGAGCCGGCCTATCATTGGCCTGACACCGGAAAGTTGCACACAGCATCTTTCAAATCTGTTGATGGCACTGGTCAGGAATGTGCCGAAATGAAACACCAGTTCCATTATGGGAGTTGCAGGCCATCTGGGCGGATCCGGCGGGATGCACAAACGCCGCCCGGAGGATGTCTCCCGGCGGCGTGAAAATGATGAAGCTGCGCCGCTTACGCCGGCAAACCGTCGCCGTCACATCCGCCGGAGCTTCATCAACTCTGCACCGTTGGCTGCCTTGAAAATCACGGTGCGGCCTTCGCGGACAACGATCCGGCTGGTGGTGAGCGCACGGCGAAGACCGTCTTCTGCCGCGGTTTCTCCCTGCCCCGTGCAACGCATCTTGGTTTGCATCACCTGCCCGTCGGTGCGGATACGGCCATCGCGAACCGCAATGCGGGTCGACAGATTGTTGCAGCCGATCGTCGCGCTGACCGCGCCGCGCCCATCAAGCCCAAAGCGTGCTCTTGCCGCCATCTGCTGGCCGAGCTGGACCAGATAACCATTGTCTGCGGCAATGTGGGTGATGCGGTAGTTGCCGGCAATGTCCCTCAGGTCGACGCCGCTGCCCTGGTCTGCATTTTGCCGGGCCGAGCGCGCATCGACGAGGCGGAAGGTTTCCCAACCGGATGCCCGCTCGGACACAGCTGCAAGATGCGACCGTTTTCCAACACCGGCACGGACAAATTTGCCGTTCTGCAACGAGCGAAGCGCGACGGTTCGTCCGCGCAGGTCGATCACCTCGAAGGTTTCCCAGCCCCGGATATGCGGACTGCCCGCGGCCAGAAAGGTTCCCTGCCCAACGCCCGCACGCACGAAGCTGCCGGAGCGCAGATCGCGAAACGCCATCCTGTTGCCCTGCAGCGGAACAGTGTCGAGGCGGAGGGCGCTGTTGGCGTCCGGGGCGGCGGCGGCAAGCTTGCCGCCCACCACGGTGACATATTTCCCCGACTGGACAGACTGGAGATAGATTTCCTCCGCCTTGGCAATGGCCTGGGCGGCGAGCAGGAAGCTGAGAGCAAGAAAGCTGCGAAGAATGTTTTTCATGGCCGCCCCCCCTTGTTGACCTTTGAGTGATGCCCTTTTGTGCAGTCAACCGATTGAACAGACCTTGAACGGCAAATTCATCCGGCATTCATCAGGTAGACCGGATTTTATGCTGCGCCGATGAAAAAGGGAACGAGCGATCGCGTTGTTTCTGAATGGGTGCGCGGTGCGGCGAACTGATCGAACAGGCCGTGTTCAATGGCGCCGGCGTCCTTTAATGTAAGCACCAGCACCATTTCTAGGAGAGGATGATAGAGATCGATCATGAGTGCTTCAAAACGCTCACCATTTAAAGCACGAGTAGCGCAGCTGGATACAAAAACCAGGATCGAATGTGCAAAAACGATGATTAGGGATAAAATCATCAACCATGTGCTCGAGGTCGTCGCGATACAGGCCAATAACGAGTACCTCGTTTATTCCAATCGCTTGACCGAACAAATTCCGCGGTCCTACGCTGCTAACGCTTATAATGTTTTGAGCCAAACTTCCTTTTTGTTCGCGGTACTCCGAACAGCCGCGTTGTGGGATACGGCTGATGAGAATACCGCGAGCATTCTAACTATTGTTGAATATGTCGATGACGATGACGTCATTAATGCGTTAGCCGAAGAACATCGGCATGCGCATGCATCACTTGGGGTCGGGATGCTGAACAAGCCACATTCTGATCCAGCAATTCAAGCCGCATTAGAACGATCCATTCAAGACAGCCAAAACCGATTTGCCGAAAAACAAGCGTGGAAAGCTCGCAGGCGCTTAAGGCGCGCCATTTGTATCTCTCGAAAAATAGCTCAATCCCCTGCCCTCGAACGACTACGAAACTCTCGAGACAAGCACATTGCTCATGCCCTGATACAAACACGCAGGGAAAGACGAAACCCGGTGGCACCTATGAAGTATGGTGATGAGGTGCATTTGCTGCGGCAAAGCATCTGGCTTGCTGAAAACTTCTATTGCTGGGTGAATGGAACTAGCTTTGATATTCAACGGGATTCTCGGGACATCGCTAAAAAGCGTGCCCAAGAGCTTTGGGAGAATGTGGAACTCCATATCCCATCTCGGTAGCGCCCATTGTTTTTTAAACCCGTTCCACAAATCCATCCAGCACCCGCTTCTGCCCGGCCTTGTCGAAATCGATGGTCAGTTTGTTGCCATCGATCGATGCAATATTGCCGTTGCCGAATTTCATGTGAAAGACGCGGTCGCCGACGGAATAGGCCGAGGTTGTTCCTGTGGATTTGGCCACCAGTTCGCCATCGATGGTTCTGCCGCCGCGCGGGCCGCTTTCACCGTAGGCGATGCGTTCGACGGCGTGGCCCGAGCGGGTGCCCCAGTTGTCGCGGGCGGCGTCGGTCTTGTTGGCCTGGGCGCGTTTCCAGCCGGGCGTGTTGTAATTGCCGGCAAACGGTTCGGCCTTGTCGAAGCGGGAGGCGCCGTAGGGGCCGCCGGTCTGGCCGCCCTGCCCGCCGAAACGACCGCCGCGGCCATAGCCACCGTAGCCTGTGTCCATTTCGGCAACCTCGACATGGGCTTCGGGCAATTCATCGAGGAAGCGCGAGGGCAGTGTCGATTGCCACAAGCCGTGAATGCGGCGGTTGGAGACAAACCAGATGTGGCAATAGAGTTTGGCGCGGGTCAGGCCGACATAGGCGAGCCTGCGCTCTTCCTCGAGCCCCGAGCGGCCGCCCTCGTCGAGCGCGCGCTGGTGCGGGAACAGGCCTTCTTCCCAGCCGGGCAGGAACACGGTTTCGAATTCCAGCCCCTTGGCCGAGTGCAGCGTCATGATCGAGACGGCATCGAGATCGGGGTTGTTGTCGGTGTCCATGACCAGAGCCACGTGCTCAAGGAAGGCGCGCAGCGATTCAAAGCTGGAGATGGTCTCGATCAGTTCCTTCAGGTTTTCCAGCCGCGTCGGCGCATCGGCCGAGCGGTCATTCTGCCACATCTCGGTGTAGCCGGACTCTTCCAGAATGGTTTCGGCCAGCTCATGGCCGGGTTTGGTCTCCAGCATCCCCTGCCAGCGGGTGAACATCTCGACCACGTCGGTGAGAGACTTGCGCGGCTTCGGCTTGAGCTCGTCGGTGAGGATCAGATCGCGGGCAGCGGCCAGCATCGGCACGCCGCGGCCCCGGGCGACATCATGGATCTGGCGCACGGCGGCCTCGCCCAGGCCGCGCTTCGGCACATTGACGATGCGCTCGAAGGCGAGATCATCGGCGGGCTGGGAGACCACGCGGAAGAACGCCATGGCATCACGGATTTCCTGGCGCTCATAGAAGCGCGGGCCGCCGATGACGCGGTAGTTCAGCCCAAGCGTGACGAAGCGTTCCTCGAACTCGCGCATCTGGAACGAGGCGCGGACGAGGATGGCCATGTTGTTGAGGGCGCGGCCCTTGTGCTGGGCCTGTTCGATCTCCTCGCCGATGGCGCGGGCCTCTTCCTCCGAATCCCAGGCGGCATGGACATGCACGCGCTCATGATCGGGGTCGGACTGTTCGGTGAACAGCGTCTTGCCGAGCCGGCCTTCATTGTGGGAAATCAGATGCCCGGCAGCGCCGAGAATATGCTCGGTAGAGCGGTAGTTGCGCTCGAGCCGTATCACCTTGGCGCCGGGGAAATCCTTGTCAAAGCGCAGGATGTTTTCAACTTCGGCGCCGCGCCAGCCATAGATCGACTGGTCGTCATCGCCAACGCAGCAGAGGTTGGGGCGTTCGCCAGCAGGGCGCTGGGCCAGGAGTCTCAGCCACATATATTGCGCGGTGTTGGTGTCCTGATACTCGTCGACCAGGATGAAGCGGAATTTGCGCTGATATTCCTTGAGCACATCAGGATGGGCCCGGAACATGCGGATCGGCAGGCAGAGCAAATCGCCGAAATCGACGGCGTTGAGCGTCTGCAGGCGTTCCTGATAGGCTTTGTAAAGCACCCTGCCCTTGCCATTGGCAAAGCCGCGGGCGTCACCCTCGGGGATATCTTCCGGTCCGTAGCCCTTGTTCTTCCAGCCGTCGATCATGTTGGCGAATTGCCGGGCCGGCCAGCGCTTGTCGTCAATGCCTTCGGCCTGAATCAGCTGCTTGCACAGCCGGATCACATCATCTGTGTCCAAAATGGTGAAGTCGGAGCGCAGGTTTGCCAGTTCGGCATGACGGCGCAGCAGCTTGACGCCGATGGAGTGGAAGGTGCCGAGCCAGGGCATGCCCTCGACCGCGCCGCCGACCAGAACGCCGACGCGTTCCTTCATCTCGCGCGCCGCCTTGTTGGTGAAGGTCACCGACAGGATCTGCGAGGGATAGGCGAGCCCGAGATTGAGAATATGGGCAATGCGGGTGGTCAGAACCCGTGTCTTGCCGGTGCCGGCGCCGGCCAGCACCAGCACCGGGCCTTCGATGGATTCCACCGCATCGGCCTGTTCGGGGTTCAGCCCCGAGAGGTAGTTCGGTGTCGGCTGGGCCGCACTGCGTGCCTGCTGGCTGGCAGCAAGGGCGCGCGCCGCAATCGAGCCGCCTGCATTTGCTGCAGGTGGGGCTGAAGATCGGGCTGCCGGGGGGGTGCGCGGTGCCGGATCTTCGTCGCCGAAAAACGGAATATCATCATCTGCTGAGCTCATAGCGAGTGAATGTAGTGATTCGGCACCGAAAGACCAGCGTTCGCGGTTTATTCCGGTGCCTGAAGCACCGGGGTCAACAACTTGTGAGCCGCCACACCACCTAATTCAGGCTTGACCCGCATTGGCAGTTGAGAAACAATCTGGCCACGGCCAGCGCTGCCGGCAGTCCGCGCCTCATTGAGGTTTGGCGAAAGCGCGTCTTGTTTTTCCGGTTCACCTGATCGGCGAAAAAGTCAGCAATGCGGACACTGATCATCCACTTCGCCGCAGACAGGACAGAACTGGACTATGCGCACATATCTCGATGCAAAAGCCATGGCGTCAGCCATGCGCGAGCGGCTGGCCGGCACCGGCCTTGCCATTTCCCACAGCCAGGCGCTGGAAATCGTGGCCCGTCAATTCGGCTTCGACACCTGGAACATTCTGGCGGCGCGGATTGCGGCAAGCCCGGGAGCCCGCGACGATGGCGGCATCGGCCTCGAGGCCGCAGCGCCGATCATCCGGATTTTCGACGAAGCCAAGGCACGCGAATTCTATCTCGAGTTTCTCGGCTGCAGCGTCGACTGGGAGCACCGTTTCGGGCCCGATGCGCCGCTCTACATGCAGGTGTCGCGCGGGGCGATGGTGCTGCATCTGAGCGAGCATTCGGGCGACGCAACGCCGGGCGCCAATGCGGTGGTCTTTGCCAGAGACGTCGAAAAGCTGCATGGCGAACTCCTGGCGCGCAATTACCGCTACAACCGGCCGGGCCTGCAAAAGCAGGATTGGGGGCTGGAGATGCAGGTGACCGATCCGTTCAGCAACCGCTTGCGCTTCATCGAACGCAAAGCGGGGTGGGAGAGCTGATCCGAAGCCTCCGAGAAGCAGCCTGCTTTCCTGCCAATGCGGGAAAGCAGGCTGTGCGTTGCTACCAGGGTGTTTCGCCGTCCGGTTCAACAAAGCGGCCAGAGCCTTTGTCATCAAGCGCGAAGCGAACAGGTAAGCGGGCTCCCTCCTCCGGCGTCATGGTGCCATAGCCGGTGAGATCGGTCTTGACGAAGCCGGGGCTTACGGAGTTGACCGCAATCGACGTGCCGCGCAGTTCCTCGTGGAGCTGGATCGTCAGCATGTTGAGCGCCGCCTTGGAGGCGTTGTAGCCGATGAACTGGTTGGCGTAATAGGTTGAGGACGGATCGCCGTTCAACGCCAGCGAACCGAGTGAGCTTGATAGATTGACAATCCGGGCCGCGGGCGCCTTGCGCAACAACGGCAGGAAAGCCTGGGTGACGGCAAGTGTTCCGACGAAATTCGTGTTCATCACCTTGCGCACCGCGTCGAGGTCGGCCTGTCCCGGTTTTCCATCGGCGAAGTCGAAAATACCTGCATTGTTTATGAGAATATCGAGCAGACCATGCTCCGCCCCGAACTTCTCGGCCGCGGCAGCTGCGCTTGACCAGTCGTCAAGGTCGATACGGACGAAGCCAGCCGACAGCCCTTCCGACGCCAGTTGCCTGATGGCCGCGCTGGCACGATCCTGATCGCGCGAACCGATAATGATCTTGATGTCTGCCTGTGCCAATTGCCGGGCGATCTCCAACCCGATCCCCTTGTTGCCGCCTGTTACAAGCGCGATACGTTTTTCCGACATGAACCTGTCCTTTGCGTTTCTATTTGCTGGCGCTAGAATATGAAGGATTGTTCAGTTTGAGGATTCGCTTTTGCCGCCCGCCGCTCCACGCTCGCTTGCCCCCCGGAAAAGGCCGCGTCAGGCGCGCGCAACCGTAACCCTGGACGCTGTCTTCGAGGCAACCATTCAGGTTTTGCTGACTGTCGGGCCCCACCGGCTGACGACAACGCGTGTTGCCGAGCGCGCCGGCGTTTCGGTGGGGACGATGTACCAGTATTTTGCCCACAAACAGGCCCTGATTTACGCGCTCAACGAACGCTATCTTGACGCTCTTGCCGACAAGATCGAGGTCACGTGTCTCGAGCAGCGCGGCATGCCGGCCAGGCAGATGATCGAAGCCCTGATCGAGTGTTACTGGCGCGCGAAGACCGAGCGTGCCGACGTCACCCAGGCGCTGTACCGCTCGGTGGCAGAACTGGACAACGAAGCCTTGATCGATGCCTTCGCCGCACGGGCTGATGCTGCGACCAAAGCCATGCTGGCGAGCGCGCCGGACCTGGACACACAGGAACTCGAGAGTATGACGCGTACCCTGCTGACTGTCATTTTCGGCAGTGTCCGCAACGCGTTCGAACGAAATCTCGATGAGGTGGCTGCCCGACAGTTGCGCGGCCATCTGGCCGTCATGTGTGGCGCTCTGCTTGACAGCCGATCAGGTCCGCCCGCCTGACAGGCGCATCGCTGGCCTAGCCGCTCGCGCCACAGCATTTCTTGTATTTCTTGCCCGAGCCGCAGGGGCATGGATCGTTGCGGCCCACTCCGCCTACCCCGACGGCCGCTTGCGCGGCTGGCATACGGTCGGAGTAGAACCAGCGGCCATCGATGCGGCGAAACTCAGAGGTTTCCACGAGCGTCTGCTCAGTGCCCTTGTGGCGATAATGCGCGGTGAAACTGACCGTGCCTTCGCTGTCACGCTCCCGGCCTTTCGTGGTCCGGCCGACCTCAAGACCGAGCCATTGCGTGCCCAGTTGCAAAGTCTCGGCTTCCGCGCGGTCAAAGGCCATGGCAGCCGGGCCGCAACAGGTGGCCTCGATGTAATCGAGATTGCCCAGCGCATAGGCCGCATAACGCGAGCGCATCAGCGCTTGAGCCGTCGGCACCGCCTCACCCGCATGGTAGCGGCCGCAGCAGGCAGAATAGGTTTGGTCTGAGCCGCAAGGGCATGGGGTCATGGTGAGATCTGCTTTTCCGTCAGGGACATACAGTATCGGGCTCTTGCAAAACCGCGCTCCCAGCGCAACCTGCGGCCAGGACTTACATCTGGCGCGATCCGCCTTCACCGGTCTCGGCAGACACCATCGCTTCGGGCATCCGGGACCGCCGGTATTGCAGGGCCACAACCTTGTAACCGCCGGCCTTGAGCTGCGCCAGCAGCGAGGGGAGCATGGCAGCGGTGCGCTTGTGAATATCATGCATCAGGATGATGCCTTTGCGCCTGGCGCGGACCTGCGCCATGGTGCGTGCAGCGATGGTTTCCGGACTGGACGAGAAATAATCCTTGGAGTCGATATCGACGTCGAGAATGACCATACCACGTGCGGCTACGGAATGACGCAGCGCGCCTGTGTCGGCCAGATAGGGAAACCGGAAGAAGCCGACCGGGGCGCCGGTTGCCCTCTCCACCGCCGCGTTGCCGGTGGCAATGTCGTTGAGCGCGCGGGTGTTGCCCGCATTTGCCAGATTGGCATGGTTGTAGGTGTGGCCGCCGATGGAATGTCCATGATTGACCACCCTTGCGGCGACCGCCGGATAGCTGCTTGCCATCTGACCGACCATCAGAAAGGTCGCCTTGACGCCATACTCGCTCAGGATCTCCAGCACCCTGTCCGTCTTGCCAGGCATGGGCCCATCGTCAAAGGTCAGAATGACCTCCTTGTCAGCCAAGCGGATTTCGGACAGCGAAGCCACCTTCAGGGTCCGCCCGGCCAGCAACCCGAATCCCTTGCCGCCGGGCGCCCTGCCAAAACGGGCAAATGCCGGATTGTCAGCCGCGCCGTCCCGGTCGCGGTCAAGCAGCGATTGCTGGCCGGCAACCGGCACATAAGCTGTTTTCGCGCCCTGCAGACTGGAAGGTGGCTTGGAAGCACAGCCGGCCATGGCAAGGCATGACAGCACAGACACAAGGGCAAGACGCGAAACCATGGCTCAAATAACTCATAAAAGCAGCGATGCCAAACTATCGCTGACTATGGTTAACCGAGCGTTGACGTTCTCCAAGCCTGCACGTTTGAAGCGAGACCGCGCATTGGCCTGAAGACGCATGGAAAGCCCATGCCTGCCTCAATTCTGGCGTCAGTGCCCCCCTAAAACCAGCCCTTGCGCTTGAACCAGAGATAGGGCCCCAGTGCAGAGGCGGCCATGACGGCGAGCGCGATCGGGTAGGCCCAGGGCTGGCTGAGTTCGGGCATGTCCTGAAAGTTCATGCCGTAGACGGTGCCGATGAAGGTCGGTGGCAGGAAAATCATCGCCGCAACCGAAAGCACCTTCATCACCTGGTTCTGCTGCACCGAAATCAGGCCGAGCGAGGCGTCGAGCAGGAAGATGATGTTTTCGGAAATGAAATCAGCGTGTTCGGAGAGCGACTGGACGTCGACCGCCATCGAGCGGCAGCGCTGCTTGAGTGTCCGGTCGCCCATGATCTCCGGCAGGGTCTGCAGAAAGCTTGTCACGCGGGCCAGCGACATCAGGCTTTCGCGCACCTTGGCAACGGTGCGCTGATGCCCCGCGATGACACCGAGCGTGGCTTCGAGATCGCGCGTGACGGCTTCGGGGTTGTTGGCAGCGCTGCGCGAAAACACCTCGGTCGAAAGCGCATCGATCCGCCGCGAGCGATGTTCGAGAACCTCGGCGCTGCGGTCGATCATCGCCTCGATCAGACGGGCCATCACATCATGACCGCCGGGACTGGCAATATCGCGGTGCGCGAGTTCGCGGTGAGCGCTGGCGGCAAACACGGTGAAGGCCTTGGGTTCTGCATAGCGGATGGTGATCAACCTGTGACCGGCCAGCACGAAACCGATATCGGCAATTTCGGCGAACTCGGTATCGGCCTTGGAGACCACGCTGGCGGTGAGATAGACCGCACCGTTCTCGATATAAAGCCGGCTTGAAGGCTCGATATCGTGCAATTCGTCGCGGCTCGGCACCTCGACACCGATCAGGGCCTCGACCTGCGCCTCTTCGCCGGGCGTCGGGTGCAGCATGTCGATCCAGCACGCTGCTTCGGGCAGCGCCGCATCATCTGTTCCGGGATTGTCGAGACAGATCCCCTGACCGTCATAAAGCCGGATCATCGCTATGAGCCGGACCGGCCGGCATCGAACACGTCGTCTACCGGGACCTGCAGCGCGGTGGCCAGCTGGTTGGTCTTGCCGGCCAGCCCGATGATCGCAAGCAATTCGCCATACTGCTCCTCGGTCATGCCCTTGGCGCGGGCCGCAGCCGTGTGGGAATGAACACAGTAGGTGCAGTTGTTGGCGACCGAGACGGCGACGTAGATCATCTCCTTGGTCAGCGGATCGATCGAGGACGGCTTGCCGACCACTTCCTTGACCTCGGTCCAGGTACGCTCAAGCAGGGCCGGATCGAACGCCAGCCAGCGCCACATGTTGTTGATGAAGTCGGTCTTCCGGGTCGCCCTTATGTCGTCGAACACCGCCTTGACGCGGGGATCGGATTCAAGCTCTTCAGCGGGTACCAGCGTGGTCATGGTGTGGTTGTTTCCTCTGCTTGGGTCACAGGTATTGCGGGCTCATACGGTCGACGGGGTCCGGCGCTCCCCAAGGGGGCTCACATTGCCCTGACGGGTTCCCATCGTTTCAATGCCAGAGCCGCCCGAGACAAGATTGCATAGCGGATATCTCAGCAAGCGGAAAGGATGTGATGACCTGCCCCGCTTGCCAGGACGGGGGACCAGCCGTCCAAAGCGGCCTCTGAGGCAAATTGTCCCTGGTTCACGATTCGATAAACAGCGGATAAGATATCGTTCACACCCAAAACATAGAATGCGGACACATGCATTGGTCGATCAATATGTCTGATTATGACAGCTCAGGTCTCATGTTGCGTGATGGCTGCGCATAATACCCTGTTACTTAATGGGGAATGCCAATCTCTTGTCTTTAACGCATACTAATATATTGAAATCGCGTATTGCTGTGAATTGAAATCGGGAGAACAAACATGGCAGACAAACCAACCGTTACACAGGCCATGATTCAGGCTTATGATGAGTACACCCATCTGACGCTTGACCGGCGCGGTTTCATGAACAAGCTGACCAAGCTTGCAGGATCCGGCGCGGCGGCGGCAGCGATTGCGCCCTTGCTGGCGGCAAACAGCGCCAAGGCCGCGATTATCCCGGAGGATGACCCCAGGGTGGCAACTTCCGATGTGAGATTCCTCGGCACCACCGGTGTCATGGGCGGGTATCTGGCCATACCCGCATTCGCCACCGACCGGGTGCCCGGCATCATCGTTGTTCATGAAAACCGGGGTCTGAACGACCACATTCGCGATATCGCGCGGCGCCTGGCGCTGGAAGGCTACGCCGCACTGGCGGTTGACTTCCTTTCGCCGCTTGGCGGCACGCCCGCAGACGAAGACACTGCACGCGAAATGGTCAGCGAACTCAAGCCGGACGAAACCGTCGCCAATGCGGTGGCGGCGCGCGCCTGGCTCGCCGGGCATCCGAGAAGCACCGACCGGGTTGCGGCAATCGGCTTCTGCTGGGGTGGCGGGCTGGTCAATGAGCTGGCGGTTGCCGACCCTGACCTGCGCGCGGGCATCGTCTATTACGGACGCCAGCCGGACATCAATGACGTTCCCAAGATCAGGGCTGCGATGCTGCTGCATTACGCTGGCCTGGACGAGCGAATCAATTCCGGCCTGCAGGCATACAGCTCGGCGCTGCGAACCCACGACAAGGTGTTTGCCGTCCACATATATCCCCGCGTCAACCACGCCTTCAACAATGACACCTCTGCGGCACGCTACAGCAAGCCGGCGGCCGATCTGGCGTGGACACGCACCCTCGCCTTCCTCAAGGGCACGATGTTCTGATCTGTCGCCAAATGGTCATCCCTGACCTGTATCGTGAGAGCAACGGCAATTATCGGCGGATTATGTGCTCAAATCTGGCTGGTGCTGCTTGCATTGGCCAAATCTGCCGTTTACGCTTACGTTAACGTCACATATCCGGAGGATTCCCCTTGAACGATCTTATTTCCCGCATTGCAACCAATGTTGGCATCGATGCCGATACCGCGACCAAGGCCGTCGGCGCCATTCTCGAATTCTTGCAGTCGGAAGGCCCGGCTGACAAGGTCAAGGAAATGCTGGCGGCAGTGCCCGGCGCGGAAGACCTGATCGCCCAGGCGCCAAGCGGCGGCATGTTGTCGATGGGCGGCGTGATGGGCCTCGGCCAGAAGCTGATGGGCATGGGCCTTGGCATGGGTGAAATTTCCAGCGTTGCCAAGGAAACCATGGGCTACGCCCGTGAAAACGGCGCAGGCGATTCCATTGATGAAATCGTCGCTTCGATCCCCGGACTGTCCCAGTTCGTCTGAAGCTGCGGCAAGGCCTCGCGCCTGCCCGTTCCAATACCGATCAATCCGGCGACATCCATCGCCGGATTTTTTGTGCGATTCATTGAAAATCCAAGGGCCAACGCAAGCTTCAACCACTCATATCCGGCACGATTCTGGCTGTGTGGATATCTGGCCTGGTCTGCGTTTTCATGAATTGGCGTGCGCCGGATGCAAGCAGCGGGGCTGACTGCTGTTGCAGGCCAGCCCCGCGCTCCTCCCCAACCGCGGCCCTGCGTCAAGGCAAGTCCCACGCAGCCGGTCTTGATGAGGATCCGGCGTGTGGAATTCGCTGCGTCAGGCCGGGCGGATTGCCTTGTTCAGTTTGGAACCGATCAGCCAGGCAACAGGCAAGGCAACCAGCGCCCCCAAACCGGCCGCAATCGAGATCGACATTGCATCGACCCGGTCCAGCGTCAGTGCGGCTATGACAAAGCTGCCCGCCAACATGCTGCCGACTATGATGTAGACCATCGCTGCAAGTTTGAGCATGATCGCCTCCTGTATTACCGGTCCCGCAGCCCGAATGGCCCGGTATCCTTCAAGACGGAGACTATACCGGAAACGAGAGAAATCTTTTGATCTGGCTCAAGCGAAACGCAAAATCCCGGCGGCAGGGCAGATGGTCGCATCGGGTGTGGGTAATCGGTGAAGGCCGTTGCCATCGCAGCCGATGCTCCCTTATCTTGAAGCTGTCTATTTTTTGAAACAAGGCGGTTCGCCTGGCGCAAGATTGCGCGCCGCAAAGGGGAGCTGCATTTTCCGGCCTGCCAATTGCCAGACAGGTGGGCCAGATCACGATTTAAGGATTGCCGATGTCTTCTCTTGTCTCAAGCCCTGTCTTGCCACTGGTTGCTGCCGCCTGCCTCATGCTGGCCGCCACGTCAGCCGATGCCGCGGTTTCCGACAGTTTCGACTGCAGTGGCCGCGGGATCACGATCACTCTGACACTCGAGCCGGAAACCGGAACGGCAACACTTGTCAGTCCCGGCGGAACAGAGGAGCTGAGCGCGGAAGGCGGCGGCATCTGGCGCGACGATACCCAGCGACTGCAGTTTTTCTCCGATGAAACACCGCCGGTCATCTGGATGGGACCGGAGCAATTCACCTGCAAGGAAACGCGCGCCGGCAACTAGCGGGACCATGTCCCTGGCGCCGATGGCGGTTGCGAAAAGCCGGCCATGCCGGCGATTGCCTGACGGATCTGTCCCATTCCGGCACAAATGAAACTGGCACGGTTCGTGCTCCATGTCGTGCATGACCAGGAACCTTCACATTCTGAGCCGCCGCCGCCTTCTCGCCAGCCTTGCAGGCGCAGGGGCGGCAAGTCTTCTTGCTCCGGCCTTGGCCCCGCCTGCGCTGGCGGGCGAGCTGTTCAACCGGGTTGACCTGCGCGGCGGACATGACGCCGATCTGTCGGGCCTGCTTCCCGATGCCGCCGACGACCAGAGCCGGCTGTTTCAGCGCGCCATCGACGAGGCTGCGGCTGCGGGCCGGATTCTCCGGCTGCCGCCAGGCAGTTTCGTCATCTCCAACATCGACCTGCCCGACGGCGCCCGGATCATCGGCGTGCCGGGGGCGACGCGGCTGATCTATGGCGGACGCGGCCATTTCATGCTGGCCGAAGGGGCACGCCGGATCGAATTGTCAGGCATGGTGCTTGACGGTGCCAACCAGCGGCTGGGCGGGCACGTATCCGGCCTTCTGCACCTGCGCGGCGTCAACGAAGCCATCGTCGAAGACATGGCTGTCGCCGGAGCTGACGGGCACGGCATCACGCTGGAAGCCTGCGGCGGACGCATCCACCACACGGACATTTCCGGCGCACGGCTGGCCGGCATCTATGCCATCGAAAGCCGGTCGCTTGCGATCACCCGCAACATGGTACGCGACTGCGCCAATGGCGGCATCCTGGTGCACCGCTGGTCCATCGGCGAGGATGCGACGCTGATCGACGGCAACCGGGTGATGCGGATTGCGGCACGCGCCGGCGGCACCGGCCAGAACGGCAACGGCATCAACATCTTTCGCGCCGGCAATGTGATGGTGACCAACAACCATGTCTCCGATTGCGCCTTCTCTGCGATCCGCGCCAACTCGGCCAGCAACATCCAGATCATCTCAAACCAGGCTATCCGTTCTGGCGAGACGGCGATCTATGCCGAGTTCTCGTTCGAAGGTGCGGTGATCGCCTCCAACCTGATCGATGGCGGCACGGTGGGGATATCGGTTGCCAATTTCAACGAGGGTGGACGACTCGCCTCGGTCACCGGCAACATCATCCGCAACCTGACGACCAAAGGCCCCTACCCGGCCGAATATGCCGGTTTCGGCATTGGCATGGCGATCGAGGCGGATGCGGCGGTCAGCGGCAACGTCATCGAGGGCGCGCCCAAATGGGGCGTGCTGATGGGTTGGGGTCCGTTCCTCCGGGCAGTCAATTTTTCCGGCAACACCATCCGCGACTGCGGCGCAGGCATCGCCGTCTCGGTGGTCGAGGGCGCCGGTGCGGCCCTGATCTCGGGCAACATGTTCGACGCCACCCCCGGCGGCGCGGTTCTGGGCTGCCGCTGGAACGAGGTGGTGACCAAGGACCTGGCCAAGGTCGGCGCGGGCCGCTTCAAGCACCTGACACTGGAACGCAATGTGGTTGCCTGAGAGGCACCAACGCTGAACTTGCGACATTTTCCAACCGCCCGTCAGGGTGGAGTTTGGCGTGTGCCCAGCCTTTGCAGCAAGGACCTCGCGGGCCAGTTGAATCCGGTCTCACGCAGCCCGGCGCGCGGCGTATGTCGCATCGGGCAATGCCACGCGCGGTCGGTTGGCAATCTGGCCGGCCCATACGGAACTCAGGACGATCGCCGCTCCGATGAACTGCACCGGCGTCAGCGCCTGCCCCAACCAAAGCCAGCCGAGGATCACGGCGGTCACAGGGCTCATCATGCCAAGCATCGATGCGGCACCGGGTTCAAGCCGCGCCAGACCGCGGAACCAGAGCCAGTAGGTCAGCGCGGCGCCGATCAGGCCTAGCCAGACGAGACCGGCGAAGTTGACGGGCGTCAGTGCCGGCAAGGCAGGCTCGACAGCCAGAGCCAGCGGAACGAGCAGAAGGCCGCCCGCCGTCAATTGCCATGCGGTGAAGCTGAGCGCCGAAACCGGCGGCTGCCATTTGCGGCTAAGCACCGTGCCTGCAGCCATCGAGGCTGCGCCACCAATTCCGGCGGCGACCCCGACCGGATCAAGGGCCGCATCGGGTCCGAGCAACAGAAGGGAGACACCGGTGACACCGGCAAACGCAGCAGCGACGGCACCAGCACGGATCCGCGTGCCGAGCCAGCCACGCGCCATCACGATCACCATCAGCGCCTGCAGCGAACCAAGCGTGGCGGCGACCCCGCCGGGCAACCGGTAGGCTGCAACGAACAGCAGCGTCCAGAACACGGCGAAGTTCAGGGCGCCGAGCAGCAAGGTCCGGCCCAGCCAGCCCCTGGGCGGCAGGCAACGGGTGAGCGCGAGCAGCAACAATCCGGCAGGCAAGGCCCGCAAAACCGCGAGTGTCACGGGATACCCTGTGGGCAACATTTCCGTGGTGACAAGATAGGTGCTGCCCCAGATTGCCGGTGCGAGTGCGGTCAAAACAATATCGGTGGTCCGGCTCATAGCGAAACTCCTGTTCTGGATTGCCTCAGGGAGGCCTTGGGCACATGCCTATGGTCAGGGGCAGTATCGAACCCGATGTCGCGCATCAGATGCGGGCTGAGACCGAGCGGTGCACGGCGGCCGCTGTTGTTGGTTGCGAAAAGGCTCAAGAACATCGGTCTTCCTCCCATGCCTGCGGGATCAAACCGGATACGGCACGAAGCTGCGTACGCAACTCGTCAATGGTGCCGTTGACCAGCCGGGCGCCGGTATCGCGAATAATCAGGGCGGGAATGCTGCGCAGCTGCATCCTGCGCGCGGCCTGACGGTCGTCCTCGACAGCCTGTGCAGTCGCCGGATCACTCATGGCGCGGGCAAAGTCGGACGCATCAAGACCGGTGTCGCTGGCAGCTTCGGCGAGCACTGCCGGATCTGCGATGTTGCGGGCCCGGGCGAGGTGGGCGAGCTGAATGCGGTCAAACATGTTCCAGTGAGCCGTTTGCCCTCCAAGAGACTCGGCGCCTTTACAGGCAAGAGCCGCGGTCCAGCCGTGCGGATAATCAAACCCGGCGTTGCGCATGGCTTCGACATCAATCAGATCAGGCCGGTCGCTGGCCTCACGACACGCGGACCAGTGACCAAGGATGGTTTCATGCGCTTCTTCGGGCTTACCCCAGCGGGCGGCCATTTCCTCGGCGCTTGCCTGCAGCACGAAAGTGCGATGTCGGATGTCGAGGTCAAGTTCGCGGCCAAGGCTGCGCATCCGCGAAGAGATGTTGAAGCACCAGCAGCATACCACGTCGTGAAAGAAGTCGACGGTCAGACGCTGGGCCATCAAGCCACCTCCCGGACCGGCAGGTCCGCCGTCAGGCGATATGCGAGCTCGGCCACATGGCGGCCCTGAAACCGGGCGCCGGCCAGATCGGTCGCAGTCGGCTGCAGCGATCCGTCCGCACCGGCGATGGTTCCCGCCCCATAGGGGGCACCGCCGATGATGGCGTCAGCGGCAGTCTGGCCTGCAAAGGTGTAGGGCAGACCGGCGATCAGCATGCCGAAATGCATCAGCGGAATGTGGGTCGACAGCAGCGTCGCCTCGTGGCCCCCGTGCTGCGATCCGGTGGAAGCAAAGACCGCGGCGACCTTGCCGACCAGAGCGTTCTGCGCCCACAACCCGCCGGCCTGGTCAAGGAACTGCTTCATCTGCCCCGCCATCATGCCAAACCGCGTCGGCGTGCCGAAAATAATGCCGTCATAGGCGGCGAGATCGGAGGGCGTGGCGACAGGGGTGTCATCGTCAATGTACCCCGCGGCCTGGCGCACAGCCTCGGGCACGGTTTCGGGGATGCGGCGGATGTCGACCGATGTGCAGGCAATGCTGCGGGCGCCTTCAGCCTCGGCTTCGGCAAGCGCGCGGACATGGCCGTAGCTGGAATAGTAAAGAACGAGAATGCGGGTCATGAGATCCTCTCCGGCGTGATGTTTCGATGCCGGGAAGATCGTTGAAACCGGGCCCGGGAATAAGCCGCCGGCTTGCAAAGGATTATTTACGTGGCGTTATGAATGGCGCTGAAGTGCTGCGCAAAGATGGTCGATGAAGGCTGTCACCCGCGCATTCATGCCGAGCCGCGATGCGGTGACGGCAAAGATTTCCGGCGCGGGCAGCTCCCACTCCGGCAGGACCCGAACCAGATCGCCGCGGGCCTCGGCGGCATCGGAAACGAAATCCGGCAAGGTGCCGATCCCGTGCCCGGCGATCAGAAGATCGCGCAGCACGAGACTGTTGCCGACCTTGACCTCGGGATCGAGCGGGATGGTCTGTTCGCCGCCGGGGCCGGAGAGGTTCCAGCCGGTCAGGTGGTCGGCGAGCAGGAAACCGACAATCCTGTGGTGCTGGATGTCGTCCGGGACCTCGGGCGTTCCGGCGCGTGCCAGATAGGCGGGCGAGGCAAAGATCCGTTGCCGCGCGGTTCCGATCCGCCGCGCCACCAGCGCCGAATCCGGCATCGCCGCACGGATACGGATCGACACATCGAAGCCGCCCTCGACCATGTCGACCACCCGATCATCCAGCGACAGCGTGAACCTGAGATCGGGATATTGATCCAGAAACCGCGGCAGGAACGGTGCAATCACCATCTGGCCGAAGGAGCTTGAGGCGTTGACCCTGAGATGCCCCCGCACTGCGCCGACAGCCTCGCGAATACGGTCCTCTGACCGGTTCACGGCATCGAGAATGCTTTGCGCTTCCTCATAATAGAGACGTCCGGCATCGGTGAGCGACATGCTGCGGGTCGTGCGCGTCAGCAGTTCGCAGCCGAGACTTTCCTCCAGCAGCTTCAGTTCGCGGCTCAAGAGTGCCGCCGATACGCCCAGATCATCCGCCGCGCGGGCAAAGCTGCCGCGCTCGACGATGCGGCAATAGGCATTCATGACCGAGAGCTTGTCCATCCAGTTTCTCCGTACGTCGGCGCCAGCCGGGCTGACGCTTTTCGGGAGGTTTGCCTTAGCACGGTTGTCTCAGAGGCAAAATGTGCAGGGACCGGTGGGGCCACGGCATCGCTCGGTCGGGGGCGTGACGGAGTTGCCGGCCTTTCGAAATGCCCGTGGCACACTCCGGCGCAGACGACCGGTCCGGAGTGTGCTGTTCAGGTTGCTTCAGGACGGCTCGATGGCTGGCGTGTGACGCTAGAGAAATTCCACCTTGCCGGTGGCGATGTCGTAGATTCCGGCGGTGGAGCTGATCTTTCCGGCTCCGTGGAATTCGGACAGGATCGGGTCGGACGCGGCGGCCTTTTCGGCGTTCAGCCGGGCGTTCCGTGCGGTTGCCGCGGCCAGAAGGTCGTCCGGGTTGTCTTTCATGACATCGTAGACCGCAGGCCGGATCGCGTTGACAAGGCTAGGCAGATGCCCGGCCGGAAGCGCATTGTCCGCAATCGACGAGATCGTGGCGCCAACCGCGCCGCAGCCGGTGTGCCCGAGGATCACGATGGCCTTGATGCCGAGAACCGCGACAGCGTATTCCAGGCTGGCCAGCCCGTCGTCGTTGAGGAAGTTGCCGGCAACGCGGACAACGAAAAGTTCGCCCGGCCCCTGGTCGAAGATCAGTTCCGGCACGACGCGCGAATCGGCGCAGGCGACGACGGCGGCAAAGGGCTGCTGGCCCAGCGAGCGAGCGGCGCGGGTGACGGAATGATCGGTGTTGATCGCCTCATTGGCGACATAGCGGGCATTGCCGTCGATGAGGCGCTGAAGTGCTGCATCGGGTGTTGCGGGGGCTGCTTCACCCGATTGAGCAAAAGCCACGGATCCGGAGGACACTGCCGCCAGAGTGGCGAGGCCGCCTGCAAACAACCCGCGACGGCTGATGGTTGTCTTCGCACAAATCTCACACATAAATGTGTCCTCAATGGTTGTGATATCACTGTTTGATGATCGGCCGGCCGAGCGCCCGTTTGAGCGGCCGGCCGGTCTGGTGGCTATTCGGCGTACGCCTCGTAGAGATGCTGCATCACCTTGCCCGCGGCTTCGTCGGCCGTGGTGCCGGGGTAATTTGTCATCACCACAACGGCGAGATCGCGGTCCAGATCAACAACGATCTTGGCGAGGTTCATCGAATTCGATCCGTTGTGGGTCATCAGCGGTTTGTCCGCCCAGTCGAACTCGACAAAGCCCCAGCCAAACCCGTAGTCTCCGGTGCCCGGGGTTCCCGGAGGCGGGTTTTTGCGCACAGGGGTCACGACCTTGGGCGTGTGGAGTTGCTGCAGCGTATCGGCGGAAACCAGCTCCGGTCCACGCTCTCCCGCGCCTGCATTCCAGCCTGCCCACTTGGCATAGTCGACAACCGACATATGCGCATTTCCGGCAGGGGCTATCACCTGCGGACCATCCGCCGCCGGTCCCCACAGCATCGGCGTTACCGTGCCATCGGGCCCGATCCGGTGGCCGACCGGCGCGTCGAGCTTTCCGTAGGTCGCCTGCGGGCCGAGCCCGGCGGTCTGCATTTCCAGCGGCTCGAATATCCGCTCGCGGATCAGCTGTTCCCACGTGGTTCCCGAAGCCTTCTCGATCATCACCCCGGCAATGAGGTAGCCGAGATTGGAATACTGGAACGGCGAACCATCCGGAACGGTGATCTCGTTGTTCTTCCACTGATCGATCAGGTGAACGCGCAAGGCCGACAGATTGTAATCAAAGACATCGGCGTTGAAATAGAGATCGCCGATGCTCTCGTTGTCGCTGGGAATTCCGCTCGAGTGTGACAGAAGCTGCTCGAGCGTGGCGTTGGCCAGGCTTTCGCTCATGCCCTTCACATCGTCGCCGAGCACCTCGCCGATGCTGGAATCCCAGCGCAACTTGCCTTCGTCGACCATCATTCCGGCCAGGGTCGCGGTCATCGATTTCGTGTTCGAACCGATATGGAAACGGTCATCAAGCGTCACCGGAAGGTCCTTGCCAAGAATCCGGGTGCCGACCGCTGCCACGGCGACGGTTTTGCCGTCCTTGACCACGGCTGCCGCAAGCGCGGGCAAGCCGCTTTCCTCGCGCACGGTCTCGAGGTAGCTGTCGAGATCGAGGTCCCCGGCCGTGGCGGGCGCGGCTAGCAGCATGGCGCCCATCAGGCCGGCCAGCACACGCGAGGTGAATTTCGGGGGAGCTTTTCGTGCAGTCAGGTGTGTCATCATTTCAACCATCCTATGTCGACTGGTTTCAAGGTCGGCGACCTGTTTGCCTTCCTGCGGGCAAACGGATCGGGCCGTTGATGATCTTCGGGATCATCTCCGGCCGACAGGGTTCATGGCCAGAATAGCGCCGGGGCGAGCAAGCGGGCTATCCGTTTTCCGCAAAGCGTCCAGCTGACGTCCGAATATCGCATGGCGCAGGCGCGCGAGGCCCCTCAGGCAGCCAGTGTCTCCGACGGGCTCTCGTCAAAGGCATGCCTGTAATCGCGGGCAAAACGGCTCAAATGCAGGAATCCGTAGCGCATCGCAGCCTCCGTCACCGTCATTTCGCCGGGAGACGCCTCGATGAGTGTTGTGCGGACACGATTGAGCCGCAGCAGCCGGAGATAGACCAGCGGGCTCATTCCGACATAGGAGCGGAAGGCATATTGCAGCGTGCGCTCGGACACACCGACCGCCGTGCAAAGGTCAACGATTGTCGGCAGGTCGTCGGCTTCCAGGCGGTCTTCGGCAAAGGCGCACGCCTGCCGGCAGATGCGCAGTGCCCGCACCCGCGCAGCCGCCGGCACCGTGCCTGCATCGTCCGGGATCGTTGTCGTGGCAACCTGCAACATGGTCTGGAGCAGAAGCCGGCGCATGACATCCGCATCCATGGCGCCGCCCTGCCTTGCCGCCACGCTCGCGGTTTTGAACCATATCTCGACGGCGTCGCTGAACAGGGCTTTGTGGTTTGAACGGAGCGGCTGAACGCCTTGCGGGGCGGTTTCCCACTGTGCCGGGTTGAGCACCCGTGCGGCGGAGAGGAATTCGTCCTGATCAAGACTGATGTAGGTGGTCTGCACACCGGCGGGCACATGGATGTCGAATTCGCTGTTCTCCGACAGGAAGAAGACCGTATCGGCGTCGCCCGCGTCATGCTCCGAAAACCGCAGATCGCGGTCAAGCGTGCAAAAGGACAGCGTACAGAGATTGCCGGGTGTGGCGCCGATTTTCTGAACCGTGGCATGCTGGTATTCACGCACAATCCGCGTGTTTCCCAGATCCAGACAATCCAGCTGCCCCAGGCGTTTGCCGCGGCTGAGCTGAAAACATTCCATTTCGATCCAGGGCTGGACTGCCGCCTGAATGGCGGCATGGTCTATCAGGGTCGAATGCAAGCTCAAACCGCCGGCACCAGGCGCCTGTTTCCTACTGTGTTCGTTCAACAGGACGTGCCCTCCCCGGCAATCGCATCATACAACTTGAGATTATTGCACGGAGATTCTGCAACAAAGATTAATCACGGCTATGGACACCGGGTCTGAACTGCGACCACACTTCTCACTCGCCGGAGAAGCGCCATGAGTGTCGAATTTCTCATCACCACGCTGATCGTCGTGGTCCTGCCCGGAACCGGGGTAATCTACACGCTGGCCGCGGGGCTGACCCAGGGCGCGCGGGCGTCAATGCTGGCGGCGTTCGGGTGCACACTCGGCATCGTGCCGCATGTGGCTACATCGATTGCCGGGCTGGCAGCGGTGCTGCATACCAGCGCGATTGCCTTCCAGACGCTGAAATATCTCGGCGTCATCTATCTTTTCTACATGGCATGGCAGATGTGGCGCGATACGGGTTCGCCGAAGATCGATGCCGCGAACGGTGCAGGCCTGCGGGTGCATTCCGGGCGCCGGATTGTCGGCGCGGGCATCCTGATCAACCTGCTCAATCCGAAGCTGACGCTGTTTTTCCTGGCCTTCATGCCGCAATTCGTCGATGTCGGGGCGGCCAATGCAACGGCGGAAATGCTCGGGCTGGCGGGTGTGTTCATGGCGCTCACCTTCATCGTCTTCGCGCTGTACGGACTTCTGGCGGCACAGGCGCGCGACCATGTGATTTCACGTCCCGGGGTGATGCGGATGGTCAAGCGGTCATTTGCCTCGATGTTCGCGCTGATGGGACTCAGGCTGGCGCTGGCGGAACGCTGAGCAGGCAGGTTCGAAGAGGTCTGGTCAAACTTGCCCGTTTCTGTCGGCAGCCTTTGCTCACCACATGAAACGGGAATACCGAGATCAACAGAGCGCTTTAATTTGGCGGTGAAACAATGCTAGTACGCCCCATAACATCCAACCTTTCGAGGAATTGGCCTGAAGATGCGTGCACTCAGGACCCAACCATTCCCAATTCAGAGTTGTCTCGATGCAAGAAATTACCATCAATGGAAAATCGTTCCGGGTTGAGCCAGAGGGTTACGAGTACTTCTGGCCGCAAGTGAACAGTGGAGAATGGGAACCCTCCACATACGCAAATTTTGACCGGAATATTGACGATTCGACCTTGATGATTGACATCGGTGCATGGATCGGGCCAACGGCACTTTACGCCGCGCAACTCGCAAAAAAATGCGTCGCCTTTGAACCCGACCCGATTGCTTTTGAACGCTTGCAAGCAAATGTCGCATTGAACAGCTCGGCAAGCTGGATCAAGAATCTTGTCATTTTCAACAAGGCAGTTGGCACGAAAGCGGGAACTATTCCATTCGGGAGTCGAAAGGGTGGCGGCGATTCCACGTCCAGCGTGCTGTTTGCCGATGGTCCCACGAATTGGCTCGTGCAAGCCATAACGCTCCAAAGTGTGCTGGACGACCATGCCGAACCCGGCCAGAAGATATTCTTGAAAATAGATATCGAGGGCGGAGAGTATGACCTTATTCCGGCGATCAAAGAAGTGCTTGCAAACCCGAATGTGACCGCTGCAATCTCACTTCACCCTACCTTTCTGCGGCGCTCACTGAGAAAGTCTCTTGGCCGGTTTTTCGGGTTTCCCAGGTTCATACAATCAAGAAAGCAATTTCTGAAAATCAACAGGTCCCTTGTGGAGGCCCTGCCAAGCAACAAGAGAGTGACGATCAACGGCAAGGAATATACGGACTTCAAGTGGTTCTTGATCAATGCATTTGTCAGACTTCGTTCACCGATGGATATCCTGATCACAAACGACGCTTGATCCGACAGTATTCTCAACCAGGCGCTGCGTGCTGACTGAACCTCGATGGAGCGCCTCGCACCCTCGGTGAATCCTACTCCCTCATGTTTCGGCAGCAGGATATGGCCGTCCGGCTAACCGACACCGCCGGTGCTCCTCCGGCGGCAGATCCGCGGCGCTGCAACGCATTGAGTGCATGATTTCCACTATTGCACGAGTGGATCTATCCGGGCACGAAATGCATGAGGCGCGGTTTGTCTCACGGCTGCGATTTCGGCCAATTCGCGGAACCTTTTTCAGATTGCCCCGTTGCTAGCGGGAGAAGGCGCGCCTATGTTCTGGCGACGTTGCGGGATTTCACGTTCCGCCGCCAAATCAATTTTCAAGAGGAGAGACCCCATGGCCCTCGAACTGCCAAGCCTGCCTTACGACTATGACGCCCTTGCGCCTTTCATGTCGCGCGAGACGCTGGAATTTCACCACGACAAGCACCATCAGGCCTATGTCACCAACGGCAACAAGGCACTCGAAGGTTCCGCCCTCGAAGGCAAGTCGCTCGAGGAAATCTGCAAGGCAGCCTATGCCGAGAAGAACGCTGCGCTGATCAACAATGTCGGTCAGCACTACAACCATTTGCACTTCTGGAAATGGATGAAGAAGGGCGGCGGCGGCAACAAGCTGCCAGGCGCGCTTGCCAAGGCTGTTGAGTCGGATCTGGGCGGCTACGACAAGTTCCGCGCCGATTTCATTAATGCCGGCACCACCCAGTTCGGCTCCGGCTGGGCATGGCTTGCGGTCAAGGACGGCAAGCTTGCGGTGATGAAGACCGCCAATGGCGAAAACCCGCTGATGCACGGCGCGTCGCCGATCCTGGGTTGCGACGTCTGGGAGCACAGCTACTACATCGACTACCGCAACGCCCGGCCGAAGTATCTCGAGGCGTTTGTCGACAATCTGATCAACTGGGATCACGTCGCTGAAATGTACGAAGCGGCGGTCTGAGCCCGGCTCGACTGACTGACTCCAATGGAAGGGCCCGGCGAAATCATCGCCGGGCTTTTTTTATGACAAAATCAAAGTTCATCCGGGAAAACCCCTCGGAGGACACACTGTTCACAAACTTTTGACTACCCTGAGATTTGCATCATGCAATCATGTCACGGCGTGAGAAATCCAACCGTTCAATCACTGCAGGAGAGACTTCATGAAATTCCGGACCTTGTTTGCCGCAGCCCTCATCGGCGCTGCAGGATTTGCGCCAGCAATCGCCGCCGACGAGCCGCAGGTGGTTCGCCAGGAAATGATGAAGAAGGTTGGCGGTGCAACCGGCGCCATGGCCAAGATGGTCAAGGGTGAAGCCGATTTCGACGCTGCAGCCGCCTTGGCAGCATTGACCACGATCAGCGAAGTGGCGGGTTCGATCGGCGAGTATTTCCCGGCCGGGTCCGAGACCGGATTTGAAACCGAAGCCGCACCGGCAATCTGGACCGACATGGACGGCTTCAAGGCCAAGCTTGCAGCCTTCAAGGCCGACGCCGATGCCGGCGTTGCAGCGGCTCCCGCTGATCTCGATGGTTTGAAGGCCGTCTTCGGCCCGCTGACCAAGAACTGCGGCTCCTGCCATGAGACCTATCGCCTGAAGAAGAGCTGATGGGCAGAAGTCTTCCTACCGCTTCATCCGGGCGCCAGTCATGAAACGGCTGGCGCTTGGTCTTGGCCTGGTGGCGATCGCCGGCGCGGGCATTGCCTTTGCGCTGACCGCCCCACGGCCCGTTGCCGCCGACCGGCTTGAAGCCATAGCCGCGATCGATGGCGATGCCGCAGCAGGAGAAACCCTGTTCTGGGCGGGCGGCTGCGCCTCCTGCCATGCCGCGCCCGGATCCGAGGGCGACGCGAAGCTGGTTCTGTCGGGCGGAGTGCGGCTGAGCAGCGATTTCGGGACTTTCATCGCGCCCAACATATCGCCTGATCCGGATGCCGGGATCGGCGCCTGGTCGATCTCGGATTTCGCCAATGCCATGCTGGCGGGTGTCTCGCCTCAAGGCCAGCATTACTATCCGGCGTTTCCCTACACATCCTACACGCGAATGACCGATCGCGACATCGCCGATTTGTTCGCCTTCCTCAAGACCCTGCCCCGGAGCACGGTCGCATCGCTTCCGCATGAGGTCGGGTTTCCGTTCAACATCAGGCGGTCGCTGGGCGGATGGAAGCTGCTGTTCTTTTCAGACAAGCCGCGCGTTGAACTTGCCGGTGCAGATGCGCAGGTCGTCCGCGGGCAGTACCTGGTCGAGGGGCCTGGTCATTGCGGCGAATGCCACACGCCGCGCAACCCGATCGGCGGCTTTGTCTCCGATGCCTGGTTATCGGGGGCCAAAAACCCCGAAGGCGAAGGCGTGATCCCCAACCTGACACCGGGGGGAAAATCCATCGGCGGCTGGAGCGCCTCCGACATCGCCTACTATCTCGAAAGCGGCTTCACGCCGGATTTCGACAGCGTCGGCGGATCGATGGTGGATGTGCAGAAGAACATGGCCAAGCTGACAAGCGGCGACCGGGATGCGATCGCCGCCTATCTCAAGGCACTGCCCGAAAGGGCCAATGGCTGGGAATGACGGAAGTGCCGTGACCGGCGCTCCGCCCTGCCCTTTCCCTACTGGGTAAGCCGGGATGCCACCTGGGATGCCTGCTCACCGATGCTCTTGAAAGCTGCGACCAGATCGACGCTGCTCCGGGCATCGAAGAAGTGGGCGGAACTGGTGGCGCAATAGGACAGCAGCTCCTTGCCGCGCGTGGGCGCAGCAAATGCGACCGTATAGACTTGGACGCCCTCGCCCTTTGCCTTGTCGCAAAGGATCTTGGTGGAGGAGTCGGCGGAACTGTAGTTGTTGTCGCCATCGGTCATGAAGACGATGTAGCGCACGGGCTCCTGACCGTTCTTGTCCATATGCTTGTTGAGCTCCTTGGTCGCGGAAACGCTGTCAAAGGCCCAGCTGAACGCCTGGGTGGAATCCGTTCCGCCGGAAGCCGGAAGCGCGTTGACGAAATCGCGTGTCTTGCTCGGCTTCCAGGTGAGCTTCTGCGAGCCGGTCATGTAGGTGCTGTAGCTGGAAGCGCCAATCCGGACATAGGTCCGGCTGGGATCGGCCGTTTCGATCTGGGTGAGAAGACCGTCGACGGCGGACTTCAGCACGTCGATCTTGCGCTGACCATCCAGCTTCCAGTCCATCGAGCCGGAACGGTCGAGCACCAGAGCCATGGAAAAGGCTCCCTGGGTGGTCCCTGAAGCGCTTTCCGACTTGCCAAGAACACCAACACTGATGCTGTCCTTCCCCATCAACCGCGCCATCGGAGTCAATGCCTGGGTACCGGTCATCGAGATCGCCACGCGCCAGATGGTGGCGCCGTTGTCCTCGGCAGTGGTTATCTCGACTGTCGGCTTCACACTCATGTCGGTAAAGACCGGCATGTCTTCCTCGACCTGCCCCTGAAGGAACGTGACGGCAAAGGCTTTCGCGTCCTCGAGGCTGAGATCTTCTTCCTGCGCCAGCCTGGTCGAGGTCGCAAGTGCGGCGCTGTCGACCGCATTCTGCAACCGGACTTTCATCGACATCGCATTGGTGGTGTCAACGGCGAGGCTACCCGCGATGAACACAACCGGGATAGTCAACCCTGCCAGCATGGCGAAGTTGCCATTCTTGTTGCGAAGCAAATCAGCAATTTTCTTCATCATTGAGCTGGTCATCTCTCGACCCCGTTTTCATCTGGAACTCTATGAGAAAACAGATACAGCGGAAGCCATAAGCGTTGGCTTAAACGAGACGCTCAAATTTTACCGATTCCCGAATCGAGACGCCCAAAGGGGCTTTTTCCGCTTATGAGACGGCTGATTTCCGGATTTTTTCAATATCGGTACATGCGATAAAGCTGATTCTGCACCGGGCCAGCCGAACTCATGCCCGCAAAATTCCCCACAGCCGGCAGTCTTGTGGCGTCTGGCCGGCAAAAACGTCAACTTGCGCGGCTTGAATGGCTCGATCCGGCCTGGGCGTTGCACCCTGGCCAGATCCTTGCCGCCATTTCGAACTGCCGTTTTCAGTTCACCGGCAAGCCATCAGACTGCCGCTTGTGCAGAACTCAGGCCTTGCCGACAACCTTGAGCGCAAAGGCATATTCATAGGCAATTTCCTCAAGCCGCTGGAAACGCCCCGACGCACCGGCATGACCGGCTGCCATGTTGATCTTGAACAGGACCGGATTGCCACTGGTCGACAATTCGCGCAGCCGCGCCACCCATTTGGCAGGCTCCCAGTAGGTGACGCGCGGATCGGTCAGGCCGGCGACAGCCAGGATCGGCGGATAGGCCTGCGCCGTGACATTGTCATAGGGCGAGTAGCCGGCGATGGTGCGGTAATCCTCGGGCGAGACGATGGGGTTGCCCCATTCCGGCCATTCCGGCGGCGTCAGCGGCAGGCTGTCATCAAGCATGGTGTTGAGCACATCGACGAAGGGAACCGCGGCGATGATGGCGCCGAAGGCATCGGGCGCCATGTTGACAACCGCCCCCATCAGCATGCCGCCGGCAGAGCCGCCTTGCGCGACGATGCGGTCATGCGATGTGAAGTTTTCCCTGTCGAGGTAGCGTGCGGCCGCAATGAAATCCTTGAACGTGTTGGTCTTGTTGCCGCGCTTGCCGGCTTCGTACCAGGCAAAGCCCTTTTCCTTGCCGCCACGGATGTGGGCGATGGCGTAGACAAAGCCGCGATCGACCAGCGACAGGCAATTGGTGTTGAAGCTGGCGGGGATCGAAATGCCGTAGGACCCATAGCCGTAGAGCAGGCACGGTGCAGATCCATCAAGCGGTGTGTCGCGGCGGTAGAGCAGCGTGACCGGCACCAATTCACCGTCCTCGGCCGGAGCCATGACGCGCCGTGTGACGTAGTCGGCCGGATCGTGGCCCGATGGCACCTCGTCACGCTTGAGCAGCGTGCGCTCGCGGGTGGTCATGTTGTAATCATAGAGTTCGGACGGCGTGGTCATCGAGGAATAGCTGAACCGGACAATCTCGGTGTCGTATTCCATCGAGCCCTGGAAGCCGAGCGAATAGGCCTCTTCATCGAAGGCGATGGCGTGTTCTTCACCGGTGGTGCGGTCGCGGATGACGATGCGCGGCAGGCCGTTCTCCCGTTCCATCCAGACCAGGTGGTTGCGGTAGGCGCTGACCGAGAGGATCAGCCGTCCGGGCTTGTGGGGGACAACCTCGCTCCAGTTTTCCGGTCCGGGTGATCCGACCGGCGCCTGCATGATCTTGAAATCCTTGGCGCCATCGGCGTTGGTCAGGATAAAGAAGACATCGCCGCCTTCGCTGAGCGAATACTCCACACCGGTCTGGCGGGCCGCCACCAGTTGCGGCCTTGCTTTCGGATCATCGGCCGGCATGACCCAGCACTCCGAAGTCTCGTGATCATTGATGCCGATCATGATGAAGTCGTTCAGACGTGTGCCCGACACGCCCATGAAGAAGCCGGTGTCCTGCTCCTCGTGGATCAGCACATCCTCGCTCTGGGGCGTCCCGAGGCGGTGATGGAAGATCTTGCTGGGCCGGTGATTGTCATCGACCGCGGTGTAGAAAAAGCCGGTGCAATCGGCCGACCAGGCCGCGCCGCCACCGGTGTTCTCGATCAGGTCGGAGTTGTCCTCGCCGGTTGAAAGATCGCGCACCTTGAGGGTGAAGAATTCGGACCCCTTGTCATCATAACCCCAGATCATTGCCGCGTGATCGGGCGAATGCCCGGTGCCGGCGAGGCGGAAATAGGCCTTGCCGGCAGCTTCATGATCACCGTCGAGAATAATCTGCTCGTCGCCGCCATCACGCGGGATGCGGAAGTATTTCGGCTGCTCGCCTCCGGTCACGAAGCGCACGCCATAGAGCCAGGGCCCGTCGGGCGACGGCACCGAGCTGTCGTCTTCCTTGATGCGGCCGCGCATCTCCGCAAACAGTGTCTTCTGCAGCGCCTCGGTGTCCGCCATGGCCACTTGCTGGTAGAAATTCTCCGCTTCGAGATGGGTGCGGATAGCCGGATCGAGGATCGACGGATCCTTGAACATCGCCTGCCAGTTGTCGTCACGCATCCAGGCGTAGTCATCGGTACGGGTGATGCCGTGACGGGTGTCGGAGACGGGACGCTTTTCAGCGACCGGGGCAGCGGGCAGGTTTTTGAATGCGGACAAGGAGAGCTCCATGTGCGGGGAAGGATTGGGCTCGAACAGAACCGGTATCCCGACATAGAGCCCGCGACTGGACCGATCAAGGCAAGGCAACGGGAAAACCGCCAGATGCCGTTTTCTTTACCGGACAACCAGCGCCGTGAGGGTCAGTCCAGACGCCAGAAAGCTTGCCAGCGTTCTCAGGCTGTTCAGGTTCACCCACCGCGTCATGTAAGTCTCCTTCCAGAATGCAAGCGTCTGCGCTGCGGAAGGATCCATCGCAGCAAGCTGGTTGTTGAGCGGCACATTGCCAGCCGCAGTCACACCGAACACGCCGACGAGATAGATTGCGCCGGCGAGCATCAGCAAGCGCGCGGACAGACCCTCAAGCCTAATCCCGGCATAGATCGCAATGAGCAGAGAGATAGCTGCCAGACCGATGAAAAACACCATGAACACCGAGCGCATGATCTCGACATTGAGCACCTGCATGGACTGGATGCCGCCTGGGCCGGTAACGAGATTGAACGAACGCATGATGAAATCGGAGAACGCCAGAAACACGCCGCCGATGGCGGCATAGGCGAGAACGGATGCTGCGCAGAGCAGCGTGAACCACAAGGACATGAGTTTGGCTTTCGCGTTGCGGGCCCAAGGGCCCTGAAGGTTTCGGATATCGAACGGCGGGCGGCCTCTCCGACCGCCCGTGCATGATCAGGCTGTCTTGCGCGCGGCGATCAACGCCGCCAGTCCTGCAAGTCCGATCACCAGTTCCGCGATCATGGCGGTGGAAAGACCTGCATCGGGTTGTCCGTCGAGGCCGATGCTCAACAGACGAGTGGCACCGTAGGTCATGAACATGGCTGCCGCGAGCAATGTGGAGGCCAGCGCAAACCGGGTAAAGGCCAGTCCCGCCAGAACGAGAACGCCCAGCATCACCACGCTGCCGCCAGAGGCACGCAGCTCGTTGGTCAGGCTGACATCACCGGCAAGCGAGATGCCGTAAGCTGCATAAAAGGTATCGGGCGACGCCAGGATCGAGCCTCCGATGAAGATTGCGGTGAGGCCTGCAATCAGCAGAACCGCCTTTTGAAAGATTGAAGATTTCACGGGATTACTCCTTGTTGAGAGACTGACCAATCGGACCGGGTACCGGTCAGGCGGCCTTTTTCCAGACACCGCTGGCGGCAGCGTTGCGGCAGAATTCGACAAAGTCCCGCGGCTCGCGGCCGAGCGCACGCTGGACGCCATCGGTCAGATAGGCATTGTGGCCATCCAGCGTTTCGCGGCAGATCTCGGTGAAGACATCGGCCACCACCGGACCGCCGATACCAAGCATGGCGTCGTGGAACTGTTCGAGCGTGATCGGCTGGTAGCACACCGGATAACCGGCAGCGGCGGAGATTTCGGCGGCGGCCTCGGAGAAGCTCAATAGCCGTGGGCCGGTGATCTCATAAAGTTCGCCATTGTGCCGGTCATCGGTAAGTGCGGCCACGGCAACCTCGGCAATGTCGTCGACATCGGCGATCGGCTCCCTGATGTCGCCGGCGGGCAGCGCGACCATGCCGTCGAGCACCGGGGCCTGCAGATAGCCTTCGGAAAAATTCTGGGCAAACCAGGCGGCGCGGACAAGCGTGAAGTCGAGGCCGGAGTTGCGCACGATCTCCTCGCACGCCACCGCATGGGCTTCTCCCCTGCCCGACAGCAGCACAAGCTTGCGGACACCGGCGACAGCAGCGGCCTGGGTCAGGGCCTCGATCTTTTCCGCAGCACCGGGAAAGGCAAGATCGGGGAAATAGGAAACATAGGCGGCGCGGACACCTGCGAGGGCTGCAGCCCAAGTTTCAGGTTGATCCCAGTCGAATGGCACGGATGAGTTTCGCGATCCGGGACGCACGGGAAAGCCCTTTTGGGCCAGCAGCTTGACGATGCGGCTACCGGTCTTGCCGGTTGATCCGATCACGAGAATGGGTTGGTGTTGCATGAGAAGCTCCTTGGGCTTGATTGTCGATGAGCCAGACCTAGACCCGTATCTCTGGATGAACAATGATTTTGTATCTATGAATATATGCAGATCGTCCAACATGATGGACATTCCGCAAAATCATCGCTAATCAAGTGCCATGTCCAAACCTGATCCGACCGTCCCCGTCACCTCCGATCCGCTAGCAGAAACGCTGCATATGCTGCGGCTGACCGGAACCCTTTATTGCCGCGGCGAGCTGACCGCGCCTTGGGCCATCGCCATTCCGCAGCTCGAAGGTGTGATGTCCTTCGTGGTGGCCACCTCAGGTGCGCTCTGGCTGAAACTTGAGGGAATGGAGCCGCAGCTGCTGTCGCAAGGCTGCCTGGCGCTGATCCCGCACGGCACGCCGCACGTGATCTCGAGTGCGCCGGGGATGACCGGCGAACCGTTGTTCGACCTGCCGGTGGAAAAGGTCTCCGAGCGCTACGAGATCATGCGCCATGGTGGCGGCGGCGCGATGACCCGCACCATGTATGGCGTGGTCCGCTTTGACGATGTCGCCGCCGAACATCTGCTCGGGCTGCTGCCGGAGATCATCAACATCGATGCGTGGGATGACCAGACCGGCGGCTGGCTGCAGAGCACGCTGCGCTTCATTGCCAGCGAGGCCGCATCGCTCAAGCCCGGAGGCGAAACGGTGATCACGCGGCTTTCGGATGTGGTGGTGATCCAGGCGATCCGCTCGTGGCTGGAAACAGCGCCCACCACCGAAACCGGCTGGCTTGCGGCGCTGCGCGACCCGCAGATCGGCAAGGCCCTGGCCTTGATGCACCGGCGGCCCGGCGAAGACTGGAGCGTGGATACGCTGGCTGTTGAAGTCGGCATGTCGCGCTCGGCTTTCGCGGCGCGCTTTGCCAATCTGGTGGGACAGACGCCGCTGCGCTACCTCACCGAATGGCGGATGCGCGTGGCCCGCGCCCGGCTGATCGACACCGGTGACGCCCTGGCGGCGATTTCGGGCGACCTCGGATACCAGTCAGAAGCCGCCTTTTGCCGGGCCTTCAAACGGGTCTTCGGCAAGCCGCCCGGCAGCATCCGCCGCGCAGAGCCAGGTCGCGCCGGGGCAGCCTTTCCCGTGCCGATGGCCGCCAGCGCAAGCTAGGGTCTGCTCAGGCAAGTCCGCCGGCGGGACGGATGCTGCCGACCTCGATGCCGTTCCAGTTCTTCAGCGTCTTGCGCGACCAGTCGCCGAGCCTGGACGAGACTTCCTCGTCGTCGCTGAACAGCTTGGCCAGCACCGCGCCGATCATCGCTTCGGCGCCACGGGTGGACCCGTCCTCGCATTTCAGCGCGATGCCGTAGCCCTTCTCGGGAATGGTTGCACAGAAGACGCCTTCGGCACCGGTCTTGGCGAAGATCCGGCCGGGGGCGATCTGCATCAGTACGGTGCAGGCCCTGCCGGTGCCCGCGACATGCCACGGCTCGGCCATGCAGGCCGACATCAGCCGCTGTGCCGCCCTGGCGCGTTCAGGGCCGAGGCCGGTGCCGGAGGCCATGCGGGCAAAGCCGTGGGCTATGCTTTTCAGCGGTGCGGCGTAGGTGGGGATCGAACAGCCGTCGGTGCCGCAATTGTCATGACCCAGGGCCGTGCCGGTGAGATCGGACATGACGTCGCGCACGGAGGACTGGACGAAATGGTCGTAGCCGACATAGCCGTGATGATCGACGCCGGCATGGCAGGCCAGGCAGAGAAAGCCCGCATGCTTGCCCGAGCAATTGTTGCCGAGCTGGTTGGGCTTGTCGCCGGCGCGGGCCTGGGCGATCAGCACCTTCTGCTCGGAACTCCAATGGCAGCCGCACTCGAAATCCGCTTCGCTCAAACCGGCGCGGGCGACAATTTCGCCGGCCAGCTGCATGTGTCCGGGCTCGCCGGAATGGGAGGAACAGGCAAGCGCCAGCTCCTTGTTGCCAAATTCGTAGCGGTCGGCAGCGCCGGTCTCGACCAGCGGCAGCGCCTGCATCGACTTGACTGCCGAGCGCGGGAACACCGGGGTGTCGACGTCGCCAAGGCTCATCACCACCGAACCGTCGCCATCGACCACCACCGCCATGCCGCGATGCCGGCTTTCAACCATCTGGCCACGGGTGACTTCAACAAGGACGGGGTTCTGCATGGTTGATTTCCTGCGGTGGGTGTCAACGGGCGACCGGTAGCGCTGGCCGGTCAGGTCTCCGAGTGATCGCAGAAGCAGCTGCTTCGGGCAAGAGGCCGGGGACAAAAGCACAGCCCTCTTCAGCAATCGGTGCCTGCCCGGAGGAGAATCCGGGCCGCCGGTCAACGCTGCCAGTCCGCTGCACTCGCCCTGGCAAAGGTTTGAGCCGGCTGCGTTTTTCAGGAACCCGCAGCGCCGGGCCGATCCACGCGTTCGAGCCTTGCGGCTTGGCGAAGCGGAGACAACGCCACTGCCAATTCATCCACACCCGAAAATGCGCACCTAGACTTGCCTGCATTGTTCCCTCGAACCTGCAAACGGGAGGCATCATGCCCCGGATCCCATTCCTCAACACCCTGGTTGCCTGGCTCACGGCACGGCTGATTCCGGGCAAACCGCCCTCCCCCGGCACTGAGCGACAATCCCAACCGGTTGCGCAACCGCCCGAGATGACCGGGCAGCCTGAGAAAATCGCCTGGGGTGCGCATGTATCGGCCGCTTTCCGGGACAAGGTGATCGCGATCGCCCGCAGACTTGAAATGGACCCGAGCCATCTGATGGCAATCATCGCGTTCGAAACCGGCCGCAGTTTCGATCCGGCAGAGACCAACCGGGCCGGGTCCGGCGCCACGGGGCTGATCCAGTTCATGCCCGCGACCGCCAAGGGACTGGGAACCAGCACCGCACTGCTGGCCCGGATGAGCGCTGTCGAGCAACTCGATTACGTCGAGGCATATCTCACCCCTTTTGCAGGCCGGATGAGAGATCTTCCAAGCGCCTACATGGCGGTGCTCTATCCCCGCGCTGTCGACAAGGACCCCGGCTACGTTCTGTTCCGAAAGGGGTCGAAAGCCTACAAGCTCAACCGGGGGCTCGATGCCAACGAAAACGGACTGGTGACCAAGGCAGAAGCTGCGGCGAAGGTTGATGCCCTGCTGATCGAGGGCCTGCGCGCTGGATCGGTCGGCTGAAGCACGCTCCGGCTGCATTCAGCGGCAACGCCTCCGGACATTTTGTCCGTGGCTCTCTTGCCCGGCTGCCCCGGCCAAAGCTGCCCGCCCGCACTCCTCTCCCCCCCTGCCTCCAAATTGGTCTACCCAAAAGTCGAGAATGGACCTTTCGATGATGCCAATCCAATCATCTGATAAAGCGGCCTCACGGGGACCCCGGCAGCGGACGCTCGACGAAATCGTGACCGGGCAGTTTGGCAGCAGGATGAAGACAAGAGTGGAAGCCGCAACGGCATTCGACACCAAGAGAGGATTGAACCATGAAATTACTGGCAAGCAAACTTCTGGCGACAGCGGCGGTGATCATCGCCGCGTCAGCTGGCGCCGCCAATGCCGAAACCTTGCGGCTGCTTACCTGGGGCAGTTATGCGCCCGACGAGGTCATCAAGCTTTTCGAAGCTGAATATCCGGACATCACCGTCGAGGCGACGTTCTCGAACAATGAGGAGATGGTGGCCAAGCTGCGCGCCACCGGCGGCGCCGGTTTCGACCTTGCACAACCGGGCTTCAACCGCGTTGCTGCGGCTCAGCAGGAATACAACATCTACAAGCCGATCGACCTCTCCAGGATCAATACAGACGCCCTGCGCCCGGATTTCCTTGAACAGGTCAAGCAGGTTGCCGCCGTCGATGGCGTTGTCTACTCCGTGCCTCATATGTGGGGCACCTCGGGCCTCGTGGTCGACAAGACAAAGGCACCCGAGATCAAGGATTGGCTGGATATCTGCGACCCGCAATATGAGGGCAGAACCTCCATGCGCCTGAAGCGCTCCATCCTCGTCGGTTCCGCCTTTGCGCTCGGTTACAACCCCTACGAGGCTTACGCCGATCTCGACGAGTACGGCAAGATCCTTGATGAAGTTGCCGAAAAGCTCATTGCCTGCAAGAGCGTCATCAAAACCTACTGGACCGGCGGAGACGATCTGGCGAACCTGATGACGTCGGGCGAAGTCGTGGCATCCGACACCTGGGACTCGACTGCCTTCAAACTCAACCAGCAGAATCCGGACCTGGTGTATCTGCCGCCCAAGTCCGGCACGCTGGGCTGGATCGACACATTCACCCTGCCGAGAAAGGGCGAGGCCGATGACGCGGCCTACAAATGGATCAACTTCGTGCTGCGCCCGGACATCATTCCGCTGATTTCGGCCAGCACCGGCTCGATCGTCGCCACTACCAACGGGATCGACCTGCTGCCCGGCGACATGAAAACGACCGTTGCAGGCGCCTTCACCGAGGCCGACCTTGCCAACATCAAGTTCGCCGCCCGGATTCTGCCAGGTGTCGAAGATCTCGAGGGCAAAGTGCTCGAACGCATCAAGGCTGCCAACTAACCGATGTTTCGACCTGCGCCGGGAGAGCCATATCTCCCGGCGCAACGACTGCGGCACGCAGTCTCCTGCGCATTGCCAGGGTATGGCACCCACCTAGTGCTGGGCGCTCCATTTCCCAATTGCGCCCGCCCCACAGATCGCTAAGCTCGCAGCAGGCCCACCCAAACCCTTTGACCCTTCATGCTGCGCACAATCCTCATTACCGTTCTGGGGCCCATGTTATGGGGCACGACCTATGCGGTGTTTACCGAGACCCTGCCGGTCAGCCATCCGCTGCTCACCGGCGCCATGCGGGCGCTGCCGGCGGGGCTGATCCTGCTGGCGCTCAATCCGAAGATCCCGCCAGCCGCGGCGCTGAAGCGGCATGCGGTGATCGGCGTCTCCAATATCGGGCTGTTTTTCGCGCTGCTGTTTGTCGCCGCGGCCAGAATGCCCGGCGGGCTGGCGGCAACGCTTGGTGCGATCCAGCCGCTGGTGGTGATCCTGATTTCAGGCTGGCTGATCGGCCGCGCTCCTCACCCGGTGCAGATCCTGGCCGGTATCGCCGGCGTGATCGGGGTTGGACTGCTGGTGCTCTCGCCCGAGGCAAGGCCCGACCTGCTGGGGGTGGCCGCGGCAATTGGCGGAGCGCTGTCGATGGCGATGGGCACGGTGCTGATCGACCGCTGGGGGCGGATGGGCACGCCGCTTGAAACCACCACCTGGCAGCTGATTTTCGGTGGCGCGATGCTGTTGCCGGTGGCGCTGCTTGTCGAAGGCTTGCCGCCCGCGCCGGGGATGACGGAAATGCTCGGCTACGGCTGGCTGATGCTGCTGGGAACCGCATTTGCCTATTTCGTCTGGACCCGCGGCATCGGCCGGATCGGGCCCAGTGCCGCCTACCTGGCGCTCGCGAGCCCGGTGGTGGCAACCGCGATTGGTGCCGTCGCGCTCGGCGAGTGGTTCACACCGATGCAATGGGCCGGAATGGTGCTGGTGATCGGCGCGACGGCGGTTGGCGTGTCGATCGGGCGGCGGGCCTGAGTCTCGTCCGCTAGCGTCCCGCAATTATTCCCGAAGAGGAAAACCCGCCATCGACGGTCAACACCTGACCGTTGACGTAGCTCGATTGCGGCGAGAGCAGGAACAGGATGGCGTCGGCGATTTCTTCCGGCCGGCCATAACGGCGGAGCGGGATCTGTGCGGTCCAGCGCTTGCGGTCGTCGATGGTGTGAAGTTTCGAGATCAGCGGCGTGTCGACCGGCCCGGGGGCGACGACATTGACGCGAACGCCGGATGCGCCCCATTCGTTGGCCAGCACCTGGCTCATCAGGATGACGCCGGCCTTGGATGCGCCGTAGGCCACCCTGCCGGCATTGGCGCGGATGCCCGAAGCTGAGGACAGATTGACGATAGAGAGCGTGTCGCCCATCTGGTCGAGCGCCGCACGGCAGAGAATGAAGCTTCCGGTCAGATTGACGTCGAGGATCTGGCGGAACAGTTCGGCACTGGTTTTCTCGGCCGGGACGTCTCGGGCAATGCCTGCGCAATTGACTAGGCCGGTGACCGGCCCGAAAGTCTCGACGGCCTGCGCCAGGCAATCGGCCACCTCCTCCTCGTCGGTGACATCGCAGACCAGCGCCTGCATGTCCTCACCCGACAGGAGGTCCTCAACGCGGGCGACCGCTTCGGCGCTGGCATCAAGAATGGTGACGGCAGTGCCTTGGTCGATCAGCGCCTGCGCGGTCACCTCGCCGATGCCGGACGCGCCGCCGGTGACGACAACGTGACCGGCGGCGCTGGCAGTCACCGGATGCGCTCGAGGATGGAGACGTAGTTTGCCACCGCGGCGCCGCCCATGTTGAAGATGCCTCCAAGCTGCGCATCCTTGACCTGGATGCCGCCGGCCTCGCCGGTCAGCTGCATGGCCGAAAGCACGTGCATGGAGACGCCGGTGGCGCCGATCGGGTGGCCCTTGGCCTTCAGCCCGCCCGATGGGTTGACCGGCAGGCGGCCGTCCTTCTGGGTTTCGCCGCTCATGGCGAAATCGCCGCCCTGCCCCGGCTTGGCCAGCCCCATGGCTTCATATTCGATCAGTTCGGCGATGGTGAAGCAGTCATGGGTTTCGACGAAGGAGAGATCATCGAGCGATGTTTTCGAGTTGGCAAAAGCCTGCTTCCAGCCGAGTGCGCAGCCTTCGAAGGCGAGGATGTCACGCTTGGACATGGGCAGGAAATCCTGCACGTGTTCGGCGGCACGGAACAGAACGGCGCGCGGCGCCTGCATGGCGGTGGTCACATCGGAAAGCACGATGGCGGCTGCGCCATCGGAAACCAGCGAACAATCGGTGCGCTTGAGCGGGCCTGCGACGTAAGGGTTCTTGTCGCTTTCGGTGCGGCAGAAATCATAGCCCAGATCCTTGCGCATCTGCGCCCAGGGGTTATCGACGCCGTTCTTGTGGTTCTTGGCGGCAATGGCGGCTAGGCCGTCGGACTGGTCGCCATATTTCTGGAAATAACCATCGGCGATCTTGCCGAAGACACCAGCGAAGCCTGCGGGCGTATCGCCATCCTCGGGCAGATAGGAGGCCTTGAGCAGGTTGGCGCCGATCTGCGGGCCAGGTGTTGTCGTCATCTGCTCGACGCCGACCACCAGTACCCGCTTTGCGGCACCGGCGCGGATCGCCTTGATGCCCTGATGCACGGCGGCCGAGCCGGTGGCGCAGGCGTTTTCGACACGGGTTGTCGGCTTGAAGCGGAAGGCGTCATCGGCCTGCAGCACCAGGCTGGCGGTAAAATCCTGGGCGGAAAAACCGGCGTTGAAGTGACCGAGATAGATCTCGTCGATGTCGGAAGCTTCAAGCCCGGCATGTTCGATCGCCTCGCGCGCCACTTTCGTGACCAGGCTTTCGACGGTCTCGTCGGTGTGTTTGCCAAAGGGCGTGTGGGCCCAGCCGATGATGCAGGCGGTCATGAATAGCGTCTCCAGAATGCCGAATAGGGTTGGCGCATTTTGAGCGCGCCGGCGGCTTTGTAAAGGGGGAGAACGGATTCATAAACCCTCGACATGCCGCCGGCACCACTTATTCGACAGCCGGAGACAGCGGCAGCAGCAATCAGGCGGGCGCGTTGGCCGCATCGAATTCCTCGATCCGGCCAGCGGAGGGCCGCGCCTGACAGCGCTCGATCCAGTCCCTGATCACCGGCACGTCGGGTGCGGATTGAGGGAACCAGACATAGGGTGAAACCAGCAGCAGGTCGGCCGCAGAGAATGCGTCGCCAAGCAGATATGGCGTTTTGCTAAGCTGCGTGGAAAGCCGTGCGGCGACTTCCGGGACTCCGCGGAAGGTGGCGTCGAGAATGGGGTGAGACAGGCCCGCGGCGGTGAAGACGATAACCGGTTCGACAACGCCACAATACCACGCGAGCCAACTCAGATAGGCGCCGCGTTCTGGATGTCCGACCGAGCGGCCAAGACCGGCATCGGGGAACAGATCGGTCAGGTACAGAACGATGGCGCTTGATTCCCATATCTCCACGCCGTCATGAACCAGGAGAGGCACCTTGCCATCGGGATGCGGATTGGCCGGATCCGCGCCGCCGGATCCGTCGTTGCGCCGGATGCCGACGATACGGATATCGACCTGATCGAGAACACCGAGCTCATCGAGCAGACGAACAATGCGGGAAGAACGGGAGCGTGGGGAATGATACAGCGTGAGCATGACAGATTTCCTGGTCGGGATGTTGTGACTGAAGACAACATAGCAGCCCCATGCTGTCAGTTTCTGTCAGCAAGAATACTGACAGATTTCACCAAGACGTGATTGGAATTGTGGCCGAAGCGTCTGGATTTGGTCACAGTTGGCGGTAAGAGGTCCGGCATGCCCGTTTACCGCCTCATGTTCCTGTGCCTGCTCGCCGTCACGCTTGGCCTGACGGGACCGTTGGCGCGTGGATTGTCGCCGCAGAAACCGGCAGCACCGCAGATCATCGAGATCACGCGGACAGCAGGCGTTTCCGAGCTGAAAACCGGGTCGTCCAACCGCTGCCTGCGCGGCGCCATCGCCTGGTTCGGTTGCTGGCATAACGCGGTGCCGCCGGCACCGACCGGCCTCCCGGCGCCGGGCGTGTCCGGCCAGCCATTTGAGCTCGCGTCCGACGGAATCCGGCGCGAGCTGAAATCGAGCCGGATCTTCAGGCCTCCGCGTCTGGGCTGAACCTAAACCCGGGCCTGTGCACAGACGGCCCAAGTTTGCTTCAGCATCAAGGACAGAAAACCATGATTACCCGACGCCTTTTCCTCGGCGCAGCCTCGCTGGCTGCGCTCTCGGGCTGCACCAGTCTTTCCAGCCGCGAGACTCCCAGAACAGAACCGGTCAAGCCACGCCTGCAAACCATGCCCGCCGCCTATGGCCCGATCACCGACGAACCCTACCCGATCGAAGCGGTGCCGCGCGGCGTGGTGCCCAAGCGTTTCTGGCGCCAGCGCGTGCCCAACCCTTTCCCCAACGAGGCGCCGGGCACGCTGATCGTCGATCCGGGCACTTTCTACCTGCACCTGGTTGAAGAGGGTGGCACTGCCATGCGCTACGGCATCGGCGTCGGCCGCCAGGGATTTTCCTGGTCCGGCAACGCCGTGGTCCAGTACAAGCGCAAATGGCCCCGCTGGAAAGCGCCCGACGACATGGTGGCGCGCAACCCGTCACTGGCGCCCTACTCCGTGGCCAATGGCGGAATGGACCCCGGACCGCTCAACCCGCTGGGCGCGCGCGCGCTCTACCTGTTCCAGAACGGCCAGGACACGCTCTACCGGATCCACGGCAACCCGGAAGCGAACTCGATCGGCAAGGCCGTTTCCTCCGGCTGTATCCGGCTGCTCAATCATGACATCATCGACCTTTACGACCGGGTCAGGAACGGCGCCAAGGTGGTGGTCAAGCAAGCAGGCATGCCTGCCTCCATGGCCTGATGCGGCTTCGGATCGGACCGCCTGCCCGGGGCGGTCCGCTGCGGCTCATCGCCGAGCAGCACCCGGCGACCGCCGCGCACCTTGGCGAAAACGTGTGCCTTCAACGGCCAAACCAACCCGCCACTTTGCCTCACAATCCAGTTCACAGACCGACTCCCCCGGACATTTCCTGGCTGTTTTTCATTGATTGATCAGTCAATCAAAACTAGACTGCGACCTCGCAGCCTGAAAAACGTACCCCCGAAAAGGCTCCAGGGAGACACTTGATGCCCAAGATCGGCATGGAACCCATCCGCAGGAAAGCCCTGACCGATGCTGCAATCGAAGCCATCGGCGCGCGCGGTTCAATTGACGTGACGATGTCCGATATTGCCGGGCGGGCCGGAGTGTCGCCGGCGCTGGCGCATCATTATTTCGGCTCCAAGGACCAGCTGATCGCGGCCTCTGTCCGGGCGCTGCTGAGCGACCTGCGCGGCGATACCGTCCAAGCCCTGAAGGCTGCCCGCAGCAACCGCGGGCGGGTTTCGGCCATCATCGCAGTCAGTTTTTCCGACAAGCAATTCTCCGAGGACGTGGTTGCCGCCTGGCTGGCATTTTATGTCGACGCCCAGCGGGCCACCGAAATCCGGCGATTGCTGTCGGTCTATGCGCGGCGGCTGCATTCCAACCTGATGAGCGGACTGACTCCGCTCGCAGGTGCCCATGAGGCGGAACGCATCGCCGAAGGCGCGGCGGCGATGATCGACGGGCTTTACATCCGCAAGGCTCTGGGCACCGGCCCGGCACGGCATGACGCGGTGGCGCTGGTCGAGGATCACATCGAAACGCAATTGCTGGAAATTCGCGGGAGGACAGTATGACGGACGGTCACGCCAGGGCCAAAAGGCCCAACATTCTCATCCTGATGGTCGACCAGCTCAACGGCACGCTGTTTCCCGATGGCCCGGCGGATTTCCTGCATGCGCCGAACCTGAAGAAACTGGCCGAGCGCTCGGTGCGGTTTTCGAAGAACTACACCGCCTCGCCGCTGTGCGCGCCGGGTCGGGCGTCCTTCATGTCCGGTCAGCTGCCGCGGCGGACGCGGGTCTATGACAATGCGGCCGAATTTGCGTCCGACATTCCGACCTATGCGCACCACCTCAGACGGGCGGGCTACTACACCTGCCTGTCGGGCAAGATGCATTTTGTCGGACCTGACCAGATGCACGGCTTCGAGGAGCGGCTGACCACCGACATCTACCCCGCCGATTTCGGCTGGACACCGGACTACCGCAAGCCCGGCGAGCGGATCGACTGGTGGTATCACAATCTCGGTTCAGTCACCGGCGCGGGCGTGGCGGAAACCTCCAACCAGATGGAATATGACGACGAGGTGGCGTTCTTCGCCACCCAGAAACTGCACCAGTTGTCACGCAGCAGCGACGATGCATCAGCCCGGCCCTGGGCGCTGACGGTTTCCTTCACCCATCCGCACGATCCCTATGTAGCCCGCAAGAAGTACTGGGACCTGTACAAGAACTGCGCCGAACTGACACCACGGATCGCACCGATCCCCTATGCGCAAATGGATCAGCATTCTCAGCGGCTTTACAACGCCAATGATTCCGAGCGGTTCGACATTACCGAAGACAATGTCCGGCGGTCGCGGCAGGCCTATTTCGCCAACATCTCCTATCTCGACGACAAGATCGGCGACATTCTGGCAACGCTCAAGGCCACCCGCATGGAGGACAACACCATCGTGGTGTTCTGCTCCGACCATGGTGACATGCTGGGCGAACGCGGCATGTGGTTCAAGATGAGCTTCTTCGAGGGGTCGGCGCGGGTGCCGCTGATGGTTGCCGCGCCGGGTACGGAAGGCCGCCTGGTGGATGAGCCAACCTCCAACCTCGACATCACCCCGACGCTAGCCGAGCTTGCCGGCGTGTCGCTCGACGAAGTCGCGCCGTGGACCGATGGCGAAAGCCTGACGCATCTCATGGACGGAGAAAAGCGCACCGCACCGGTGCTGATGGAATACGCGGCCGAAGGCTCGGAAGCGCCGCTGGTGGCGATCCGTGACGGCAAGTACAAGTTCGTCCATTGCGAACTCGACCCGCCGCAACTGTTCGATCTCGACGCCGATCCGGATGAGCTGACTAACCTCGCAGCCGATCCCGCGTATGCGGAGCTGGTGACGACCTACATGATCAAGGTTCGCGCCAAATGGGACATGACGCGTTACGACAACGAGGTCCGCGAGAGCCAGGCGCGGCGCTGGGTCGTCTACGGGGCGCTCAGGAACGGCAACTACTACCCGTGGGATTTCCAGCCTTTGCAAAAGGCCTCCGAGCGCTACATGCGCAACCACATGGACCTCAACATCCTCGAAGATTCACAGCGGTTTCCGCGCGGCGAATGAGCCCGGATCCGGCCACCAAGGAGACATGACATGACCGTGCAACCCAAAGCCTCCCACCATATCGGCGGCGCCTATGTTGAAGACACCGCCGGTGCGGTGATCGAAAGCATCTATCCGGCCACCGGCGAGCTGAACGCCAAGCTGCACTCAGCCACACCGGCCATTGTCGAGAAGGCAGTCGCCGCGGCAAAGGCCGCACAGCCGGCCTGGGCTGCGCTCAAGGGCGTCGAACGCGGGCGGATCCTGCTGCGCACGGCGCAGTTGCTGCGCGAGCGCAACGAGGAACTCTCGCGCATCGAAACGCTCGACACCGGCAAGGCGATCCAGGAAACGCTCGTGGCGGACGCGGCTTCGGCGGCTGACGCGCTTGAGTATTTCGGCGGGCTGGCCGGCGCAATCACCGGCGAGCACATCGATCTCGGCGGCGGCGATTTCGCCTATACTCGCCGCGAGGCGCTTGGCGTCTGCGCCGGTATCGGCGCGTGGAACTACCCGATCCAGATCGCGGCCTGGAAAGCGGCCCCCGCGCTCGCCTGCGGCAACGCCTTCATCTTCAAGCCATCGGAACAGACGCCGCTGACAGCGCTGCTGCTGGCCGAAGCCTTCAAGGATGCGGGTCTGCCCGAGGGTATCTTCAACGTGGTGCAGGGCTATGGCGATGTCGGCGCGGCACTGGCCAGCCATGCCGATGTTGCCAAGGTCTCGCTCACCGGCTCGGTGCCGACCGGCGCCAAGGTGCTGGCCACGGCGGCCCAGACCATCAAGTCCGTGACCATGGAGCTTGGCGGCAAATCGCCGATCCTGGTGTTCGACGATGCAGATCTGGAAAGCGCCATCGGCGGCGCGATGCTGGGCAATTTCTACTCCACCGGTCAGATCTGCTCGAACGGCACCCGGGTGTTCGTGCAGCGCGGGGTCTATGACCGTTTCCTCGACCGGCTCAAGGCCCGCACCGAAGCGATCCGGCTCGGCGATCCGCTTGATCCCGACACCCACCTGGGACCGATGGTCACCGTTGCACAGCGCGACAAGGTCCTGGGCTACATCGAGACCGGCAAGAAGGAAGGCGCGCGGCTTGTCACCGGCGGCGGCGTTCCGGTGCTTCAGGGGTTTGACAACGGCGCATGGATCCAGCCCACCGTCTTCGCCGATGTCACCGACGACATGACCATCGCGCGCGAGGAAATCTTCGGACCGGTGATGAGCGTGCTGCCGTTCGACGACGAGGACGAAGCGGTCGCCCGTGCCAATGATACCCAGTTTGGTCTCGCAGCCGGTGTGTTCACCGCCGACCTGACACGCGGGCACCGGGTTGTTGCAAACCTGGAAGCCGGCACGACCTGGATCAACACCTACAACCTCACCCCGGTCGAGATGCCGTTCGGCGGCGTCAAGCAATCGGGCATCGGGCGCGAGAACTCGCGCGCGGCCATCGAGCATTACACCCAGCTCAAGAGTGTCTACGTGGCCACCGGGCCTGTCGACAGCCCTTACTGAGGACGGATCAACATGAGTGACATGCAAGCAGATTTCGTCATCGTCGGCGCCGGTTCGGCCGGCTCAGCAATGGCCGCGCGGCTGAGCGAGGACGGCAAGCATTCGGTGATCGTCATCGAGCATGGCGGATCGGATTTCGGCCCGTTCATCCAGATGCCCGCCGCCCTGTCCTACCCCATGAACATGGGGATCTATGACTGGGGCTACACCACGGAACCGGAACCCAATCTGGGCAACCGGCGGCTGGCCGCGCCACGCGGCAAAGTCATCGGCGGGTCGTCCTCGATCAACGGCATGGTGTTCGTGCGCGGCCATGCGGAGGACTTCAACCACTGGGCCGAACAAGGTGCCTCCGGCTGGTCGTTCGCGGATGTTCTGCCCTATTTCAAGCGCATGGAAACCTCGCACCAGAATGGCGGCATCGGCGGCGAAGAGGGCTGGCGCGGCACGGATGGACCGTTGCATGTACAGCGCGGACCGGCGGTCAATCCATTGTTCGATGCCTTCATCGAGGCTGGGCGCCAGGCCGGTTACGGGGTGACGCAGGACTACAATGGATCGCGCCAGGAAGGCTTCGGCCTGATGGAGCAGACCATCCACAAGGGGCAGCGCTGGTCGACCGCCGAGGCCTATCTGAAGCCGGCGCTGAAGCGCAAAAACGTGAGTCTCGTCAGAGGGCTGGCACAACGGGTTGTCATAGAGAATCAACGCGCGACCGGCGTCGAAATCGAGGTTCGCGGGGCGATTCAGGTTGTTAAAGCGCGACGTGAAGTCATCATCGCCGCATCGGCGTTCAACTCACCCAAGCTGTTGATGCTGTCGGGCATCGGCCCGGCGGCACACCTGGCCGAGCACGGCATTGACGTGGTCGCCGACCGGCCCGGTGTCGGCGCCAACCTGCAGGACCATCTCGAGGTCTACATCCAGCAGGAATGCATCCAGCCGATCACGCTTTATTCGAAACTCAACCTGTTCTCGAAAGCGCTGATCGGGGCGCAATGGCTGTTCCTCAGGCGCGGGCTTGGCACCTCCAACCAGTTCGAGGCGGCCGCCTTCGTGCGCTCTGCGGCAGGCGTGCCCTACCCCGATATCCAGTTCCATTTCCTCCCCGGCGCGATCCGTTACGACGGCAAGGCGGCTGCACCCATGCATGGTTTCCAGGCCCATGTCGGGCCGATGCGGTCACCTTCGCGCGGTGCGGTGACGCTGCGCTCGGGCGAGGTAAAAGACGCGCCGGTGATCCGCTTCAACTACATGAGCCACGAGGAAGACTGGCGCGATTTCCGCCGCGCCGTGCGGATCACCCGCGAGGTGTTCTCCCAGTCCGCGTTCGATCCCTATCGCGGCATGGAGATCCAGCCGGGCGCACATGTCCAGAGCGATGACGAGATCGACGGCTTCATCCGCGAGCATGCGGAGAGCGCCTATCATCCGTGCGGCACCTGCCGGATGGGACGCGCGGACGATCCGAACGCGGTGGTCGATCCGGAAACAAGGGTGATCGGCGTCGAGGGGCTGCGTGTCGCGGATTCCTCGATCTTCCCGCGGGTGACCAACGGCAATCTCAACGGCCCGTCGATCATGACCGGCGAGAAAGCCGCCGATCACATTCTCGGCCGCACGCCGCTGGCGCCGAGCAATCTGGAACCCTGGATGAACCCGGACTGGCGCGAGACCGACAGGCTGGCCTGAACCACCCCGGGCAGAGGCCGGCCACCGGCCTCTGCTTTTCCCGGACTTGTGGGGGGTATACGGCAGACGGATGCCTTGTATCGCACCCATAAGGTGTGCGATATTTTCTAATGCTACCAATGATTGATTTCATCAATACAATCAATTCACTCGTGCAAAAATGTGAACCTGCGCATCAATGTAGAAACGACATATGTTTCGAACTTTAATATATTTTAATTGACTAATTTCAGATGTATTACAATAATAGGTTGTCAAATGTAAATATACAACCTGTGATGCACGCAATCATATCGGTCTGTATCTGCGAACTTGCGCACCAGTAGCGTCATTTTGCTGAATCAATTCTGCACCGATCACATGTGTACCTCTCAGTAAACGCACCTCCTTGTTCTGACACGGAGGTTCAACTTCAACAGGTGAGGAACAGTCATGCGCAAAATCTTGATCAGTGACCCGGCATCCAACGCGGCAATGAAAAGCTATGAAGCCCACCATCCGCTTGCCCTGTCGAGTGAACACCCCTTGACGACATCGGCGCTCGCCGCTGTCAACGACAAGTCCTGGAACCATCTGTATGGGGCCATGATCGACGGGTTGAACGTATCGCCCAACAATTTTCAGTTGATCTACCCATTCACCACCTGGGACTGGCCGATCGTTCCGACCGGTTACACCAGCGCCGCACAGTGGGACTTCTGCTCGTCGGTGCCGCAATTCAGCGCCACGGGCCAGTACACCTCGTCGGGTTCGGCCTTCAATGACACCTATGGCCATATGCTCAACGTGGTGAGCGCAGCGACGAGCGACCCGAAGCTGAAAGCCGAGATAGAACAGGCGCGCAACATGCAGCAGCTTGCTGCCAACAACTACGACACGATCTACAAGCAAGCGAGCGATGCCTACCAGACCGAAACCGGCGGCACCAACACTCCGGCCTTCACCGAATGGCTGGGAACAATGGGCGGCCGCTCCTGGCAGGCACAGCTGGAATCGGCATGGAAGAACGTCCAGGCCCAGCAGAACGTCTACAACCAGCTGCTTTCGGAAACCACGACACCGGGCCTGAAAGACGCCCAGGACCGGAACGGCAACAAGGACTATTATACCAAGATGCAGGATCCCGGTCTGTCGAGCTTTTCCGCGGTGCCCGGCTATTCCATTTCCATGGATGCAACGACCTGGCTCAACAAGGTCAAGGCAGGCACCGGTGGCAGCTCCGGGTCTATCGGGTTTTCCAACTCGCAGTCCGAGTATGACTACAAGAAGACCTGGGCCGGCGGCAGCGCATCGATCGACAAGTTCTTCTGGAGCGTCAATGTCGGTGGCTCCTGGGAGCGGGTCGACGAGTTCGCATCCGATTCATCGCTGAAGGTCGATATCAACTTCAAGGCGTGGGACCAGATTTCGATCACGGCGTCCCGCTGGTACAACGGCGCGTTCGTGACCGGGATCCAGAACGGGCCTTTCATTCGCGGCTACACGCCCTATGGCGACAGCGGATCGAAAGCGGTCTGGGGGCCGGATGGCATCATGTCCGTGCAGAAGGTCGGCATGCTGGTTTGCTACAAGCCTTCCTTCAGCATCACCGTCAGCGATTCGACGTTCAAGTCGTTCTCCGAGAAATGGGAGGTCTCGGCAGGCTTGCGCATAGGACCGTTCAGCTTCGGCGGCGGCGGCGGCAGTTCGTCTTCGGGCTGGAAAGCGGATTCCGCGACCAAGACGTTCACCGGCGAATCGACCGCTGAAACCGCTTTGATCATGGGGACCAGTATCAACCTGATCAATCCGCAGTAGTCCTCCCGGACTGCCTGCACGGCATGTGGTCCGGGACAAGCCGAGGAAGCAACGCCGTCCTCGGCCCCCGCCCGCCCCCGGCTTCCCGGCTTGCCCGGGCTGCATGCCGTCACCAGTTTCATGAAAAATGCCAGGCCGGCTGCAGCTGGTCTGGCGCCGGGTTCGGGCATCGCCCTGCCTCCCCCCGCGGGCCCTTTCCACACATGCAGACGACAAGATGAAGCCCTTACGGACCCGCCGATGAGATCCGGCGCTCGTCGGTTAAGGAGCACTCATGCAAAGCGGTCAGCCGTTAGCCCTGCCGGTGGGGTCCTGCCCCCAGCAGACGAAACGGCCGCAATCGAAATCCGAATTGTCGACACCGTATTCGAGCGGCTTGCCGTCGAGACCGAGTGTAATGCCGCCCGCGGCGCGAAGTACGGCGTCACCGGCAGCGATGTCCCATTGATGAAGACAGACAAGCCGGGGATAGACATCGGCCTTGCCCTCCGCCACGAGGCAGAATTTCAGCGAAGAGCCGATATGGGTGGTCTCGTGCGCCGGCAGCTTGTCGAGCCAGGCTTGCGTCTCCGGCTCGCGATGGCTGAGGCTGACAAGCGCGACCGGTGTCTTGGGAAGCGCACGGGTGCGGATTTCCCTGCGGTCGTGAACTTCACCATCCGCCGTCACTTCCCCCACACAGGCCTTGCTGCCCGAACCGCTCCATATGCGCCCCAGCGCCGGCGCATAGACCACACCCGCCACAGGCTTGAGATCACGGATAAGCGCCACGTTGACGGTGAATTCATTGCGGCCGGCGATGAAATCGCCCGTGCCGTCGAGCGCGTCCACGAGGAAATAGGACGCCTGGGTGCAGCTTGGGCATTTGCCGTCCTCGGCCATTTCCTCGGCGACCACAGGGACGTCCGGAAACTGTTCTGTCAGCCTGGCAAGAATGATGGCTTCGGCAGCGCGGTCGGCCTGGGTCACCGGGGTCGAATCCGACTTGATGAAAACCTTGGCGCCGGCAGCGCGGGCGGCGAGGATTTCCCTGCCGGCCTCGATGGCCGCTCTCTCAAAGGTATCGATCAGGTCCGGCAACGGCTGATGATCGGGATCGGCTAAATCTGGGGCGCCCATCTGCAATGGTCCAGGATCGTTACTGTTGTCTTCTGGCGTCGCATGATTGCAGCGCCCGGTCAATGTTAAGTGCAATGCAACAATGGCGGTATTTGGACAGGTTTTTCCGTTGCACCCCGCCTTGGCAGAACAACTGACCCTTTCGGCCCGGGCAAAAAGACTGTGATACCTCGTTTTCGCGGACACAAGAGTTGAAAATTGAGACTTCAACCGGAGCTGTTTCCATGTCCAAGCCTCACTCTTCCAAAGCTCGCGCCTCACGCCCGGAGTTCGGCCCTCGCCTCGCCGCACAGCTCAATGCGGAACTTGCCTCGATGCCGCTGCCGGGCCGGATCCTGCGTGTCGCATCACTGGGCCGGGCGGTGTTTACAACCTCGCTGGGGCTTGAGGACCAGGTGCTGACCTCGGTCATCGCCGCAACCCGCGCGAACTTGCGCATCGTCACGCTCGATACCGGACGGCTGTTTGCGGAGACCGAGACGCTGATCGGCGAAACCGAAACGCAGTACGGCCTGTCCATCGAGGTGTTCAAACCCTGGAAAGAAGAGGTCGATGGCTTCGTCGCGCTGTATGGCATGAACGGGTTTTACGACAGCGTCGAGGCGCGGCACGCCTGCTGCCACGCCCGCAAGCTGCAGCCGCTGGGCCGGGCGCTGGCGGACGCCGACATCTGGGTCACCGGCCTGCGCCGCGGCCAGTCGGGCAACCGCGCCAATGCTCCGCTGGCCGAATGGGACGCAGACCGCGGTCTGCTCAAGGTCAATCCGCTGGCGGACCAGTCGCTGGAAGCGCTCAAGGCACGAGCACTGGCAGATGATGTGCCAATCAACCCGCTGCATGCCAGGGGCTTCCCCTCTATCGGCTGCGAGCCGTGCACCCGCGCCATCAAGCCGGGCGAGCCCGAGCGTGCCGGGCGCTGGTGGTGGGAACAGGACGAACGGCGCGAATGCGGCCTGCATCTCTCGGCCTCGGTGTCGGGTTCGCGCGCCAAGGGCCAACCCAAGGCCACGGCCTCGCAAGTTTAGTCAAAGGACACCCCATGAACGTGATTGAACACGGACGCGGCAAGCCGCCGCTCGATCCGCATCTCAAGGCGCTGGAAAACGAGGCGCTCCACATCTTCCGCGAGGTGGCTGCGGAATTCGAGCGCCCAGTGATGCTCTATTCGATCGGCAAGGATTCCTCGGTGCTTTTGCACCTGGCGCTGAAGGCGTTTCACCCGGGCACGCTGCCGTTTCCACTGGTGCACATCGACACCGGCTGGAAGTTTCCGGAAATGATCGCCTTCCGGGACAAGGTGGTCGCCAGACATGGTCTCGACCTGATCGCCCATACCAATCCGGACGGACTGCGCGATGAGGTCAGCCCGTTCAGCCACGGTTCGGCGCGCTACACCGACATCATGAAAACACAGGCGCTTAAGCAGGCGCTCGACATGGGCCGTTACGACGCAGCCTTTGGCGGCGCGCGGCGCGACGAGGAAGCCTCCCGCGCCAAGGAGCGGATCTACTCGTTCCGCACACCCGACCATGCCTGGGACCCGCGCAACCAGCGGCCCGAACTCTGGTCGATCTACAACGGCATGATCCATCCCGGCGAAAGCGTGCGCGCCTTTCCGCTGTCGAACTGGACCGAGGTCGACATCTGGCGCTACATCCAGGCCGAACAGATCGAGCTGGTGCCGCTCTATTTCGCCGAGCGCCGCAAGGTCGTCGAGCGCGACGGCATGCTGATCCTGGCCGAAGACAAGCGGCTCGAACTGCTGCCCGACGAACAGGTGCGCGAGGAGATGGTGCGGTTCCGAACGCTCGGCTGCTTCCCGCTGACTGGTGCGGTGCGCTCGGAAGCGACGACGCTGGACGAAGTCATCACCGAGCTCGAGATCGCAACCGTCTCCGAACGGCAGGGCCGTGCGATTGACCGCGACCAGTCCGGCTCGATGGAAAAGAAAAAACGCGAAGGCTATTTCTGATGAGTACTCAAACACTTTCGCACATCACTGAATCTGTTGATTCCAGTGACGACGCCACCGATGCCCTGCCCCAAACCGACAAGGCCGCGCGCCAGGCGCGGCCGCTGAGGTTCATTACCTGCGGCTCGGTGGACGACGGCAAGTCGACACTGATCGGCCGGCTGCTGTGGGATACCAAGGCGGTCAAGGAAGACCAGGCGGCAACGCTCAGGCGCGATTCCACCGGCAAGCAGAACGAGCTCGGCCTGCCCGATTTCGCGCTGCTGCTCGACGGGCTCCAGGCCGAGCGCGAACAGGGCATCACCATCGATGTCGCCTACCGCTATTTCGCCACCGACCGGCGCTCGTTCATCGTCGCCGACACGCCGGGCCACGTGCAGTACACCCGCAACATGGCGACCGGCGCCTCGACCGCCGATCTGGCGGTGCTGCTGGTCGATGCCCGCGCGGGCATTCTCGAGCAGACCCGGCGGCATGCCACTATCGCGGCGCTAATGGGCATCCGGCAGTTCGTGCTGGCGGTCAACAAGATCGATCTCGCGCATTATGACGAGGCCGGGTTCCGGGCCATTTCCCGCGACTTCAAGGAAATCGCGCTGTCGCTCGGCGTGCGCCAGGTGACCGCCATTCCGGTGTCGGCGCTGAAAGGCGAAAACATCGTGCTGCGCGGTGACGAGTTCATGCCGTGGTACACCGGCCCGACGCTGGTGGAAGTGCTGGAGAAAGCCACCCAGCGCACCGGCCAGACCACCGGATTCCGGCTGCCGGTGCAGCGGGTCTCGCGTCCCGGCGAGGGGTTCCGCGGCTATCAGGGTACGGTTGCCGGCGGGTCGATCAAGCCTGGCGACAGCGTCGTGGTGCTGCCGTCGGGTGTCGAGGCCAATGTCAAAGCCATCGTCACCTACGACCTGGTGCGCAACGCGGCGGTGCATGGCGACGCCATCACGCTGGTGCTCGACCGCCCGGTCGATGTCGCGCGCGGCGACATGATCGCGGCCATCGACCAGCGGCCGCAGACAGGACGGGCCTTCACCGCCCGGCTGGTGGCGCTGTCACAAGACGGGGTCGTGCCGGGCAAACGCTACTGGCTGAAAGCCGGAGCGCGGCGCCAGCGTGTGATGGTGCGCCCGACGTCGGCGCTCGATCTTTCCACCGGCAACTGGGACGACGCCACCTTCCTGCCGGTCAACGGCATCGGCGTGGTGGAGCTTGATTTCGAAGACACCGCGATCTTCGATGCCTACGAGACCAACCGCGAAACCGGCGCCTTCATCCTGATCGATCCCGACACGCTCAACACCGTGGCCGGCGGCATGATCGACGGCAAGCGCTCCAAATCCGGCCGCTTCGATGCGTTGCCGGATGCCGACCGCGCTTCCATCACCCTGCCCGCCCGGCTGCTGGAAACCTTCCTGAAAACCGATTTCGCCCGGGCGCATGCCGGCGAAATCAGGGTTTCCGGACCCGAGGAAGTTGATGGAGAGTAGAGTGTGAAATCTCGCTCGGGGTAGCTGCCTCAAGCCTCTCCGGGCGTCTTGATCAATTCGGCACCACCGGTCAAAGCAACCTCTTCGAACGGGGCTGTCAGCTGCCATTGCACGCCTTCGGGTGCGTAATCCAGCTCCACCGTGCCGCCGACCGACAGTGCCGCCATGCGCTCGATGACGGTGCGCCCGAAACCCTTGTGTTCGGGAGGGCTGACCGGAGGGCCGCCCCGCTCGGTCCACCTGATCCAGAACGACTTGCCGTTGTCGGTGGTGTCCCAGTCGATTGACACGGTCCCCTTGGGATTCGACAGCGAACCGTATTTGAGGGCATTGGTCGACAATTCATGCAGCGCCATGCCGATGCCTTGCGCAGCGGTCGGCGTGAAGACCATTTCGGGGCCTTCGGTCCGGATGCGGTTGCCCTGCAGCTCCGCGCCGAGGTGCTCGATTTGCGACTGGACCAGCCCCTTGACGCTGACGCCGCCCCAGTTGCCCTGAACGATCAGATCCTGCGACCCCGACAGCGAATAAAGCCGCTGGGCAAAGCGCTCCAGGAACTCCGCCGGCGGGCTGTTGCGCGAGGTCTGGCGGGCTATGGACAGCACCACCGTCAACAGGTTCTTGGAGCGGTGATTGACCTCGCGCATCAGGTAGCGGATGTGCTCGTCATATCTCTGCCGTTCCGACAGATCATAGAAATTGCACACCACGCCCGGGCGTCCATCCGGCATGGTGATGCGCTCGATCTTCCAGTCGTAGGCTTCGACATCGTTGCTGTCCTGCCTGCGCTCGATGGTCGAGGGCGCGTGATAGGGCTCTCCGGTCTGCAACGTGTGCTGGAACAGCTTGATCGTCTCGCTGGCAAAGGGATCGGGCCAGATGATCCTGATCGCCTCGGAGAAATCGCGCCCGATCAGGGGCCGGACATTCTCAAAGACCGGTTGCGCGCCGTTGCTGACATGGGCGAGACGGAAATCGGCATCGACGGTGTAGATGCCGAAGGGAGAACCCGCCACCATGTCCTTGAACGTGTCATGCGAGGTTTTCAATGCCTGGATCATCGCCTTGCGGTCGGAGATGTCGATGCCGGACGGGATCAGGTTGATGACCACGCCATCCGCATCGAGAAGCGGCGCCAGCTGGAAATCGATCCACAGCAGCTGGTCGCCAGCGACCCTGACCTGAACATCATAGCGGACGATCTCGCCGTCGCGCGCACGCTGGCACGATTGCTGCAACTGGCCCTGGATTTCGGACGCATAGTTCCACCAGTAGCAATCCCAGAATTTCTTGCCGACAACGTCTTTCGCCTCGATGCCTGCAGCCTCAAGCGGCGCACGATTGGCTTCCACCAGCGTCCCGTCCGGCTCAAGCACGCCGACGAAGGCGAAGAGATTGTCGAGAACGCTGCGCAGCCTCTGCTCGGCCAAACGTTCTTCCGTCACGTCGCGATGAACGGTTGAGACGCCGACCACATCACCGGTGGCGGAGCGAACCGGTGCGGCGGTGACCGCGATGGTGCGCAGCTCCCCCGATCTGGTCTGGCGGACCACGTCAAAATACTTGATCTCGCTTTCGATGATCTCGGCGATGTAATCGCTCGCCCCCTGCGGCCAGTCCGAGGGATACAACATCTCGATGGACTGGCCGACCATGCCGCCGCTTTCATAGCCGTAGAGCTTTTCGGCGGCGGCATTCCAGCTGGTGATCAGCCCCTGGCGATCAAACGCAATGACCGCATCGGGCATGGTGGCGACGATTGCCGAGAGGTTGCGGGTGTTCTGCTCGGCATCGGTCAGTTCGATCCGGGCGCGTTCCAGGGTGGTGATATTGCGGTGGGTGATGAGAACATAGCACGCGCCACCCAGCTCAAGCGGAGCCGCCAGCAACTCGAACCAACGCTGTTCGGTGTCCGAGTGACAGGGGTACTGGACGCGAAAGTCGGTGCCACCGGCCAGGATTTGCATGAGCCCGGCCTCGACCTGTCTGGCCAGCGCATCGCCCAGTTCAGCACTTTTCCGGCAGATAAGCAGGTAGTTTTCGCCGATATAATGACTGTTCGGATCGCCGCCATTGTCGATGGCAAACTGTCGCCAGACATGATTGACACATGCGATCGTGCCGTCTTCCGCCATGATGGCAACGCCGTCGCGCATGGCATCGATCAGTGACTGCAGCGCAGACGCATCGGACGGCAAAATGCGCTGGCTCATGTTTTGGTCACCCGGCCACCCTCTCAACAAAAACTCTCGTCCAAAAAGCTACCCGATCCGCGCCAGCTTGGCCACAGGTTCGGTGAGTGCGCCTGGGAACGTGGATTGGCAGCAGCCATGAAGGGCGGCGTCGGCCATCGGCAGATTTCACCCTGCCGTGGAAAGCTTTCCTTAGAGGCTTCGTGTTCAAATTGATGCAAGTTTTCATCAACTCCGGACCCGGACCTTTCTCTTCATGGAACATTACGACTTCATCGTTATCGGCAGCGGCCCTGCCGGGCGACGGGCGGCCATTCAGGCTGCAAAATTCGGCAAGAAGGTTCTCGTTGTCGAACGCGGCGGCCGGGTTGGCGGGGTTTCGGTTCACACCGGCACCATCCCGTCGAAAACGCTGCGCGAAACCGCCCTGAACCTTTCGGGCTGGCGCGAGCGCGGATTTTACGGCCGCTCCTACCGGGTCAAGCAGGACCTGACCGCGGATGATCTTCGCGCCAGGCTCGACATCACGCTGAACCACGAGATCGAGGTGCTCGAGCACCAGTTCGCCCGCAACCAGGTCACCACGCTGCGCGGCGATGCGCGGTTCAAAAACAAGACAACCATCGAGGTTGAGGGCGAACAGGGAGAGACCTTCGAATTCTCCGCCGATTCGATTCTGCTGGCTGTCGGCACGGTTCCGTTCCGCCCGGACTATGTGCCGTTTGACGGCAAGAACGTGTTTGACAGTGACGGGATCCTGACGCTTGACCACTTGCCCCGCTCTATCACGGTGATCGGCGCCGGCGTCATCGGCATCGAATACGCCACGATCTTCAGTTCGCTCGATGTGCATGTGACGCTGGTCGAGCCGCGCGACACCATGCTCGACTTCATCGACCGGGAACTGATCGATGATTTCACCCATCAGCTCAAGGACCGCGGCATGGTGCTGCGCTTTGGCAAGAAGGCGGAAAAGATCAGCAAGCTCGACAACGGCATGTGCGAGATCCAGATGGAGGGCGGGCGCAACATCCGCTCGGAGATGGTGCTGTTCGCTGCAGGCCGGATGGGCGCAACGGCCAGCCTCAACCTCGAGGCCTGCGGTCTTGAAAGCGACGCGCGCGGGCGGATCAAGGTTGACCCCAAGTCATTCGTGACCGACGTGCCGAGCATCTATGCCGCAGGCGATGTGATCGGTTTTCCGAGCCTTGCCTCGACCTCGATGGAACAGGGCCGCATCGCGGCCTGCCATGCGCTGGGCATGCGGGCGCATGAACCGCCGAAGTTCTTTCCCTACGGGATCTATTCGGTACCGGAAATGTCCACCATCGGCATGACGGAAGAGGAAGTCATCGCCCGCGGGATTTCCTACGAATGCGGCGTCGCCCGGTTCAGGGAGACATCGCGCGGTCACATCATGGGGCTGAGCACCGGGATGCTGAAGATGATCTTCTCGCTCAAGACCCGGAGGCTTCTGGGCTGTCACATTGTCGGCGAAGGCGCGACGGAGCTGATCCACATCGGCCAGGCGGTGCTCAATCTCAAAGGCACACTGGAGTATTTCGTCGAGAACGCCTTCAACTATCCGACCCTTGCGGAAGCCTACAAGATCGCCGCGCTGGATGCCTGGAACCGGATGCCTGTGGAGTGATATTGGGACGCGTTTCAGGCGGAGCAGATGTGAATTTAGGCTCGATTGCCAGTCCAAAGCTCAGTGGCAGCGGTGCGATTTTTTGAACCGTCGTCTGCCGGCAAGACATGGTTACGAAGGGCGGGAAACGGAAGTCGGCTGCAGATTGCACTAAGCTCTGCTGAGCGGACCAAGCCGCCGTTGGCGATCTGAGCCGCGACGGCCGCTTTTCGTTTCGCTACAGCGCTTCTCTTTACCCTACAGAAGCGAAGCCCGGAACTTCTACTGCTTGCCGTCCCGATCTCTGGGAAATCATACGGAGTTCGTATAAGTCTTCCCCATGAGCACACCGACCCACAGCCAGGCGGCCGCCCTTCGCACCGCAATTGACACCCTGATGCGGCGTTTCAAGATCGCAGAATCAGAGGTCTCGGATGGCAAGCACCTGAACCAGATCGACATGCAGGTCATGCTCTATGTGTCAGCTCACGACGCGTGCGGGCCAACGGATATAGCGCGGTACCTGGGGGTTGCGCCGACGACGATCACCTCGGCAACCGACAGGCTTGCCAGACATGACTATCTGCGCCGCGAGCGTCCTGAAGAGGATCGCAGGGCTATCGCGCTTCGCCTTACACGGGACGGAGAGAGCTATGTCTCCAATCTCATCGATGTTCAGACGGACCATTGCCGGATGATGCTCGAGGCGCTTTCGGGCGAAGATCAGGACACCTTGATCCGGCTCATTTCCACGATTGCAAAAAACGAAGATTGAATAATACGAAATTCGTATTATATTCCTATCCTATCCTGCAAACGCATGAAGAGGATGAATGATGGCCGCGATACATGTCATGACGGGCGCAACCTCGGGGCTGGGGCTGGAAGTCGCCCGACGTCTGGCGGAGAAGACGAGGGACGAAATCGTCGCCGGCGTAAGGGACCCGGCCAATGCCGTTGACCTGAAACAGGTCGTCCCAGCCGGCCAGCTTGTCCCGCTGCGGCTCGACACGGCCTCGCCCGATCTGGTCAAGGCCTTCGCGTCCGAGGTTAGGCAGCGGCTGGGCGGACGGAAAATCGCGTCCCTGTCCTGCATCGCGGGGCTTCAGATTCTTGGGCCGCAGAAGCTGACTGCCGACGGTCTCGACGAGACCTTCGCGACCAATGTGGCGGGCCACCTGCTGCTTGCCGATGAATTGAGCGAGCATTTGGAACCGGGCGCGGTCGTCATCACCATCGGAAGTGGAACGCATGATCCGGCCAACAAACTCGCCCGCCGTGCGGGGTTCGCGGGCGCGGATTTCACCTCCGCCGCGGCCGCCATGAGGGGCGAAAGCACAAGACCGGAGCGTGACGAGAGGGCGCGCGCGCTGGACCGCTATGCCACGTCAAAGCTCTGCGCGATCTACCATGCCACTGCTGCTGCCACCGAACCGGCATTCGCGGATGTGCGTTTCTATTGCTTCGATCCCGGCCTCATGCCCGGCACCGGTCTTGCCCGCCAGCAGAACGCAGCAGTACGGTTTGTCTGGAAACGAATCATGCCGCTTCTGGCGGGCTTTGCCGAAGGGGTCAGCACGCCGGAACGATCGGCGCGGTTCCTGGTCGATCATCTGATCCTCGGCCCGCGCGAATACCCATCAGGCGGGTATATCGAGTTCACGGGAAAGCCCGCACCTGCCAGCAACGAGGCGAAGGACCTGAGCACAGCGAAACGCTTCCTTAAAGAAGCGAGAGCCATGCCGTAGGAAGATGCTCCCCGAGCTGCCGTGAATTCCGAAAGGGGCTCACTGCCGACATTCGGTGCGGATTGCATCAATGTCAGCAATGGGCCGAAACTGTCGGACCAACGCCCCAACCTGAAGGTTTGGAACAGCCTCGAAGCGGCGGTCTCGCGAACCTGGCAATCAGGTCTTACCTCTCACTGCACCCGGCGCAGAGGCCACGTAGCTCAACAACCGCCTTCTTGACAGTGAAGCCATCCTCGTGGGCAAGGTCGCGCAGCCGGTTTTCAAGCGCTTCGTCGGAGATTTCAGTGACCTTGCCGCAGGTTTCGCAGATGGCGAAGGCGATGGTCTGGTGGCTGTCGCAGCCGGGGTGGCTGCAGGCGACAAAGGCGTTGAGGCTTTCGAGGCGGTGGACGATGCCGGTCTCGACCAGCTTGTCGAGCGCGCGGTAGACCTGCAGCGGCGCGCGGAAGCCATCATCACGCAACTGATCGAGGATGGTGTAGGCCGACAATGGTCCCTCGGCGCGGGAGAGCGCGCCAAACACCAGCGACTGGTTCTTGGTCAGGTCGGACGGGGCGCGCCCGTGATCATGGCTGTGGGTGTCCTGGTTCATGATGAAGTTCCGCCTGCTTTGGCTGGAGGAGTGCGGCCACGCACGAGCCGCATGATCAATGTGCCGATGGGAGACATGGCAGCTAGGAACAGGACAAGGGCTGCAACGACAATGCTCGGGCCGGACGGCGTGTCCCATCTCAGCGAGCTTTCAAGACCAAGCACGATCGCCGCCATGCCGGCAAGCGAGGCAAAGACCGCCATCTGCTCAGGCCCCGAGGCAAAGCGGCGGGCGGTGGCGGCGGGAATGATCAGCATGGCGGTGATCAGCAGCACGCCGACAATCTTGATCGACATGGCAATCACGGTGGCCATCAAGATCATGAAGATGAGATTGGCGCGGTCGGGGTGCATGTCTTCGGCTTCCGCCAGTTCAGCGCTGACGGTGGCGGCAAACAACGGCCGCCAGATCAGGGCCAGCACCACCAGCACAACGATGCCGCCGGCCCAGATGACGGCGATGTCGGTCTTGGAGACGGCGAGAATATCACCGAACAACAGCCCCATCAGGTCCATGCGCACCCAGGTCATGAAGGCCAGCGCGACAAGACCCAAGGCCAGCGCTGAATGCGACAACAGACCGAGCAGCGCATCGGAGGACAGCGTGGCGCGTTTTTGCAGCAGCAACAGCGCCAGCGAGATCAGCACCGAAACCGCAAACACGGCGAGCGTGATGTTGATCTCGAACAGGAAGGCCAGCGCCACGCCGAGAAGGGCCGCGTGCGACAGGGTGTCACCGAAATAGGCGAGCCTGCGCCAGATGATGAAACAGCCGAGCGGACCCGCAACGAGTGCGACGCCGAGACCGGCGAGGATGGCGCGGGTGAAGAAATCATCCAGCATTGCGATTGTCCTCCCCTGCTTTCGAGCCGGAACTGCCGACCGGGGAATGGTGATGCTCATGGCCGGGAGCATGATCATGGCCGGCATGGCCGTCATGATGTCCATCATCCGGGTGACAGCTCTCGGTGATCGAGCCATCGGCATGACGCACGGTTCCGTCGGGCAGATGAGTGTGATCGTGATTGTGCTCGTAGACCGCAAGGGCGGCATCAACCCGGTCACCGAACATGCGACGGTATTCATCGCTCGCGGCGACGGCCACCGGCGTGCCCTGGCAGCAGACGTGACCGTTGAGGCAGATCACCCGGTCGGTGGCGGCCATGACCACGTGCAGATCATGCGAGATCAGCAGAACACCGCAGCCAATGTCGTCGCGGATTTTCCGGATGAGATCGTAAAGCGCAATTTCACCGCTGTAATCGACCCCCTGCACCGGTTCGTCGAGAACCAGAAGATCGGGTTTGCGGGCAATGGCGCGGGACAGCAGGGCGCGCTGGAATTCTCCGCCCGAGAGATTGCGGACTTCGGATGAAACCAGATGCGAGATGCCGGTGGCCTCGAGCGCCTGGGACGCGGCTTCAGATGACACCCCACCGGTCAGATGCATGAAACGCCCCACCGTCAGCGGCAGGGTCCAGTCGATTGAAAGTTTCTGCGGCACATAACCGACCCGCAGGCCGGGTTTGCGATGCGCGCTGCCCTCGTCAGGCTTGATCACTCCGAGGGCAATCTTGGCGGTGGTCGATTTGCCAGAGCCGTTGGGGCCGATCAGGGTGACGATCTCGCCCTTGCGGATGGTCAGATCGACCCCGCGCACCAGCCAGCGTCCGGCGCGTTCGGCACCGGCGCGTTCAAGTGAAATCAGCGGCGGTTCAGGTTGCAGCATATCGAATCCTCAAAAAACCGGCTTTCCGATCTTGCCTGATGATATGGCACACGTTATACAGTTACACAACATTGTTACAGTATAACATTAATCGGAGATTTCATGCTTTCGCTTCGCTCCCTTGCCGCCAGCGCCGCGCTGTCCCTCGCACTGCTGCCGATCTGGTCCACGCATGGCCTTGCCGCCCCTCGCGTGGTGGCCTCGATAAAACCGGTTCATGCGCTTGTTGCCGCCGTGATGGAAGGCGCGGGAACACCCGACCTGATTGTCGGAGGCGCGGCCTCGCCCCATTCCTATGCCCTCAAGCCCAGCCAGGCCCAGGCGCTGGAAAATGCGGATCTGATCTTCTGGGTCGGACACGAGCTCGAGAGTTTTCTGGAAAAACCCATCGAGACAATCGGAGCGCACGCCCGCTCGGTGGAACTGATTGACGCCAGCGGCCTCATCCGGCTGCCTTTCCGCGAGGGTGGGCCTTTCGATGCCCACATGCATGAAGAGCATGAGGACCATGCGGATGGTGATGATCACGACCATGATCATGACGGGGGCGAAGAGCACGCAGAAGCCGAAGACGGCCATCATGACGACCACCATGATGACCATGATGGCGGTTTTGATGCCCATCTCTGGCTCGATCCGCTCAACGCCAAGGTTTTCGTGCGGGCTATCGGCGAAGCGTTAACGGAAGCAGACCCGGCCAACGCGGCGCTCTATGCCGCCAATGTCGCCAGCACCGACCAGAAGCTCGACGCCCTGATCGGCGAGGTCAGCGCCACCCTCGCGCCGGTGCGCGGCAAGCAGTTCATCGTCTTTCATGATGCCTACCACTATTTCGAAAACCGTTTCGAGATGAAGGCGGCAGGTTCGGTCACGGTCAATCCGGAGGTGCGCCCGAGCGCCGAACGGGTTGCCGCAATCCAGGACAAGGTGCGTGAACTCGACGCGGTCTGCGCCTTTTCGGAACCGCAGTTCGACAGCCAGTTGATCGACGTGGTGATCGAGGGCACCGACGCCCGCACCGCGGTTCTCGATCCGCTCGGCGCAACACTTGACGATGGGCCGGAGCTCTATTTCGACCTGATCCGTCAGCTCGGCACCTCGATGCGCGACTGCCTCGAGGGCCGCTGAGGCAAATCCACCCTGCAAAACCATTCGGGAATAGAACTTGCGGAACCATTCCGGATTCCGCAAGTTGCCCGTATGGAACGGTGCCCGGGTTGCGGCGGGGTGGCTTATGGACTATCCCGCCCCCTCCCCCGGCCAAACGGCACCGGTGAAAGAGCAGGCATGGATAGGACACATAGAACATGAGCGGATTGCTTGCCCTTCTGGATGACGTCGCAGCCCTGACCAAGCTCGCAGCCGCTCAACTCGATGACATTTCGGCGCAAGCCGCCAAGGTCGGGGTCAAGACGGCCGGGGTGCTGATCGACGACACCGCGGTGACGCCGAAATACGTGCACGGCCTGCCGGCAGCGCGCGAGTTGCCGATCGTCTGGAAAATCGCGCGCGGATCGATCTTCAACAAGATCGTCATCCTGCTTCCGATCGCGATGCTGCTCAACCTGTTTGCACCCTGGCTGCTGTCCCCTTTGTTGATGATCGGGGGCGCTTATCTGTGTTTCGAGGGCGGCGAAAAGATATGGCACCTGTTTCACCCCAAACCGCTTCCTGTCGATGACGGCAATCCGATCGACCACGCCCATCTCGAAAAGCAGCGCGTCGCCGGAGCAATCAAGACCGACTTCATCCTGTCGGCAGAAATCATGACGATTGCGCTGTCGTCCATCGAGTCACCCTCGCTCTGGGCGGAAGGCCTGATACTGGCGCTGGTGGCGGTTGGCATTACAGCTCTCGTCTATGGCAGCGTCGCAGTGCTGGTGAAGGCCGACGATGTCGGGCTCAAGATGGCCCAGGATGGCAGGTTCGAGGTCACCCGCAGCACGGGCCGCGCCATCGTGCGCGGCATGCCCGCCTTCATGGAAACGGTGGCCAGCATCGGCACCGCGGCCATGCTCTGGGTCGGCGGCTCGATCATCATTCACGGCCTGGAAAATTTCGGATTTTCCACCATCGGCCACTTTGTCGAGGACATGTCCGCCAAGGTGCGGGATGCGGTCAGCATTGCGCCGGATTTCCTTGGCTGGGCGGCAGAAGCCTCGATTAGCGGCGTCTTCGGCCTTGCTGTCGGACTGGTGCTGCTGGTGATCAGCAGCTCGGGCAAGCGCGTGTTTCAGCGCGGCTGAAACAGCGCTCCCCGAAGGATACGGTTATCAACGAATGATGCCCGCCTTGCCGCCGGTCATTCGCCCGGCGACAGCTCGGCCTGAGCGCCCTTGCGGCTGTTCAACTCGCTCGCCTCGCGCAATTCGGCATCAAGCCGCTGTTCCTCCTCGGCGGACGGCGTGGCGAAACGGGCCAGCAGCAGGTAGGCGACCGGGGTCAGGAACAGGGTGGCGATCATCGCCAAGCCGAGACCGCCGACGATCACCCAACCCAGTGCTATCCGCGCTTCAGCACCGGCACCGAAAGCCAGCAGCAACGGCACCGACCCGAGCACGGTCGAGATCATCGTCATCATGACCGGCCGCAGGCGGATGTTGGAGGCTTCCTCGATCGCCGTGCGGATATCCTTGCCGTTGTTGCGCAACTGATTGGCAAACTCGACGATCAGGATGCCGTTCTTGGCCATCACGCCCACCAGCAGCACAAGCCCGATCTGGCTGTAGACATTGAGCGAGCCGCCGGTCATGGCCATGGCGAAGATGGCGCATGCCAGTCCCAGCGGAACCGTCGAGATGATGATGAAGGCGCTGACGAAGCTTTCGAATTGGGCCGAGAGCACCAGCAGCACGACGATGATGGCGATGCCGAAGGTAATCAGCATGTCATTGGAAGACTGGTCCAGCGTCGCAGCCTCGGCAAGCGGGATGATGCGAACACCGGCAGGCATCAACGGCTCGGCAAGTTCGACCGCCGTGGACCAGGCGTCACCAAGCGCGAACGCCGGAGTCAGGCCGGCAGTGATCGAGACCGAGCGCATCTGGCTTTCGCGGCGAAGATCGGGTGCGACCGCCTTTTCAGTCAGTGTCGCAATCGTCGACATCGGCACGATACGGCCGTCCTTGGCCTTGAGATAGATCGATTCCAGATCGGTGGGATCGTTGATCGGGTTGTTGGTCGACATCAGCTTGACCGGAAACGACCGGTCGTGAATGAACACCTGCGCCACTTCCCTGCCGTCGAGCAGGGCCTGAAGCGCCTCGGCCAGTCCGTCGATGTTGACACCGAGATCGGAGGCGCGGGCGCGGTCTATCTGGACCGAGATCTGCGGCTGGGTGGTCTCGTAGGAGAGCTGGATCTGGCGGAAACGCGGGTCCTGTTCGAGCTTGTCGACCATCTGCCGGGCGACACCGGCGAGTTCATCGTAGCTGTTGCCGACGAAGGCAAACTGAAGGCCGTTGCCGGCACCGCGAATTCCCAGGCTGTTGGGCTGGATGGCAAATGCGCGCAAGCCCGGAACGGTCGCCACCGCACGGTTGAGTTCGGCGACGATATCGGCCTGCGAGCGCACCCGTTCACCCCAGGGCGCAAGGGTGAGCACCATGAACCCGTTGTTGGCCGAACCGCCGGTGCCGGCGATGGCGAAGATGTTTTGCACCTCGCCGCTGTCGAGCAGTGGCGTTACCAGGCGCTCGATCTCGGTCATGCGCGAACGGGTAAAATCGAGGCTGACGCCTTGCGGCGCGGAAATCCGGATAATTGCCACAGCCCGGTCTTCGGGCGGTGTCAGCTCCTGCGGAATGGTGGGTAGCAGCGCAAAGGCCGAGCCTGCGGCCAGCAAGGCGATGATGATGACAACCAGCGGCGCATCGAGCGCCCGGCGCAGCAGCTTCGCGTAAAGCCCTGACAGGTAGGTGCCGAAAGCTACGAAGCCGCTCTTCTTGGCGTTCACCTTGGACATGTCACGCCGCTTGATCAGCCTGGACGCCAGCATCGGGCACAGGGTCAGGGCGACGACACTGGAAATCATCACCGTGAAGGCCAGCACAAATCCGAATTCGGTAAACAGGCCGCCGGCCTGCCCGGGGAGGAACGAGATCGGAATGAAGACGGCCGCGAGCGTGGCGGTGGTGGTGATGACGGCGAAGAACACTTCGCGGGTGCCGATGACGGCCGCGGCGCGCACGCCCATGCCTTCATTGCGCTTTCGAACGATGTTCTCGAGCACCACGATGGCGTCGTCGACGACCATGCCGGTGGCCAGCACCAGCGCCAGCAGCGTCAGGATATTGACCGAGAACCCGGCAAGCCAGATCGCGGCAAAAGCACCGATCAGCGACACAGGCAGCGTGACGGCCGGAATGATGGTCGCGCGCCAGTCGCGCAGAAACAGGAAGATGATGCCGATAACGATAAGCACCGCGAGGACAAGCGTATTGCGGACCTCGTCGATGGCGCCACTGATGAAGGTGGCATCGTCACTGGTCACCCGGATGTCGACGCCTTCGGGCAGAATGGACTGGATCGCCTCGGTGGCGGCGCGCACGCCTTGCGAGATCTCGAGCGTGTTGGATGCGGACTGGCGGATGATGCCCATGCCGATGCCGGTACGGCCATTGGCGCGCAGCACGGAATCGCCCGGGTCGGCTCCAAGTGTCACGTTGGCAACATCGCGGAACCTTACCCGGTCGTTGATGTAGAGATCTTCAAACCCTTCCGGCGTGGTGACATCGGCGGTCGCGCGAACAACGATATCGGATGTCTGCGCGGTCAAGGAACCGGCCGGCACGTCAAGCGCCACATTGCTCAGGGCGCTGCGCAGATCAGCCAGGGTCAGGCCGAAGGCTGCGAGGCGGGTCTGGTCGACATCGACCCGGAAAATCTTCTCGCGGTCGCCATAGACATTGACGTCGGCGACACCCGGAACGGCAGCCAGGCGGTCCACCACCAGGTCCTCGACCAGGATGGTCATGTCCTGAACATTGTAACGGTCTGACGTGACCGCGAGACGCATCACCGGATCGGAATTGGCATCGGCCTTGATGATGCGGGGATCGTCGGCGCTGTCGGGCATGTTGTTGGTGACGCGGCCAAGCGCATCGCGGACATCGGAGGCTGCGACATTCAGATCGGTGCTGTCGGAGAACTCGATGGTGACCCGGCTGCGGCCCAGTGTCGAGGTCGACGACATCGAGGCAACACCGGCCACCCGCGCCACGGCCCCCTCGACGATCGCGGTCAGTTCGCGGTCGACGGTTTCGGGCGAAGCGCCGGCGAAATTGGTGGTGACGGTAATGACCGGCCGGTCGACATCGGGAAGCTCGCGGATTTCGGCACCATAAAGCCCGGCAAGGCCAGCCACGACGATGAGCAGGCTGATTACCGTTGCAAGCACCGGGCGGCGAACCATGAGGGCGGTGCCGCCGCCTGTTTCCACTTCACTCGCCGGCTGGTCCGGCTCGACAAGGTCTTCGTTTCGCTCGCTCATGCACCGCTTCCGCCGGATTTGCCGTTCTTCAATCTCTGGGCCGTCGGTTGCTGATCCGCCCCCTTCGGTTCGCTGCTGTCAGCCGGTTTCCGGCTGCCGCCGATGATGGTGACCGCCGCGCCGGGGCGGACGCTTTGCACGCCTTCGGTCACCACTTCGTCGCCAACCTCAAGGTCTGCCTTGACCAGAACGGAATCGGAGTTGCGCTGGATGATGGCAACATCGACGCGCTCGCCCTTGCCGTCGACAACCTTCCAGACGTAGGAGCCGGCCGAATCCCACTGGATTGCCAGCGGATCGACTGCCGGCCAGCGTTCGCCCTCGAAGCCGATGGTGACCTCGAACGACATACCAGCGCGCAATGTGTCATCGGGGTTGGCAATCTGGGCACGCACCCGCAAGGTACGGCTTGCCTCGTCGACGCGGTTGTCGACCGCGGAAATCGTACCGGTAAAGCGCTCGCCCGGACGGGAACTGGCGGTTGCGGTGACCTCCTTGCCGACTTCCATGCCCGAAGCAAAACGTTCAGGCACAAAAAACTCGATCAGGATCTGGCTGCGGTCATCGATGCTGGCGATCTCGCTCTGGCTGGTGACGTAGTCGCCGGCATTGACGGCCAGGATTCCAAGCGATCCGCTGATCGGCGCGGTAACGGTGCGGCGGGCGAGGTTGAGTTCGGCTTCCCTGAGCGCCACCTTTGCCGCATCAAACGCGTTCCGGGCCTGATCGGCCTCGACACTGGAGGCGGCGCGGCTGGCGACCAGGCTCTCCAGGCGCTCAACCTTGGCCTTGGCATCCTTGACGGTGAGCTTGGCCCTTTCGACCGCGAGCTCTTCCTGGGCGGCATCAAGGCGGATGAGCACATCGCCGCGTTCCACCTTGCTTCCCGGGCGGACCGGAATGTCGACAATCTGGCCCGAGACCAGCGTCCGTACCGATACCGAGCGGATGGCCTGGCCGGTTCCGATGGCGGTGAGCTTGTCGTTGACAATGCCTTCGCCAACCGGTGCGACAACGACAATTGCCTCGCGGGCCCCGCGGCGGCTGCCCGGGCCGCCTGCCCGCTGGGTCCCGGCGGCGTTGCCTTTCTCCGCGTCCGCAGACGGTGCAAACAGCGATATCCGTTCAAGTCCGTTGCGGACCAGGACATCATGCGCTCCGGGATAGACCCACGACCATGTCACGAACGCAACAGCGATCAGGACCAGCGACAAAAGTACTTGTTTCCAGAGTTTCAAATTCGTCTCTTTCACTAAAATCAGGCGAATCCCGCAGCCACCGCGCCTGCGGTTTCCTGCCTGGATCCGGATCCGGCATGCCGAAAACTCCGCGCTGAATTGTCTGTTCCGTTTGGGGACATAGCGCACCGTTCGCGAAAATCACCTTAACTATTAGACATCTTTCAGAATTTCGAAAGTCTGCATTTTCACGTTGCCCGACATTCTTTCGCGCCTACGGAAGTCCTGAAACGACAGCGGCAAGGACCGGGTGAGCATATCGGCGGCATGGACCATTGGCTACGGCTGACCTACATGCTCGACACAGGATGCAAACCCTGACTTGCCGCCCGGCTTTGGCGAGGTTATGGGCAAACTCCAAGCCGGGTGCCGGATTGCGCGAAGAACGGGACATGATCATGAACACGGCTCCAACAGTTATCCCGGCGATTGCAGCAGACGGATCGTTGTACCCGGTGGAAAAACTCAAGGCCCATACCGATGGGCTGTTTCACCTCGCCGTCTCGGTTTTCGTCTTTGACGGCGATCATCTGCTGATTCAGAAGCGGGCTTCATCGAAATATCATTGTGGCGGACAATGGGCCAACAGCTGTTGCACCCATCCGCACTGGAACGAATCCGTCGACAGTTGCGCGGAACGGCGGCTGACCGAAGAACTCGGATTTTCCGTGCCGTTGTCGCGCCGCAAGGTGGTCGAGTATTCCGCCGATGTCGGCAATGGTCTGCATGAGAACGAAAAGGTGACGATGTATACCGGCGTGGCCGACCGGACGACCCTCGAGATCCTGCCCAACCCGCTCGAGGTCGAGGACACCCGCTGGATCACGCGGGACGCGCTTCATGCCGAAATCGCGCAGCACCCCGAGCGGTTCACGCCCTGGATCCGGATCTACGCGGAACGGTATCCCGAGCTGACGTTCTGAGTTTGATCCCGCTATCGCCGCTCAGTCGGACGGATCCGGGCCGCGCATTCTGAGCGAGAGCTGCACCATCGCGATCGCAAGCGCCGAGAGCACCACGCAAATCCAGAAGGCGTTGACGCCGATCACGCCAAACGCGACGCCAAAGCTCGAGACAACCAGGATCGACAGCCCCTGCATCATCACCCCGAACAGGCTCTGCGCCTCGGCGGAGATGTCTTCGCTGGTGCGCTTGGCGATGAAGTAGAGGCAGCCGAGATAGGAGAAGGTGAAGGTCACCGCCTGACCCAGCTGCATGAGCACGATCACCCACAGCGGCGGCGACAGGGTCATGCCGATCCATCTGAGCACCGAGACCACGCCGGCAATCAGGATGAGAACGCGGGCGGGAAAGCGGATGTTGATGCGCTTCCAGGCAAACATGGTCGCGGCTTCCGCCCCGGCTCCCAGCGCGATCAGCAAGCCGATGGTGGATTCCGTCAGCCCCTGCTGTTTCCACACCAGCGACGAGAACGCGTTCATGACCATGTGGTTGGCAAACAGCACCGCGCCGGCAATCACCGGCAGCAGCACCCAGGGCCGGAATGCGGCGATGACTTCGCGCGACAGGAATGTTCCTTCAGGCTTGATGCGCGGCTGACCGGCATCGCGCAGCCGCGGCAGGCCGACTGCGGCGAGGAACCGCGCGAGGCAGGCAAAGGCGAACAGCCAGACGAACGAGGCTGCACCGAACCACAGGACCAGGTAACCGGTGACAAAACACATGGACAGGAAGCCGACGGTGCCCCAGGCCCGGGTCACCCCGAATGAAAAGCCAAGCCGCAATGACAGCCGCATGGTTGCCGCGTCGGCCACCGGACTGACAAGACCGGCCGGCAGTGTGGCCATGGTCCAGATCAGAAGGATCATCCAGAAGCCTTCGGCAAAACCAAGCAACAGCGAGCAGAATGCGGCCAGGCCGGTGCCGATCATGATCGCCTGTTTCCAGTCCGACGCCCTGTCGGCGAGGCGCCCGACGAAAACGCTGAACAGCAACATGCCCGCCATCGGCAGGGTGTTGATCACCCCGATCTGCGCGTCCGAGATGCCGCGCTCGTTGAGCCAGATCGGCAGGTAGGTGACCGTGACCGCAGGTGCCCAGAAGGCTGTGGCATAATAGCGGGTGGCTGCAAATTCCGGCTTGGACATCGGGGACAGGCCTTGAGCAAATCCAACAGGGAGCAAACCGTGCGGGCAACCGGTCCGACAAAACGAAACAGCCCCGGAAAGCTGATTCAGCTTTAGTCCAAACCGGCAGGCTGCGCCATGACCTATTGCCAGTGTTCATCCGCCAATTTGCGACGGTGGGCCGGCTGGGTGCCAACGGGCGACACGCGACGATTGACATGTGTCAAAGGCGGGCGTGCCATCCCTGTTAGCCTGCCTTGGTGACCGAACCACGCGCCCGGCAAGGCCTCGAGCACTCCAGAAAGTCTGATCTTCCGCATCGATAATGGGGGGTGGGACACGCCCGCTTTTTTACGACCAGCGGCGAGACCATCGCCCACCTCATCAAAGGCGGTGTCGCGACACTCGAGGCAAAACCGGACTTTGGCCACAACCGGAATTCTGCACCGAAACCCTGTCAAACGGAGAAACCGAAATCATGGCTGACAATTCCAAGAAAACCTGTGCCGACGCCCTGTCCAAGGTTCTGGCAAACGCCTACGTGCTTTACCTGAAAACGCACAACTACCACTGGAATGTCGAGGGCCCGAACTTCCGTTCGCTGCACTTGATGTTTGAAGAGCAGTACCAGGAAATGTGGACGGCGCTTGATGAAATCGCAGAGCGTATCCGGGCACTTGGCGAATATGCGCCAGGCACTTACGCAAAGTTTGCCGAGCTGGCGACGATCAAGGAAAACCAGACCATCCCTGCCGCCAACGACATGCTGGCCGAACTGCTGGCGGACAACGAGAAGATCATCACCATCATCGTGGAGGCCATAAAGGTTGCCCAGGACGCCGGCGATGAATCGTCCGTCGATCTTCTTATCGCTCGACAGACGGCACATCAGAAGGCAGCATGGATGATGCGATCAACGCTGGCCTAATTCAGCCGCGACGCCAATCCTTGCGTCTCATGAGAGGTCTTGCAGACAGTCTTGATCTGCAAGACCAATCGAGAGCGCGTGAGACGGAACGATGCCGCCCGGTCAGCGTTGGCGAGCGAAAGGAGTACTCCATGACAAGCAAGGACTACGAACTCGAACAGCGCAACGGCGGTTGGTCCTATGTGATCAAGGGCCGTCATTCGCCTGTCTATGCAAGCCGCGATGCGGCGATTGAAGCCGCCAAGGGTGATACATTCGATCAGGAACTCGACGACGAGCTGGAAGAAGGGCTGGAAGACACGTTTCCGGCCAGCGACCCGGTCTCGATCACCCGCAAAAGCCACACCGGAGGCCCGGACAGACACAAGAAGGATTGAACCCGAGTCCTCTGCGCCGGACTTGAAGGCAGCAAGCGAGATGCGCGTCGTCTCGCTGGCGGGTTTCTCCAGAATCGCGGCACCGGGCTCGGCAGCGCGAAAAACTGCACCGTTCGACGACGATGCCGCTGCCACACATGGCAGCGCTTCCTTCCAATGCCGGCCGCAAGCTTCGAGCCCGCATTGGGCCTTGCTTCCACTTTGGGCTGCAAGAGTGACAAGGCTCAGGTCAGCACTCCCCTGCCGACCAGCAAGAGAATGGGAAAGCTCAGTATTATCAAGATAAGCTGGTCGGAGTGAGAGGATTCGAACCTCCGACCCCGTCGTCCCGAACGACGTGCGCTACCAGGCTGCGCTACACTCCGTGACCAGCGGCTGGCTTATAGACCGGCAAAATCGTTGCTACAAGCCCCCAGCTGCGGAAAATCCTGGCTGAAGCGGATGATTTTTGCAATCCCGGCACCTGCCCGAATTGCTTTTGCCCGGATGCGGCTATTTCTGATCTTCCGATGGCGGCGTCTGCGCGGTCCCGGCTTCGCCGTCAAGCGGTGCATCGGGCTGTCCGGAGAGGAAGAACCCCCAGCCGACATAGGCCGAAAGCGCCAGGAAAAACACCAACCAGCCGGTGGAGCCCGAGAAAAACTCCACCCCGGTCCAGACCAGAAGCAGCACGAAGATGATGACCCGCCGCATCAGCGGCCGGTAAAAGGCGTGACCAAAATCTACCAGTGCCCATCTCATGGCGTCATCCTTCCTGGATGTGTCGTGTTTCCTGGGTCAATCGCCGTGCCGCGGGCCGCCATGTTCTGCGCATGCCAGCCCTGAAACGGGACTTCGCCGGACAAGAGACCCGATCCGCCGCGCCCGGTCAACAAGCAGAGCAAGCATGACACAAGTTTGATCTGGCAGGCTTGGATCAGACATGTGGCACATGAAAGCTCGCGATGGTTTACCTGACAGTCTGCCTGCCGACGCGAAATCGTCAGGCCTATTGCATCAAGACCATCGAGGCCATGGCCGCGGCGGACGGCGATGATTTCGAAGTCATCGTTGCCGACAACTCAGACGACCCTGCCCCGCTTGCGGACTATTTCGCCACCACTCTCAAGGACAGCCGATTCCGGCTGATCCCTCCCGTCCCTGCGGTGTTGTCGATGGTCGACAATTGGGAGCGTGCGCTTAAAGAGACCCGGGGGCGCTGGATTTCAGTCATCGGAGACGATGATTTCATCGACACGCGGGTGACCGGGCTGATCCAGCGGCTGGAGGTTCTCCACCGCGACGTCGATTCCATCAACTGGGATTGCATGATTTACCAGTGGCCGGACAACCGGCCGACCTCGACGCTTGCCAGCATTCCGATGAGCAGCGGCATCTCGGTGCACCCGAAACAGACACTGGCGGACCGCCTGTTCCGCTGGAGCGAAGGCAAGCGCCGTCCATCGGTGGGCATCGGCATCTACCATGGCGCGGTGAGAAAATCGCTGATGCAGCGTATCAAGGCAAGCTATGGAGACCGCTATTTCGAGCATCCGGTTGTCGATTGGGACAACACCTGCAAGGTCGTGGCGCAGGCCACCAAAATGGTTCACTGCGAACGGCCTTTCTCTGTTCTCGGCGCCTGCCTTGCATCCAACTCGGCGGCCAGCCATTCGCGCGAAGTGATGAAGCAGCGGCTCGATACATTCGAGCGCGAAAGCAAGGGCGGGATCGACCTGGTCCAGCCGGAGTTCCCGTTTTCGCTGATCGACCCCGGCGCGTCGGTATGCCTGACGATTGCAACTCTCACCGCTTGGTTCTGCCGCACCTATGCGATCGACCTCACCGGTTTCGGCCCCAATTTCGCCTCTGCCGCCATGGATGAATGCAAATATTGCTACACCCGCGAGGAATACGACGCCAAGGTCAGCTGTTTCGAGCGTGGCTTTGCGCTCTGGGAAGGCGGACAATGGGCAGGATTGTTCAAACCGGCCCCCTTCGTGGCGCCGAAGACGGTCAACGAGCTGTCGGGGCTTTCCGATGACGTGCTGCATATTCGCGAGACAGGCATCGCGCCCGCCACACCGGCCGAATTCTACCGGTTTGGCGAGAATGCGATCATGCCGGTCGAGCACCTTCTGGCTGGCACAAAGGTGTTCGCCCTGTGACCCTGCTGTCGATCTGCATCCCGGTGATGAAAGCGGACGCCGCGACTGCCGGCAATATCCGGCAGATGCTCGAGAGCACACGCAGCGATTTTGAAATCGTGATTGCGGATTTCACGGACGGCCCGGCAACCGGCCTGCCCGATCTCGTTCGGGAGCTGAAAGACAAACGGCTGCGGCTGGTTTCGCCCGGCCCGGATGACGGCGAAGCCCCAGCGGCAGATATCAGTGCCTGCTGGGACCGGATGATCCCGCAAACGCGTGGCGCGTGGATCAGCATCATCGGCGCATCCGACTATGCGGCGCCTGACATCGCCGAGGTGATCACGGCGGCGCTGAAGCGGGTACCCGACGCCGACGCGCTATCCTGGGGCCGGGCCGAATACATCCCGCCCGAACTCGGCACAGGGCGCGAGATTGCAAAAATTCCGACAGGGAGCCTCGTCACCCTGCCGGAGCAGAAAGACCTGATGCGGAGCCAGTTCTACTGGGACGGCGCCGGCGACCGGCCGGCGTGCGATTTCGGCGTCTGGCACGGCGCGGTCCGGCGGGAGCTGCTTGAGCGGACACGCGAGGCGTTTTCCAGGGTCTATTTCGAACAGGCAGCGCCGGCCATCGACAATATCTGCAAGACCGTCGTGCTTGCCCGGAGCGCGGTTTTCTGGGAGCGCCCGCTCTCGGTCCGGACCACGGCAGGCAGCCCTGCCCTGTCTGCCGACAAGGCAGAAGCAAAACCGTTCGAGGATTTCCCGTTCTCCGCCGCAATGGGAGCCGCAGCCTCCGCCGCGCTGGCGATCGAGGCATTCAAGCGGAGCTACGGCATAGAGCTCGACGGCTGGGAAGACAATTTCATCACCGCCTGCGCCCATGACTGCGAGACCGAGACTTCCGGGGAGCAGTTCCATGCGAGGAAGGCAGCTTACGCCAAGGCCATCGCGGACTGGCGTGGCAAACGGGTGCTGACGGGCTTCAAGCCGGAGTTCAGGCGCAACCCGAAACTGCCCCGCTTCCAGGGTGTCAGGAATGGCCACCTCCACTTCAACATGAAGATGGGCGACACCCGGACCGCGGGTGACTTCTACCGGATGATCGACGCGATGCTGTTCCCGGTTCATCTGCTCGACGACAAGCTCGCCTGAAACATCCGGTTCCCCGGTCTGCCAGCCCCCTCATTTGGCTCAAATTATTTTATATTTGCGATCTTACATATAAGCGCCTATATAGGTCGCAACTTGACACCGGGCGATTGATCTCGCGCAATGACAGGCGATCATTCCTCGACCATCTTCATCTGGTGTCCGCCCAGACCCTTTGAAATGAGGCAAACCATGAAAATGCTCAGCTTTGCGCTTCTTCTCTCCGTCTCCGCCAGTGTTGCGCAGGCCGAGACGTTGATGCTGTCGCCTACAGACGTCACCGAATGGAAAGCCGTGCAGGCGCGTGTCGAATCGCGCGACATCGTGCCGGCGCGCGCCCGTATCGGTGGGGTGATCGAGGAACTGACGATCAGCGAGGGCGACCTGGTCACTGCCGGACAGAAAATCGGCCTGGTCAAGGATGACAAGATTGCCTTCCAGATCGCGGCACTCGACGCACAGCTAGCGGCCTACGCCGCACAGCTTGAAACGGCAGAAGCCGAACTCAAGCGCGGCGAGACGCTGGTCGAACGCGGCGTTGTCACGCGGCAGCGGCTGGCGCAGCTGTCGACCGATGTCGAGGTGACCCGCAACCAGATCGCCGCGACGCAGGCTCAGCGCGCCGTGCTGACCCAGCAGGAGACCGAAGGCGCTGTCATTGCGCCCGCCGACGGACGGGTGCTGACCGTGCCCGCCAGCCGCGGATCGGTGATCATGCCGGGCGAACCGGTTGCGACCATCGGATCGGGTGGCTTTTTCTTGCGGCTTGCAGTGCCGGAGCGGTTTGCAGGCAGCCTGCAGGCTGGCGCTGAAATCCGCATTGCAACGGCAGGCGAAGAAGCCCAGGGCCGGCTGGCCAAGATCTATCCGCAGATCGACAATGGCCGGGTGATTGCCGATGTCGAGGTCGACAAGCTCGACACCGCCTTCGTCAATGCCCGCATCCTGGTCGAAGTACCGATCGGCACCCGCACCGCCCTGCTGGCGCCGCTGGAAGCGGTGGTGAACCGGCACGGCATCGATTTCATGTCGGTGGAAGACCACAATGGCGAGATCGTCGAACGCACGGTCATACTGGGTGCTGTTCAAGACGGCGAGCATTCCGGACTTGTTGAAGTGATCAGCGGCGTTTCGGCCGGCGACAAGGTGGTGTTGCCATGAAGACCACACCTTCCGGACTGGGAATCGCGGGCCAGCTGACGCGCGGTTTCATCACCTCCCCCCTCACCCCGCTGTTCCTGCTGGCGGCGTTCGCCTTCGGCATAGTCGCACTGCTGACGCTGCCGCGTGAAGAAGAGCCGCAGATCTCGGTTCCGATGGTCGACATCATGCTGGGCGCGCCGGGGCTGAAGGCCGATGATGCGGTCAAGCTGGTCACCGAGCCGCTCGAGACCATCGTCAAGAGCATTGACGGTGTCGAGCACGTCTACTCGCAGACCTCGGACAACAAGGTTCTGGTCACCGCCCGCTTCATCGTCGGCACGCAGACGGATTCAGCTATCCTGCGGGTGCATGACAAGGTGCGCGCCAATCTCGACCGGATCCCGGTCGGCATCCCCGAACCGCTGATCGTCGGCCGCGGCATCGATGACGTCGCCATTGTTTCCCTGACGCTGACGCCATCCCACGAAGGCGGGGAAACGGTCACCGCCAATGATCTGACCCGGGTGGCCCGCGAGCTCAGGACCGAACTGTCGAAAATCGACGATGTCGGGCTGACCTACCTGGTGGGCGACACCGACGAGATCATCCGCATTGCGCCCGACCCTAAGCGGCTGGCGCTCAATGGCGTGACGCTGCAGCAGCTTGCCGGCAAGGTCAGCGGCGCCAATCGCGCCTTTCCGGCAGGCGAAGTCACGATTGACGGCAAGTCGGCCGAACTGATGGTCGGCGAAACGCTTTACGCACCGGCCGAGATCGGCAACCTGCTGATCACCACCCGTGACGGACGGCCGGTCTATGTGCGTGACCTGGCCGACATCTCCTTTGCCACCGACAGCACGGCGCGGATCGTTGCAACGGTGACGCGTTCCGAGGACGGGACCGAAGGCGGCATCAACCGCACACCCGCCGTCACGCTGGCGATTGCCAAGCGCGCTGGCGCCAACGCGGTTCTGGTCGCCGAGCAGATCCTCGAACGCACCGAGGCGCTTGAGGGCTCCCTGATCCCGCATTCGATGGCGGTGGAAGTAACGCGTGACTACGGCGAGACCGCCAACGAGAAAGCCAACGAGCTGCTCTACCATCTGGGTCTGGCGACGGTGTCGATCATCATCCTGGTCTGGCTGGCGATCGGCTGGCGCGAGGCGCTGGTGGTGGCCATCGTCATCCCGGTGACGATCCTGCTGACCCTGTTTGCCTCAAGGGTGATGGGCTACACGCTCAACCGCGTCTCGCTGTTCGCGCTTATCTTCTCCATCGGTATCCTGGTGGATGACGCCATCGTGGTGATCGAGAACATTGCCCGGCACTGGGGCATGGGCGACGGGCGCGAGCGCAAGCAGGCGGCCATCGAAGCGGTGGCCGAAGTCGGCAATCCGACCATTGTCGCCACGCTGACCGTTGTGGCAGCACTGCTGCCGATGCTGTTTGTTTCCGGCATGATGGGCCCCTACATGAGCCCGATCCCGGCCAATGCGTCGGCTGCAATGGTGTTCTCGTTCTTTGTCGCGGTGATGGTGACGCCCTGGCTGATGCTGAAGATCGCGGGCCGCGCGCCGATGCACCATGGCCACGGTGAAGGCGAAGAGGCCGGCGGTGTGCTTGGCAGGATCTATCGTGCCGCGGCCCGCCCGATCCTTGCCAGCAAGACCAGTTCCTGGATCTTCCTGCTGGTCGTCGGCGCCATGACGCTGGGCTCGCTGTCGCTGTTCTACACCAAGCACGTGACGGTCAAGCTTTTGCCGTTCGACAACAAGTCGGAGTTGTCCGTTGTGATCGACATGCCCGAAGGCACCTCGGTGGAGACCACCGATGCCATCGCGCAGGCAATTGCCGGGGAAGTGCTCAAGCTCGAGGAAGTCAAATCGGTCCAGACCCATGCCGGAACCGCGGCGCCGTTCAACTTCAACGGCCTGGTGCGGCATTCGTTCCTGCGCTCGGAACCGCAGTTGGGTGATGTTGCGCTCAACCTCACGCCGAAGGGCGAACGGGACCGCTCGAGCCACGAGATTGCGCTTGATATCCGCTCGCGCATCGCCAGCATTCCGTTGCCGCAAGGCGCCAGCCTGAAGGTGGTCGAGCCGCCGCCAGGTCCGCCGGTGATGGCAACGCTGCTTGCTGAGATCTACGGCCCCGATGCGGAAACCCGCCGTGCGGTTGCGGCACGGGTGGAAGAGGCTTTCCGTTCGGCTGACTTCATTGTCGATATCGACAATTCCTGGGGCCAGCCGGCAGACAGGGTGCGGGTGAGGATCTCGACCGACGAACTCGAGTTCTTCCGGGTCGAGGAGCGGGACGTGTTCGACACGATCGCCATCCTCAACACCGGCCAGACCGTCGGCTATTCCCACCGTGGCGGCGGGCGCACGCCGGTCGCCATCCGGCTTGAACGCCCGCGTTCGGAACGCATGGTCGACGAGAGCTTCCTGACCACGCCGATCCCGGCCAATGTTCTGCCGGGTGACCGCTCGATCGTGGAGCTGGGTGACGTGGTGGACGTGTCCGAAGAACGCTCGTCGTTCCCGGTGTTTCGTCACAATGGCCGGGCCGCGGAAATGGTGATGGCGGAAATGGCCGGCACCTACGAAGCGCCACTCTATGGCATGATCGCGGTTCAGGAGGCTCTTGACGCGATGGACTGGACGGACCTTGAGAAGCCGGTGATCGCGCTGCATGGCCAGCCCGCCGACGAGCAGGTCTCGACCCTGCTTTGGGACGGTGAATGGGAAGTCACCTGGGTGACTTTCCGCGACATGGGAGCCGCCTTCGGTGTCGCCCTGCTCGGCATCTATATCCTGGTGGTCGCGCAGTTCGGCTCGTTCAAGGCGCCGCTGGTCATCCTCACCCCGGTGCCGCTGACCTTCATCGGCATCCTGATCGGCCACTGGCTGTTCGGCGCACCGTTCTCGGCCACTTCGATGATCGGATTTATCGCGCTGGCCGGCATCATAGTGCGCAACTCGATCCTGCTGGTGGATTTCATCCGCCATGCCCATGTTCCGGGCACGCCGCTGACACCGGTGCTGATCGAGGCAGGCGCGATCCGCTTCAAGCCGATCATCCTGACGGCTCTGGCGGCGATGATCGGGGCAGCGGTGATTTTGACCGATCCGATCTTCCAGGGACTGGCGATCTCGCTGCTGTTCGGGCTTGCCTCGTCAACGGCACTGACCGTGCTGGTGATCCCGGCGATCTACCGGGTGCTGCGGACCTGAAACGGTCCATAACCTTCCGGACTTGAAACTGCGCCGCCCGTCACTTCGACGGGCGGAATGCTTTCAGGATCTCATCATGGGTCTCGATGCGCCCTGCCCCGATCAAGTCAAGGCAAAACGGGATCGCCGGGAACACTGCCGTGAGGCAGGTGTCGATCGATCCGGGTTTGCCGGGAAGATTGACGATCAGGGTCTTGCCGCGGGTACCGGCGGTCTGGCGCGACAGGATGGCAGTGGGAACAAATTCCAGGCTGACCTTGCGCATCAGCTCGCCAAAGCCGGGCAGTTCCTTTTCCATCACCGCCTTCATCGCCTCGGGTGTCAGGTCGCGCGGGCTGGGGCCGGTGCCACCGGTGGTCAGCACCATATCCACCTTTTCCTCGTCACACAGCCGGATCAGCGTGTCGCGCACGCTTTCCAGCCCGTCGGGAATGACGTGCACCACGATTTCAGCCGGGCTCGACATGACGCGCTCAAGCCAGGCCTTGACCGCGGGACCGCCCAGATCCTCATACTCGCCGCGGCTGGCGCGATCGGACACGGTGAGGACGGCGATGCGAACGGTCATGTGAGTGGCTCCTGATGATCCGGGGAAGGCAGCGTCGTTTCTAGCAAGCAGCTGACCCACCGGCAACCGGCTCGACTGCCGCAGTTTCGGCCCCCTCGCCCAATCCCGGCATCTATGGTCTCGCGGCCGCCCTGATCATGTCAGCGGCCTTCTCGGCGATCATCACCGTGGGGGCATTGGTGTTGCCGCCGATCAGGGTCGGCATCACCGATGCGTCAACGACGCGCAAGCCCTGAACCCCGTGAACCTTAAGCTCCGGGTCGGTGACGGAAAGTGCGTCGCGTCCCATCTTGCAGGTGCCGACCGGATGATAGATGGTGTCGGCGCGGGCGCGGATATGCCCCATCAGCTCGGCGTCATCCATGCCCTCGCGGGTGTAAACTTCCCTGAGCCGGTACTTGCGCAGCGACGGCGCATCCATGATCTCGCGCGTGATCTTCGCCCCCTTGAGCATCAAGGCCGCATCACGCTCATCGGAGAGATATTTCGGGTCAATCCGCGGCGCGCGCATCGGGTCGGGCCCATCGAGCCCGACTTCGCCGCGGGAATAGGGCCTGAGAGCGCAGACATGGCAGGAATAGCCATACCCCCAATGCAGCTTGCGCGAATGGTCATCAACCAGGGCCGCAACGAAATGAAGCTGCAGGTCGGGGCGATCAAGACCCGGATCCGATTTGAGAAACGCGCCGCTCTCCGCACCCGGAGTCGCGACAAGGCCGGAACCATCACGTCGCCAGTCGAGAATGTGACGCAGCAGCTTGTAGGCGCCGACCGGGCCCAGACCCAACACCTCGGTATCACGGGTCTTGGCGGCGTAGATGAAATCGAGATGGTCCTGCAGGTTCTGGCCGACGCCGGGGAGATCCTTGAGCACGTCGATGCCCCTCGAGCGCAAATGCTCGCCCGGCCCGATGCCCGACAGCATCAGAAGCTGCGGCGAACTGAAAGCGCCGCCACAGAGAATTACCTCGGCGCGCGCGCTGACCTGATGGTCCGCCTTGCCCTGACGATAGGCCACGCCGGTGGCGCGCGTCCCGTCCATCACCACCCTGGTGGCATGCGCACCGGTGATCACTGTCAGGTTGGGCCGGTGCATCACCGGATGCAGATAGGCCGCGGCAACCGAGCAGCGCTCGCCCTGCCTGCCGTCGCGCCAGAACTGGGTAACCTGGTAGAGGCCCGCCCCTTCCTGCTCCGGGCCGTTGAAATCATCATTGCGGCGGATCTGCACCTCGGCTGCGGCATCGACAAAGGCGTGGCTGATCGGGCGCGGGCTTTGCTGCTCGCTCACCTGCAGCGGGCCGCTGCCGCCATGCAGGTCATCGTCACCGCGCACATTGCCTTCTGACCGGCGGAATATGGGGAGCACGTCCGACCAGCTCCAGCCATCGCACCCGGCCCTGGCCCAGTCATCGTAATCGGAAGGATGGCCCCGGACATAGAGCATGGCGTTGATGGCGCTGGATCCCCCCAGCGCCCGGCCACGCGGCTGGTAGCCGCGGCGGCCGCCAAGGCCCGGCTGAGGGATCGTCTCGAACGCCCAGTTGTTGATTTTCGGCCTGCCGGGCAGCATCGCGACCATGCCGAGCGGCGCACGCACCAGAATGCCCTTGCCGTCACCGCCCGCTTCAAGCAGGCAGACCTGTACCCTGGGATCCTCGCTCAGACGCGCGGCAAGCACCGAACCGGCGGACCCGCCGCCGACAATGACGTAGTCGAACTCCATGTGAGCCTCCTCCCAAAGACGGACAGGAAGACGAGCCTAGAGCAGAAGAGGATTGTTTCAAACAGGAATTGACGCGGCAATTGCAGAGCTGATCCGCGGAGGCGTGGCGTGTGGCTTCGGGTGACCTAGAAGCCGGCCTTGTCGGACAACCGGGCCAGATCGGGAACCGTGACATGGCGATTGTTGACGATGCGGATAACGTCTTCCTTGCGCAGTTTGGTCAATTGCCGGCTGACGGTTTCCATGGTGAGGCCAAGGAAATCGGCAATATCGGTCCGGCTCATCGGCAGGTCGAACGTCACCCAATCTTCTTCATTGTCGGGAAACGCATGGGTGGCGATCAACAGAAGAAAACTGGCGACTTTCTCGCCGGCGGTCTTGCGGCCAAGCGTCAGCATCCAGTCGCGGGCTTCGTCGAGTTCGGTCAGCGTCTGCTCGAGCAGCTTGTGCTCCAGTTCCGGCATTTCGCCGATCATGCGCTCAATGGCAGCCTTGGGGAAAGAGCAAACCTTGACGTCCGTGGCCGCCTCGGCGCTGACGCCGTTTTGCTTGCGGAACGGGCGGCCGAGGAAATCCGGGGCGAACTGCAGGCCGACGATCTGCTGGCGGCCATCGGCCATCATTTTCGACAGCTTGACCACACCCGAAATGATGTTCGAATAGGTTTTTGTCTGCAGGCTTTCGCCCACCAGTTCCGTGCCCGGCTCGACTGTGCGCCGGGTCGAATGCTTGCTCAGTTGCACGAGCTGATCGGGGGTCAAGGCTCCGCACACTCCGCGATGTCTGCTTTCACAAGCCTGACAAAGTACCGGTACGCCTGAATTGTGAACGTCTTTGCGTTGGATATCCATGGCACTCCCTGTTTTAGGGCACTCCCCGATTTAGCCGACACTACATCATTGCGGCTTATTTCAACAGAAGCAAAAAGTCGCATACATTTATTTTGCATCGCAACATCGCAAAGCCGTAGCAACCGATTGTGACTTTCATCGTGCAAAAACACCGCCCGTCTAAATAGATTGACCCGAATCAAAGACACCAATGACGGGTATGCTAAGGTCCTGCCATGAGATCCGAACCAGTTTCCGCCGCGGCTGCGATCTTCGATATTTCCGGACTGACCAAGATCTACCGGACAGGCGAGGTCGAGGTCCGTGCGCTCAATGGTGTCGACCTGACGCTGGAGGCCGGCGAAATGGCGGTGCTGCTTGGCCCGTCCGGCAGCGGCAAGTCCACGCTCTTGAACATTGTCGGCGGCCTCGACCGGCCGACATCGGGATCGGTCAAGTTCAAGGGCGAGGAACTGGCCGGTGCCAGCGACCGGGACCTGACCGCCTACCGGCGGGATCATGTCGGCTTCGTATTCCAGTTCTACAACCTGATCCCCAGCCTGACGGCCTGGGAGAATGTGGCGCTGATCACCGAAGTGGCATCAAACCCGATGACACCCGAGGATGCGCTGGCGCTGGTTGGCCTTGAAAGCCGCATGCACCATTTCCCGGCGCAGCTGTCGGGCGGCGAACAGCAGCGCGTGGCAATTGCCCGGGCGATCGCCAAACGTCCGGAGGTGCTGCTTTGCGACGAGCCGACGGGCGCGCTGGATTCCGCAACCGGCATCATCGTACTGGAGGCACTGGCACGGGTGAACGAGGAAACCGGCGCCACAACCGCGATCATCACCCACAATGCCGGCATCCGGAAAATCGCCCACCGGGTCTATTCGTTCATTGATGGCCGTATTGCTTCCAGCGAGGTCAATGAAAAGCGGATCAAGCCATCGGAGGTGAGCTGGTGAACGCTTTGAGCATGCTTGACCGCAAGCTGGTCCGCGATCTCGTCCGGCTTTGGGCGCAGTCGCTGGCGATTGCGCTGGTCATGGCATGCGGGGTCATGACGCTGATCCTGGCGCTGGGGGCGACGCGGGCGCTGGAAGACACGCGCGCTGCGTTTTACGACCGGACCCGGTTCGGCGACGTGTTCGCCTCGGCCACGCGGGCGCCTGAGAGCATCAAGACAGAAATTGCGGCCATCGACGGGGTTTCCGCCCTCTCGACGCGGATCGTCAACCCGGTGATAATCGACATAGAGGGCATGGCCGAACCCGCGACAGGCGTGGTGATCTCGATCCCCGATCACGGCGAACCTGCGGTCAACCGTCTTTACCTGCGGTCGGGGCGGTTCCCCGAACCGGGACGCGACAACGAGGCGACCATCATCGAGGCTTTCGCCGAAGCGCATGGTTTTCGTCCCGGCGACAGATTCGACGTGCTGATCAACGGGCGCAAGCGTCAAATTTCCATCACCGGGATCACCCTGTCGCCCGAATATGTCTATGCCATCGGCCCCGGAGACATGGTGCCTGACCAGAAGCGCTTCGGTGTCATTCACATGCACCGCTCGGTGCTCGAGGGCGTCTATGACATGAAGGGGGCGTTCAACGATGTGTCACTGACGCTTTCACGCAGCGCCGACCAGAAAGACGTGATTGCGCGGCTCGACACCATCCTCAAGCCGCATGGCGGAACCGGAGCCTATGGCCGCAAGGATCATATGTCCGATGCCTTTCTGGATTCCGAGCTGACCCAGCTCAAGGCGATGGCGCAGGTGATCCCGCCGATCTTCCTGCTGATTGCCGCGTTTCTGGTCAACATGATCCTGACCCGGCTGATCGCCCTGGAACGCGAACAGATCGGGCTTCTCAAGGCCGTCGGATACGCCAACAGCGCAATCGCCTGGCACTACGCCAAGCTCACCCTGGCGATTTCTATTGTTGGTGTGGCAATGGGCGGGATCGCCGGCACACGGCTGGGGCACGGCATGGCAGCGCTGTACGGGGAATTCTATTCGTTTCCCTTCCTGGTGTTCTCGCAGGAACCCGATCTCTATGTGATCTCGGCGCTGGTGACCTTCGCCGCCGCCCTAATTGGTGCCGCCAACGCCATCATGGGCGCGGTCCGGTTGCCGCCTGCGGTGGCCATGCGGCCACCGGCGCCAACCAGATACCACCGCCTGTTCGGCGGTTCAGCGGGCGGCTTTAGGTTGCCGTTTTCGCAACTCACCGTGATGGCGCTGAGACATCTGGTGCGCTGGCCGCTGCGCACCGCGTTGACGACGCTGGGTACGGCCTTGCCGGTGGCGCTGCTGATCACCTCGCTGTTTGCCTTCGATTCCGTCGATCACATGATCGATACGATCTGGTTTCAGGCCGACCGCCAGGATGCCACGCTGACCTTTGCCATGGACCGCTCGGAGGATGCGCTAAGGGATGTGGCCCGGTTGCCCGGCGTGATGGCGGCGGAACCGTTCCGCGCGGAAGCCGCGACGCTCAGGAACGGCCACCGGTCGCGCAATGTCCAGATCGTTGCCTCCAACCCCGAGACCGATATCAGCCGGGTGCTCGATCGTGATTTTGCCGCCACCAAGCTGCCGCCGGCCGGCATCCTGCTTTCCGAACGCCTGGCCGAACACCTTGGCCTTGTGACGGGCGACCAGGTCGAGGTTGAACTCAATGACGGACAGGGGCGCAAGGTGATGGTGCCGCTGGTGGGGGTGACCAACAGCTATGTCGGGCTGACCGCAAACATGAGCCGGGAGGCGCTTGACCGGTTGTCCGGCCAGGGCAGCCGGATATCGGGTGCGCGGGTGATGGTGGATGAAAGCCGGATCCTGGAGCTCTATGACGCGGTCAAGCAAACCCCGGCGATTGCCTCGGTGGCGTTGCAGGGAATTTCGCTCAAGCGTTTCCGTGCCGTGATCGAGGAGAACATCGGCATCAGCATCACCATCTACGTGTCGCTGGCGGTCATCATCACCTTCGGAGTGATCTACAATTCAGCCCGGATCCAGCTTTCCGAGCGCGCCCGCGAACTCGCCAGCCTGCGGGTTTTCGGTTTCACCAACCGGGAGGTGTCGAGCGTTCTCCTGACCGAGCTTGGCGTGATGGTGGTTCTGGCGCAACCGCTGGGCTGGCTGATCGGCCGTGGCTTTTCGGTGCTGGTGGCCAAGGGGTTCGAGAGCGACCTGTTCCGGATACCGCTGATCATCAACCCACCCACCTATGCCATATCAAGCCTGATCGTGCTTGGCGGAGCGCTGGTCTCGGCACTGATCGTGCGCCGCCGCATCGACCGGCTTGACCTTATCCGCGTCTTGAAAACAAGGGACTGAAACCATGGCCTCTGTGTTTGCCAAAAGCCTCGCAGGACTGGCGGTCGCCGCAGCGATCGGCGGGGCGCTTTATGTTGCCTTCAGCGAAAAGCCGATCCTTGTCGACCTCGCCACGGTGGAAACCGGTCCGCTGCAGGTGATTGTTGCCGAAGACGGGATTAGCCGCATCCGCAATGTCTATGCGATCTCCTCCCCCATCGCCGGACATCTTGACCGGGTCGAGTTTTCCGTCGGCGATCCGGTCGCCAAGGGTGAAAGCATCACCAGCATCCATCCGCTCGACCCGCCGTTTCTCGATACCAGAACGCGAAACGAGCTGATGGCGGCAATCGATGCGGCGCGCTCCAACCTCGCCGTTGCCGAGGTCGAACTGACACGCGCACGCACCGCGCGGGACCTGGCGGTCGCCAGCCAGAAAAGGGCAAGCAAGCTTGCGGAGACAAACATCGTCTCGCAAAGCGAGCTGGAACGGCTGGTCGGCGAAGTCGAATTCGCCGAGGCCCAGGTCCGGTCCGCGGAAGCCATGATCGCGCTGAGACAGGCAGAGCTTGCCAGTGCCCAGGCACGGCTGGTCCAGCCAGGCCAAACACCCGCCCACCCCGCCAACGGCCAATGCTGCGTCAACATCGTCTCGCCAATCGACGGCATCATCCTCTCGCTCAACGCCAAGAGTGAACAGGCAGCCTCAGTCGGCCAGCTGATCGCAGAGGTTGGCGATCCGTCCGACCTTGAAATCACGGTCGATCTCCTGTCCGCCGATGCCGTCAAGGTTCGTCCCGGAAGCCCGGTACTGATCACCGACTGGGGCGGGCCGGATGCGCTTGAGGCGGAAGTCGAACGCATTGAACCATCAGGCTTCACCAAGGTCTCCGCACTGGGGATTGCCGAGCAGCGGGTCAATGCCATCATAGCGCTGAAGGACCCGCCGCCGGCCGAACTCGGCCATGGCTTCCGGGTCATCGCCAACCTGATCATCTGGTCGTCGGACGCCGTCATGCAGGTACCGGTGAGCTCACTCTACCGCGATGGCGGCGACTGGGCCGTGTTCCGGATGGAAGACGGTCGGGCAAGGGTCACGCCGGTCGAGATCGGTCACATGACCGACCGGCGGGCGGAGATCATATCGGGCCTGAATGACGGCGACCAGGTGCTGCTGTATCCCGGCGATGCGCTGGAAGACGGCAGCCTGATCACAGATCGCGCAGCAGCCCGATAAGGCGGCTACGAAGCTCCAACCAGCCGCCTGAGTTTGGCAATTGCCGTATCCGGGTTCTCGCCATAGGCGATGGTGCCTTTGAAGTTGCCGTTCTCGTCCATGAGGAACACCGAAGCGGTGTGGTCCATGGTGTAATCGCCGTCATCGGTGGGGATCTTAGCGGCATAGACGTGCCAGGCAGCGATCACCCTTGCGATTTCGTCCGGATCGCCGGTGATCCCGGTGACCCGGTCGGTCAGCGCTTCGGCATAGCTCTTCATGATCTCGGGCGTGTCGCGTTCGGGATCGACCGAAATGAAGAACGCCTGCAGATCCCTGCCCTCTTCGCCAAGCGCCTCGAACCAGCCCGCCATCTCGTAAAGCGTGGTCGGGCACACCTCTGGGCAGCGGGTGAAACCAAAAAACACCATGGTCGGCCGCCCGGCAAATGCTGCCTGGGTAATGGGCGCACCATTGTGGTCGACAAGCGAGAAATCGGTCCCGAGCTTCAAGCCCGAGGTCAGCGACTGGTCGGTGCCCCGGACTGCATACTGCCAGCCCAGAAATCCGACCGAGAGCAGGAAAAGGACGGCTACCGCCGCCCAGATCCCGGCTTTGAGGCCAAGGCGCGGCATCGCCTAGTCGTCCTGCTTCTTCTTGCCGTGCTCCATCTTGCCATGGTCCATCTTGCCGTGGCCGTCCTTCTTCATGTGACCCTGCATCGCCTTCATGTCCTGCACCTTGAAGTCGACGTCGATGCTGCCGGCCTTCTCGAAGGTAAGCTTGACGTTGCGGGTTTCGCCGTCCTTGAACTGGCTGTCGATACCGATGAACATGATGTGGTATCCGCCGGGCTTGAGAACGACTTCACCGCCGGCCGGGATTTCGAGGCCATCGGCGAGCTGGCGCATTTTCATGACATCGCCATCCATGGCCATTTCATGGATCTCGACCCGCTCGGCAAAGTCGGCCTCGCCCGAGACCAGGCGGTCAGCCGCGTCACCGCTGTTGCGGATCGTCAGGTAACCGCCCGAGACCGGTGCATTGGGCGGCGTTGCGCGGGCAAAAGGATGTTCGATTTCAAGCGATCCCAGCTTGTAGTCATGGGCAGAGACCATGGCTGAGGACATGCCGAGGATGGCTGCGGAGAGAAGGATTGCAATGCGTTTCATTGGTTTGGCTTTCTGTTGGATGCCCTTCACGGGCGGGGCGTGATCATGATGGAATGACGCTTCGAAAAGCGGTTCCGGTCTGGAAAATCAAAGTGGGGACACAGGTTTGCCGACATGCGGCGAGGATCAATCCAGCCTCGCGGCTAACGCGGGAACGGATTATCCGTGCTGCAAGTCAGGCCGTCTTGAGCGGGGGGCCACGAGGCGAGGCGCTGGCGCGCAAGACGGGCCGCAGCGGCATGACGTCCTGGGGGGCCGTCAGCTCCGCAGCCGCACTCAGGCGGTTGACCACGTAGCCGTCAAAGGGGGACGGCAAATCAACCGAGGAGACAATGCGGCAGGCTTCGCAGTGGTTGGCAGCATGCTGATGACTGTCGTCATCATCGCTCAAACAGATATCGGGAAGGGTTCCGTCAGGCAGGACATAATCGGCAATATCGACGCCGACATAGCCTGACGCCGCGGCCGGTAAAATGATCGGAGTGTGGGCAAAGGCAACAAGCATCAGCGACAGCGCGCAAAGCATGCGCACCAGTCCCGAAATGCCCGTTTTCTTCCGTGTCCCGATCATGCCCATGGCCTGTTGTGAGAACCATTCACAGGATTATACGCCCGGTGCGGCGCTCGCAAGCCCATCGAAGACGGCTGCGTCAAGATGCGCGACAAGGCCACGGTTTCCGTTCCTGCGATCAGGGCAGACGGGTCAGCACGTAGGTCTTGCGCAGCTGCTCGTGAATGGTCCATTCGCCTTCCCAGCCGAGCGGCAGAACCAGCACATCGCCGGGACCGATGTTGCGCTCGTCACCACCGTGCTTGCCCACAACCGTGGCCGAACCGCTCAGGACATGGCAGATTTCGGAGGATTTGGTCCGGTCGGCGGAAAAGCGGCCCGGCGTGCATTCCCACACTCCGATCTGGGTCACGCCATCGGCGGAGGCCCAGAGCTGCTTTGCCGCCTCGACCTGACCGTCGGTGAAGCTTGTCGGCTTGGGCGCAAACGCGCCAAGATCGAGGCCGGACAGGTCGCCAAAGCTCTTGAGATCAATCATCGTCATTCCCTGATGCCGTCGCATCCGCCAAACTGCGGACCGATTGCGTTGCAGCCGTGCTGAGGGGGATCTGACCGGACTATTCAACTTCCGGCGCCGGGACGGCCCCTTCTTCAAGCCTCTGTTAAAACTAAGAAATCAAATTCACTTGGGATTGCGTTAAGACACGCATCGAGGCCAGTCAAGGATGAAGTGACCCCGGTTACAGGGCCGAACGGCGTTCGGTTCAGCCGGTGACGGCGGGCGGCCGGTATTTGCCGGTATTCGGGGCCCGGGCGAGTTGTGTTTGAGTGAAATCATTGTAGCATCCAAAGCCCATGCACTCGAAGCGAAAGTTGTCACCTTGACGATAGCCAAACCGCCGTCCGAGGACGGTTTCCTGCTCAGATCCGATCCATCCGATCCGCGGCTTTCCGCGGAGGTCACCGGCGTTGACCACAACGGGGAAAAGGTCACGACCCGGGTGGTGACCGAGAAGGCGCTGACGCTGTATCTCAACCGGCAGGAAATCGTCACCATGATGACGATCGGCGACCATCCCGACCTGATGGCGGTGGGCTATCTTCTCAACCAGAACATGCTGCATGCCGATGACGAGATCACGGCCATCGACTACGACGACGACCTCGAGGTGGTGGTGGTCCGCACCGAACGCGAAACCGATTACGAGGCCAAGCTGCAGAAGAAGGTGCGCACATCGGGATGTGCACAGGGAACCGTGTTTGGCGATGTGATGGAGAACTTCTCCGACATCAACCTGGCACCTGATGCACGGCTGAAAACCTCTTGGCTTTACACCCTCACCCACAAGATCAACACGGCGCCGAGCCTTTATCTGGAAGCCGGCGCCATTCATGGCTGCGTGCTTTGCCAGGGTGATACCCCGCTGGTCTACATGGAGGATGTCGGCCGGCACAATGCTGTCGACAAGATCGCCGGGTGGATGTTCATGAACAAGGTCAAACCGGACGACAAGATCTTCTACACCACCGGGCGGCTGACTTCGGAGATGGTGATCAAGACAGTGATGATGGGCATTCCCATCCTGGTATCGCGGTCCGGCTTCACCGCCTGGGGGGTGGAGCTCGCGAAGGAGGCCGGGCTGACGCTGATCGGCCGGGCGCGCGGCAAGCGCTTCCTGGCGCTCGCCGGGCTGGAGCGGATCGAATTTGACGGCGACCCGACAGAGGCCGCATCCGAGGAACCGCGGCATCGCCGCAAGGGTGCTGCGGAGGACCGTTCATGAGCAGTGAAATCGCCGGACTGGTGCTGGCAGGCGGGCTGTCACGGCGGATGGGCGGCGGCGAAAAAGGCCTGCAACTGCTGGCGGGACAATCGATGATCTCGCGGGTGATCGGACGGATCGCGCCGCAGGTCGATGCCTTGGCGATCAACGCAAATTCCGATCCGGAACCCTATCTTGAGTTCGGCCTGCCGGTTCTGCCCGACACCATCGGCGGTCATGTCGGCCCGCTGGCCGGGGTGCTGACCGGGCTTGAATGGGCGGCAACACTGCCGGGCGTCACCCACGTCGTCAGTGCCGCGACCGACACGCCGTTCCTGCCGCTTGACCTGGTCGAGCGTTTCGCCGTGCTAGCCGGGCCGGAACGCATCATCATCGCCCGCTCGGATGGCAACCGGCATCCGGTGTTCGGGCTGTGGCCAGTGACATTGCGCCAGGACCTGACCGAGTGGCTGACCACCAGCGACACCATGAAGGTGCTGGCATGGGTCCACCGGCACGATTTCGCATTTTGCGATTTCGAAGCCGACGGCGATGGTGCGCCGGACCCGTTCTTCAATGCCAACACGCCGGAAGAGCTGGCGGAAGCGGCAGCCTTCATCGCCAGAGACATTGCATGAAACAACGCATCTTCGGCATTACCGGATGGAAGAATTCCGGCAAGACCACACTGACCTGCAAGCTGGTGGAGGAATTCACGCGGCGCGGGTTCCGCGTTGCCACTCTCAAGCATGCGCATCACCTGTTCGATGTCGACCAGGAAGGAACCGACAGCCACCGCCATCGCAAGGCCGGTGCCGCGGAGGTGGCGATTGTCTCCGGCAACCGCTGGGCACTCATGCATGAGCTCGGCGAACAGGGCGAGCCATCGATGCAGGACATGCTGGCGCGGCTGTCGCCTTGCGACCTGGTGCTGATCGAAGGCTACAAGCGCGAGGACCATCCGAAAATCGAGGTGCGCCGGAAGGCCGCACTGGACCAGTCGCCCCTGCCCGACACGGGCGCCAGCATTCGCGCCATCGCCGCCGACCATGACATTGCCGAAGCACATGTTCCGGTCTTCTCGCTGGACGACATCAACGGAATCGCCGACATGATCGCGCTTGAAACCGGATTGGGAGAGACTGCCGCATGACCTCGCGAAAGCTGTTGAACGACTGTTTCCTTACCGACAAGGACCGGCTCAGCCATGAGGAATGCCTGGCGATCCTGACCGGCCGGCTGTCGGCGGTTGCAGCCATCGAGGAGCTGCCGCTGGTCGAGACCTCCGGCCGCTGGCTCGCTGCCGACATCGTTGCGCCCCGCAACGTGCCGCTGCATGACAATTCCGCCGTCGACGGCTACGCGTTTCAAGCGCCCGCAACCGGTCCGATGCCGGTGGTGATGCGGATTGCCGCCGGGGATCTGGGCAAGTACCGGCTCGAACCGGGTCAGGCTGCGCGCATTTTCACCGGCGCACCGATGCCCGAAGGCGCCGACACGGTGGCGATGCAGGAAGACTGCACTGTTGATGACGATGGCGATCACGTCTCCGTTCCGCTCGATCTCAAGCGCGGTGCCAATGCCCGCCGCGCCGGCGAGGATGTGGCGGAGGGCAGCGCGGTGCTGCAAGAAAGCGCCCGGCTGAGGCCGCAGGACATGGCCGCACTGGCGTCGTTCGGCCTGCCCAAGGTCAAGGTGCGCGCGCCCGTCCGGGTGGCAATCCTGTCGAATGGCGACGAGTTGCTCGAACCAGGAGCGGAGATTTCCCAGGGGCAGGTTTACGATTCCAACCGCGCGATGCTGCATGCGCTGCTGGGCACCCTGCCCTGCGAGATCACCGATCTCGGCATCCTGCCCGACGACGCTTCGCTGATCGAGGCCACTTTGGCCAAAACCGCCCAGACCCATGATGTCATTTTGACCAGTGGCGGTGCGTCACGCGGTGACGAGGATCATATCATCAATGCGATTGACCGCCTGGGCACACGGCATCTCTGGCAGATCGCGGTCAAGCCGGGCCGGCCGATGAGCTTTGGCCAGATCGGCGATTGCGTCTTTCTCGGACTGCCGGGCAATCCGGTCGCGGCCTTTGTCTGTTTCCTGCTTTATGTTCGCCCGGCTCTGACCGTGCTTGGCGGCGGCGCATATCACGAACCGGTGCGGTTTCCGGTGGCGGCCGGTTTCGACGTGCCGCGCAAGAAGGAAGGACGACGGGAATTCTGGCGGGGATGGCTTGAGCCCGGACCCGACGGTCGACCCGTCGCACACAAATTTGCACGCGACGGGTCGGGGCTGATTTCCGGCCTGAGGCAGGCCACGGGCCTTATCGAGATCACGGAATCCGTGACCTCGGTGGCGAAGGGCGAACTGGTGTCGTTCCTGCCCTTCACCGGGTTTGGTATCGACAGCTGATCAGCTGCCGGCGTTGGGGAAGAACAGCTGCTTGCCGTTCAGCTTGAAATCCGCGATCAGCTCCTGGCCATGCGCCGAAGTCAGCCAGTCGATGAACTGCTGACCCAGGTCAGCCTTCACGCTCGGGCATTTCTCCGGGTTGACCAGGATGATGCCGTACTGGTTGAACAGCACCGGATCGCCCTCGACGTCGATGTCATAGTCACCCTTGTTGCCAAAGCTGATCCAGGTTGCGCGGTCCGAGATCGTGTAGGCGCCCATGCCGACACTGGCATTGAGCGTCGCGCCCATGCCGGAGCCGGTGGCGCGATACCAGTCTCCCGAGGCAGTCTTGATGTCGATTCCGGCCTTGTTCCAGAGCTTGATCTCGGCCTTGTTGGTGCCGGAATCATCACCGCGGGAGGCAAACAGCGCCTTCTTTTCCGCAATGGTCTTGAAGGCGGCAACGGCATCCTTGCCACCGCCAATGCCTGCCGGATCGGCGGCCGGTCCGACAATGATGAAATCGTTGTACATGAGATCCGAGCGCGCCACGCCGTAGCCCTCGGCGACGAATTTTTCCTCGGCCGGTTTGGCGTGAACCAGCAACACGTCGGCATCGCAGTTCTGGGCGTTCTTGATCGCCTGCCCCGTGCCGACGGCCACCACGTTGACACTCACACCGGTCTCTGACTTGTAGATCGGCAGGATGTAATCGTAGAAGCCGGAATTCTGCGTGGACGTGGTCGACTGGACCAGGATCGACTGATCCTCGGCTGCTGCGGCAGTTGCCAGGACAGACAGCAAGGCAGCTCCAAGCAGGGTGGTACGCTTCATCTTCATTCTCCTCAGTTACAAATCAAAGTACAATCCTGCCCGACAGATAGGCTTGAGCAGACTCGGATGACGGGTTGGCAAAGAACTTCGCCGCCGGACCATGCTCGGCCAGTTGTCCATGGTGCAGAAATGCTACATCGCCGGCAAGGCGGCGTGCCTGACCAACGTCATGGGTGACGAAAATCACCTTAGTCTGGGCGGCGCTGGAGGCCAACACGATTTGTTCGATCATCTGCACCGATGCAGGGTCGAGGCTGGCGGTCGGCTCGTCAAGCAGCAGGACCTTCGGCCGTGTTGCCAGCGCCCGGGCCAGCGCCAGCCGCTGCTGCTCGCCGCCCGAGAGCAGCCGCGCGGGCTGTTGCGCCTGGCCGGCCAGCCCGACCAGCGTCAACAACTCGTCGCACCGGCTCCGGCGCTCGGCCCTGTTGCCCGAGCGATGCCGCAGCACGAAATCAATATTGGCAGCCACCGAGCGACGCAGCAGCACCGGCTTTTGAAACACCATGGCCTGGGTGGAGCGGGTTGCCTCGCCGCAGGCGACTTCGCCCCAGCTGATCCAGCCGCTGCTCGGCGCGATCAAACCGTGGATCAGGCGCAGGAAAAGACTTTTGCCCGCACCATTCGGGCCCATGATGATCGTGACCGACCGGGGATCGAGCAACAGCCTGTCGATATCGATCAGGGGTTTTCCGGCAACCTGAAGCGCCAGGCCCTCCACCCTGAGCGAGCCGGGCAATATCCTGTCGCGCGAGGTCTGCGGCCCGGCAACCGAGGCCGGATGCGGGATGAGCGGGGTCGGGTCAGGCATAGGCCTGCCTTTCGGCAAGCGCCCGCAGGGTGCCCGCGACAAGATTGACCGAAACCGCAATACTCATGAGGATGATGCCGAGCGCCAGGGCCATGCCGAGATCCCCCTTCGAGGTTTCAAGTGCAATGGCGGTGGTCATCACCCGGGTCAGGTGTTCGATATTGCCACCGACGATGATGACCGCCCCAACCTCGGCGATAGCGCGCCCGAAGCCCGCCAGCGCCACTGTAAGGAGGCCGTAACGTCCGTCGACAATCAGCGCCAGCATGGCGCGGCCGCGGGAGATTCCGAGCGAGCGGAACTGTTCGTCATATTCGGCCTGCAAAGCTTCCAGAACCTGCCGCGACAAGGCCGCGACAATGGGGGCAATCAGCAAAGTCTGGGCGATAATCATCGCCGTGGGGCTGTAGAGCAGGCCGAGCCAGCCCATCGGCCCTGCCCGTGACAGCGCGAGATAAACCAGGAGTCCGATCACCACCGGCGGAAAGCCCATCATCGAATTGACCAGCGCAATGACAATGCCGCGGCCGAAGAACTTGCGCACCACCAGAAGGGCACCGAAGGGAAAACCGATGAGGCACGACAGGACAAGGGCCGACAGGCTGACGCGCATCGAAAGGCCAACGATTTCGAACAGGTCCGCATCGCCCGATGCGATCAAACCGAAAGCCAACCCGAATGCTCCTGCGAAATCCTGCATGGCCTATCCCCGGTCTCCGGCCAGCATCCGTTCCTCGCCAAGGCGGGTCCAGATGCGCCCGGCGATGTCCCGGTAGATGCCGGATTGAACGCTGTCGGGATCGGTGGCGACGATGGGCGTGCCATTGTCCGATGTCTCGCGGATCGCCATGACCAGCGGCACCTCGCCAAGGAACGGCGCGCCGATGCGCTCGGCCTCGGCACGGGCTCCGCCATGGCCGAAGATTTCATGCTGGCCGCCGCAATCGGGGCAGATGAAACTGCTCATGTTCTCGATGATGCCGAGAATGGGCACATCGACCTTGCGGAACATCTTCAACCCCTTGCGGGCGTCGATCAGCGCCAGGTCCTGCGGCGTGGAAACGATAACGGCACCGGCCAGCGGAACATTCTGTGACATAGTCAGTTGCGCGTCGCCGGTGCCCGGCGGCATGTCGACGATCAGCACATCGAGTTCACCCCACGCCACTTCGCGCAGCATCTGGGTCAGGGCCTGCATCAGCATCGGTCCGCGCCAGACCATGGCGGTCTGTTCATCGACGAGAAACCCCATCGACATTACCTTCAGCCCGTAGCCTTCCAACGGGATCAGGATGCGATCTTCGCCAGCCTGCGGCTTGCCCGAAAGATTGAGCAGGCGCGGCATCGACGGCCCGTAGATGTCGGCGTCAAGAATGCCGACCTTCAGGCCGTTGGCCTGGAGGGCAAGCGCGACATTGACCGAGGTGGTGGATTTTCCGACCCCGCCCTTGCCCGAGGCGATGGCGATGATGGCGCCTACTCCGGGAACGGGGAGCTTGGCGCCGGGTGCTGGTTGCGGTGCGGCGGCACGTCCCTGCATAGGTGGCGGAACCGCCGCGGCCTGCGAGACGGTCGGGGCCGAACGCACCGGAGCGGATGCTGCAGCAGCGGGTTTGCCTGCCCGGTCCGGCACAAGCCTGATCGTTGCCCTGGTAACGCCGGATGCGGTCAGCGTGACCCTTTCGGCCGCCGCCCGCAACGGCTCCAACTGGTCGATGAGCCCGGCGGGAACGGTGATCGAGACCACGACCTCGTCATCGTTGAGGGTCATGTCAGAGACCAGACCAAGGTCCACGATGTTGCCGGACAGGCTGGGGCCCTTGACCCGTTTAAGCTGCTCGAGAATCTGGGCTTTGGAGATTGTCACTGCGTACCCCATGGCCGATAGTGCATTGAAGTTGTCGCAGTTCGCATTCCGGTTCCGGCCACGGCGCTTCGACAGAAAACGAGCGACGAGGAGATGATGCAATGGACAGCACCGAAACGGAGAAGTTTGTCAGGCTTGCGGACCGCTTCATCCGCGTGGCCAACTCGGCCAATGCCAAAATTCCCGCGACCGACATCCACATGGCATTCCTGTACGGCGCGGCGCGCTACAACGCGTTCGTGGCCAAGAACGTGCTCGACGTCGCCGACCACGAGGCGTTCGTCGCTGAAATGGTCGCTGCCTATAGCGAGATGTTGCGCAATCATCTGGCCGACCCCAACGTCTGACACTGGCATCATCCGTTCAGCCGCTGCCGGATCGAGACACGCTTTTGCGGCGGCTGGTCCGGTTCCTGATCAGGCGGAGTATCGGCTTCGGGCTGAATCGTGGCGGCATCAGCCTCCTCGGCCACGCCGGGCTGGGCCTCTTCGGCAGATGCAGCTTCGGCAGGGCTGTCTCCGTCGATTGCAGCCGGGGCATCTTCCGGTCCCGCTTCGAGGTATTCGGGCAGATCCGCCGGCACGGTGTCTTCGGGCGGCACATCCAGGGTGAGCCGTCCGGTTGCCTGCTGCAGCACTTTCTCGGCCTCGGTCAGGAAGCCGCGGCCGACATCCCAGGTCGATTTGTAGACCATGTGCAGCGGGTTGTTGAAATCCTCGTCATAGTCGTTCAACCCGTCCAGATTGGCCAGGACCGGGCTGGAGTTGAAAAATTTCTGCAGCGCCTTCTTGCGCAGCAGCTCGGGCACACCGCGTTTCATGAAAATCGAGAAATCGAACCCGTAACCGACCTCGTCGAGATCAACCGCTTCGGCCGCCAAACGGTTGGCCTCGGCTTCAGCGCGTTCAGCTTGCAGCTGCTCTTCGTCAACCTCAACCGAATGAACCGCAGGCGTCTCTTCGCCGGGTTCACCGTCGGGATTGGACAGTTGCGCCTGTTTGCGTTTTGACCAGCGGGCCAGAAAGCCTTCCTTGTCCTCAGCCATCCAGATCCCCCCGGTCCGAGCGTTTCCGGCTCAGGAATATCGGCTGCTTGCCGAATTTCTGTTCTTCGAGATCAAGCTTGTCGCGCCGCCGCTTTATGAAGGTCGTTTCCACATGATAGGCATCGAGGAACTCGAGAATTGCCTCGGTGATCTCAGGCGGCATGGGCAGGCGTTCGATGATGTCTTCGCTGCCGACTTCATAGTCCTGGGCGGCGTGCGGCGACGCCGTGACGCTCTGGACGTACCACTCAAGCGGATGCTGGTTTTCGCTGTCGCGCCGCAGCACCACGTAGAGCGCCGGGCTGCCGCTGTTGAAATTCTCGACATAGGCCTCGGTGTCGGCGGCATAACAAGTCAGATCGACGCGCCCCATGTAGTAGCGGGTCATTCGCTCATCGCTGATCAGGATGTCGCCGGGATTGAGATCGGCCGGAGCCAGCATCACACCGACGGGGATCCAGTAGTCCTTTGCCCACCGCGAAACTGACTGCCGCTTTTCCGCAATCACTCCCAGCATAATTGTCAATTCCCGCGACACGCTGGTCAGTTCCTCCCCGGTCTCGAGGCAATCACGGTTGTCTCTTCCCGTTGAAAGTATAAGGTGTTTGCAGACGACAACAAGGGTGTTCCAATGGTTTTAGATGCAACCAGGCTTTTTGTATGCAGCTGCGAAAAAACCATGGCCGTCGACCCCGCAAAACTCGGGGCGGCCTATGTGGAAGTGACAGGGCATCATCAACTGTGCCGCGGTGAAATGAAGGTCCTCGAGGCCGCTTTTTCCACAGAAACTCCGATCTGCATTGCCTGCACACAGGAGCGCCCGCTGTTTGAAGAGTTGGCCGCCGAAGCCGGTCACGAGGCGCTGTCCTTCGTCAATATTCGCGAGATGGCCGGCTGGTCGGCGGACAAGGCGTCCAAGACACCCAAAATGGAAGCGCTTCTGACTGCGGCGAACGTGCCGACTGTTCCCGCACGGCTGCGGGCGATCGAAAGCGACGGGCTCTGCCTGGTGATTGGCGCCGGCCAGGCAGCCTTTGATGCCGCGCAGCGGCTGAACCGGACCCTGTCGGTGACCCTGCTTCTGACCGGGGCGGACGATCTGGTGCTGCCATCGGAGCTGCAGTTTCCGATTTTTGCCGGGCGCGTGGTCTCGGCCAAGGGATCGCTGGGTGATTTTCAGCTGGTTGTCGATGGCTACGCTTCGATGCTGCCGTCCTCGCGCGCACGGCCGGAATTCGCAATGCCGCGCGACGGGGCCAAAACCTCCTGCAGCCTCATATTCGACATGTCCGGCGAGACTGCCCTGTTCAACCGGGCGCATGGCCGTGACGGCTATTTCAGGGCCGATCCCGGCAATCCCGTGACGATCCTGGAAGCAGTCATCGAGGCGTCGGACTACGTCGGCAGCTTCGAAAAGCCGATCTATGTCACCTATGATGCCTCGATCTGCGCGCATGAACGCTCGAGGAAAACCGGCTGCAGCAAGTGTATCGAGCAATGTCCTGCAGGTGCCATCACCGGAGAGGGCGACATTGTCGTCGTCGATCCCGGCATATGCGGCGGCTGCGGCAACTGTGCCGCCCATTGCCCCACCGGCGCTGTCGCCTATGCCTACCCGGCGCGCACCGACCAGATCTCGCGGGTGCAGACGCTGGCGCGGATATACCTTGCCGCCGGTGGCCAGGCCCCGGTTCTGCTGCTTCATGACGCAAGCCACGGCACCCCGCTGATCGGAGCGATGGCGCGGTTTGGCCGCGGCCTGCCGGCACGGGTCATCCCGCTGGAAATGCATGCGACGAGCGGCGTCGGCCATGACCTGATGGCTGCGGCCCTGGCCTCCGGATTCCGCCAGATCGTGGTGCTGGGCGATCCTCACAAGACTGAGGAATTTGCCGCCGTTGCCGAGGAAACCCTGCTGATGGAAAGCCTTCTTGCCGGGTTCGGTCACGCTGGCGGGCGGGTTGTGACATTGCTTGAAGCCGACCCGGACCAGGTTGAGGCCGCGCTCTACGCCCTGCCCGATCTGCCGGAAATTTCACGCGCCGCGCCGACGCCGCTTGGCGGAAAGCGCGAAGTCTCGCGCGCCGCACTCGGCGCGCTGGCTGACAGCGGCAAGCCCGCTTCCAGCATCGTGCCGCTTCCCGACAGCGCCCCGTACGGGACCGTGCTGGTGGATGCGGCTGCCTGCACATTGTGCATGGCCTGTGTCTCCTCCTGCCCGGCGGATGCGTTGCGCGACACGCCCGAGACGACGCAGCTGCGTTTCGTCGAGGCTGCCTGCGTTCAATGCGGGATCTGCGAGGCGACATGCCCGGAATCGGCAATAACCCTGGAACCGCGCTACAACCTTTCCAACAACGTCATGCAACCGCAAACCCTGCATGAGGATGAGCCCGCCTGCTGCACATCCTGCGGCAAAGCCTTCGCGGCGGGCGGAATGCTGCGCGCGGTGGAACGCCGTCTCCAGGGCAACTCGATGTTCGATACCGACGAGCGGCGCGCGCTCATTCACATGTGCGAGGATTGCCGGCTCGAAACGCTGTCGCGCGACGGTGCGGACCCGTTCGCCATTGCCAATCCGCGCCGGACGCGCACCCGCACGACCGACGACTACCTGGAGGCAGGGCGCCAGGGGCTTACGGTCGAGGATTTCCTCAACGAGGACTAGCAGCCCGCTATCGGACGCGACTGGGACAGCTGTGAAACAATCGTTTTGCGGCACGAATCAAAGTCGCTTGCGGGAAACCCGGGACAGGCGCATAGCTAGCTTCCATCAAGTCGTATGGAGGATCTCATGCGCCTGTTTTCTGCAATCACAATTCTCGGATCAATCCTGGTAACGCCGGCTCTGGCTGACACCACCGGGGGCGTCGTCGTCGCCTATGACCGGGTCGATCATGTGCTCGTTCTGGATGACAAGACGGTCTGGGATCTGGCCCCGGCCGGTGATCTCGTTCCCGAAGGACTGAGCGCCGGTGACAGAGTCAGCATCGATTACGACTCCGCCGGCGACAATGGCGTCGGGGTCATCACGGCCATCTCGATCGACGCCAACTAGGCTCCGGCAAAATCCGCCAGTGCCAAGGATCGCGGACAGATTCTAGCCGGAAGCGATGCTTTCGGCCGGGTGCGAGGCTTTGCCGCCTTTCCGGTCACACGACCGCAGCAATTATTGCAGCACCGGGTTGAGCGGCAGGTTGATCAGCAGATTTTGCGGCTTCATGCGAATGCGGTCACGGGAATCCACGGCCAGTCCGAGGAAGGCCGGTTTGCGGCGCATTCTCTCCAGAACCCGGTCCTGATCGAGGAACTCCATCCGGAACAAGGCAACGATGCTGCCCTGCCCTTCCTCGGGAAGGTATTCGCCTTCGTAGAGCGCATTCATGATGCGGGTGGCTTCGGCATCAAGGCCGACATGCCAGGACCAGCGTTCATCCTTGACCGATTGCAGCGGCTGCACCCGGACCCGCAAATCCAGGAAATGCCTGATCCAGCGTTCGATCAGCCGGGCAAAGGCATCCTGCCCCGGTTCGGAGAAGCGGAAATCCAGGGCCAGATCGAAATGGTCGGCACGGGCCCAATAGTCCTCGCTGCCTTCCGCATTGAGAACCTCGAGTGCGACTTCCGCCCGTCCAGGATCGGTGGAAGCCGCAAGGGCTGCGTCCTTTGCGCGGGTTTCGACCACCTCGGTATCGGCGAGCATCATTCGCTCGTTCGACGTGGTGGCGGTCTGCTCGCGGAAGAACAGCTCGGCTGCCCGCGCCACCATCGCGTCGCGTTCGCCCACCAGGATGTTGCCCATGATCAAATGCGCCATCTGGCTGATGAACACCGGCGGAATCATCGGCGCACCGGGGCTGAACAAGGACGCGTAGGCGGCCTCGATCGATCCCTTGGCAACAAGGTGATCCCGGAAGCGGAGGACAAGCGCGTAATTGTCCGCCGCATCCGGATCGGCAATCGCGGCAAGATCATCAGCGCCAACCGGAGCAAACGGATCCGCCATCAGCCGTTCAAACAGCGCGTGCTCGACGGCGCAGCTTTCCTCGACGGGATGGATTTCCGGGCGCGTGTAATAGGCGCGCATGAAATCATCGCTGACGGCAAGCCAGCCATTGTCCAGCCGGTAGGTCAGATGCTGTCCGGCCGATTTCCAGATCACGCCCGGTCCGTTGTCTTTTGTCAGTTTCACCCGATGATCCCCAATCCCTGAGCCAGCGACAATCCCTCGACCCTTCCGCCGCCATCAAGCAGCAAGCCGCCGTCCTCATCTATACCGACCATCCGGCCCTGGTGCGTGACCGGCCCGGTCTGCACCACAAGCTTGTCTGCCGGTTGCATGCGGCCGAGGTAATCCGGGTGGGCGGCAGCGAAGCCGTCATGCTCCCAGGTATCGACCCATGAGAGGAAATGCCGCGCCACGGCCTCCAGAACCTGCGTCCGGTCGAGATCGCCGCATCCCTCTTCAAACAGCGCGGTGGCATGCCTGGCAAGACCCGGCGCCTCGATGATGTCTGGCGGCAGGCTCATCGCCACGGAGAACCCGAGCACCAGGAATTCCGGCGTGTCCTCCAGTCCGGTATCTTCCGGTACGTGCAGAAACACCTCGCCGACTTCACCGCCATTGACGAGAATCGTCGAAGGCCACCGGTACATCAGCGCCAGATTGGGCGGACCGATTGCTCCCAGCGCATCGCCGATGGCGATCATCAGCACGGGCACCATCTGCAACGCCTTGCCAAGCGGGCAATCGGGCTCAAGAACAATGGCAGCGCGTGCATGGGTTTCAGCCATCGACCAGCAGAGGTCGCCGGCACCGAAACTGGCGTCGCGCGCACTTTCCAGCGCCACCTGCAGCGGATCCTGCCCGGCGGTTACCGCATGCCCGGTCAGGAGCGGTGGAAATTCGGGAATGGGCAGCATGCCAGCGGTCAGGGCAACTCTACTTCACCGGTGACAATGTGTTCCAGGTCTGTGCCTTCGGCTGTCAGCACGACCTTGAGTTTCAGCGGCCCCGAGCCCGCAGCGCCGGAGCGGACCAGCTCTTCGATCTGCTGCTGCGATGTCACTCCGACCTGCTTGAGAAACTTCCGCATCGACAAGTTAAAGGATTCGTCGCTCATCATGTCACCTTCTTTTCCTGGCCGGTTCAATCCAGGCGCACATTGTCAGTGGAATAGGCTTCTGCCGATGGCATGTCCCACAACGGTTTGAGACCGAAGCGGGCGCCGGCCACGACGACCAGCAAAACGACGATACTGAGAAGAAATGCTTTCATGTCCGGTTCCTTCCCGCCGTCATTCCGCCGGTGCGGCAGCTGCGCCGTCAGTCTTTTTGGCCATGACCTCTTCAACCCAGAGGGAATGGTGTTCCTTGGCCCAATTCAAGTCAACCTCGCCCGAGCCCATTGCATCAAAGGCGCCCTGCATGCCGATGGTGCCGATGTAGATATGGGCGAGGATCAGGCAGATCATCACGACAGCGATAATGCCATGCCAGGCACTGTTGAACTGCTGCTCCTGAATGGCGCTGTAGGGCGGCTCGGGCAGCCCCAGGATGGCGGGCACATCAATGCCCATATTGCCAAAAAGCACAAACGTGTCGGTAAACAGGCTGTGCTCGAAGGGGAACAGCAAGGTCCATCCCGAAACAGACAGCGACAGTCCGAGAACCATGACGCCCCAGAAGATGACCTTCTGGCCTGCATTGAATTTCTTCGCCGGAGGGTGGCTCGACTTGCTGAACAATCCGCCGCCCTTTGCCAGCCAGTTCAGATCGGTCCGGTCGGGTATATTGTGAACAATCCAAAGCACGAAGGCGAGAGCCAGCCCGAGCATGAAGGCAAAGGCGGTATAATTGTGGGTGGCCTTGAGGAAGCCCGACATCGGGCCGAAGACATCCTTGCCGACAAGCGGCAGGACCAGTGACCGTCCAAAGGTGATGTTCAGGCCGCTGATGCCGAGGGTGATGAATGACAGCGCCATGAGCCAGTGACTCATCCGCTCCAGCGTCGAGAAGCGCTTGATCTTTACGCCGGACAGACCATGCTCGACCTTGATGCGGCCACGTATGGCGAAAAACAGTGCCAGCAGCACGATCGTGGCCAGCATCGCATAGCCGAGATAATCATGCGTCGCGCCGTTTCTATAGAGCCGCCAGTCCTCGCCCTGCGACTGGATCATCTGGCCCGCCGAACGGTTCGGAATCGACACATTTCCGGTCTCGCCAAGACGGATATCGTGCCAGATTTCCGCATCCGACTGGGTGCCCTGCACCCCGCCCCGAAGCGCGGGTCCGGGCGGAGCGATGGATGTGGTCGCATTCTCGGGCGGGCGAACCGTGCTCTGGGCATGGGCCTGCAGCGGCAACCAAAGCCCCACCAGTGCGACAATGGCAAAGGCAATCCCGGGTAGGAGATATCGCGCAGACGCGCGGCGCGTCTTCTGAATTTTCATCGGTAAGCTCCCGGTGTCCGGATACAATCTAGCGAAGATCGGCAGGCGGACTCTCGTCCACCTGCCGATGTGACTGCGAGTGACCGAATCCGATCAACCGCCACTCTTCTGGTCGTAGGCTGTACCCCAACCCCAGGCGCCAGCGCCAAAGCCGCGGGCAACCACACGTTCGCGATAGATTTGCGACACGGTGTCTCCGTCACCCGCCAGAAGCGCCTTGGTGGAGCACATTTCGGCACAGAGCGGCAACTTGCCCTCGGCAATCCGGTTACGCCCGTACTTCTGGAATTCTGCAGCGGAGTTGTCCTCTTCCGGGCCACCAGCGCAGAAGGTGCACTTGTCCATCTTGCCGCGCGAACCGAAGTTGGATGCCTGCGGGAATTGCGGCGCACCGAACGGGCACGCATAGAAGCAATAGCCGCAACCGATGCACAGGTCCTTGTCGTGCAACACGATGCCGTCGGCCGTCTGGTAGAAGCAGTCGACCGGGCAGACCGCCATGCACGGCGCATCCGAGCAGTGCATGCAGGCCACCGAGATCGACCGTTCCCCGGGCTTGCCGTCATTGATGGTGACGACACGGCGCCGGTTGACGCCCCAAGGCACTTCGTTCTCGTTCTTGCAGGCGGTGACACAGGCGTTGCACTCGATACAACGTTCGGCATCGCAGAGGAATTTCATTCTAGCCATTTTGTATCCTCCCTAGGCCCGCTCGACGCGGCAAAGCGTGGTTTTTGTTTCCTGCATCTGGGTGACCATATCGTAGCCGTAGGTCTGCGCAGTGTTACTGGCTTCGCCAAGCACGATCGGATCGGCCCCTTCAGGATATTTGTCCCTCAGGTCTACACCCTGGAACTGTCCACCGAAATGGAAGGGACAGAAGACAACGCCCCGGCCCACCCGTTCGGTGACCATGGCCATGACCTTGATCTTGCCGCCGGACGGGCTGTGCACCCAGACCGTTTCACGATCCCTGATGCCCAGGTTGTTGGCGTCGAAGGTGTTGATTTCGACGAACATGTCCTGCTGCAACTCGGCCAGCCACGGGTTGGAGCGGGTTTCGTCACCGCCACCCTCGTATTCGACCAGCCGTCCCGAAGTCATGATCATCGGGTAGTCCTTGGAGTGATCGACATCCTGGATCGACTTGAAGGCCGTCGGCACACGCCAGAAGGTCTTGTCGGCAATCGTCGGATAGTCGGCGACGAGTTCGCGATTGGGCGCATAGAGCGGTTCGCGATGCAGCGGTACCGGATCGGGGAAGGTCCAGACCACGGCACGGGCCTTGGCGTTGCCGTAAGGCGCACAGCCATGCTTGATCGCGACGCGCTGGATACCGCCGGAAAGGTCGACCTTCCAGTTCACTCCATCGATCTTCGCCGGATCGTCGGAGCCGGCAACCATCTTGATCGTGTCCAGCTCCTCCGCGGTCAGGTCCTTGTCCCAGCCGAGGCCCTTGAGCATCGCCATGGTGAACTCGGGATAACCGTCCTCGATCTCGGATCCAACCGGCCAGCTGTCTTCCGCCAGCAGGTTGTCGCCGTTGCGTTCGACGCCGAAGCGGGCACGGAAACCCATCCCGCCCTTGGCCACCGGAACCGACACATCGTAGAGGTTGGCCGAGCCCGTGTGCTTCATCTCGGGCGTTCCCCAGCAAGGCCAGGGCAAGCCGTAGAATTCACCATCATGCGGCCCGCCGACACCACGCAAGGTGGTCTTGTCGAAGGTGTACTGATGCTCCATGTGCGACTTCAGACGCTCGGGCGACTGCCCGGTCATGCCGATGGTCCACATGCCGCGGTTCCATTCGCGGGTGATATCCTCGACCAGCGGCTCTTCGCCGTTGACCTCGATGTTGCGGAACATCCGGTCCTCAAAACCGAATTTCTTGGCAAACTTGTACATGATGGTGTGGTCGGGCAGCGATTCAAACAGCGGATCAACCACGGCCTCGCGCCACTGGATGGACCGGTTAGACGCCGTCACCGAACCGTAGGTCTCGAACTGGGTCGAGGCCGGCAGCAGGTAAACGCCATCCTGGCGGTCCTGAAGTACCGCTGTCATTGTCGGATAAGGGTCAACAACGACCAGCAGATCCAGCATTCCCATCGCCTTCTGCATTTCAGGCAGACGGGTCTGCGAGTTCGGCGCATGACCCCAGAACACCATGACCTTGGTGTTGTCGGGCTGATCGAGGTTTTCCTTGGCTTCCAGAACACCGTCGATCCAGCGCGACACCGGAATACCGGTCTCGTTCATCATCGCCTTGTTCTTTCCGTCCTTGCCTTTCATGGTGGCAAAGCGGCCCTTGAGCCAGTCAAGGTCTTCACCCCAGACGCGGGCCCAATGGGCGTAAGCGCCTGCCGTCAGGCCGTAATAGCCCGGCAAGGTGTCGGCAAGCACGCCAAGGTCGGTGGCGCCCTGCACGTTGTCGTGGCCACGGAAAATGTTGGCGCCGCCTCCCGACGTGCCGATATTTCCGAGCGCCAGCTGCAGGATCGAATAGGCCCGGGTGTTGGAAGAGCCGTTCGAGTGCTGCGTGCCACCCATGCACCAGATCAGCGTGCCGGGTCGGTTGTTGGCGAGAGTTCGGGCAACCCGCTCAAGCTGCGAACCGGGAACTCCGGTCACCCGCTCGACTTCTTCCGGGTTCCACTTCTTCACCTCGTCACGGATCTGATCCATGCCCCAGACGCGGGTGCGGATGTATTCCTTGTCTTCCCAGCCATTCTCGAAAATATGGTAGAGAATGCCCCAGATCAGCGCCACGTCGGTGCCGGGCCGGAACCGCACGAACTCGTCGGCGTGGGCGGCTGTGCGGGTAAACCGGGGATCGCAAACGATCAGCGGCGCGTTGTTTTCTTCCTTGCACTTGAGAAGATGCAGCAGCGACACCGGATGCGCTTCAGCGGGGTTGGACCCGATGAGGATCATCGACTTCGAATTGTGGATGTCGTTGTAGGAGTTGGTCATCGCGCCATAGCCCCAGGTGTTGGCAACACCTGACACCGTGGTCGAATGACAAATGCGCGCCTGGTGGTCGACGTTGTTCGTCCCCCAGTAGGCCGCGAACTTGCGGAACAGATAGGCCTGTTCGTTGGAGTGCTTGGCCGAGCCGAGCCAGTAGACCGAATCCGGTCCGGAGGCTTCGCGGACCGCCAGCATCTTGTCGCCGATCTCGTTGATGGCGTCGTCCCAGGAGACGCGCTGCCATTTGCCGCCGACCAGCTTCATCGGATATTTCAGCCGCCGGTCACCATGGGCATGCTCGCGCACCGATGCGCCCTTGGCGCAATGGGCACCCAGGTTGAACGGAGAATCATAGCCAGGAGCCTGACGTGTCCAGACACCGTTTTCGACCTCGGCAATCACCGTGCAACCGACTGAACAATGTGTACAGACCGATTTCTTGGTTTCGGTTTTTCCGGTGCCTGCGGCTGTCTGAGCTTCCGCCCGCTTGACCATTCCGCCCGAAAGCGTGGAAATGGCTGCAGCCCCACCAATGGTGAGACCCGAACGTTTCAGGAATGTCCGGCGATCGATCGCCGTCGCTCCAAGCTCTGCTACCGTCGAGGACAGCCGGGGGCCTCGCGCAACCCCATTTGTCTTCTTCCTGAGCATTTCATCCTCCGTTGGGTTTATTCCGTCGCAATGACGATCAGCAATGGTTCTCCTCAGAACCGAGTGCTGGCATAGTAAGCCTTGATATGATCGGTTTCCCGATACCCGGCGCCCGCCTGCGGTTCGGCAATTTCGGCTGCCTCACTTGCAGTGCCTGCGACCAGGGCCGCGCCGCTGGCAATCGTGCCCAGCCCGGCGAACTTCAGAAAACCGCGACGGTCAGTCGTGGCATCTTCTGTTTTAGCCTTCATCTTGGTCTCCACTTTCCGACATCCGGAACCGTCTGCAGCAGCCTGACCGGATGTCGGTGCCAGACTGCAATACGCGCTTGCAAAAACACTCGCCGCAACAGCGGCCTACATCTCGAACGCACCCTCTTCAATTGCCATGAACAGGCCGCCGATGCGACCTACAGGCTTGTAGAAACGTGCTGAAGAACACGCTTCGAGATCCTTGAAAAAATGCGGCGCCCAACTGCCAACGTGGCTGTCGAAGAACGTCTTTTGCACCGATACCGGTTGTGCTGCGCCGAAGCTACCATCGATCAGACCGGCCATCATTTCCATCAGAGCGGCAATGTGGTCCTCGGGATCCTTGACATCGTCGCTGCGGGCGATGCCGAGCGGGCGCATATCGTTGCGCAGCCGCGCCAACGGCTTTTCGTGCATGAATCCGGTCAGATAGTAGGAACCGAAGGGGGTCAGTATTCCGCGCCCCAAGCCTATGAACAGGACGTTGTATTCATCACGGCTGGCCTCAAGACCTATCGTGGAGGCAACGCTCGAAAGATCCGTGATCGCCTGACCAAGTTCGGACCCGTCACCTGTCATCTGGGAAAGAAGTGCAAGAAGCGCGTCATCAGCTGGCTCACGCAGCAGCCGGGCAAGAAGCCTGTAGACATTCACCCGCAACTGATCTGCTTCATCAACCGGATCTATCGAAAGAGCTTTCTGAGTCAACGCGCGCCGCCTCCTTTGCCAGATGAGACCATTTTTCCGTTTCCAAATCAATGCAATTCGCATTCGCCGGCAACAATCAAGCCGCAAGCACGGGCGCGCATGAACCGCCCGGCGATTTGCCCCGCGTAATGCCACAGGCAGAGCCGTCCGCGAAGACCGGCAACGAGGAAATTCGAGGGATAGATGGAACCAAGAGAGGTGGCTGGGGTACCTGGATTCGAACCAGGGATGGCGATACCAAAAACCGCTGCCTTACCGCTTGGCTATACCCCAACACTTCATCCGGACAAGCGGATCATTCGCCCGGCGCAAACCGGTAACGCCCGGAAGCACCGCGGGGATAGCAAAAGACGCGACCGATCACAAGCGCGGAAACCGGCACTGATCGCGGATTTTCCACCATGAAAAGAAACCCGCGCGGCAGGTCTGCCGCACGGGTTCCGAATTCTATGTCCGACAGGACCTTCACGCGAAGGCCTTGCGGTCTGTCTCGGCTGTTAGCGCCGGAACATGTTGGCGATCTGCCAGCCGGCGGGAACAATCGCTGCGGCAAGTGCTGCCTTGATCACGTCGGTTGCGATGAACGGGCCGACGCCCCAGGCCAGTGCCTTTTCGGTGCCGAAAGCAATGGCGATCCAGGCAGCCCCCAGCAGAAGGATGGTTGCAGTGCCAGCCAGGTTGACGATGAAGAGCTTGAAGGCGTTGCGGTCAAGTCCGTTGTCCGCGGCCCAGCCGGTCAGGCCGGCGGCGATGACGAAGCCTGCAAGATATCCGGTGGTGGGGCCGGCGAAATAGGCCAGGCCACCGCCATTGGTGAACACCGGAAGGCCGGCTGCGCCTTCGACCAGGTAGGCTGCCAGGGTCGCCAGCGCCAGCTTGCGGCCAAAGGCGGCGGCGATGACAAAAATCGCCAGGGTCTGAAGCGTTGCAGGAACCGGCCAGAACGGAACGGTGATCTTGCCGGCAACCGCAATCAGCAAGCTGCCGAAAAGCACCAGCGCACCATAGGTGGCGTAGCGTGCGGCGGCACCTTCAGGGGCAAGCGATTGCGCGAACGAACGGGCGGGGACAGTGGCCATGGTTCAATCTCCAGAAATTTCGAAAGAGCGCACCAAAGCAGCCGCTCACTGGAAGCGGTATATTGACTTAGCCGCGCGACAGCAAGACAGTCCGGCCCAAATCCATGGCCGTCCACAATGGGCCGCCGCCCCGGCAAGACATGCCGGATTCAGCCCCAGACCGGAGACGTGCGTGACCGAACCGCAATTTGACAAGACTTTCGTGCCCGCCCATGGCGAGGCAGTGCCCGTTGCCGAGGACATTCTGCGGGTGACGGCACCGAACGCAGGGCCGCTGACCTTCCATGGCACCAACAGCTACATTGTCGGGCGCGACACGCTTGCGGTGATCGATCCCGGCCCGGAGGACGATAGCCACTGGGACACCTTGCTGGCTGCGATTGCCGGTCGTCCGGTCAGCCATATCTTCGTGAGCCACACCCACCGGGATCATTCGCCACTGGCCGCCCGGCTGAAGGCCGAGACCGGGGCTATCACGGTTGCCGAAGGCCCGCACCGGGCGGCGCGTCCGCTCCATACCGGCGAGGTCAACCCGCTTAAGGAAAGTGCCGACATGGACTTTGTCCCCGACATCGCGGCAAACCACGGGCATGTGGTTTCAGGAGACGGCTGGACGATTGAAACGCTGCATACGCCGGGACACACCGCCAACCACGCGGCCTTTGCGCTCACCGGCACCGGCCTGGTATTTTCCGCCGACCACGTGATGGCATGGGCGACATCGATCATTGCGCCGCCGGACGGGGCGATGAGCGATTTCATGGCCTCGCTCGACATGCTGGCCGCACGCGACGACCGCGCCTATCTGCCCGGTCACGGCGGCCCGGTACGGAAGCCGCAGCAGTTTGTCCGAGCGCTGAAAACCCACAGGATCATGCGTGAACGCGCCGTGCTCGGCCGTGTCGAAAAAGGCGACAGGCTGATTGCCGACATGGTCAAGGCAATCTACCGCGACACCGACCCGCGGCTGCATGGTGCGGCGGCGCTGTCGGTGCTGGCTCATTTGGAAGACCTGGTTGGCCGGGGTGAAGTGGTGACCGACGGTCCTCCGTCGATCCACGGCGAATACCGCCCCGCCTGACCGGTCACTATCCGCCGGCTATCCCGAGCAACCGGATGTCCAGATCGCGCAGGAACGTCCGGATCACACTGGCATTCAGCCCAAGATCGTGATCGCCGTCGCGCGTTGACGCGCGCATGTCGACAAATGTCGTCTCTTCCTCTTCCGACAGGCGGATGAGGATATCGAGCGGGATGCCGAGAATCAGCGTTTTGGTCTGGTACTGGAGCAGCGCAAATGCTGGCAGCGGGGCGAGCGGCTGGTTCTCGATATCCGGCCGCGGCGCGGGCAACGGCGCACGGGCCGGGTCTGCTTCGCCGTTCGAGGCGACGGCACCGGCCTGGGCCGCGCTCCCCGCGGCATTTGGCTCAAGGCCATCGACCAGGGCCTCGACCCCGACATTGGCCACCGGTGTCCACTTCTTCTCCTGCGCAACGGCCTGAACCGCGACCAGCACGCGGTCGATGGCGCCTTCGTAGCGGCGGCCGGTGATTTGCGCATAGGCCCCGGCCTGCAACCGGCGCTTGGCGGGATCCGAACCGTCGGAACGCGGCATCCACGATAGTTTGATTTCCGGCTCTTCAAGCCATTCCGGCGGATTGGCAATATCAGTCGAGATGTCGTGAATGCGCGGCAACATGACGAAACGGCTGGCCGCAAGCCCGACCGGAATCAGGATCAGCAGCGCCATGACCATGCCGCTGAACGACGCATGGCCGCCTTTCGCGCCGATGTGCCAGAGCATGAAAAACCCGATCATCGACAAGCCCAGCACGAACACCGCAATGAAAGCCGCCAGCAGGATGGCAGCAATCGCATTGGGCATGTCCAGCATGCCGATCCGGTGCAGCACCAGGGACATCAATGCCAGCATAAGGGCAAACCAGCCCAGCCTGCGCGACCAGGCGGCGGCAATCGAGTGAGGGCGGACGGGACGGAAGGGCATGGCGCGGCCAGGGTCTCCGGGACGGGTGGAGCGCGGGATGCGCGTCTGGTTGTGGTTGAATTCATTAGCCGCTCATGGCTGCCGCGGCAAGCGCCTCACTTCAGCCATGCTTGAAAGCAACGCTTGATGCCGGGGGGTAGATCAGACCGGACAGGTTTCAGGTTCGGAAGGAGATCCACCATGACGACAGACGCCCATACCATGCCTGTTTACGGCCCGACGCGGCCGGTAAACATGACTGCCACCGGGCGCTCGCCCCTGTCTTCCGGCGTTCCGGGGGATCCGGCACAGGCCCAACGGCCCAAGCACCCTGCCCCGCTGGCACTGGACCTGGTCGAGCTGGATCTGGCGCTCGATCTCAGCGACATCGCCGATCGCGGCTTTGCCGACGCAGTGCGCGATGCCGCAAAGGTGATCGGTGGCGAATTCCTGTTCGACCTGCCCGCCTCCGGGCTCGTGGATGACGCGCAACGGATCGCGGTTGTCTGCCTCTCGCGTGACAATGGCGGGCGTTTCGGCCTTGTGTTGCTCAGCGCCGGCGGCGAGCGGGTCGAGACCACTGAAGCCGACGAAGCGACGGCGGGCCTGGTGCAATTCGCCAGGGCCTTCGTGGCCGTGCTGGAAAAACTCTGATTGCCGGGTTGAAGCCTTTTGTGGCCAGCCTTTAGCGGCTAGTCTCGCCGCCGCAACACGGGCGACGGAGACTGGCAGTGCAATTGAGTGCAACTGATCGCGAGATCATCAATGGAGATCATGGCCGCGCTGCGGCGGACGCACTGGGGCTTGTGCTGAAATTCGCCGAAGCTGTTGGTGCCGAACGCTTGCTGCCCTGCGCCAGTTCCCATGTCGACGGATGCCTGTATCACGGGCAGGCGAGCCTCGATTTTGTCGAGCGGTTCGTGGCGCTTGAAGGCCGCGTCAAAGTCCCCACGACGCTCAGTGTCGGCTCGGTCGATCTCATTCATCCCGAACTGTTCATCGGTGACGCCGCTCTTGGCGCTGCGGGCAAGCGGCTGATGGAAGCCCATATCGAGCTTGGCTGCACGCCAAGTTTCACCTGCGCACCCTACCAGACCTTGCTCAGACCCCGGCTCGGAGATCAGCTGGCTTGGGCCGAATCCAACGCCATCGTGTTTGCCAATTCCGTCATCGGTGCACGCACCAACCGTTATGGCGATTTCATTGACCTGGCTTGTGCGCTCACCGGCCGGGTGCCGGATTACGGGCTGCACAGGAGCGAGAACCGCCGCGCGCGCGCGGTTGTCGAGATGTCGGGGCTTACCGGTGCCGGTGCGGATGAGGCCGGGGGAATAGCGGTGGCAGCGGGCCTCGTCGTCGGCAGGGAATGCGGCGACACGATTGCCGCGATCACTGGTCTGCCTGACTGTACCAGCGAAGACGATCTCAAGGCCCTCGGTGCGGCTGCAGCTTCCTCGGGCAGTGTCGCCATGTTCCACGCCGTCGGCCTCACCCCTGAAGCCCCTGACCTGGAAACGGCGACCGGCGGAGAGGATGCGCCGGTGGTTATACGGCTGGAGCAGCAAGACATCTCCGGCATTCTGGCCAGTCTCAGCACGGTCACGGATGGCACCCCGCTGACAGCCGTGGCTCTCGGGACACCGCATTTTTCACTGACGGAGTTTGACCGGCTGATGCCGATGCTCGACCTCGCGCCTTTCGCGGTGCCTATCTATGTCAACACCGGGCGGCATGAATGGGAAAGGCTCAACGCCGACGGGCGCGCGCAACGCCTTGAAGACGCAGGAGTAACGGTCGTGGTCGATACCTGCACCTATGTGACATCGATCATCCGGGATCTGTCAGGAGCAGTGATGACCAATTCGGGCAAATGGGCCTATTACGCGCCGGGCAATCTCGGCATCGACGTCGCCTTCGGCACGCTGGCAGATACGGTTTTGTCGGCCAAGGCCGGACGGGTGGTGCGGGCATGAGCGCGCGCTGCCTGGTCCAGGGAACGGCTCAAGGGGACGGCTTGAAGCTTGATGATCCGCTGAGCTTCTGGGGCGGCTTTGACAGCGCCAGCGGCAAGGTGATCGACCGGTTTCATCCGCAGCATGGCGCCTGCCTCAGCGGTACGATCCTGTTCATGGAACGTGGACGCGGATCGTCGTCGGGCGCGTCGGTGCTGGCTGAAGCAATCCGGCTCGGCACCGCGCCGGCGGCGCTCGTCCTGCTGGATGAAGACGCCATCATCACCACGGGCGCACTGGTGGCGCAGATGCTGTACGGGATTGATTGTCCGGTGGTGGCGATCCGGAACAAAGCAGAGTGGCAGAAACTGTCCGCCCTGCCCCGGCTCCTGGTCAAAGCCGGGGCGGACAAGGTTGTTGTTACTCCGCAGCCATGATCGCGGCAGATTCGGTCTGCCGGCTTGCAACCGAGCGCAGCAAAAGCTGGGTCAGCGCAGCACCTGTGATCATCGAGCCCAGGCCGAGCAGTGACGAGACTGCCAGCACCGAACCGCCGGTGAGACCGGCACCGATGGTGCAACCAACAGCGAGAATGCCGCCAAAGCCCATCAGCACCGAGCCTGCAGCGTAGCGCCAGACCGACGGCACACCCGGCTCGGAGAAAGTCGAGATGCGGAATTCGCCCGAGAGCAGTGCGGCGACAAATGCACCGATGATCGCGCCAAGCAGAACGCCCTGATCGAGCCCGGCAAACCCACTCTCAAGCGCCAGTTCACCGGTGGTGGCAAGCGGACGGATGAAGGACAGGCTTTCGGCCTGGATCGGATCAAAGACCTGGGTGGAGAGCTGCCAGGTGAAATACCAGCCAGCCGCGACAGTCAGGCCGATCATGACGCCGCCAAACAGCCGCCAGAGCGACAGCTTCGCCTTGAGCGCAAAGCCGATGGCGACAACGGCCAGCGCCAGGCCCAGGGCAATACCGGCCCAGCGCTCGAGATCGGCGTGGACCAGCAGATCATTGCCGCCGATTGCAGCCGTGTTCCACAGACCGCCAATGCCATCGCGCAGCGGCACGAGCACACCGCTGTAGGTCGCAAGCGCGGTTACCGCGATGATGGCAATGGAAAAGACGCCGCGCAGGTTGCCTGACGCTCCGAGCACCAGAAGCCGCGAGACGCAGCCGCGCGCAAGCACCATGCCGGTTCCGAACAGGAGGCCGCCGATGATCGCGCCGGACAGGCTCTGCGCGGTCGAGAAGAAGCGGGTTTCGGCGACATCGATCATGTCAGCGCCGAGCAACAGCTGCACGGCAAGTATGGCGGCGGCAAAGCCGGCGGCCCAGGTGGCGAACGGCTTGAGATCGCTTTCGCCCATGACGGACAAAACCGCCGAGCGGGTGCAATAGCGGCTGCGCTGGGCGAAAACGCCGAAGGCCAGTCCGAGGACAAGGCCGCCAACAAGTGCTGTTTGCGGCTCGCCGATAAGGTCGATCAGAGGGACGAGGTCCATTGCATCAGTCTCCATGGATTGTATCTGCAAAATACAATCCATGGAGACCGCTGGCAGGGTCCGGAGTTACAGCCCGGACGCCGGAATTGGTTTATTGTTCTCAGGAACTCCGGATTGTTGGAACCGGAATCCTCGAAGCCAATTTGCCCGTACTCTGCCCCAGAACCGGGAACCGGTCAGGCGTTACGGGTTTTCTCGATCGCCGCCTGCGCAGCGGCAAGGCGTGCGATCGGCACGCGGAACGGCGAGCAACTGACATAATCAAGCCCGATGGAGTCGCAGAAGCGCACCGATGCCGGATCGCCGCCGTGTTCACCGCAGATGCCGAGCTTGATATCGGGCCGGGTCGCCCTGCCCTTGTCGGATGCGATGCGAACCAGCTCGCCGACGCCGTCGATATCGAGCGTGACGAAAGGATCCTGCTCGATGATGCCCTTTTGCTGGTAGGTCATCAGGAAGGAGGACGCATCATCGCGCGAGATGCCGAAGGTGGTCTGGGTCAGGTCGTTGGTACCGAAGGAGAAGAACTCCGCCACTTCCGCAATTGCATGCGCGCGGATGGCGGCACGCGGCAATTCGATCATGGTGCCGACGAGATAGGTGATGTCGACACCAGCCTCGCCGATGACTTCACGCGCCACGGCATCGATCCGCGCCTTGACGAAATCGAGCTCCTCGCGAAGGCCGACCAGCGGCACCATGATTTCCGGCACAACCGGCGCGCCGGTGGACTTGGCAGCTTCGACCGCGGCTTCAAAGATGGCGCGGGCCTGCATTTCGGCAATTTCCGGATAGGAAATGGCCAGACGGCAACCACGATGGCCGAGCATCGGGTTGAACTCGTGCAGTTCGTCGACGCGCTGGCTGAGCTTTTCGACAGACACCCCGATGATGCTCGCCACTTCGGCGATCTCTTCATCGGTTTTGGGCAAGAACTCGTGCAGTGGCGGGTCGAGCAAACGTATGGTGACCGGCAGGCCCTTCATGATCTCGAACAGCTCGATGAAGTCGGAACGCTGCATCGGCAACAGTTTCGCCAGTGCCGTGCGCCGCCCATCCTCGGCATCCGCCAGGATCATTTCGCGCATGGCGGTGATGCGGTCGCCGTCGAAGAACATGTGCTCGGTGCGGCACAGGCCGATGCCCTCGGCACCGAATGAGCGCGCCGCGCGGGCGTCGGCCGGAGTTTCGGCATTGGTGCGGACCTTCATCCGCCGGGTGGCGTCGGCCCATTCCATGATCAGGCCGAAATCGCCGGAGAGTTCAGGCTGCAGCATGGCCACGGCGCCCTTGAGCACCTGGCCGGTGGAGCCGTCCAGCGTGATGACGTCGCCGGCCTTGAGCGTTGCGCCGAGAGAGACAAGCGTGCCGTTGCGCGCATCGATGCGCAATCCGCCTGCGCCGGACACGCAGGGTGTGCCCATGCCGCGGGCGACAACGGCGGCGTGGCTGGTCATGCCGCCGCGCGAGGTGAGAATGCCTTCGGCGGCATGCATACCGTGAATGTCTTCCGGGCTGGTTTCCACCCGCACCAGAATGACCTTGCGGCCGGTCTTTGCCGCTTCAACAGCTTCTTCAGAGGTGAAGACGATCTCGCCGGTGGCAGCCCCCGGTGAGGCCGGCAAGCCGGAGCCGATGATATCGCGTGTCGCATGCGGATCGATGGTTGGATGCAGAAGCTGGTCGAGCGAAGCGGGATCAATGCGCATGACCGCTTCTTCGCGGGAGATCAGACCTTCGGCGGCCATGTCGACAGCAATCTTCAAGGCCGCCTTGGCGGTGCGCTTGCCGGACCGGGTCTGCAGCATCCACAGCTTGCCTGCCTGGATGGTGAATTCGAGATCCTGCATGTCGCGGTAATGGCGCTCGAGCCGGTCGCAGATGGCGAGGAACTCGGCAAAGGCCTCGGGCATCAGCTTTTCGAGCGAAGGCCGGTCGGAACCGGCTTCGATGCGGGCGGCTTCGGTGATCGATTGCGGCGTGCGGATACCGGCCACGACGTCCTCGCCCTGGGCGTTGACGAGGAACTCGCCATAAAGCTCGTTGGAGCCCGTCGAGGGATTGCGGGTAAAGGCCACGCCGGTGGCGGACTGATCGCCGAGATTGCCGAACACCATGGCCTGGACATTGACCGCGGTGCCCCAGGAGGCCGGAATATCGTGCAGCTGGCGATAGGTGATGGCGCGGGCATTCATCCAGCTGGCAAAGACGGCGCCGATGGCGCCCCAGAGCTGCTGATGCGGATCCTGCGGGAACGGAACGCCGAGTTCTTCCTCGATGATCGCCATGTAGCGAGCAATGATCTCGCGCCATTCGGCTGCGGTGACATCGGTGTCGAGTTCATGGCCGAGACGCGCCTTCTCGTCTTCGAGGATCTCCTCGAAGACCTCGTGGTCGAGGCCCATGACCACATCGGCATACATCTGGATGAAGCGGCGGTAGCTGTCGAAGGCAAAACGCTCGTCGCCGGAATCGCGGGCAACGGCAAGAACCGTCTCGTCGTTGAGGCCGAGATTGAGCACCGTGTCCATCATGCCGGGCATTGAGGCGCGGGCGCCGGAGCGGACCGACAGCAGCAACGGTTTTTCCGGATCGCCAAAGGCGCGACCCGCAATGGCTCCGACCTGGACCAGGGCATCGGTCACCGCGGCTTCCAGTCCGTCAGGCATCTTGCGGCCGTTGTCATAGTACCAGACGCAGGCTTCGGTGGTGATGGTCAGTCCCGGCGGCACCGGAAGGCCGAGATTGCACATTTCGGCAAGGTTTGCGCCCTTGCCGCCCAACAGATTGCGATCAGCGGCGGAGCCTTCGGCCTGCCCGTCTCCAAAAGTGTAGACCCACTTCGTCATCACTTGACCTTCCCTCGTCAGCAACCTTCACCGCCGCCGGAAAGTGACACCCAAACCCGGCTTCCCGGGCGGTTGCCGATCCGGCAAGACGCTGTTTTCAATAACCTTGACTGGGGTGCTAAGCGTATGACGAACGAAATACAATGCGCAATTTGGCCGAAACGGCGACTAAATCGATCCAACACACAAGGATGGTGTTCAGATTGTTGCGCGTATGACGCAGTGCGGCAGAATGCGCGCAGACAGCCGTTTTCCGAGCGTTATCGGCGCGAATCAACTCTCACGGCGCATCACCAAAGGCAACGCAAAGTGATTGTGGCAACCGCACAATCGACACCGGGGTGCAGATTGACGTATGGACCCGGCCGCAGCAGGGCTTTAACAGGGTAAAAAAATCCGGCTGCTCTTGGGCTCGCGGCCAGATTCGATATTCGTTTGAGCCCGGAGGCACGCAAGCATGTCGTCTGTATCCCGCGCACCGGTTCCCTTCGTCGATCTCGGCGCTCAGAAGGCGCGTATCCGTGACCGCATTGATGCGGCGATCGCCGGAGTTCTGGACCACGGGCAATTCATCATGGGGCCTGAAGTCGCCGAGCTTGAGGCGCAGCTTGCAGCCCACAGCGGCGCACAGCATGCAATCGCCTGCTCGTCGGGCACCGATGCGCTGGCAATGGTGCTGATGGCCAAGAACGTCCGTCCCGGCCAGGCGATCTTCTGCCCGGCCTTCACATTTGTCGCGACGGCTGAAGTGGTGGCCTGGCTTGGTGCGCATATCTGGTTCGTCGATGTCGACGCAGAAACATTCAACATGGACCCGGCCTCGCTCGAAATCGCCATCGCAGCCGCAAGAGAGGCCGGACAGGAACCGGTCGGCGTCATTCCGGTCGATCTGTTCGGACTTCCCGCCGATTACGATGCCGTGTCAAAAATCGCCGCGCGCGAAGGGCTGTGGATCCTGGGCGACGGCGCGCAGGCTTATGGCGCGCGCTATCACAACCGCCGGGTCGGCACACTTGCGATGGCAACGGCGACCAGCTTCTTTCCGGCCAAGCCGCTGGGCGCCTATGGCGACGGCGGCGCAATCTTCACCGATGATGCAGAGCTTGCCGAGACCCTGCGCTCGATCCTGTTTCACGGCAAGGGCGCAAACCAGTATGACAATGTGCGCATCGGCATGACCGGCCGCATTGATACGATGCAGGCGGCTATCCTGATCGAGAAGCTGGCGATCTTTGACGACGAAATCGAGGCGCGCAACCGGATTGCCGCCCGCTACAAAGCGTTGCTTGAAGGCCATGTGGCAATGCCGAAGGTGCCTGACGGGCTGCAGTCGGTCTGGGCGCAATACACAATCAAGCTGCCCGAAGGTGCAGACCGCGCGGCGATCCAGGCCAGCATGAAGCAGGAAGGCATCCCAACAGCGGTGTATTACGCCAAGCCGCTGCACCGTCAGGACGCCTACAGCCAGTACGGGATTGCAGGCGGCAGCCTGCCGGTCACCGACATGCTTTCTCAATGCGTGCTCAGCCTGCCGATGCATCCCTATCTCGACGAAGACACCCAGGACCGGGTGGTTTCAGCCCTGATTTCTGCGTTGTAGCACCGCCGCTGGCGGCAGCGGTCCAGCACCCGTCTAGCGTGCGATAGCAGCCATGCGCCGGATGAAATCGGCGCAGGCCCCGGGGGCGGTGACCGGTATCATGTGTCCGCGCCCCGGCAGTTCCTCGTAGTGAAGACCATAAGCCTGCATCGACCGCCCGTGCTGTTGGGGCGACAGCAGCTGGTCGTCGCTGCCGAACAGAATGCCGCCGGGGACATCGAGCTCCGACGCATACCGCACCGTCTGCTCCGGCATCGACAGTGTCACGCCGTGCAGATCCGCCGAGGCGGCGATGAAGGATGCAGGCCGCAAGCCGAGAATACCGCCGCCCCTGGCCATGAAGTCGGCGGGCCCCTTCTCGGGCGCGAAGACCTGGGTAACCACCGTGTCACTGGTCAGACGGGCAACCGGCGCTGCAATGGTATGCCCGATCAGGCGGCGCAATACCGCGGAGCGGACCACCAGGGGTTTGAACACTGCCGGTGGTGCCGGCATGACAGCGGTCAGGGGGCTGAGAAGAGCCAGTGCCCCGATCCTCTGCTTGCGATCAAGCGCCATTGCCAGCGACAGCGCGCCGCCGAGGGAATGGCCGACGAGAACCGGTTTTTCCACACCAAGCTTGTCGAGGAATTCGCCGATCATGCGCGCCTGGGCGGGCAAGGCCGCGAGATCATCGTTGTCACGGGTGGAATACCCGGTTCCTGGCCTGTCGATGGTGATCACCCTGTAGTCGGGTGACAACTGCTCGACCAGCGCATAGGTGAAATTGTGCATGCTGCCGGCAAGACCGTGGATCAGCACCAGCGTCTGGCCGTCGCGCGGTCCGTGGTCGGTGTAGTGAACAGCGCCTCCGCTCACCGGCAGGATTTCACCTGCCTGCGGGACTGTTTTCTCCGCAATCGCAGCAAGCTTTTGCGACCAGAGCCAGCACAGGCCCAGCAGTAGAAATAGGCCAATCAACACCGCGATTATGACAGACATCAGACAAGCCCCCCGCTGTCCGGCGTTAGAGGGCAATGATGCCTCATGGCCGGTGGGCCCAAGTATCGACAACGGGAATAAGGCGGTCAATCCGTTCGCAGGCCGGGTTGTGACATGAGCACAGCAGGCACAACTGCACGCCGGTTCAACTCCGGGTCAGCCGGCGTCTCTCAACTGCTCGGCCGTCTGCAGGTCGACCGAGACCAGCTGGCTCACCCCCTGCTCGGCCATGGTGACGCCGAACAGACGGTTCATGCGGGCCATGGTGATCGGGTTGTGGGTGATGATGACGAAGCGGGTCTCGGTAGAGGCTGCCATTTCGTCCATCAGGTTGCAGTAGCGCTCGACATTGTGGTCGTCGAGCGGCGCATCGACCTCGTCGAGCACGCAGATCGGCGCCGGGTTGGTCAAAAACACCGCGAAGATCAGCGCCATTGCAGTCAGCGCCTGTTCGCCGCCCGAAAGCAGCGTCATGGTCTGCGGCTTCTTGCCGGGCGGACGGGCGAGAATTTCGAGGCCGGCTTCGAGCGGATCGTCGGATTCAATGAGCTGCAGTTCCGCCGTGCCGCCGCCGAAGAGATGGGTGAACAGACGCTGGAACTGGGCGTTGACGATATCGAAGGCAACCAGCAGACGGTCGCGGCCTTCCTTGTTGAGGCTCTGGATGCCGGCGCGCAGCTTCTTGATGGCGTCTATGATGTCTTCGCGCTCGGTTATGATCAGGTTGAGCCGGTCGGAGAGTTCGGTCTGCTCTTCCTCGGCACGCAGATTGACCGCGCCCAGCCGTTCGCGCTCGATCTTGAGACGTTCGAGATTGCGCTCGACCTGGGCCGGATCGGGCAAGGTGGCGTCAGCGGCCAGGCCGGTGTGGCGCATGGCTTCGTGCGGCTCGCAATTGAGCGCTTCGCGGATGCGGGCCTCGCCTTCCTCGCGGCGCTCCCTTGCGGCCATCAGCCGTTCTTCGGCACGGCCGCGCACCTCACGGCCCTGCGACAGCGCGCCGATCGCCTCGGTGGCAATCTTGTCGGCCTCGCGGGACTTGGTCTCGGCAAGCGCCAGTGCATCGGCTGCTTCCTGGCGGCGCTTTTCGGCTTCGGAAAGCTGATGCATCAGCTGCCGCCGGCGAGCGGCGATTTCGTCCGGCGCCTCGGCGATTCCAGCAACTTCCGCGGCGGCCTCCGCCGAACGGGCGGCAAGTGCTGCAAGGTGGTTCTCGGCGTTGGCGGCACGCTCAAGCCAGTTGGCCCGTTCGGCGGCGATCGCCTCGAGCCTGCGCGCCCGTGCGGCATTCTCCCGCTCCAACCCTTCGTGGGCGGCGCGAGCCTCGGCCAGGCCACCGCGATCAGTGGCGACCTGGGCGTTGATCTGGGTGAGCGCGGCATCGAGCCCGGCAAGATCAGGACAGGCCTTGAGCGATTGCTGCGCCTGTTCGAGCGCCTCCACGGTCTCGGCCAGTTGCGCCCCGACCTGGGCGCGGGATTCGGTCAGCACCGCCCTGCGGTTGGACAGTTCGCCTGAAGCCCGCTCCGCACTTGCCAGTTCATCGCGGGCAAGGCTGACATTCTTGCTGGTGTCGCGGATCAGGTCCCGCGCGGCACGGCTTTCGTTGACACGGGCGACGACCGCAGCCTCGCATTGCGCGAGCGCCTCTTCGACCTGGCGCAGCACCCTAGTGGCTTCGACGGCTTCCTCGTTGAGTTCCGCCAGACGGTTCTTCTGCTCGAGCCTGAGTGCGGCGGGTGTCGGCGCATCGGCGGAAGCCACATAGCCGTCCCAGCGGAAGACTGCCCCGTCTCGGGTGACCAGACGTTGACCGGGCTTGAGCGATCCATGCAGCGCCTTGCCGTGCTCGGCATCGGCCACGAGCCCGATATGGGCAAGACGGCGGGCGAGTTCTTCAGGCGCACGCACATGGGTCGACAGCGGCGTGACACCATCAGGCAGGGCCGCATCGTCACCGGTCGCCTGCATCTTCGCCCAATGGGCCGGGGCTGCCGGATCGAGCGGCAAATCGAGATCATCGCCAAGTGCTGCGCCAAGGGCGGTCTCGTAGCCGCGATCCACCTTGATCTGCTCGACCACCGGCGGAAACAGATCCGAGCCCTGGCCGGCATTGAGCATGCGGGCGATGGTCTTGGCCTCGGTTTCGATGGCATTGAGCCGGGCCTTGGCTTCTGTCACCGGCTGGCGCGCGGCGGTTTCGGCTTCGCGTGCGGCCTCGAGCGCTGTCTCGATTTCAGCCAGTGCCTTTTCAGCATCGGCAAGCGCCTTTTCGGCGATCTCGCTGTCACGGCGTTTGGCGGCCGGATCGGGAAGTCCGGCAATCCGTTCGGCAATGCCTGCAAGATCGGCATCCTGGCTGGCGATCTGCCGGTCCAGCCGGGCCTTGCGCTCGCTGGCCTCGCGGATGACGCGCTCAAGCTGCGTGCGTTCGGCGGCGGCTTCGGCCCGTTCAGCGGTAACCACGCCGAGCGAGGTTTCACTTTCGGCGAGCTTTGCCTGCGCCGCCTCGAAGGCTGCTTTCAAGACAGCGGATCTTTCGCCGCTGCCTTCGAGCGCTGTGTTGAGCTCGGCCTCTTCCTCGGAAAGCCGCTGCATGACGCCGGCATTGTCGGCAATCAGGCGTTCCTCGCGCTCGATGTCGGCCTTGAGCTGCACCATGCGGCGGTCGAGTTCCTCGCGGCGGCGGGCAATGCGCTCGGCTTCCTCGTCGATCTGGGTGCGGGCGATCTGCAGGCGCTGCAAGGCTGCTGCCGCGGCGGCCTCGGCATCGCGCAGCTCGGGCAATTTGTGCGCGGCGACGGCCTGGTTCTTGGCCGCTTCCATCTGCGCCTGGGCCAGTTCGGCGACGCGCGACGTGGCCTGGGCGAGCGCACTTTCGGCTTCGCCTTCCTGGCCCTTGGCGAGCGACCAGCGCAAATGCAGCAGCGTGGCCTCGGCCTGGCGGACTTCAGCCGAAAGGATCTTGAAGCGGTTGGCCTGACGGGCCTGACGCTTGAGGCTTTCGACCTGGGATTCCAGCTCCGAGGTCACGTCATCGAGACGCTCGAGATTGGTTTCGGCGGCACGCAGCCTCAGTTCAGCCTCGTGACGGCGCGAATGCAGGCCGGAAATACCGGCCGCTTCTTCGAGCAGTTGCCGGCGCGCCTGCGGCTTGGCCTGGATCAGCTCGCCAATACGCCCCTGCCCGACCATCGAGGGCGAACGGGCGCCGGTCGAGGCGTCGGCGAAGAGCAGCTGCACATCCTTGGCGCGGGCTTCCTTGCCGTTGATGCGGTAGACGGAACCGGACTCCCGCTCGATGCGGCGGGTGACCTGGATTTCATCTGAATCGTTGAAGGCGGCAGGGGCGGTGCGGTCGGAATTGTCGAGGTAGAGGCCGACTTCGGCGGTGTTGCGCGCCGGGCGGTTGCCCGAGCCCGAGAAAATGACGTCATCCATGCCCGATGCGCGCATGTTCTTGTAGGAGTTCTCGCCCATCACCCAGCGCATGGCCTCGACGAGATTGGACTTGCCGCAGCCATTGGGCCCGACCACTCCGGTCAGGCCACGCTCAATGACGAATTCGGTCGGTTCGACGAAGGACTTGAAGCCCAGAACACGCAGCTTGGTGAATTTCATGACCGGGGCTCCCGGTCACAGCTATTCATCGGCACAGCAAAGCATCCCTTGCGAAGCACTCGCAAGGGATTGATGGGTCTTACCCGCCTAGAGGAGCGGGTCGATGATCGCCGACATGATGTCAATCGACATATTCCCCGGGTACCGCTTGCCGTTGACGAAGAAGGTTGGCGTGGATTGCACTCCGAACTCGTTTCCGGCCTTGGTTCTTACAGCATTCACATCGTCCAGAAGTTTCTGGTTCGTCAAGCAAGCTTCAAAGGACTCCTGTGTAAAACCCGCCAAACGGGCAATTTGCAGCAGTGCTTCGCGGCCATCAGGCGCAGTTGCCCAGGTCCGTTGCTGCTTGAACAGCACATCGACCATCGGGAAAAACTGGTTTTCAGGGGCGCAACGGGCCAGCATGATGGCGGCTGCGGCGCGCGGATCGAACGGAAACTCGCGCAGGACAAACCGGACCTTGCCGGTATCTATGTATTTTTCCTGAAGCGGCTTGAAGTTGTCTTCATGGAAAGAAGCGCAATGCGGACAGGTCATCGACATGTATTCGACGATGGTGACGGGGGCGTTTTCATCACCCAACGTCATTTCCTTGAGAGGACCCGGCTCCATCAGCTTTGCCACGTCGACTTCGCCATCGGGCTTCGGCGCCTCAACCGCGGCAGCCGTGGAAGCGGTCGTTTCCATTGAAACACCGGCATCGGCTGTCTCGGTTGAAACCGCAGCGGCAGACGTATCGGAGGCTTGCGGTGTCTGATCCGACGAATCCGAACAGGCCGTGAGGGTCAGTGCCAGCAGCGAAACACTCGCGGCAGCGGTCAATCGGGAGGTCAAACGGAACATACAAGTCACCCATTCTGTGGAAATTGTGGCTACCAACGCCCGCAAGACCGCCATTCGATCCCACACGCGCCCGGCGCCATGCTCATGCGAGCCGGACGCCGGTCTTGCCCCAAGTCCTATAACGTCAAATGTGGCCAAACAAGTGCAACATGATCACTCAGACGTGATCTGTGCGGGGCGCAGCGGAACCGGATCGCTAGCGCCGCTTTGGGCTGCGGCCGATCACACCGGTGCCCAGCCGCTCCAGCGCCTCGCGCAGGCGCGGATCCTCGACGTCGGCCAGCATCGAGGCAAGACGGCTCTTTTCCCGGGCATCCAGCGGCCGCGCCTTCGGCTTGCGCGGCGGAATGTGGATCGCCTTCTGGACAATGCGGATCTGGGAGATCGCCTGGAAACCGAAGAAGCTGTTGACCCTGGATATCAGTTCCGCTTCCTGATGCATGAGGAAGAGCGCGCGCGCGCCCTCGCAGGCGATGGTCAACAGGCCCGGTGCGAAGCCGCCACCGGTTTCATCCGGCCCGTCCTGACGCGGCCAGCGGATGCGTTCGGGCCTGGAACAGCCGGCAAACTGCTCTCCGACGATATCATCCCAGGACCCCAGCAGCAGCGTGTTGATGCCGGCACGCTTGGCCAGGATCGGATCGATCAGGCCATTGGCGATTTCGGCGATCTGGACGCTGCCCTTGCGGGTGAACGGTTTTGCCACAACCCTGCCTCTGCTTGCATGCCAGCCGGCACTTCGCCGGGCCGGCCCCTGTCTCTTACTTGGGATAGCGCCAAAATGTGTTCATGGAAAGCACCGTGCATCTCCAGCCCCGTTGGCAATAACACACTCCGCCATGCCCATGTTTGCGTGCGCGGGGTTTGCCTTGGATGGAACCTTTGTCGAGCCAAACAGTTTGATTGGGACAACACCTGACTACGGCGCAAGCAAATTTGGAGAAGCAGACATGGGTTTTGAATACAGCGGCATTCTGGGAATTATCATCCTGATCCTCGATATCTGGGCGATCCTGCAGATCGTCAAGGGCGGCGGTTCTACCGGCAGCAAGCTGGTGTGGATCCTGATCATCCTGCTGTTGCCTGTGATCGGCCTGCTGATCTGGCTGCTGGCCGGACGCAACAGGCTCTAGCCTCCCCGACACACGATGCGAGGCCGGCGTCCCTGACGGGACGCCGGCCTATTGTTTCCGGTTCTGGCCCTGCGGCTGAGGCCGCCCGGAGCCGAATTCCGTTTCCCGCGAAACCAAAGGCGGACCTTGGTGCGGGAAAACCGTGACAATGGATTGCGCGCGGGTGACCGGCACGACATGATCCGGACGTGCGTTCATCAACGAGCGCGCCAATTCCTGTCGTTCCCGCCCCTTGCATCGCCCCATGAGTTCCATGTCATCCGCAAAGCCCTCCAAGACCGCGCCCGGTATCGCGCGCCAGCTGCTCGCCTGGTATGACCGGCATGCCCGCGCCTTGCCCTGGCGGATCAGCCCGCAGGACCGCGCGCAAGGCGTGGTGGCCGATCCCTACAGGGTCTGGCTCTCGGAAATCATGCTGCAGCAAACCACCGTGCAGGCGGTCAAATCCTATTTCGACGCCTTCGTGAAACGCTGGCCCAGCGTCGCGGACCTGGCCGCGGCCGAAACCGAAGACGTGATGAAGGCCTGGGCGGGACTGGGATACTATTCCCGCGCCCGCAACCTGAAGCTCTGTGCCGATGTGGTCGCCCAAGACCATGGCGGGCAGTTTCCCGACACCGAGAAAGGCTTGCTGGCACTGCCCGGCATCGGTCCCTATACGGCCGCGGCGATTGCGGCGATTGCATTCGACCGGCCGGCAGCGGTGGTCGATGGCAATATCGAGCGCGTGTTCACGCGGCTTTTCGAAATCGGAACGCCCCTGCCCTCGGCAAAGAGTGAAATCCGTGCGTTTGTGGCCGAGGCTACCCCCATCGACCGGCCCGGCGATTTTGCCCAGGCACTGATGGATCTTGGTGCGACCATCTGCACCCCGAAACGGCCTGCCTGCGCCTTGTGTCCGCTCACCGACGATTGCCAGGCGCGCCAGTCCGGTCGGCAGGAACAGTTCCCGGTCAAGCTGCCGAAGAAGGCAAAGCCGGTTCGCCTTGGCGCTGCATTCGTGGCCGAACGCAGCGATGGCGCGGTGCTTCTGGTCAAACGCCCGGACAAGGGTCTGCTCGGCGGCATGACCGGAATACCAACCACCAACTGGACGGTTCGTGCCGATGGCGGCACCGGGGCAAAGTCCGCGCCTTTCGAGGCCGACTGGCGCAGCAAGGGTGTCATTTCACATGTTTTTACACATTTTGAATTGCGGCTTGAGGTTTTTCATGCGGTTGTCACCCATACCCCCGACCATGAGGGCTGGTGGAGTGACAGCGATTCGCTGACCGGCGAAGCGCTGCCGACAGTGATGAAAAAGGCGCTGAGTGCCGCCTTCCCCGCATTGTTCAGAAAAGGCAAGACATGAGCGAGACCCGACGGCCAGTCAGCCACATCGTTTTCGACATCGGCAAGGTGCTGATCCACTACGATCCGAATATCCCGTTCAGCCGGCTGATCCCGGACGAGGCGGAACGCAATGCGTTCTTCGAAACTGTCTGTACCCATGAATGGAACCTCGAGCAGGACCGCGGGCGCAGCTGGGCCGACGCCGAGGCGTTGCTGATCGACCAGTTCCCCGAGAAAGCCGAGCTGATCCGCGCGTTTCGCAGCCACTGGCATGAGATGGTCAGCCACGCCTATGACGACAGCGTCGACATCATGCTCGACCTGATCCAGCAGGGCCGCGACGTGACCATGCTGACCAATTTCGCCGCCGATACGTTCAGGGAAGCACAGGAACGGTTTCCGTTCCTGAAGGTTCCGCGCGGGGTGACCGTGTCGGGCGAGATCGGGATGATCAAGCCGGACCGGGAAATCTACGACACCCATACCGCAAGCTTCGACCTCGATCCCGCAGCCTGCCTTTTCATCGACGACAGCGAGAAGAACGTCGAAGGCGCCATTGCGGCGGGCTGGCAGGCGGTGCACTTCACCGGTGCAGAAAAGTTGCGCGAGGATCTGAAAGCCTTCGGGGTTATCTGAGCCCGCACAGGTCGATCAGCAAAGCATCCGGATTTCGGCGCCCCAGGAACGCGGGCGCCCGGGATGTGCGACACATCCCGGGCGCTGCATGCCCCGGCGGTGACTGAAGGTACTTGACACCCGCCGGATCTGGTTGCCGGAACTTATCCGGCGCGCGCCATTTCCTTGCGGATTGCGGCGCGGAAATCGTCGATCAGCTTGAGGCCATCCGGTGTCTCGACATGCCAGAAGGTCCAGCCATTGCAGGCATCGAAGCCCTGGACCAGGGCACCGACCTTGTGAATCGAGCCTGCCTGTCCGTTGGCGACCAGGGTGCCGTCGGCGCGAACGATCGCCTGATGCTTGCGCTTGGCGTCATGCAGCACATCGCCGGGCTTGACGTGGCCGGCTTCGATCAGCACGTTGAAGGCAACCCGCGGCTCGGCGCGTTTTCCCGTCAACACGGTGAGTTCGTTCTTGCCCAGCGGTTCGACGGCGTCGATGCGGGCACGTGCGGCGTCGATGTATTCCTGCTCGCGCTCGATGCCGACGAAATGACGGCCGAGACGGCGGGCGACAGCGCCGGTGGTGCCGGAGCCGAAGAACGGATCGAGCACCACATCACCGGGCTTGGATGACGCCATCAGGACACGGGCCAGCAAAGCCTCGGGCTTCTGGGTCGGATGTACCTTCTTGCCGTCCTCGCCCTTGAGCCGTTCGGCCCCGGTGCAGATCGGGAACAGCCAGTCCGAGCGCATCTGCACATCGTCGTTGGATGCCTTCATGGCTTCGTAATTGAAGGTGTAGCTCTTGGCATTCTGGTCCCGCGAGGCCCAGATCATGGTTTCGTGCGCGTTCTGGAAACGGCGGCCACGGAAATTGGGCATCGGGTTGGTCTTGCGCCAGACGACATCGTTGAGCAGCCAGAAACCGATGTCCTGGAGCTGCGTGCCGACGCGGAAAATATTGTGATAGGAGCCGATCACCCAGATGGTGCCGTTCGGCTTGAGCACACGACGGCAGGCCATCAGCCAGGCGCGGGTAAAAGCGTCGTAGGCGGCAAAGCTGTCGAACTGGTCCCAGTGATCGTTGACCGCGTCGACCATCGACTGATCCGGACGGGCAAGATCTCCGCCAAGCTGCAGATTGTACGGCGGATCGGCGAAAATGACATCGACGGAGTTTGACGGGAGCGCTTCGAGTGCTGCCACGCAATCCCCCTTGATGATGGTGTCGAGCCAGGACTGGCGCGTGTCATTGACGGCAGAAATTCCGGAAAGCGAAACAGAACGGGCCATTTGATACTCACATTACAAAACGCAACAACTGAGCCTTATGGTTACCGAACAGGGTAAACATTGAATGAATGCCGGCGAGGCCCTTGATTTTCAAAGCGATCAGGTGAGCCGGAATGGCATTTTTGTTCCCTGGCGCGGCGAGTGCTGCCCCTGTGCCCGCGCCATCGAACCGCTTCACTGACACCGGGCTGCGCGGATCGGCTCCCTCGGGATCGCTGAAGACTGCCATCCTTCACTTGCCTGTCATGTGAGCATGCTGTAGGTCCGGTGGCGCTTTCTCCCCTCCCCGCCCATCCCAAGACAGGACCTTTCCCATGGCCGGTTTCGACCTCATCATATTCGATTGCGACGGCGTTCTGGTCGACAGCGAAATTATTGCGGCGCAGGTCGAATCCAAGCTTCTGAGCGACGCCGGATATCCGATCAGCGCGGAAGAACTGGCCGAGCGCTTTGCCGGGCTGACGTGGAAGGACATCCTGTTCGAGGTCGAGCGGGAAGCCAGCATTCCGTTCTCGGCCACCCTGCTCGATGCTTCGGAAAGCCTGCTCGACAAGAAGCTTGGCAGAGAGGTGCAGGCCATTGACGGCGCGGCACAGGCGATCATGCGCATCCCCGGTCCGCGCTGCATCTGCTCGAACTCATCCTCCCACCGGCTGAAAGCCATGCTGGCGCGCACCGGGCTGGACCGGCTGTTTGGCGACCATGTCTATTCGGCAAAGGATGTCGGCGAAGGCCGCACCAAGCCGGCGCCGGACGTGTTTCTTTACGGAGCGAAGCAATTCGACGCAAAGCCCGCCAATGTGCTGGTGATCGAGGATTCCGTGCATGGCATCCAGGCCGCAGCGGCCGCAGGCATGCGCATTATCGGCTTTACCGGCGGGTCGCACAGCTACCCGGGCCATGCCGACAAGCTGACGGAAGCCGGTGCGGAAACAGTGATCAGCCGAATGGCCGACCTTCCGGCCACGATCGAAGCGCTTGCCGGCTGGTCGGAACTGCTCTGAGACAGCCAGACCGAGTTCTGATTTCCGCTTTTGGCGATATTGAAGATCAGGGCGTGTTGTACGGCCCGGGATCAAAGCCGGCATAGAGCTTGGCGGAGCGGGATGCGCTGACCGGGAACGTGACGCTGGCATTGGTGTAGATGAACTGTTCGGCCGGACCGCCTTCGGTGATCATCACCGGATGCTTCTGCAACTCGGAATAAAGAACCGTCTCGCCATCGAGCGCCACGACGCGGAGCGGCAGGTTGACCTGCCCGCTTTTGGCTTGCGGGCCGCCGACAACGCGACCGGTCACAACAACCGTCACAATCATCTGGTCGCCGCTGATCCGGCATTGCCGTGTCGTATCGCTGATTGACGCCTGATGGATCAGCTTAGCCGGATCGCCGTCGCCGCCCTTGGCGTAGGTGGTGTAATATGCGGTGCCTTCACGCAGCAACACCGCCGGGCAGGCTCCCTGGACCACGGCCGAGCCTGTCTCGGCATCAATCGCGGCCTGCTGATTGCCCCTGCCGGGACTTAACACCGACCGGGGATCGGCAGAGGTGCAGCCGGCAATCAGCGCTGCGCTGATCAGAACCGGAGCGAAACGCAACAAACTTTGTGACACGATAAACCTACCTTCATTCACCCAATGCGAAAGACAATCCCTCTAACAGGTGTGTGGCCTTTGCATGACGACCGCCCATGGTCTATATCAGCCGCGCGGCGGAAAATCGACCGGCGTTATCTCATCTTGCGCGATCCGCGTCCACCACCGGAGAACATGTCTGTGGACTATATTTCGACACGGGGCGAAGCGCCCGCACTCAGGTTCAGCGATGCGCTTCTGGCAGGCCTTGCGCGTGATGGCGGTCTGTATGTGCCGCGCGAATGGCCGGGCTTTTCGCGCAAGGACATCCGGGCCATGCGCGGACAGAGCTACCAGGAAATCGCCTTCCGCGTGATCGAGCCGTTCACTGCCGGCGAAATCGAACCCGACGCGCTTCGTTCGATGATCGATGAAGCCTATGCGAGCTTCCGCCATCCAGCAGTCGCACCGCTGGTGCAGAGCGGGCCGAATTCATTCGTGCTGGAACTTTTCCACGGCCCGACCCTGGCCTTCAAGGATGTGGCGATGCAGCTGATCGCACGGCTGATGGACCATGTGCTGGCCAAGCGCGGCGAACGGGCAACCATCGTCGGCGCCACGTCCGGAGATACAGGCGGCGCCGCAATCGAGGCCTTTGCCGGACGCGACCGGACAGACATCTTCATCCTGTTTCCGGAAGGCCGGGTGTCGCCGGTGCAGCAACGGCAGATGACAACGTCCAAGGCCGCCAATGTGCACGCCATGGCCCTGAAGGGCAATTTCGACGATTGCCAGGACATGGTCAAAGCCATGTTCAACCACGCCTCTTTCCGCGGTCAGGTGCGGCTGTCCGGGGTGAATTCGATCAACTGGGCCCGGATCATGGCCCAGATCGTCTATTACTTCACCGCCGCCGTCTCACTCGGTGCTCCCGACCGGAAAGTATCGTTCACGGTTCCGACCGGCAATTTCGGCGATATTTTCGCAGGCTATTGCGCAAAACGCATGGGCTTGCCGATTGCCAAGCTGGTGATCGCCACCAATGAAAACGACATTATGGCCCGGACGCTCAGAACCGGCCGTTACGAGATGCGCGGCGTCAACCCGACCACGTCGCCGTCGATGGATATCCAGATTTCGTCAAATTTCGAGCGTCTGCTGTTTGATGCCAATGACCGTGATCCGGAAGCCGTGCAGCGGGCGATGTCCGGGCTCAAGCAGTCCGGCGCCTTCGACATTGCCGAGCCCGCGCTCAAGGCCATCCGCAAGGAATTCCGCGCCGGGAGGGCCAGCGAACGCCAGGTCAAGACGATGATCCACGATGTTCAGGCACAAACCGGATATGTGCTTGATCCGCACACGGCTGTCGGCGTGCATGTTGCGGCGCGGATGGAGAAACCATCAGCACCAATGATCACGCTTGCAACCGCGCATCCGGCCAAGTTTCCGGATGCCGTAAAAAATGCCTGTGGTATTGACCCCGCGCTCCCGTCGTGGCTCTCTGACCTTATGCAACGGGAGGAACGGTTCAGTGTAGTGCCCAATGATCAGGACGAGGTGGAGAGCCATATCCTGTCGCTTACGCGGGCCACACTTTGAGCCGGGGAAAGTGACAATATGAAAGTCAAAACAACACGCCTGAGCAACGGCGTCACGGTTGTCACCGAGACAATGCCCCATCTCGAGAGCGTGGCTCTCGGCGTCTGGGTGAAGTCCGGCTCCCGCGACGAAACCGCACAGGAACACGGCATCGCGCACTTGCTTGAGCACATGGCGTTCAAGGGAACCCACAAACGCACGGCGCGGCAGATTGCCGAAGAGATCGAGAATGTCGGTGGCGAAGTCAATGCCGCGACATCGACGGAGACCACCTCCTACTATGCCCGGGTACTCAAGGACCATGTGGCGCTGGCAGTCGACATCCTGCACGACATCCTGACCAATTCGGTCTTCGACGAAGGCGAGTTGACACGCGAAAAGCATGTCATCCTTCAGGAAATCGGCGCGGCCAACGACACGCCGGATGATGTGGTCTACGACAAGTTCACCGAGGCCGCCTTCCGCGACCAGACCATCGGGCGTCCGATCCTTGGCACGCCTGCAACCGTCAAGGCATTTACCCCGGACCAGATCCGCGCCTATCTCGCGCGCCATTACACCGGTGACCGGATCGTCGTGGTTGCCGCCGGCGCCGTGGATCACGAAGCATTCGTCAAGCTCATCGATGACAGCTTCGGTCAATCGATCAAGCCGACCGGCACGTTGCTGCGCACGATTCCGACCGCGAGCTATACCGGCGGCGATTACCGCGAGAACCGCGACCTGATGGACGCGCAGGTGTTGATCGGGTTTGAAGGCCGCGCCTATCAGGTCAGGGACTTTTATTGCTCGCAGCTGCTGTCCAACATCCTTGGCGGCGGCATGTCCTCACGGCTGTTCCAGGAAGTGCGCGAAAAACGCGGCCTGTGCTATTCGGTCTACGCTTTCCATTGGGGCTTTTCGGATTCGGGCCTGTTTGGCGTTCATGCCGCAACAGGCGCTGACGATCTGGCGGAGCTTATCCCGGTGGTTCTGTCCGAACTGGCAAAAACCGCGGATGGGGTCGAGGAACAGGAGATCAACCGGTCACGGGCGCAGGTGCGTTCCGGGCTGTTGATGGCGCAGGAAAGCCCGGCAGCACGGGCAAGCCAGATCGCGCGGCAGATGCTGTTGTTCGGCAGACCGGTGAGCAACGAGGAACTGATGGAGCGGCTTGCCAATCTCACGCCGCAAAGACTGTCCGACCTCGCCGGCAAACTGTTCTTCGACACACCGATCACGGTGTCGGCAATCGGCCCAGTCGACAGCCTGCTGTCGGTATCCGAGATGGCTCAAACACTTGGTCAGCATGGCGGTCGAACAGCCGCAGCCGAATAAGTTCTAAGGATTGTCTCTGCCATGGCGCCTCCGGTGTTTCGATTCCGCAGCCGGACCCAGGAAGAGCTGCGGATCGAGGGAAACAGGACCTTTCTGCGCAATCCGGTCGTCGGCGATTTTGTCGAATGGAGCCGCTTGCGCGCCGCAAGCCGGGCCTTTCTCGAGCCATGGGAACCACGTTGGGCCGACGACGACCTGACCCGCGCAGCGTTCCGCTACCGGATCCGCCGATATGACACCGACCGCGAAGCGGGCGTGGCGCTTCCCCTGTTTGTTTGCCAGAAGTCCAATGGCCGCCTCGTCGGCGGGGTGACGCTCGGTTCGATCAGGCGCGGCGTGGCGCAAAGCTGCTCGCTCGGCTACTGGATGGGCGAACAGCATGCGGGCAAGGGACTGATGAGCGATGCGTTAAAAGCGCTCATTCCCCATGTGTTTGACAGGATGCAGTTGCACCGGATAGAGGCGGCCTGTATTCCGGACAATACAAGGAGCCAGCGCCTCCTTGAAAAGGTCGGGTTTCGACGCGAGGGATACTTGAACGGCTACCTGAAAATCAACGGCGCCTGGCGCGATCACCTGCTTTACGCGCTGATTGCCGAGGATTGGCAGTCCACACGCGCGAAAGGGCCCGGTTCCGGCGAATGAAACATACGTCCCGCTTCAATCCCATCAGGCGCCTTGGCGCATTGGCAGCCAGATGCGTTCGCCCGGCATTGAGTTTGCTGGTGGTGTGCATGGTGCTGGGCTTTGCGCCGGCGGCGCAGGCGATCGAGCCGGTGAAGATCAGCCGCGATGACACCGCGCTCGACCTGACAGCAACAACCGAGATCTACAAGCGCCGCGGCGAAGCCTTCCAGGTTTCCACTGCAGCGGGTGCAGACGGCATTGTCCGGCGGATTGAAGTCCGCTCGAGCTCGCCCGAGCATTCCGGCGACTGGGCGGTGTTTGCGCTCGCCAATGTGACAGATGAACAGATCGACCGGCTGATCGTGGCGCCGCATTTCAGGCTCGTGGGCTCCGGCCTGCTGTGGCCCGATCTCGGCTCGACCCGAATCCTCAGCATCACGCCGAGCGAAGGCTTTGCCCTCGACCAGGTTGAAAGCAGCGAGGACGACGTCTTCCGCATCACGCTCAATCCCGGCACGGTGATCACCTTCGTCGCGGAACTGGCCGCACCGGAGCTGCCGCAGATCTATCTGTGGGAGCCTGAAGCCTACAAGGACACGGTCAACGCCTACACGCTCTATCGCGGCATTGTTCTGGGGATTGCAGGCCTTCTGGCTGTCTTTTTGACCATCCTGTTCGTGGTCAAGGGCACCTCGATGCTTCCGGCCACGGCGGCACTCGCCTGGGCGGTTCTGGCTTATGTTTCGGTGGACTTCGGCTTCCTCTCCAAGCTTATCAGCGTGACGCCCGGAGACGAGAGAATCTGGCGATCGGGAACCGAGGTTCTGCTGGCGACCGGGCTGGTGGTCTTCCTGTTCACCTATCTCAATCTCAACCGCTGGCACACCAACCTGTCCTACGTGACGGTGGCCTGGATCCTGGGGCTTGGCGGGCTTTTCGCCGTGGCGATCTATGATCCGCCGGTGGCATCGGGCATTGCCCGCATCTCCTTTGCAGCCACGGCGCTGGCGGGTGTGGCGCTGATCGCCTATCTCGGCTTCAACCGGTACGACAGGGCGGTGATGCTGATCCCGACCTGGGCGCTGATATTATGCTGGCTGTTTGGCGCATGGATGACGGTGACCGGGCAGCTGGCCAATGACATCGTGCAGCCGGCACTGGGCGGCGGTCTGGTGCTGATCGTGCTGCTGATGGGCTTTACGGTGATGCAGCACGCCTTTGCCGGCGGCGCCTATCACCAGGGCCTGTTCTCGGACATGGAGCGCCAGGCCATGGCACTGGCCGGCTCCGGCGACACGGTCTGGGACTGGGACGTGGTCCGCGACCGGGTCGTCACCTCACCCGACCTTTCGCCGCAACTGGGTTTGTCCCCGGGCTCCCTCGCAGGGCCTGCGCGCAACTGGCTGCCGCGCATCCACGCCGATGACCGCGACCGTTTCCGCACGACGCTCGATGTGCTGCTCGAACACCGCAAGGGCCGCCTCAACCATCAGTTCCGGATGCGCGCCGAGGACGGTCATTATCACTGGATGCTGCTGCGGGCGCGTCCGGTGCTTGGATCGAACAGCGAAGTGATCCGCTGCGTCGGAACGATCATCGACGTCACCGAACAGAAGACCTCCGAAGACCGGCTGTTGCACAATGCCGTGCATGACAATCTGACGGGACTGCCGAACCGGCAATTGTTCCTGGACCGGCTGCAAACCGTGATCAGCCTGGCCGAAACCAACCCGAATGTCCGCCCAAGCGTGTTCATGATCGATCTCGACCGCTTCAAGCAGGTCAATGACCGGCTCGGCATGTCGGTTGGAGACACCATCCTGCTGGCGCTAACGCGGCGTCTGAAACGGCTGCTCAAGCCACAGGACACGCTGGCGCGGATTTCTGGTGACCAGTTCGGACTGGTGCTTGTTTCCGAGCAGGAGGCGGTCAAGGTCGCAGCGCTTGCCGAAGCGATCTCCAAGGCCATTTCCGCACCCATCGACTTTGCCGGCCAGGAGATCCGGCTCACGGCCTCGATCGGACTGGTCACCTGGGTCGAAAACAATGCCGTTCCCGACGACCTGATGAAGGATGCGGAACTGGCGATGTACCAGGCCAAGCGTTTCGGCGGCAACCGGATCGAACCGTTCCGGCCGGCTTTCCGAACCGTCGGCTCAGACCGGCAGCGGCTGGAAAGCGATCTGCGGCGAGCGCTGGAGCGCAACGAGCTGACGCTGGTCTACCAGCCGATTGTCGAGTTGAAGGATGCCGAGATCGCCGGTTTCGAAGCGCTGCTGCGCTGGGAAGACCCGAAGCGCGGAACGGTGCCCCCTTCCGAATTCATTCCGGTTGCCGAAGCTTCCGACCTGATCCTCGATCTCGGGATGTACTCGCTCAAGCGGGCTGCCGAAGATCTGGCGCTTTGGCAGACGGCCATCGGTGATATCCCGGTTTTCATGTCGGTCAACCTGTCGAGCGCGCAACTGCTCAAGAGCGATCTGTGCAATGACGTGATAAAGGTGATCTCGGCCACCCAGAGCGACCCGACACATTTCCGGCTGGAACTGACCGAATCCGTGGTCATGCACAATCCGCAGCAGGCGCTGATGACCCTGTCGCGGCTGGCCGATGCCGGCATCGGGCTGACACTCGATGATTTCGGAACCGGTCACTCGTCGCTGTCGTATCTGACGCGCTTTCCGTTCAAGACCATCAAGATCGACAAGGCGCTGGTGGTTGACCAGTCCGAGAAGGGCGGCATTCTCATCCGCTCCATCGTCAATCTCGCCAAGCAGCTGGACATGAAGGTCGTTGCGGAAGGCGTTGCTTCCGAGAGCGATGCAATCATGCTTTCGGAGATTGGCTGCGACTATGGCCAGAGCTTCCTGTTCGGCCCGCCGATCGGATCGGATTCGGTTCAGAAACTTCTCAGGGAGCGTTTCCCGGTGGCCCGGCCGAACTGACGGCTGCCGTTTTCCGCACTTGCCGCAGGCTCCCCTGCCCTCGAACAGCATTGCAAATTCGGGTGCAGTACGTCCGCATGAGACTTATGTCAGGCGTGGCCTGCCTGGTTGGACAGCATTGCCGGCTGGATCCCCATATGCGCCAGAACCCGGTTGTATTTTCCGGAATGGTCCTGGTCAAAAACGATATCGTCCCGCCCCGGGCAGCTTAGCCAGGCGTTGGCGGCAATTTCGTTTTCGAGCTGTCCCGGCGCCCAGCCGGCGTATCCCAGAAGCATGATGCCGCGTTCAGGACCACGGCCTTCCTTGATGGCCCGCAGGATATCCACGGTCGCCGTCAGACAGAGATCGTCGTTCACCGGTATGGTCGACTCGCTCATGTAATCGTCGGAGTGGAGTACGAAACCACGGCCTGAATCCACCGGGCCACCTTGCTGAATGGGAAAGTCCCGGGCGCGTTCACTGATAGTCTCATCCGCGCCGGGGCCATCCCCGGCCTGCTTCGGGCTTTCGAGATCGAGACTGTCGAGCAATTGTTCGAACTGGAGAGGTTGCGGCCGGTTGACGATGAAGCCCATGGCGCCATCCTCGGAATGGGCACACACGAACACGACCGCGCGTTCGAAGCGCTCGTCGTTCATTCCCGGCATGGCAATCAGGAAATGCCCGTCCAGGCATCCCCGTGCCCGCCGGTACAACTTTTTCTCAATCCCGAACATGCATTGAGCCTAGCAAGTTTGAGCATTTTGGGAAGCCCCTACAATCACATGAATGCCGGGCGGGTGGTCCGGAAATACCGCTCACGGAAAAATGAGAAGACGGCGTGGTGTATTGAATGGATTTGCCTTTCCCGGTTCAGCTAGAGTGTTTCCATGTTCAAATTCCGTCTGATTTCCGTTTCCCGACGATTGTTGCTTGTCCTTGCTGGCCAGTCGATAGCGCTTGCATTGAGCCTGGCTCCGGCCTTCCCGCTCGACAGCGGCTGGGCTGAAACCGAAGGCGGGCGCATGCGCCTGGTGATCGATCCCGTGCCGCGCGACGACGAGATGATCGCCGGGTTTCTCGATATCGAGCTGGCGCCCGGCTGGAAGACCTACTGGCGCGATCCCGGCAGTGCAGGCATCCCGCCGACGCTGGATTTTTCGGAGAACAAGGGCGTTGCATTCCTGGCGATGGACTACCCTGCACCGGTGCGGGTCGATGACGGTTATGCGATCTGGGCAGGCTATACCGCACCGGTCCGGTTTCCGCTGACATTCCAGCGTACCGCCTCCGGCGATGCGCAAATCCACGCCCGGGCCTTTATCGGCATCTGCGAAAAAATCTGCGTTCCGTTTCAGGCAGACCTCGTCGTCGATCTCCCTGCCGATCCCGCCGGCGCAACCTTAACGGAGCACAACTCCATCCGGCAGGCTGTCGATGCGGCATTTGCCCGATTGCCGGAAAGCGCCGGCCCTGATTTCAGTCTCGAGACTGTGCTGCTCGATAGGGAGGGCATGCATCTGACGATCTCGGCAAAGCTGCCCGCTTTCCGCCCGTCGGGCGTCGATCCCGAATTGTTTGTTGCCGGACCGGATGGGTTTGCCTTCGCACCGCCGAAACTGACACGCGACGAAGGAGGTCAGGCCGAGTGGACGGTTCGCGTCGATCCGCCCTCCGGGATGGCTGAGGACAGCGACGCCCTCCCCCTCGACATCGTTGTCACCCTGGGACAGCGCGCCATCGGACAGAGCATTTCTGCGGACCCTGCGGCCAAGAATTGATTGCCGGTCGGATTTCTCAAAACAAGACTCGAATTTTCCGCCGTACCGCCTAGATTGCAGCTGACATCAAAGGCACACAAGGGAGCGCCGACGTGACGATAGCTATTGGAGACAAACTGCCCGAAGCCACTTTCAAGGAAAAGACGGCTGACGGAATGGCAGAAACAAAGGTCAGCGACCTGTTTGCCGGCAAGAAGGTCGTGCTGTTCGCGGTCCCCGGCGCCTTCACGCCGACCTGCCACCTCAACCACGTGCCCGGCTACATCGAAAACCGTGACGCCATCCTGGCAAAGGGCGTTGACGAGATCGCGGTGGTTTCGGTCAATGACGCTTTCGTCATGGGCGCCTGGGAAAAGGCGACCAACGGCACCGGCAAGCTGCGTTACCTGTCGGACTGGGATGCGAGCTTCACCAAGGCGATCGGCATGGAAGCCGACCTTTCAACCGGCACACTGGGCATTCGTTCAAAGCGCTATTCGATGATTGTCGAGGACGGCACGGTGACGGCGCTCAACCTCGAGGAAACACCCGGAACGGCTGTCACGTCCGGTGCGGCGGCGCTGCTCGAGCAGCTCTGATTTCCAGAACCATATGAAGATCCGAACGGCGCTCCATCGGGGCGCCGTTTACTTTTTGAAGGGCGCCATGCCTTCACGTGCCAGCTCGTCGGCGCGTTCGTTCTCCGGGTGCCCGTCATGGCCTTTGACCCAGTGCCATTTGACCTTGTGGCGCTGATTGGCCTGATCAAGCGCCTGCCAGAGCTCGGCGTTCTTCACCGGCTTCTTCGCAGCAGTTTTCCAGCCGTTTTTCTTCCAGCCGAAAATCCATTTTGAAATGCCGTCCATGACATATTTGCTGTCGGTGTAGAGGTCGACCTCGCATGCGCTCTTGAGCGCATTCAGCGCAGAGATCGCGCCGAGCAGTTCCATGCGGTTGTTGGTCGTTTCCGCCTCGCCGCCCGACATCTCCTTGACCGACGTGCCGTGACGCAGGATTGCGCCCCAGCCACCCGGACCGGGATTGCCTGAACAGGCACCGTCAGTGAAAATTTCTACATGCTTCAAGATTTCAAATCCCTGGTGCGAAGGCCGTATTCCGAGCTTGAGGCGATCTTGCTGTGGAAGCGCAGCTTGCGGAGATATTCGAGCGGATCTTTCTTGACCACCAGCGCGCCTTCCGGCGTGGTCAGCCAATCATGCAGACGCGTGAGGAAAAAGCGCAAGGCAGCGCCGCGGGCAAGCAACGGCAGGGCTTCCGCCTCGCGTGCTTCCAGCGGACGCACCGAGACGTAGCCATCAATCAGCGCCATGCCCTTGGTGTGGTTGAATGCGCCGTCTGCTTCAAAGCACCAGGCGTTGAGGCAGATGGCGATGTCATAGGCGAAGAAATCATTGCAGGCGAAATAGAAGTCGATCAGGCCGGACAGCCGGTCTCCGATGAAAAACACGTTGTCGGGGAACAGGTCGGCATGGATGACGCCTTCCGGCAGGGTCTGAGGCCAGTTGTTTTCAAGGACAGCCAGTTCCTGATCGATTTCATCGCGCAGTCCGGGCTGGACTTCGTCGGCGCGATCGCGCGAGCCTTCCCACAATGGCCGCCAGTTGATCACGGTCAGCCCATTGACGCGGCGGATCGGAAAATCATTGCCGGCGACATGCATGGCCGCCATTGCACGGCCGACTTCACGGCAATGCTGGGCTTGCGGCTTGCGCAGCCAGGAGCCGTCAAGAAATGAAACCATCGCCGCAGGCCTGCCCGCCAGTTCGCCGAGGTGACCGCCATCACGGCGTTCGATTGGCAATGGACAGTTCAGCCCCTTGAGCGCGAGATGATCCATCAATCCGAGGAAAAACGGCAAATCGTCACGATTGACGCGTTTTTCATAGAGCGTGAGGATGTAGGTCCCGCCGCTTGTGCGCAGCAGGAAATTGGTATTCTCCACGCCTTCCGCAATGCCCTTGTAGGACATCAGGGTCCCGACGTCATATTCGGCCAGAAACGCCCTGAGCTGCTCTTCATTGACGTCGGTATAGACAGCCATGCTCAGCGCTCCCCGTTGACGAACGCCATGTCGGCGGCGGTCAGTTCAACATCGCGCAGCTCGCGATTGACCAGGAAATTCTCGGTTTCCTGCACCGTTTCGGCCAGTTCGATCGTGGCATCGAAACGGGACCTGAAGGCATCGATGATCTCGGCGACGACGACTTCGGGCGCAGACGCCCCTGCGGACAAACCGAGCAGGCCGATGTCGCCGATGGCGTTCCAGTCGATCTCGTGGGCGCGTTGCAGCAGGATCGATTTCTTCGCCCCCGCCTTCAGCGCCACTTCGACAAGACGCTTGGAATTGGATGAATTGGGTGCGCCGACAACCACGAACAGGTCGCAGCCCGGAGCTGCCTGCTTGACCGCATCCTGGCGGTTGGTGGTGGCATAGCAGATCGATTCCGCAGCCGGCGCGGTGATCTGGGGGAACCGCGCATGGAGCCGCGCGATCACATCGGCAGTGTCGTCGACCGACAGCGTCGTCTGGGTGACAAATCCGAGCGCTGCAGGATCGGCGGGTTCGAACGCGTTTACATCGGCGACGGTCTCGACCAGCGTCACGGCGCCGGGTGGCAGCTGCCCCATGGTGCCGATAACCTCGGGATGCCCCTTGTGGCCAATGAGCACCACATGCCGGCCCAGCCGTTCGTGCCGCATGGCCTGCTTGTGAACCTTGGAGACAAGCGGACAGGTGGCATCGAGATAGAACAGGTTGCGCGCTTCGGCGTCCGCCGGCACCGACTTGGCGACGCCGTGGGCTGAAAAAATCACCGGCTGGGCATGGTGCTCTGCCGGGATTTCATCGAGCTCCTCGACGAAGATCGCGCCGAGCGCTTCCAGGCCTTCAACCACGAAACGGTTGTGGACGATCTCGTGACGGACATAGACCGGCGCACCATATTTCTTCAGCGCCAGCACCACGATCTGGATGGCGCGATCAACCCCGGCACAAAATCCGCGGGGACCGCAAAGCCGGATTGTCAGTGGAGTACGGGTCATTGGCTCATCAACAGTTTCAGCGGTCTGCGGTTCATCCGGCAAGCAGGACGACGATCAGTGCAATCGCGGCCGGCAACGCCTGAACGACGAAGATCTTGCGCGAAGCGGTTGCGCCTCCATATAGGCCGGCGACCAGAACGCAGCCAAGGAAAAACAGCTTGAGCTGGAAAGCAAAACCGGCATCCGGATGCAGCAGCGACCAGATCAGGCCAGCGGCCAGAAAGCCGTTGTAGAGCCCCTGGTTTGCGGCCATGACCGTGGTCTGGGCAGCCAGATCCGACTTCATGCCGAACGCCCTGAGAGCGCGTGGCGAAGTCCAGAGAAACATCTCGAGCACGAGAATGTAGATGTGCTCCAGAGCGATCAGCGCCACCAGTATCACGGCCAGAATTGCCATCCGAAATTCCCTTCCTCTTCATGTACCGTATCCGGCTAGCATGCATGCATGGTGGAAAGCCAGCGGCGATCAGGATTTTCGCTTCAGCCAGCCAAACAGAGCCACGCCGACAAGGGCGAGCGCCAATCCGTACCAGGTGACCGCGTATTGCAGGTGGCTGTTGGGCAAGCTGATATTGGTGACACCGCCCCTTGGCAATCCCCCCTCAACCGGCGTTGCATCGGCGTCGAGGAAGAACGGCAAGACCTTCTCCTCGGGCAAACCGGCGGACGCCGCCATCCTGTCCAGATCCTTCCAATAGAAAATATTGCCCGCTTCATCGTTCTCGGGAACCATGAAGGAGGGTTTTTGCTCAAGTTTGGCGCGGGCGAGACCGGTAATGGTCTGCGTGCCTTCGAGCTGGCCTTGCGGGCGTGTCGACGGCTCTTTCCGGTCATAGGGAACAAAGCCGCGATTGACGAAGAGAAGACGCCCGTCCTCGAGTTCAAGCGGCGTATAGACGTAAAAGCCTGACTGACCTTCAAAGGTCGCGAAAAAGTGGCGCTCGCTGTCGTTGAGAAAGCGCCCCGTGGCGCGGGCGGCCCGGTAGTCTATCGGCTCGCCCGCGGCAATGGCCGCCTCGATGGCGCCGACATCGGCAGGTTCGGAATGGCTTCGCTGTTCAATCGCGGCCAGCAGATCTTCTTTCCAGTAAAGCCGCTTGACCTGCCAGGTCCCCAAAGCAATGAGAACTGCCAGTGCAACCGGCAACAGCACCAGCCCGACCCAGAATTTTCCGCTGCGCCTGGAATGTGTGCTGTGAGCAGGCTCAACCACGATCGATCTGTCCTTCGGCCGCCTTGTTGCGGTACTGAAGCGCGATCATCAGCCCCTTGAGCGCACGCAGCAAGCCAAGCGTCAGCACAGTCGAGAGCGGGATCCACATGATCAGGTGCACCCACAGCGCCGGGCTGTAATTGACCTCGAGCCAGAGGGCGAGGCCGACGACGATAAAGCCGATGATCATGATGACGAACACGGCCGGTCCGTCTCCGGCATCGGCAAAGGAATAGTCAAGACCGCAGACACCGCATTTCGGCTTGACGCTGAGCAGGCCATCGAACAGCGCGCCCTCACCGCATCGCGGGCAGCGGCCGCGCAATCCGACAGATACCGGATCGACGGGCGGGTAATGGGCTTCATCCTCAGTCATTGGTCTTTTCCCTTGTTCAATCGTCAAAATAGCGAAGCTCAAATGCATGAGGCGGCAGGTTTCCCCGCCGCCCCAAAGGATATCCGGATCCCGGTATCAGTTAGCCGTGGTAGATCGGCGCACCCCAGGATGCCCAGACGTAGATCGAGAAAAACAGGAACAGCCAGACCACGTCAACGAAGTGCCAGTACCAGGCGGCGGCTTCGAAACCGAAATGCTGCTTGGGTGTGAAATCGCCCTTCAGCGCGCGGATCAGGCAGACCATCAGGAAGATCGTGCCGACCAAAACGTGGAAGCCGTGGAAACCGGTAGCCATGAAGAAAGTGGCGCCGTAGATGGAATCCTTGAAGGCGAACGGCGCATGGGCGTATTCGTAAGCCTGCACGCCGGAGAACAGGATGCCGAGCAGAACGGTCAGCAACAGGCCGTTGACCAGCCCCTTGCGGTCGCCATGCAGCAGCGCATGGTGCGCCCAGGTCACCGTGGTGCCCGACAGCAACAGGATGATGGTGTTGTAGAGCGGTAGGTGCATCGGATCGAGAACTTCGATACCGACGGGCGGCCACTGACCGCCGGTAAAGGCAGCGCGGGCAACCTGATGCGCCTCATCGGGGAACAGGCTTGCGTCGAAGAAGGCCCAGAACCAGGCGACGAAGAACATCACTTCAGACGCGATGAACATGATCATGCCATAGCGAAGGTGCAGGCCGACCACGCGGGTGTGATGGCCTTCATGGGCTTCCTTGATGGTCGCGCCCCACCAGCCGAACATGGTGTAGAGCACGATGGCCAGACCGAGGAGGAAGAGAACCGGATTGGTGATCGGCAATCCGAGCAGCGAATCCGCGCCCTTCATGCCCTGCATCCAGCCGATCCCGCCAAGCGCCATGACGAGCGCGCCGATCGAACCGGTCAGCGGCCACGGGCTCGGGTCGATGATGTGATAGTCGTGGTGTTTTTGATGTGCGTCGGCCATGTCAGCTTTTCCCCGATGGTCATCATTCCAGCACCGGACCACCCGTCCGGCGCAGTGTTGGTCTTACAAGGTATCCCTGTCTTGCACCGGCTCCGCCATCGCTGCAACGGGTTTTTCCGATGCGTGGGGGAAGAAAGTGTAAGAGAGCGTGATTGCGGTTACGTCTTTGGCATCCGGATCGTCGACAATTGCCGGATCGACGAAAAAGACAACCGGCATGTTCATCTTCTCACCAGGCTTCAGCTCGTTCTCGGTGAAGCAGAAACACTGGATCTTGTTGAAATAGGCACCTGCCGACATCGGCGTGACGTTGAACGTCGCCTGACCGGACGTGCTCTGGTCGGATGTGTTTTCAGCCGTATAGGCGATCTGCACGGTCTCGCCGATCTTGAGTTCGATCTCGCGCTGAACCGGCTTGAAATTCCATGGCAGACCGGCGGCGACGTTGGAATCGAAGCGGACCTTGATCGTGCGGTCGAGGATGGTGTCGGACATCTGCTCGACCCGCTGCGTGGTGCCGCCATATCCGGTGACCTGGCAGAACAGCTGGTAGAGGGGGACCGCAGCATAGCTGACGCCAACCATCGAGACCACGAATGCCGAACACGCGACAACAATGCGCATGTTGCTTCTGGTATTGACCGTTTCTGCCGGTTTGCCGCTCATTGCCACTTCCTCACATAGGCCGGTTGAAGATGCCGGGACCCACCTTGATGATGGTCACCACGTAGAACAGGACGGCCAGAACGGCCAGAACGATCCCGAGCGCCACGGAGCGCGAACGCCGCGCCTTCTTCTGCTGTTCGGTCAGTTCGACTTTGTCCATGATCAAGCCACCAGAGCCATGAGTTTCGGTGCTAGTGCATCCACCAGAAGCGCCGTGAAAATAACGAACAGGTAAAGCAGCGAATAGGCAAACATCTTCTTGGCAGGGACCATCTTCTGATCCCCGTCCGGCATCCGCCAGACCTGAACCGAATACCAGATGAATGCCGCACCGAGGATTGCGGCGACAACGCCATAGGCAAGGCCGGCAAAGCCCATGATGGTCGGAACGACACCGCTTATGGCTGTCAGAACCGCATAGAGAACGATCTGGTTCTTGGTGGCGCGTTCACCGGCGACATTGGGCAGCATCGGAATGCCGGCGCGGCCGTAATCCTCGGACTTGAACAGGGCCAGCGCCCAGAAATGCGCAGGCGTCCAGAGGAAGATGATGGCGAACAGCGCAATGCTCTCGAGCGAGATCGAATTGGTCACGCAGGCCCAGCCGATGATTGGCGGAAAGGCACCTGCGGCACCGCCGATGACAATGTTCTGCGGCGTCGAGCGCTTCAGCCACATCGTGTAGACGACGGCATAGAAGAAAATGGTGAAGGCAAGCAGGCCGGCCGAGAGCCAATTGACCATCAGGCCGAGGGTCGCCACAGAAAACACCGACAGGAACAGACCGAACGCCAGCGTGGTTTCGGCAGAAACCCGCCCTGCCGGAATCGGCCGTTTTGCGGTCCGGCCCATCATCACGTCGATATCGGCATCGTACCACATGTTGAGCGCACCGGATGCACCGCCGCCCACTGCAATCGACAGAATTGCAATAAAGCCGATCACCGGATGGATCTGGCCCGGGGCCATCAGCATTCCGACCAGCGCCGTGAAGACCACCAGCGACATGACACGCGGCTTCAGCAGCGCGAAAAAATCGCCCGCATCACCGTCGGTAACAGCCACCGAAGCGGAAGCGGTCAGAGCATCATGTTCGTTGGTCATTGCCATGGGCAACTGCCTTTCTTTCATCCCCCCGGATCACCGGGCCCCTTTATCGGGGACCGGACATTGCTGTCCGGTTGCAAGCATCAGACCGCCGGATGAACCCGGCGGCCTGGATTTCATGCTGACTGCGCAGAGTTACTTGATGCGCGGCAGCTTTTCCCACTGGTGGTATGGCGGCGGCGAAGTCAGCTGCCATTCCAGCGTCGTTGCGCCCTCACCCCACGGATTGTCTCCGGCAACGCGCTTCTTGGAGAAGGCATCCCAAACACCGTAAAGGAAGATCAAGACGGCAAATCCGGAGATATAGGAGCCGTAAGAGGACACGGCGTTCCAGCCCGCAAAGGCGTCCGGATAGTCGATGTATCGGCGCGGCATTCCGGCCAGGCCGAGGAAGTGCTGCGGGAAGAACACCAGGTTGACGCCAACGAAGGTGACCCAGAAATGGATGCTGGCGATCCTGTCATTGTACATGTAGCCGGTCATCTTCGGGAACCAGTAGTACCAGCCGGCGAAGATGGCGAACACGGCACCCAGCGACAGCACGTAGTGGAAGTGGGCAACCACGTAGTAGGTGTCATGCATTGCCCGGTCGAGGCCGGCATTGGCCAGCTGCACACCGGTCACACCGCCAACGGTGAACAGGAAGATGAAGCCGATCGCCCAGAGCATCGGTGCGCGGAAAGTGATCGAACCGCCCCACATCGTTGCAATCCAGGAGAAGATCTTCACCCCGGTCGGAACCGCAATCACCATGGTGGCAAAGACGAAGTAGCGCTGCGTGTTGAGCGACAGGCCGACGGTGTACATGTGGTGCGCCCACACGATGAAGCCGACCGCGCCGATGGCAACCATCGCATAAGCCATTCCGAGATAACCGAACACCGGCTTGCGCGAGAAGGTCGACACGATGTGGCTGACAATGCCGAAGGCCGGCAGGATCAGAATGTAGACTTCCGGGTGACCGAAGAACCAGAACAGGTGCTGGAACAGGATCGGGTCGCCGCCGCCTTCAGGCGCGAAGAACGCGGTGCCGAAGTTGCGGTCGGTCAGAAGCATGGTGATGCCGCCAGCCAGAACAGGCAGGGACAGAAGCAGCAGGAATGCAGTGATCAGCACCGACCAGGCAAACAACGGCATCTTGTGCAGGGTCATGCCCGGCGCACGCATGTTGAAGATGGTGGTGATGAAGTTGATCGCGCCAAGGATGGACGACGCACCTGCGATGTGCAGCGACAGGATCGCGAAATCCATCGCCGGGCCAGGCTGGCCCGAGGTCGAAAGCGGCGGATAGATTGTCCAGCCGCCACCGGTTCCGTAACCGCCTGCAGGGCCTTCGACAAACATCGAGAGCAGCAGCAGGATGAAGGCCGGAGGAAGCAGCCAGAACGAGATGTTGTTCATGCGCGGGAACGCCATGTCAGGCGCACCGATCATGATCGGAACCATCCAGTTGGCAAAACCGCCGATCAGCGCAGGCATGACCATGAAGAAGATCATGATCAGGCCGTGAGCGGTGGTGAACACGTTGTACATGTGCTTGCCGCCGTCGATGGCAGAGTCACCCTCGAAGCCGTAGACCATGGCAGCGAGACCATGGAAGATCTGGATGCCGGGCTCCTGCAGCTCCATGCGCATGGCAATGGAGAGAGCGCCGCCGATGATGCCCGCGATGATCGCGAAAATCAGGTAGAGCGTCCCGATGTCCTTGTGGTTGGTCGAATACATCCAGCGACGCACAAAACCCTTGGGCTTGTGGTCGTGATCGTCGTGAGCGACAGTTGAACCGGCCATTGGTCTCAGTCCCCTCTCTTAATTCTGATCGTTGGCGGCGACATCAACCGACTTTGCGTCGGCTTCGATGGCGGCAACCAGGTTGCGATTGGCGGCTTCGACATCGTCAGCCGCGGCAGCAAGCCAGGCATCGAACTTGTCCTGGGCAACCACACGGATCGCGATCGGCATGTAGGCGTGGTCCTTGCCGCAAAGCTCGGAGCACTGACCGTAGTAAAGGCCTTCAGCCTCGGCCTTGAACCAGGTCTCGTTGAGGCGGCCGGGAACCGCATCCATCTTCACGCCGAATGCCGGCATGGCGAAGGAGTGCAGAACGTCGGCAGCGGTAACGAGCAGGCGGACCGTCTTGCCGACCGGAACGACAAATTCATTGTCGACGGTGAGAAGCCGCGGATAAACCGCCCGGTCTTCCTTGCCTGCGTCAGCGCGGTCAGCGTCCTGAAGCATCAGCGAGTCAAACGAAACTTCGTTTTCCATCTGATACTCGTAGCCCCAGTACCACTGGTAGCCCGTGGCCTTGACCGTGTAATCAGCTTCCGGCGGCGAGTACTGCGCGGTCAGAAGGTTGAAGGAGGGAATCGCCAGCGCCAGCAGGATCACCACAGGACCGAGCGTCCAGATCACCTCGATGAGTGAATTGTGGCTGGTCTTGGAGGGGTTTGGATTGGCTCCGGCGCGGAATTTCACCATCACGTAGATCAAAAGAGCCAGCACCAGAAGTGTGATGGGCACGATGAACCAGAGCGTGTAGCTCTCAAAACCGCGGATTTGTGTCATGATTTCAGTGGCAGCAGGCTGGAAGCCCATTTGCCAATCAACCGGCTGCGCCGCTAAAGCGGGGCTCGCGCCCAGCGAAACCAGCGCGGCAAGCCCTGCAGAAAGCTTGTTGGTCACGTTATGTCTCCCTCGAGTATCGTGCCGCCTGCGTGACCAGACGGAATCCCTCAATCAGATTGCCGCTTCAAACCACAGAATGACACCGCCCGCAACTGCCGTCACCTGCTGATGATGCGGCATTTTTGCGCGGCACCCGCGAAAGCGGCGGGTTTGAGCCGACAAAAACAACCAGGATCGCGGTTTTCGCGGGTATTTGGCCGACAGGCGCCCCGTTGCGCCGGGCTTTTATATACGTACCGGCTCACTTTGATCCGGCAACGTTGCCCCGAAGTCGCATTTTTGCCGCACAAAACAGCAGAGAGTGGCCGCGAAGGGTTCCAATTTTCCTGCGCCCATCTACAAATTGGGCGATGATTCGGCCGCTCCATGGAGTTAAAATGGCATTTGCACAAATAGCTAACCGGAGTTTTGGCGCTGCCTTGGCGTGCCTGATGCTCGCCACCCCCTTGGGCCTTGCCACGCCGGCAGCCGCCCAGCAGGCCGGCAAGGTGAAGTCCTCGCACGGCGCATGGTCGATTGTCTGCGACACGCCCGCGGGTGCTCCCGGCGAACAATGCGCGCTGATGCAGAACGTGATTGCCGATGACCGTCCCGAGGTCGGGCTTTCGGTGGTGGTGCTCAAGACGGCAGACCAGCAGGCCCGCATCCTTCGGGTGCTGGCGCCGCTCGGCGTGCTGCTTCCCTCGGGACTTGGCCTCAATGTCGACGGCAAGGATATCGGCCGCGCCTATTTCGTGCGCTGCTTTTCCGATGGCTGCTACGCCGAGGTGATCCTTGACGAGACGCTGCTGACCACCCTGCGCGGCGGCACCACGGCAACCTTCATCGTGTTCCAGACACCGGAAGAAGGCATCGGCATTCCGGTCGACCTCGCCGGCTTCACCGAAGGCTACGCAGCACTGCCGTGAATAAACCGTGAAACAAGTCCGCATTTCTTGACCCTCAATACTTGGGATCACACACTCCGCTTGGTTGAACATCAAACCGACGGAGTGTCCAATGCGCGGATTTTGCTATCTCGTCTTGCAGGCGGCAGCAATTTTTCTGATTGCCCTGCCTTCTCATGCAGCAGAGATCACCTGGACTGTCGACCAGCCGTTTCGGTTTTTGCGATTCTCGTCAGATCATCTTGTTCACGAGATGGCCTTTGAAGATGCGCGGTCCTCCCCGGGCTTCAGGAAACACCGCGTCAGCGCCATGGAAGAGAGGCTCAACTCGGGTGCATGGTGGGCCAGTCCCAGCGCATTCGCGGGCACGACGCCAAAAGCAGCAGTTGAAGCCTTGCGAAGCCTCGAAGGACGCAAACCTGAGCGCTTTGATGTCAGGCTCGGATGGTCATCACTGTTGCGAAGCTACGAACAGGCCCGCGTGAGCGATGCCACCTGCTGGAACGTTGCCCGACAGGATTTCATGGACTGCAAGAGCGATACCGGCGGCATCGACACACGAAACGGCTACATTGTGCCCGAGCACCATTTTGTCACGGTGCGGATTGCCGGAGGTCTCGCGGGACAGGATTGCCGGTTGCTGATCGAAACGCCGCTTCAGCCGGGTTACGGCTTTCTTGAAGAAAACCGCAAGACCCGAAGCAGGGAGATGGCCGAGACCATCATCGACTGCAGCAACGAGGCGGTGCTTCGCATTCCCTACGAATCGCGTCTTACCGTCTCGGGTGAGGCGGGTGGATCCCCGCTTGATCCGGTCGAGATCGAGGTCCGGGACCTGATGATAGCCAGTCTCGGAGATTCCTTCGCTTCAGGCGAAGGCAATCCCGATCTGCCTGCTGTGCTTGACGAGCAACGGACAATCCGTCCCCGCTACGACGAGACCACCGGGGCCAGGCTCGCCAATTATGGCGTTCCGAGACGGAAATCACGGCCTGACGGATCGATTGCCCCGTTCTCCAGTGCACGCTGGCTCGACCGGCGTTGTCACCGGTCAATGTACAGCGCCCATACGAGGGCCGCCATTGCGCTGGCGCTTTCAGGCGACCGGCATCACGCCATCACCTATGCCAGCTACGCGTGTTCAGGCGCGGAGATCACAGACGGATTGTTCTGGCCTCAGGACGGGCGGGAATGCATCGCGGGGAGCGCCAGGAATTTCAGGCATATGGAACCGCAGATCGGCGCGCTGGTGGGTGCCATGGGCGGCACTTCCGGGGGGGCCTTGAAGCTGGCCTATTTTGCCAATACGCTGGAGAACGGCGACCCGTACACACGCGAGGTGCTCGACAAGATCGGTCGCGGGACGGTCGCCATCCGCAAGGCACGCGGGCTGTGCCCCGCATGGCCCGGCGGCAACCGGCTGAACCGGCAGCCGATTTTGCAAAGGGCCAGTTTCAAACGCGACATTGATCTGTTGTTGCTGGGCATAGGCGGCAATGACATGGGTTTCTCGAAGCTTGTCACCTCAATCGTGCTTAACAGCGGAATGACCGATATCTTCGGTGATCTGATGGCGCCGGTCTACGCCATGGCTGCGGGCGGCATCAGCCTGACCGAGGCGCGCAGCAACATCGACAAACTCGACGGCCGCTACAGCATGCTTGCCAAGGCCATCGACCAGAAACTGGAGATGGAAGACCCGTCCAAGGTGGTGTTGACCGGCTACCCCTCCCCGGTCTTCGATGCGAACCAGCGCTATTGCAAAAGTGGACGCAAGGGAATGAATGCAAGCCGCTTCTTTACCCTCGCAGGCCCGGAGCAAACGCGTGGAAAGGCGAATATCAAGCAAGCAAATGCCGTGCTCGACGAACTCAACAGCAAGATCCGGCGGCTTGCAAACAGCCACGGCTTCACCTTTGTCGATTCGCATTTCGAGCGGTTCAAGAAGCACGGCATTTGCGCCACGACGGCAGGCAGGCGAAACGCCGAAAAGCTTGACCTGCCCCACATGAAGGCCGGATCCTCGAATTGGGCCGTGTTCAATCCGGCAACCAACTTCTACCCTTATGCCAAGCGCCAACGCTGGTTCCGGACGTTCAACGATTCACTCATGCTGATGTATCATTACAAGGCCAATGCCTATGAGGAGAAACCCGTTGATCAAGGCAATCCGGTGTTTCTGGCGCTAAGGACGCTGGGCGGGCCTGTACACCCGACGGCGGAAGGTCATGCCGCGATGGCAGATGCCATCTATTGTGCTGCTGCCAAAAAACTTCTGGCGGGCCAGAAAGATGCGCTTTGCGACTAGAACGCCGAGCGGCACAATCCTACCGGGGGGGGCGCAGTAGTCCGAAGGCTGACGGACTTGATCTGGTCCTGCGTACCCCCGGTTTCAATCCGGGGCGGATCACCTATATAGACTGGCAACGCCGCTTTGAAAAAATGGACAAGACCATGCAAGATCCGCTCGCCAGCCAGTTCGACATCTCGGAAGCCAAGGTCGAGAGAATCGTCTCCGATGCGCTCAAGGACGCAGATGATGGCGAGCTTTATCTTGAATACGAGGAAACCGAATCGCTGCTGTTTGACAACGGCAAGCTGAAATCCGGGGCCTACGCCACGGACAAAGGGTTCGGGCTGCGTTCTGTGCTGGGCGAGACTTCGGGCTATGCCCATGCGGGCGAGCTGTCGGAAGCGGCGCTGATGCGTGCGGCAGACGCTGTTTCCGCGGTCACGCGCGGCGCCAAAGGCAACTATTCCGCAGCCCCGCAGCGCACCAACAAGGTGCTTTACACCGCGGACAACCCGCTCGCAGCGCCCGGCTTTGAGGACAAGGTCAAGCTGCTGCAGACCATCGATCACTATATTCGCAACAAGGACGAGCGCGTCCGCCAGGTGTCGGTTTCGATCGCCGCCAACTGGCAGGTGGTGGAGATCCTGCGCGCCGACGGTCACCGGGTACGTGACGTGCGGCCGCTGACGCGGCTCAACATCTCGGTGGTGGCAGGCGTCGGCGACCGGCAGGAGAACGGCTCCTACGGCATGGGCGGCCGCAAGCTGTTCGGCGATTTCCTCACCGATGAAAGCTGGCGGCATGGCGCGGACGAAGCGCTCCGCCAGGCGCTGGTCAATCTCGACGCCGTCCCTGCCCCGGCAGGCACGATGGACGTGGTGCTCGGTGCCGGCTGGCCCGGCGTGATGCTGCACGAGGCTGTCGGCCACGGACTGGAAGGCGATTTCAACCGCAAGAAAACCTCGGCCTTCGCCGGCCTTCTGGGCGAACGGGTGGCATCCAAGGGTGTTACTGTCGTCGATGACGGCACCATCGAAGGCCGGCGCGGGTCGCTGTCGGTTGACGATGAGGGCACGCCGTCGGGCTACAATGTGCTGATCGAGGACGGCATCCTCGTGGGCTACATGCAGGACCGGCAGAATGCGCGGCTGATGGGCATGAAAGCCACCGGCAACGGGCGGCGTCAGTCCTACGCGCACCAGCCGATGCCGCGGATGACCAACACCTACATGCTCTCGGGCGACAAAAGCCCCGAAGAGATGATTTCATCGGTCAAGAAGGGCCTGTATGCGGTGTCCTTCGGCGGCGGCCAGGTGGATATCACCTCGGGCAAGTTCGTCTTCGGCTGCACCGAGGCCTACATGATCGAGGACGGCAAGATCGGCGCACCGGTGACCGGTGCGATGCTGATCGGCAACGGCCCGGAAGCGATGCAGCGGATCTCGATGGTGGGCAATGATTCATCGCTTGATACCGGCATCGGCATGTGCGGCAAGGCCGGACAGAGCGTTCCGGTCGGGGTCGGCCAGCCGCATCTGCTGATGAACGCCATGACCGTGGGCGGCACCCAGACCTGAACCCGGCAGAGGTTTGCAAGCGTAAGAAGCGGGAAACAGGCATGACCAAGCGCTGACAGGTTGCCAAACCGGTCAGCGCCGTGTCTAAGCGGCTGAAGACAAACCAGTTCTTCCGTCATGCTCGATATTCTCTCCATCACAGCTCCCGTTTTCATCATGATCGCGATCGGATACGCCGCGGTCTATTCCGGCGTGTTCGAAGCCGCAGCGATGCGTGTTCTGGGCACCTATGTCGTTTACCTTGCCCTGCCCGCGCTGCTGTTCAAGGCTGTTTCGCAGCGGCCGATCTCCGAGGTGGCCAACTGGAGCTACATGACGGCCTATCTTTGCGGCTCGCTGGTGGTTCTGAGCGCAGGGTATTTTTATGCGCGGAAGGTCCAGAAGGCTGACACGACGGCCGCGGCTTTCAGCGCCATGGGCATGGTCTGCTCCAACACCGGGTTTATCGGCTATCCGATCCTGCTTCTGATGCTGCCGTCTATCGCCGGTGTCGGCCTGGCGTTGAACATGCTGGTTGAAAACATCGTGCTGATCCCGCTGCTTCTGGCTATCGCGGAAGCAGGCCAAGGTGGACCATCGCCTGTCGGCAAGATGCTGTCAAAAACTCTCAAGGGACTGATCCGCAATCCGATCATCATCGGCCTCGTCGCCGGTCTCGTTGCCTCGTTTACCGGCCTGAATATCCCGGCGCCGCTGATGAAGCCTGTCGACATGCTCGCGGCTTCGAGCGCGGCGGTGTCGCTGCTGGTCATCGGCGGCACACTGGCAAGCGTGTCTGTTCGCGGGCTGAGCGGAGAAATCGCTCCAACCGTCGCCGGCAAGCTGCTGTTCCATCCGCTTGCCGTGTTTGCCGCAACCACCGCACTGCCGCTTGCCGGCCTGACACCGCTGTCGCCGGACATGCAGGCTGCGGCGGTTATCCTTGCGGCTGTTCCGATGATGGGGATCTATCCGATCCTGGCGCAGCGTTTCGGGCGCGAACGCTCAAGCGTCGTCGCCATGCTGATGGCCACGGTGCTCTCGTTCTTCAGCCTGAGTGCCGTGCTTTGGGCGGTCACTACATACATCCTTTGAACGAGACCAGGCATTCCGGCAAACGGCACCGGGTTCGACTGACGGACCTTTCCGTCTGGTTCCGGTCATGAGAAAAGTCTGCTCTTTGACCCGAAATCAAAATGCATGACTGGCCTGAAATCCCGGCAAATATGGGTGACAGACGCGGGCAAAAAAGCAGCTGAAGCGTTTCCTCTTCGAAGTAATCGCACCACTTTCGAGCCTCCCGCGCATGATTCAACATCGGTTAAGCCGGGCCTGCTAAGACAACTCATCATCTGGCGCTTGTTGCGCATTTCGGATCGGGAATATGTTCGGACCCAAGACAGTTGCCGCACGTCGCATGCTCAAACGCACCGCCATTCAGGGCGGGCTTGAGGCCGTGTCGCTGCTGTCAAAGACGGGCCTGATGTCGGGCGCACGCGGATCGGGGGCAATATTCACCCTGCACCATGTCCGGCCAGCCATCCACAAGGCTTTCAACCCGGTGGCGCATCTGACGATCACTCCCGAGTTCCTTGATGCCAGCATTGCCAAGCTCAAGGCTGACGGGCATGTCCCCGTGGCTCTCGAAGACCTGCCGGAATTTCTTGCCAAGCCGGACCGGCCAGGCCCGGCAATGGTTTTCACGCTGGATGACGGATATCGCGACAACAACCAGTTTGCCCGTCCCGTGTTCGAAAAACACGGAGTTCCCTACACGATCTTCATCTCCGGCGGGTTCGTCGACCGGACCCACTCGATCTGGTGGGAAACCGCGGAACAGCTGCTCAGCCAGATCGACGAGTTCATATTCGATTTCGGAGACGGGAAGGAAACGCTTCCGGTCCGTACCCCGACCGAAAAATACGCGGCGTTTGACCGCCTGCACAAAGCCCTTGCCTGCAACGAGCAGCAACCCATTGTCGAGCGGCTGGGCGCGCAGGCCCGGGACGCCGGGATTTGCCCGACCGGAATTGTCGACCGGGAGGTGATGGGGGAAGCCGAGCTTCGCGAGCTTGCAGAAACGCCACTCGCAAGCCTGGGCGCGCACACCATCTCGCATCCCAACCTGGCGCATCTGACCGCCGAACAGATGCGGACGGAAATCAGCCAATCGGTGGAGCGGGTGACGGAGATCACCGGCAAGGTGCCGAACACGCTTGCCTATCCGTATGGTGACAGATGTGCGGCAGGCCCCCGGGAGTACCAGGCCGCGCAAGACCTCGGCTTCAAACTCGCAGTGACCACCAACCCCGGGACACTGCACGCGGAAAGCCTAGCGAAGCCGTTTTCCTTGCCGCGCATTTCTCTCAACGGCTACTACCAGAAATGCCGTTATGTCGGGGCGCTTGCCTCGGGGATCCCGTTTTCGTTCACCGGTTCCGCTCAGGGATAGAGCCGGGTCTTGTCCCACGTCCCTTCTTGCGCACGGGTGAAGACCACCCGGTCATGAAGCCGGAACGGCCGGTCATGCCAGAACTCGATGGATTGCGGCATGATGCGGAAGCCCGACCAATAGGGCGGACGCGGAATCTCGCCGATCGCATGCTTGGCGGTGTATTCAGCCACGGCCTTTTCAAGCGCAAAGCGGCTTTCCAGCGGCCGCGACTGCTTCGATGCCCAGGCGCCGATCCGGCTGCCGCGGGGGCGTGAGGCGTAGTATTCATCGGCTTCGACGTCACTGACCTGCTCGACCGGTCCGCGAATCCGGACCTGTCGGCGCAGGGTCTTCCAGTGAAAGCACATGGCGGCTTTCATTGACGAGAGAATTTCCTGGCCCTTGGCGCTTTCAAAATTCGTGTAGAAGACAAAGCCGCGCTCATCGAAGCCCTTGAGCAGGACCATCCGGACATCCGGCAGTCCGTCGCTGTCGACCGTCGCCAGTGCCAGCGCATTCGGGTCATTGGGTTCGGATGCGGTCGCGTCTTCAAGCCATTTCGCAAAAAGCCGGTAAGGTTCGGCTTCTTGCGTGAAGTCACCAGTCGTTAACCCTGTTTCTGTCATAGTCTTCCCTCATGCCTCCGGGCTGGAGTGGCAGTACGTTGAAACCTGACCTAACAGAAGCAACCTACAGGGAAAAGAGCGGCACGGTGCGCCGCGCCGTTTTGGCGCTGGTATTGCCGGCCTGCCTTACCTTGTCTGCCTGCATGGGTGGCGGTTCGTCGGCGGTTTCGGCACTTGCTATCGACCAGACCACGACCGGGTCGATCGCGCCGCTGTCGGCGGAGGGCGAGGTCCTGTCCGACGAAACAGTCATCCGTGATCTCGTCGGCAATCTGAGCCAGGATGAGCTGGCCAATTCCCAGCCATGGTCCAATTCCCTGACCGGGTCCGCCGGGGTCATTACGGATATGACAATACTGGTCGATGGCGACAGGACCTGCCGCCTGTTCCGGACAACACGGCACAGCTTTGACGGCGTGGCGCTTTTCAATGGCCGTGTCTGCCGCCGTCCCGATGGCGGATGGGACCTGGTCAGCCTCGACCGCGCTGAAGGCTGATTGGAATATTATTCCGGGTCTGGGACCGAAATCCCGTTTTCCATACACGGATGATTAGCAAATCAACGCTAGAGTACCCGGATTAGGCCCATACGGGGATGTAACATGCGTAGTCCGTACACGGTGCTCGGCGTCAATACGACGGCGAAAGCTGAAGATATTAAGAGCGCCTACCGGCAGCTCGCAAAAATTTGGCATCCGGATCAGAATCCGGATGATCCGCAGGCCGGGAACCGGTTTGCGGAGATTGCCCATGCATACAAGATGCTGATCGATCCCGAGATGCGCCTGAAGTTCGATCGTGGTCATGTCGATGCCCGCGGTCGTCGCCAGACCCGGCCGGCACGCGGTTTTGCGGCCAATCCCTTCAAGACGTTCAAGGAGTCGATGGGCAACGCCCCCGGCCCTCAGCCAAGTGCGGCCAACCAGGCTGCCGACGCCATGGACGAAGCCAAGTTCGAGGACATGGTGGTCCATATCTTCGGCGACGCAGCCGCCAAGAAGACCAAGGAGCAAGCCAGCCAGGACAAGGACCAGTCCGGCAAGCGCACCAAAACCGATGCTCCGGGCATGGATGAAGATCCGCTCACCACGCTTGATAATCTGTTCAAGAAATGGAAGTCGCGGCACAAGCCGAAGACGGTGCTGCCGCCGACACATCACCAGATCGACATCACCCTGGAGACGGCTTTCGCCGGCTTCGAGGAGGAAATCGTTTTCGGCGAGGACGAAACCGTCACCTACACGATCCCCGCCGGAACAATTGACGGGGCCGAGATCGTGGTTCCCTCGCCCAAGCCCGAGGTTTACGGCGATGCTATCGTGACCGTGCGTCATCAGGAGCATTCACGGTTGCGCTCAACGGGCAGTGATCTTCACGGCGATCATCCGATCGAACTTGCAGAAGCGGTACTGGGCGGCTCCTTCGTGTATGAAGGCCTCGACGGGCCCCTGCGCATCGAAGTTCCGGAATGGTCGGGATCCGACACCGTGCTCAAGGTCAAGAACAAGGGACTTCCCACTTCCTTTGGCAAGCGGGGGACACTGCACATTCATTTGCGCGTGATGCTGCCTGAAAAACCTGATCCGCACCTGAAGGATCTGATGCGGGCAAGCAAGAAGGCCTGGTATCTCTAGGCGCCCTGCCCGGACAAAACTAAATGCCCGGCAGTTAACCCAATCGGTTGCCTTGACTTGCGGCAACACGCACCGTGTGCCATAGCCTTCGCGACAATTTCGAGGGAGAATGCAATGGCTGACACTTCCGGCCTGATGAAGGGCAAACGCGGCCTGATCATGGGCGTGGCGAACAATCGGTCGATTGCCTGGGGTATTGCCAAGGCGTGTGCCGATGCAGGCGCAGAGCTTGCGCTGACCTACCAGGGCGAAGCACTCAAGAAGCGCGTCGAACCGCTGGCCAAGGAACTTGGCGCGGTGGTTGCGGGGCATTGCGACGTCACCGACCTGGACACCATCGACGCGGTCTTCGCCGATCTGGAATCGCGCTGGGGCAAACTCGATTTCGTGGTTCACGCCATCGCGTTCTCGGACAAGGACGAGCTGACCGGCCGCTACGTCGAGACCAGCCGTGAGAACTTCACCCGCACCATGGACATTTCCGTCTATTCGCTGACGGCGGTCGCCAAGCGGGCCGAGCCGCTGATGACCGACGGTGGTTCGATCATCACGCTGACCTATTACGGTGCCGAGAAGGTGATGCCGCATTACAACGTCATGGGCGTTGCAAAGGCCGCGCTCGAAGCCAGCGTGCGCTATCTTGCTGTCGATCTGGGCGGTTCCAACATCCGGGTCAACGCGATCTCCGCCGGCCCGATCAAGACGCTGGCTGCCTCGGGCATCGGCGACTTCCGCTATATTCTGAAGTGGAACGAGTACAACTCGCCGCTCAAGCGCTCCGTGACCATCGACGAGGTTGGCGATTCCGCGCTTTACCTGGTGTCGGACCTGTCGCGCGGCGTCACCGGCGAAGTGTTGCATGTCGATTCGGGTTACCACACGGTCGGCATGAAGGCAGTCGACGCTCCCGACATCAGCGTCGTCTGACGCCTGCGGCGTCCAGGTGGCTTCACTTGGACGGGCTTTGCATCTATTCACAGTGACGAACGACTCGCGGGCGTGAAAATCCACGCCCGCGAGGTTACGTCGATACTTTGCAGCGAGGATTAGTGATGCTTCTCTACGTGATCCGCCATGGGCAGACGGACTACAATCGGGAGGAGCGGCTTCAGGGTGCGCTGGATATCCCGCTCAACGCCACCGGACGCGGCCAGGCGGCAGCCAATGGCCGCACGCTTGCAAGCCTGCCGACGCTGGAACTGCCGCTTGACGATTTCGACTGGGTGGCAAGCCCGCTGGGGCGCACACGCCAGACCATGGAACTTGTTCGCGAGGCCGCCGGCCTTGATCCGCTGGCTTACCGCACCGAACCACTTCTGCTTGAACTGTCTTTCGGTGACTGGGAAGGGCAGACGCTTGTCGAGGTCGAGGCGCATTCGCCTGACCTCATCGAGCAACGCAACAAGGGCAAATGGCACTTCAGGCCACCCGGCGAACGGGCCGAAAGCTATGCCATGCTGGCCGAACGCACCGATGCATTCCTGTCCAGGCTCGAGCGGCCTACAATCTGCGTTGCCCATGGCGGCGTGATTCGCACGCTGTTCAACAGGATCGGGAAGATCGAAGGCGACGATGCTGCCATCATCGACATCCCGCAGGACCGGGTTCTCAAGACAGACGGCGAATCAATCGGCTGGATCTGAGAAGATTACAGGTGGCGCAGTGACTACTGTACCACTTCGAGATCGTTGATCATGCGCTTGCCATCGACAACCGTATAGAAAATCACCACTTCAACGTTCTTTTCCAAGCCTTCGAAATTGAATTCCGCAGGCGTGACGTAGACCTTGCCATCATTGAGCTTGATGGTCTGTTCGGCTGTGGAAACGTCGGCGATCTTGCCCGTGGCGTCAGCACTTTGAGCCCATGCGGAGAGCGGTGCGAGCAGAGCTGAAACAGCAAAAAGGGCAGAAATGGCAATACGCATCGGGCAGTCCTTGGTAATTGTTCCGGGTTGCCCCTTTGAAGGAGCATATTGTGGCAAAATTGACGCCGCCAATTGAGCCGCAAACAATTGCCTTGTCAATCAAACCGGCAGCATCGCAAGCTGCGGCAACAAAAAGGCTTCCCCCAAGCCCCCTCCATCCTCTAGAACTCACCTGAACCCTCAAATGCGGGCCTGTTCCGCGATATTCCACGGTTGCAACGCATGTCGCACAACACTTTCGGCCATCTGTTTCGCGTGACCACCTGGGGCGAGAGCCATGGGCCGGCGCTGGGCTGCGTCGTCGACGGATGCCCTCCCGGGATCCGGTTTACCGAAGCCGGCCTGCAGCACTGGATGGACAAGCGCAAACCGGGCCAGTCCCGCTTTGTCACCCAGCGGCGCGAGGATGACCTGGTCAAGGTTCTCTCGGGCGTCATGCGCGAGGATGATGGCGGACTGATCACCACCGGCACGCCGGTCTCGATGCTGATCGAGAACACTGACCAGCGATCGAAAGACTACTCGGAGATCGCCAAGCGCTACCGGCCCGGCCATGCGGACTACACCTACGACGTCAAGTATGGGGTGCGCGACTATCGCGGCGGCGGACGCTCCTCTGCCCGGGAAACCGCGGCACGTGTTGCAGCGGGCGGACTGGCGCGGCTGGTCGTGCCCGGCGTGAGCGTACGGGCAGCGCTGGTGCAGATCGGTGAACACAAGATCAATCGCGCCAACTGGGACTGGGCACAAGTCGACAACAACCCGTTCTTCTGCCCCGACCCGGAAACCGTTCCGGTGTGGGAAGAGTATCTCGACGCCATCCGCAAGGCCGGCTCGTCGGTGGGCGCGGTCATCGAGGTGGTGGCCGAGAACGTGCCGGCCGGGCTGGGTGCGCCTATCTATGCCAAGCTCGACCAGGACATCTGCGCCAACCTGATGTCGATCAACGCCGTCAAGGGTGTCGAGATCGGCAACGGGTTTGATGCGGCGCGGATCAGCGGCGAGGAAAATGCCGACGAAATGCGGATCGGTGACGATGGAAATCCGGTGTTCCTGTCCAACAATGCCGGCGGCATCCTGGGCGGCATTTCAACCGGGCAGCCAGTGGTTGCACGGTTCGCCGTCAAGCCGACCTCCTCCATCCTCAACGACCGGCGTTCAATTGACTCCGACGGCAAGGAAGTGGATGTGAGAACCAAGGGCCGGCACGATCCCTGTGTCGGCATCCGCGCCGTTCCCATCGGCGAAGCCATGGTTGCATGCGCGCTTGCCGACCATTACCTGAGAGACCGCGGCCAGACCGGCCGCCTCGATTGAGAGACTGCCCATGAGCTATGATCAAGCCCGCGTCGTTGAAGCCATCCGCGCCTTTGAGGCCGGTGAAATCGTTGTCGTCACCGATGACGGCGGACGCGAAAACGAAGGCGACCTGATCGTCGCTGCCGTCCATTGCACGCCCGAGAAGATGGCGTTTATCGTCCGCCACACATCCGGCATTGTCTGCACGCCGATGCCGCGCGAGGAAGCCAAGCGGCTCAACCTCACCGCCATGGTGGCCGACAATGATTCCGCCCATACAACGGCCTTCACCGTATCGGTGGACTACAAGCACGGCACGACCACCGGCATTTCCGCCGACGACCGGACGCTGACGGCGCGCAACCTGGCCAATCCGAATGCCGGCGCCAGCGATTTCACCCGTCCCGGCCACATCTTTCCGCTGATTGCCCGCGAGGGCGGCGTGCTGATGCGCTCGGGCCATACCGAGGCCGCAGTTGACCTGTGCAAGCTTGCGGAGCTGCCGCCGATCGCGGTGATCTGCGAACTGGTCAATGACGACGGCACGGTCACCCGCGGCGAACAGGTCGATGCCTTTTCGGTCACGCACGGGCTCAAGCAGGTCTCGGTTGCCGATCTGATTGCCTACCGGCAGCGCAAGGAAACGCTGGTCGAGCACATCGACAGTTTTGACGTTGAGACGGTGGCAGGCAAGGCGAAAGCCCACAGCTACAAGCTGCCCTGGGATCCGATGCATCACCTGGCGGTGGTGTTTGGTGATATCCGTGACGGCGTCGACGTGCCGGTGCGGCTGCACCAGGAATCGGTGGTCAATGACGTGTTCTCCAAACAGGAGCCGATGACCGCGATCATGGAGAAAATGGCCAAGGAAGGCCGCGGCGTCGTGATCTACCTGCGCGAAGGCTCGGTGGGCGTCGGGCCGCAGGCTTCGCGCCGGACGGCCCTGATCGAGGGCGAAGGCCATGCCGAAGCGCAGGCGCGCGAGGACGAATGGCTGGAAATCGGGCTGGGCGCGCAGATCCTCAAGGATCTCGGCATTAGCTCGATCAAGCTCTACGCATCGCGCGAACGCCACTATGTCGGACTTGAAGGTTTCGGCATCCAGATCTCGTCGACTGAAATCATCTGATGATACCGCGCTTTCCGGCGCTGCTGGGCCTGGCTCTTTGTGCCCTCCTGCCTGCCGAAAGCAGCTGGGCCCAATCGGTTCATGTCCTGAAAACCGACGCGCCGGTCGAGCGGATCATCCGATCCGAGGCAGGTACTTATGTGAAGGCGGGGGAGCTGTTTTACTCCGCTGTCGCCTGCGGCAGACCGGCCGGGCTTTGCCTGACACCGGCACACGCCCCCGCCGAAGCGGCCCCCGCTCCAGCCGGCGCACTGCCTGATGGACGCATTGCCGTCGCCGGAACCGGCGATATCCGGCGCGCGTGGTATGCGAGGCCAACCGGGCGCTATGCCCACGGCGTTCTCGGAGACAGCCTTGAAGGCGGATCACTGATCGTCGTCAACGCGGAAGGCCGGCAGTCGGAATTCGTGTTGCCCGACAGCCTGGTGTTTGAAGATCTCACGCCGAGGATTGCCGACCTTGATGGAGACGGGACCAACGAGGTCATCGCCATCCGTTCGTCGAGGTCCGGAGGCGCCGCGATTGCGCTCTACGGGGTTGCAGCCGGGCAACTTGTCGAACTGGCGGCCGGTTCGGAAAACGGACGGGCCAACCGCTGGCTCAACATTGCCGGGTTTGTCCCTCGTCCAGACGGCGGCCTGACAATCTACGGGGTTCGCACGCCGCACATCAACGGACGGCTGTTCTCACTGGTTTTCCGTAACGGGACACTGGTTGAAAGCAATGACATTGCAGCCGACGTCTCCAACCACAAGATTGGTTCGAGGGAACTTGGCCTCTCCGTCGTCGGCGAATTCGGCGGCAAACTGGACTTGATCTTGCCGTCCCAGAACCATCAGAGATTGCGGTTTCCGCTCTCAGGCCGCGCCGACATTGCGCTGCCAGGAGAAATCGACAAGGCCATCGCGATTGTCGACGGCGTCATCCTGACAGCCACCGACGATGGCGCGCTGGTCGCGGTCAGCCCGTGATGTCGGAGTGCAATCCGGCATGAGGCAAAAGCCGCTGCGCCGCTATCACCGGTAGACACACGGCGTCAGCGACCACCCGGTTCACCCGCATGGACGCGCTTACCGAACACGAGATCACCCGGACCGCTTGTAGGCTTTGACAGCCTCGCCAAAGGCCTGAAACAGGGGTCTGTTGACCGGGTTGTGCTGCGGATCATATTCGGCATGCCACTGCACGCCGAGCGCAAAGCCGATGGCATCCTTGAAGCGGATGGCTTCGATGGTGCCGTCCTCCGCCACTCCCTCGGCCACGATCCTGTCGCCCAGCTTGAGGACGCCCTGCCCGTGCAGCGAATTCACCCGGATCGACTCACGCCCGAGAATGCGCGCAAAAACACCATCCGGAACCAGCTTCACGTCATGACGATCACCAAAGACGACATCGGGATCCGGATGAACTTCGCCGGTCTCGAGGCGAGGCATGCGGTGGTTCATCCGGCCCGGCAAATCACGAATTTCGGGATGCAGTGAGCCGCCGCCCGCCACATTCATTTCCTGAAAACCGCGGCAGATTCCAAACAACGGAACGCCCTTCGCCACACAGGCCTCGACCAGCGGCAAGGCAACGGCATCCCGCGCCTCGTCATAGGGCTCATATCTGGGATCGGGTTCAGCACCGAAACGGGCCGGATGGACATTTGCCCTGGCTCCGGTCAGCAGCACGCCATCCACGGCGTCCAGCAAATCCGAAATGTCGGTGATGCCCGGATTGCCGGCAAAAATCAGCGGCAGCGCACCCGCCACGTCGGCGATCGCCTGAAGATTGTTTTGTCCCGCCAGCTGAACGGAAAACCTGTTCTCCAGATTGTAGTAATTGCCGATAACGCCGATGACAGGCTTGGCCATGAATTGGTCTCGCACTCGATTTCCGGACACGCGAACTGGCGTCCGCACGGACTGTATTTTTCACATGCCGGGGCCATCAACAACTCCAGGAACGGAAAAATTCCGGAAATCAACAATGACGCAGCCTCAAAAGGGAATGGCGGCCGCCAAATTCACAGCCCCTCGTTCCACCCATCGGCATAGGTGATTTCGCTGACGCCGGCGAAACGGGCAACACGCGCAAGCTCGGCCTCGAGCCTTGCCATGCGGCCCGCAGAAGCGCGAACTTTCGGTTCCAGCCAGAGCCGGGTGACATTCAAGGTGCCTGCCTTGCGGTCCGCCTTCATGTCGATGCGGCCGATCAGCCGGTCGCCTTCAAGCAGCGGAAAGACATAATAGCCATATTCACGCTTCGGCCCGGGTACGAAGACCTCTATGCGGTAGCGGAACCCGAACAGCCGCTCGGCGCGGTTGCGGTCGCGCAGAAGCGGATCAAACGGGCTAAGCACCCTGATGCGGCCAGGCGGTTCGGGCCAGTCATCCGGCTCGGCGGAGAAGCCCGCCAGGGCAAAGGACGCACGCGGCTTGCCGCCGCCGTCGCATTCGATCTCGACCTCATGCAACTGGTCGCGATTGGCACTGACCCAATCCTTCGCCTCCTGAGGCGAGACCAGGTCCCAGAAGGCCGAGATCTCGCCATGGGTGGCAAAGCCGAGGCGCTCAAGCGCACTGCGGCAGGCCCAGTCGATGAACTCGACATGAGACACCTCGGCAGTCAGACGGGCAGCCGGAATGACGCGTTCGGCAAGATCATAAACCTTCTGGAAGTTCTGCCGCCGGCTGATTGCCAGCCTGCCGGTGTGCCAGTAAAACTCAAGCGCCTTCTTGGAAGGATGCCATTGCCACCAGCCGCCGGACTTGTGGTCTGCCTGCTTGACCTCGCGGGCAAGCACGGCGCCGTTGTCGGCAATGCGCTGATAGGTTTCGCCGAAGGCCTTGTCGAAATCCTCGCCGTGCCATTTGCTCCAGCGTTTGCGCATCGGCTCTTCGCAACGCCTGAACTTGTGCTTCCAATAGGGGTAGAAATCACAAGGCACGATCGCCGCATCATGAGTCCAGTGCTCGAACAGCGCCCGGTCTTCCTCAAGTAGTTGCCTGAGCTGCTCCGGTCGGAATGTCTGGTTACGCGAAAACAGGATCTGGTTGTGAGCCCGCTCGACGGTGGAAATGCTGTCGACCTGCACGAATCCCAGATCGTGGATCATGCGCAACAGGTCTGTCTTGGACAAGGCGCGCGACGGCGGTGCCGACAGCCCCTGCCTGGCCAGAAAAATCCGCCGGGCGGCCTTGTTTGAAACAGGAATCACCATTGGCTGACCTTACACGCGTTCGCGTTTTGTCCAAACACGAACAGGCCGGCCGCTCTGAACGATTTGCACCAACGGGCCAAAACCGTCTTTCGCGGCTGATCGCGCACGCGATGTCGGGCTGCGCCAGTTGGCGCAACCTCGGCACTCATGGTTCAGCGTTCATCACCAAAATACTGTTTCTCGAGCAGATCCAGGTCTCCATGCTCCTGAAGTGCCAGCAGCTTTATGGTGACTTCCTGCGTGAGCGTGTCTTCATTGTAGGGCAACGCGAAGCCGTATTTGCCCGGATTGAATATCCGGCCGATGACATCAAGACCGAAATCAGGGTTTTGGTGCTTGTAGTATTCCAGCACCGGAGCATCGGCGACGATGGCATCGATATCGTTTTCCTTGAGAGCCGCTACGGCATTTTCAATGCCGTCAAACCGGCGAATGTCGATCCCCTCGCCGGCCATGATGTTTTCACTGATGCTGCCGGTGAAGACGCCAACTGTACGCCCTGGCAAATCCTCCGGTCCCCTGATGTCGCCGCGGATTGCAAGGCTTGTCATGACGCTGGTGACCGATGAAGTGACATAGGCAAGAACAGCAACCCCGATGATAAGCCAGAAGGCCGAAAAGATCCTTCCGACCCAGCCGAACAGCTTCGTCCGGCTCGGCAGGGTTCCCTTGGTCGCAACCAGCATGACGGCATAAAAGCTCTCGGCAATTCCATCGCGCCAGCGGTCCGGGAAGTTCTTGTCGAAATGCCGGTCGAAAAGCGTCAGTCCGACCGTTGCCAGCAGGATGAGGGAGACAATCCAGCCATAGATTCCGACATAGCCTGCCTCCCACAACCCGTCCCATACGTCACCAAGGCCCGTGGTGCCTTCCTTGTCGATCATGATGCGCAAACCCGCATCGAACCAGGGCTGGGTAAAGTCGATCCGCGTTGCCCGGTCCTCGGTAATGGAGATATTGCCGACTGCGATATCAATATCATCGGCCCGAGTCGCATCGAGCAGTCCGGAGACTGTCAGGTAATCGCGATAGGAGGCGGTGTAGCCCAGTTCGCCGGCAACCTTGTTCCAGAGATCGATCGCCATTCCGCCAAGGTTTCCGTCCGAATCACGCATCACAAACGGCGGACTGATGTGGTAGCCAACAACGACATTCTTGTCGGCGCGCGGCGCAACCGGTGCCTCCTGAGCCATCACTGCGCCTGCCAAAGCAAGCCAGACAATGGCCGACAGGGCGATCAAACGGGAAATGGATTTTTCAAACCCATCACTCCACCGCTTGATCTCGTCTGCGTATCTACCCGTTGTTCCTGCCGGGTTCGTTCTTCCTGCCGGGGATGTCATCGTTTGCAATCTGCTGCTTCCATCTGAAATGCCATGGGTGATCGTGGTGAACCGTGAAACGGTCTTCCGCCTGCTCAGGCTGCAAACACAACTTCCGTGCCACGCCCGATTCCGATGCATATTTCACCATTGAGATGAAAGAATCGGAAACGCCACCAAGATGGGCAGGTGTCTTGCCGCGGGAACAAGGGGGGCCGCATCGCGGCCATTGGATACTGTGGCCGCGCGGCTAACCAGCAACGCCCGCCGGTGCAAGGCAACCACGGCCCTGCAAACCCCGTACCGCGCCAAATTGCCACTGGAAAGCCGTTTGTTTCCTGTTAAAACCAACGCATGACAACATTTTTCTACTCCAATCCCATCTGCCTCGAACACCTGGTTCCGGCCGGCCATCCCGAGCGGCCCGACCGGATGAAAGCGCTTGAGGCTGTCTTTGAACACGAGCACTTCAACACGCTTGTCCGGCACCTGGCCCCTGAAGCCCAGGCCGAAGCCGTGCTGCTGGCGCATCCGGAGAGCTATCTCGAGAAGATCCGCGCGGCCATTCCCGAAACCGGGTTCTCCAAGATCGATTCCGACACCATGGCCAGCCCGCGCTCGATGGAAGCGGCACTTATCTCGGTCGGCGGGGCGATGGCAGCCGTCGATGCGGTGTTCAAGAGGGAAGCCGACAACGCCTTTGTCGCAACCCGGCCACCCGGCCACCATGCCGAGAAAAACACGTCGATGGGTTTCTGCCTGTTCAACCAGGCAGCGATTGCCGCACGGCATGCACAGAAATTCCATGGCGCCGAACGGGTGGCGATTGTCGACTGGGACGTGCACCACGGCAACGGCACCCAGGACATCTTCTACGACGATGACAGCGTGGTCTATTGCTCCACCCACCAGATGCCGCTTTATCCCGGCACCGGGGCTCTGCGGGAAACCGGCAAAGGCAACATCTTCAATGCGCCGCTGTCGGCCAATGATGGCAGCGACCATTTCCGCGAAGCCTTCAAGACCCGCATCCTGCCCGCGCTGGAGGAAGCGCATGCCGACCTGATCATCATTTCCGCCGGTTTTGACGCGCACCATCGCGATCCGCTGGCCGAGATCAACCTGGTGGCCGACGATTTCGACTGGGCCACCGGCAAGGTGATGGAAATCGCCGGGCGCCATTCAGGCAACCGGGTCGTCAGCCTGCTTGAAGGCGGCTATGATCTGGTGGGCCTCGCCGAATCGGCGGCAGCCCACGTGATCCGGTTGCAGGAGGGTTGATTGATGAGCGAAGCCAATGACATTTCCGCCATGAGCTTCGAAGCGGCAGTGGCGCAACTGGAGAGCATCGTCGAACAGCTCGAGCGCGGTGACGTTCCCCTCGACAAGTCGATTGAAATCTACGAGCGTGGCGAAGCGCTGAAAGCGCATTGCGAAAAGCTGCTGTCGGCGGCGGAAAAGCGGATCGAGAAGATCCGCCTCGACCGCCAGGGCCAACCTGCAGGCACGGAGCCTCTCGACACAGAATAGATCCGCAAACACAGGAGCATGGCATGAGCTTTTTCCCCGGAGGAGACCCGGAACCCGGCGATGCCTATTCCTGTGACGCCATCGAACACCTGATCATTCCATCCTCGCGTGACATCGGCGGCTTCCCGGTCAAGCGGGCGCTGCCGACCGCGCGCAGGCGGATGGTCGGGCCCTTCATCTTCTTTGACCGGATGGGGCCCGCAGTTCTGCGCGGCGACACCGCCATGGATGTGCGCCCTCACCCGCATATCGGCCTTTCCACCGTCACCTATCTGTTTGACGGCGCGATCCGGCACCGCGACAGCCTGGGCACCGAGATGGTAATCAGGCCCGGCGATGTGAACCTGATGACGGCGGGCCGCGGCATTGTTCATTCCGAGCGTTCGCCCGAAGAGATGCGGGGTGGCGACATGCCGATATCAGGCCTTCAGACCTGGCTGGCATTGCCCGACCATCTGGAGGAAACCGATCCGGTCTTCTCCCACACGGCCACCACCGCATTGCCCGAGATCACCGACAAGGGAATTCATGCCCGAATCGTGATGGGCGGTTTTGGCGGACTTGTCTCTCCGGTGCCGCAGCACGTGGGAACGCTTTATGTCGATCTGGCGTTATCACCATCGGCCTCGGCGCCGTTTGATGCCAACTGGGAAGAGCGCGCGCTGTACCTGCTGGAAGGCGAGATCGAGATCGCCGGCGACCGGTTCGGCCCGGATCAGTTGCTGGTTTTCCGCCCCGGAGATGCCATCACCGTGACCGCCGGAGCAAAGGGTGCACGGATGATGCTGTTTGGCGGCGACAGCATTCCGACCAAGCGGCATATCTGGTGGAACTTCGTCTCCTCGTCCAAGGACCGCATCGAACAGGCCAAGGCGGAATGGCGCTCGGGACGGTTCGACATCGTGCCCGGCGATGCGGAAGAGTTCGTCCCGCTGCCGGAAAAGTGAGCCAAAGCGGTCGCAAACGATTGCAAATCAAGCTGTGGCAAGTGCGCCCAGACCTTATTTCAAACCTTAATCCGGGTTTACACATACCTATTTACGGGCTACGCCGTGATCGATTGTGAGGCATGACGTGACCAACCAGCCAGTAACCCCGCTTCTCGACACGGTTCATTATCCCGCCGACCTGAAGAATATCGATGACAAGCTGTTGCCGCAGCTTGCGACCGAGTTGCGGGCCGAGATGATTGATGCGGTGTCGCGTACCGGCGGCCACCTCGGCGCCGGCCTTGGCGTGGTCGAACTGACGATTGCGATCCACAAGGTGTTCGACACGCCGCATGACCGGGTGATCTTCGACGTCGGCCACCAGTGCTATCCGCACAAGATCCTGACAGGCCGCCGCGACCGGATCCGCACGCTTCGCCAGGAAGGCGGTCTTTCCGGCTTCACCAAGCGCGCCGAGAGCGAGTATGACGATTTCGGCGCGGGCCATTCCTCCACCTCGATTTCCGCCGGTCTCGGCATGGCCGTGGCCAGTCAGCTGCAGGGCACGCCGCGCAACGTGATTTCGGTGATCGGCGATGGCGCAATGTCGGCAGGCATGGCGTTCGAGGCCCTCAACAATGCCGGTGCGCTCGATGCGCGGCTGATCGTCATTCTCAACGACAACGACATGTCGATTGCCCCGCCGACCGGCGCGATGAGCGCCTATCTGGCACGGATGGCATCGGGCCGCACCTATATGGGCATCCGCGAAGCGGGCAAGAAACTGACGGCCTATCTGGGCAAGAACATCGACCGCGCCATCACCCGCGCCGTCGAACATGCGCGCGGCTACGTCACCGGCGGCACGATGTTCGAGGAACTCGGATTTTACCATATCGGCCCGATCGACGGCCACAATCTCGAGCACCTGCTGCCGGTACTGCGCAATGTGCGCGACAATGGCGACGGGCCGGTGCTCATTCATGTGGTGACGCAGAAGGGTAAGGGCTATGCACCTGCCGAGGCGGCGACCGACAAGTACCACGGCGTTTCCAAGTTCGATGTCGTCACCGGCACCCAGGCCAAGGCCAAGCCGAACGCGCCGAGCTACACCGCAGTCTTCGGCGAGGCGCTGGCGCAGGAAGCCAACTTCGACGACAAGATCGTGGCAATCACCGCCGCGATGCCGGGCGGCACCGGGGTCGACAAGTTCGGCAAGGTGCACCCGACCCGGACCTTCGATGTCGGCATTGCCGAACAGCATGCAGTAACCTTTGCCGCCGGCATGGCGACCGAGGGCATGAAACCGTTCTGCGCGATCTATTCGACCTTCCTGCAGCGCGGCTATGACCAGGTGGTCCACGACGTGGCGATCCAGAAACTGCCGGTGAGGTTTCCGATCGACCGGGCGGGTTTCGTCGGCGCCGACGGCGCCACCCATGCGGGGGCTTTCGACACCACCTACCTTGCCTGCCTGCCGGGATTCGTGGTGATGGCGGCCTCCGACGAGGCCGAGCTCAAGCACATGGTGCGCACGGCCGCAGCCTACGATGAAGGCCCGATCTCGTTCCGCTATCCACGCGGCGAAGGGGTTGGCGTCGAGATGCCCGAGCGCGGCGAGATCCTGGAAATCGGCAAGGGCCGGATCATGCGCGAAGGCAGCAAGGTGGCGCTGCTGTCGTTCGGCACGCGGCTGGCGGAATGCCTGGTGGCGGCCGAGGATCTCAACGCCGCGGGTCTTTCAACGACGGTTGCCGATGCGCGGTTTGCCAAGCCTCTGGACCATGATTTGATCCGCCAGCTTGCGCGGCATCACGAAGTGCTGGTGACCATCGAGGAAGGCTCCGTCGGCGGCTTCGGCAGCCATGTGCTGCAATTTCTTTCAACCGAAGGCCTGCTTGACGGCGGTCTGCGGGTGCGCTCGCTGGTGATGCCAGACGTGTTCATGGACCATGCCTCGCCTGACGCGATGTATGCCCGCGCCGGGCTCGACCGGAAGGGCATTGTCGACACGGTGTTTCGCGCGCTTAACGCCGAAAACCGCGCAGGCGCTCAGGTTACCGTTCTGAAACCATAAATGTTTTCCGGATTCTAACCACGTCCCTTGGGCGTTCTGAAACATCCCGCTGCTAGTGTTTTGCCCACAGCACAGGACTTCGGGGCGTTTGCAAATGACGATGGAAAAGGCGGGAAAACGCCATGCGCGCAGGATCGCGATGGCATTGCTGATGGTGGCGGCAGGCCTGGTCTCACCGGCCAACGCGGAGAAGCGCCCCACCTATGACAAGCGCATCGAGGAAGCGGCAATCAGGATGCTGATCCCCAAGCTGGGCGAAATGCGCGGATCGCTGGATCTGGATGCAAACGTGGATATTCTGCCGATGGCCAGAGAGCGGGTTATCGAAAACCGGGCGGCAGAAGTGCCGGCCCCGGTGCCAGGTCATGAAAGCAAGGGCAGCCTGCTGTTCTTCTGAACCGCGGGGCCTGACGCTGCCAGATACGCACAAAGCGCTTGCCCTTGCGGCCCTTCCGGGCCAAGACGGCTTTCATGGCAGACCCATCTTCACAGATTGCGGCAAGCAGGGACCGGCTTGACCAGACCCTGGTCCGGCGCGGGCTTTACGAAAGCCGCTCGCGGGCGCGGGACGCGATTGCGCGTGGCGCGGTGCTGGTTGATGGCAAGACCGTGACCAAACCCGGTGCGCTGGTTACAGACACCGCGGACATCGCACTGTCGGACCCGGCGCGAAATTATGTCTCCCGCGCCGCGTTGAAGCTGATCGCCGGTCTCGATCATTTCGGCTTCGATCCAGCCGGCCGGGTGGCGCTTGATATCGGCGCGTCGACCGGCGGGTTCACGCAAGTGCTCCTCGAACGCGAGGCTGCCCACGTGCTTGCCGTCGATGTCGGCCATGACCAGTTGCATGCAAACCTGGCGGGCGATGGGCGCGTGAGCAATCTCGAGGGCCTCAACGCCCGCGACCTCGCCCGGTCCGATCTGGCTGGCCATGATATCGGCGCGGTGGTCTCGGATGTCAGCTTCATCTCGCTGAAGCTGGCGCTGCCGCCGGCGCTCGGGCTTGCGGGCCCCGGCGCCTTTGCCGTGCTGCTGGTCAAGCCGCAGTTCGAGGCGGGACGCGCAGGCGTCGGCAAGGGCGGGCTGCTCAAGGACACGTCTCAAGGTCCGGTCATTGCCGCGGATCTTGCCGGGTGGCTGGGCGCGCAGCCCGGCTGGACGGCCTTGGGGCCCATCGCCTCGCCGATCGAAGGCAGCGACGGCAACCACGAATTTCTCATCGGAGGCGTCAAATCATGAGCGCTCAAAAACTCACCATCACAAGGCTCGGCGGACAGGGCGACGGCATCGCCGAAACGCCCGACGGCCAGATTTTCGTCCCCTTCACCGTGCCCGGCGACGTGGTCAATGCGGGGGTCGAGAAAAGCCGCGCGTCGCTGATCGCCGTGCTGGAGCCATCGCCTGACCGGGTGACGCCACCCTGCCCGCATTTCGGACCGGACGACGAGAACGCCGGATGCGGCGGCTGCGCGCTTCAGCATGTCGCCGACGACGTCTACCGTGACTGGAAGCGCGGGCTGGTGATCGCGGCGCTGGAAAGCCGCAACATTGCGGCCGATGTGGCACCGCTGGTCTCCTGCGAGCCTCACACGCGGCGGCGGGTGGTGTTTGCTGCGCGGCGCACGGACAAGGGCGCGATCCTGGGCTTCAACCGGGCTGCGAGCCACCAGATCGTCAAGGTCGAAACCTGCATCGTCGCAACGCAGCGGATCAACCAGGCGCTGCCGGCGCTGCGGCGGCTGGCGACGGCCGTGGCTGTCGGCAAGGAGGCCTTCCGGCTCTCGGTGCTCGATGCAGCGCCGGGTCTCGACCTTGCCGTCGATGCCCCGTTCAAGCTTGGCGAGCCCGACCGGCTGCGGATCATCTCGGCGGTCCGGGCCGAGCCTGATGTTGCCCGGCTGAGCTTCAACGGTGAAATCCTGATCGAGAAACAGCCGCCGGAACTCGAATTCGGCAAGGTCATCGTCAACCCGCCGCCGGGCGGCTTCGTGCAGGCGAGCCGTGCGGCAGAGACGGTGATGGGCGATCTCGTCACCGGGCATCTGAAGAAATCCAAGCGGGTGGTGGACCTGTTTTCCGGCTCCGGCACCTTTGCCCTGAGGCTCGCCGAGAACAGCCACGTGCATGCGGTGGAAGCCGACGGGCCATCGCTCGCGGCCCTCGACAAGGCCGCGCGGCGCACGCAGGGGCTCAAGCCGGTGAGCGTGGAAAAGCGCGACCTGTTCCGCCGGCCGCTGATGCTGGCCGAACTGAAGACCTACCAGGGGCTGGTGTTCGACCCGCCGCGCGCCGGCGCCGAAGTGCAGGTGGCCGACATCGCCCGCTCGACCGTCAAACACATCGCCGCCGTGTCCTGCAACCCGGTTACACTGGCGCGCGATCTCGAGATCCTGATCAAGGGCGGCTACAAGCTCACCTCGGTGACGCCGATCGACCAGTTCCTGTGGTCAAGCCATGTCGAGGTTGTTGCGCTCTTGGAGCGGCCGAAAAGGTAGGGGGCTGTGTCCCTGGTCGCAGCGGCGCTCACTGCACCGGTCATTCTCATACCTCTCTATCGTGATTCTCGGCCCAATCTCTCGTCATCCTCGGCCTTCGAGCCGAGGATCCATTCCGTGATCTGTCCACACACTGCAGGATTGGGAGAGATCACGGAATGGATCCTAGGGTCGGGGCCCTAGGATGACGACGGAGAGGTGTTGCCTGGTTGGCGAGATATTGTAGACCGCCATCTCCTTATTCAACCACCAGCCACACCAAAACCCCGCGCGCGAAAAACTCGCCGGCGGCTTTGGGGCAATCTCCTTGTCCGGACCCGATCCGGACTCGTGGGGCGCGGGCGACAGGCCCGTGGTGGTTGGAAGAATGTGGCTTGGCGCGTGTCCCCGCGCCCCACCGGTGAGGAAAACCCAGCGCCTTCCGGGCGCGGGCGGGCTGTTCTTCCCGCGAAACTCGACGCAAGCCCCGGGCGGTTTCGTCACGTTCGATCCTTCGGGAACCGAACACCTCCCTCTCCCACCCGGCGCCAGACAGCATGACCCGTCAGGCCCGGCAGGGACTTGTCAGGCCGGCGTTTGCGGTGACGCCGCGTTCCGTGGCCGGGCAGCCCGCCCGGACAGGGATGCGGATCAAACGCCGCCGGTTGAAGATCGTGCCGCCCGTTTGCCTCTCGTGAGAAAGACGCGGACGCCGCAGTTCTGCGACCGGTTCCGGCCATTCGCGCGGGAGAACCCTCGGCCCGATCCACCTCGATCCGGCAGGTCCCCGCGCTGACCGGGGTGTCGCTTCGCAAGCTTCCGGCCCGCAGGTACGGTGCCCGCGCGCCAAAACTCACCGCCTTCCGCCGGCCCGGGCTCCGTCAGCCCCGGCCATCCGTTCGGGACGGAAGGTGGGGGGATTATCGCATGGGGCGGGAGGGTGTGGAAAATGTGGGAGATTTTTTGTAGGAGGGTGCGAATGGCGAAGGGTAAATTTGGGCGGGGAGCGGACGTTCGCGGTCGCTCAACAGGAGGCCCAGCACGCCCCCTTCCATCGTCTAGCTGTCGCAAAGGCGCTGCTTTCTGCGAACTAACAACATCTGTGTTTCTATTTCAGTGAATGGTCTACGAACCGAGTACAACGAATGCATCTGACGGTGGCAGCTTTTTTTGGTACTTTTCCAGCTCTATTTGTGCCTGCTGGACCTCGATGATTTTTGCATATTCAGTCATTGCCTCGAATTTAGAAGCGCTCCTCATCAACAAGCAAGAACAGGCGAACGCTGGCTCATTCTTTAATGATGGCGCGGTCAGCAGAACAGAGAAAGAATCTACGTCCTCTACATATTCGTTCGAAATCATATACTTCGGTTTCTTATGCATCCCAGCGAACGTATGACCTGAAAAAACCAACTCTGATTGGGAGGTAATGGCAACACTTCCTTCCATGCGCATCAGGTTAATCTCAGTTTCTTGTGTTGCGAATATTCTACGAACCTCAAGGAACTTGAATGATTTTTCATGCTCAAAAATACATAGTGCGCTCTTTGCAACATAGGCATCGGGATCTTGTATTGAGCGTCTGAATAGCCAAAAATTGCCTACAAATTTCTTCAGCCTTCGCTGCATGGTAGCCTCAAAACGGCCATCCACAGTAAGGGTCACACCCTGCAATCGTGAACGGGCCAGTCTTGCGTCGACGGTGGGCGTATCGGCCAGTTTCCTTTCAAATTCATCTAAATCGCCGCTCTCAAAAAGAATGGCCGCAGGCCAATCAAGCACCTCTGCAAGTCGAAAGCATCGCGCAGAGCCTGGCCTCGCCACGCCTGATGACCATTGCGAGATAGCCGAGCTGGAAACACCCAAGATAACCGCTTTTGCTTCTTGAGTTCCTTCGATTTTTGATAAGGCCTGCAGAAATCGTTCGGTATCTGGTTTCACTGATTAAGTACTCAACATTCTAAAGCTGCAAATCCGTTTTCGTATCTGCCCTTAACTGCAAGATAGGTTCAAGTTTCAACCACCGCAGCAATGCGGACCACGAAACTGGAGAAACAAAAATGGAACCCTACGCCTACTCTCTCTTCATCATAGCCTATGCAATCTTGCTTTTGGCACACTAAAATCAGCTGCAGGCTTCATCCTTGAAGCCTGCAGCTTAGCTTCTGTAAGCAGAACCAGATGGTTCTTAAGAATACGTGATCATGGGCTTTTCAGTAGCAATCGGCTCCATCATATCTGCTCGGGTGTGTAGGTATCTTCATCAAGGTCTCCTTCGGGCCGAAAGCGCCAAAGAACGTCTAGCAAGATTGGGCGGGGAGCGGTCAGAGGTGGTTCGGATTGTCTGAACAGTTTCGGGCGTCTGCTTAAGTGGATTTCCGCCCTGATTATGCTGCCGCCA